>NZ_JBKEEE010000035.1:0-17565 GCF_047975795.1 Ottowia sp. | reverse complement strand
CGGTTGCGGTCATCTTAGATTCGGCAGTTGGACGCATCCGATGGTGCTGTGATCGGCGTGCCAGGCAAGGCGCGAGGACGCTGCGGGCTTTGCTGCCCGCAAGGACGAGCAACGCCGCATGGCGCGGCGAGCGCAGTGCCAGTGGGTGCGGTGCGCCTTGACCTCCAGGGTGAGCTTGGGGAAAAGGCAGAAAGTTGTGTATTCATGCGGCTTTCAAGAAGAACTCCAGCGGTCAACTGCTGGACCTAGGGTCATAGGTGGTGGACATGGGCAGCGGCACAATGTGCGGATGGCCAAACGACACCTTTCTACCCAATCCCTCGGCTACGCCCAGGCCGACAAACGCCTTCAAATCCTGCAACTGGTGGGCGCGCACGGCTCGATTTCGCAGGCCGCGCGCACGGCGGGCATCAGCTACAAGGCGGCGTGGCAGGCCATCCACACGCTGACCAATCTGGCGGGTGAGCCGCTGGTGGATTCCAGCGTGGGCGGCAGCGGCGGCGGCGGCGCACGCCTGACCAAGGCGGGCACGCGCTTGCTGGCCGCAGCCGATGAATTGCACGCGGCCCGCAGCGGCGTGTTGGCGCGCGTCAACGGTGCGACCAGCCCGGCACTGACCGGGCCGCGCACCAGCATGCGCAACCACGTGCCGTGCACGGTGGTGCGGCTGGACAGCGCTGGCGCGCGTGATCCAATGGTGCGGGTTTTTTTGGCTACGCCAAGTGGGGATGAGCTGTCGTCATTGATCACACGTGAAAGCGCTGAACTGCTGGGCCTGGCCCCCGGCCTGCCGGTGCTGGCCTTGTGCAAGGCCACCGCTGTGCGCGTGCAGGCGATCGAGGCGATGGAGGTGCAAGAAGGCGGTGCTGGGGCCAACCGCTTGCTGGGAACGGTGCTGCGCTGCGCGCGCGGTGTGCAGCGCGACGAGGTGGTGGTGACCCTGGCTGGCGGCGTGCAACTGGTGGGCTTTGCCGACCGCCCCAACCGTTTGCGCAAGGGCAGCCGGGTGGCGGTATGGATGGACGGCAGCGCGGTGGTGGTGGCGTTGAGCGTATGAGCCGGTGCCGCCATCAAGTGTTAAAAATTCAAGTCAAAATAGTCTTTGGCGCTTGTCAGTAAAGCGTTGAAAGCTATTAACTTGGAAGCAAGCTGGCTTGATTTCAGCTTATACGCTGCGCCATCCAAAAGCCCACGGTGCGGATGCCGGCCCAGGTCAGCAGCAGCGATCCGGCCAGGTGCAGTGCCGCGGTGCTGGCGGCAGGCAGATAGCGCTGGTGCAGCAGCATCTCGACCACCTCAGCGCTGAAGGATGAAAAAGTGGTCAGCGCCCCCAGAAAACCGGTGACGAGCAGCAGCCGCCACACTGGGTCAATATGCGGGTGATGGTGCAGCAGTGCCAATGCCAGACCGATCAGGTAGCCGCCCACCAGATTGGCCGCCAGTGTGCCCCAGGGCAACCAGGCTGCGGTGTGGTTCAGCCACAGGCCAAGCTGCCAGCGCAGCAGTGCGCCGATGCTGGCCCCCAGGCAGATGGCGATGACGGCGTGCATGGCTTAAAGCGTCAAGAGCTGCGCCAGTGGCTTAGAACGGCGGGCCGTCGGCTGGGGCAGCCAAGGGCGCCCCAGCCGTGGTTGGTGCACGAGTGGTGGGCACCTGGTCGGTGACGGCAGTGGTTTCGACCTCGCCGCCCAGCGCATCGATCAGATCGTGGATGAGCGCGCTCAATTCACCCGTGGACAACGCCACGTCGGCGTCAAAGCGGTCATCGCCCTGGGCTGAGGCGCGCTCATCGAACACGCCTTCTTGAAACGCCACTTTCTTGATTTGCAGCGTTTGCGTCAGCATGAAGCCGACGCGGTCTTGCCAGCCCAGCGCCAGCTTGGTGGGCAGCTTGCCTTCGGCCACGTGCTGGCGCACTTCGTCGGTGGCCAGGTCGTGGCGGGTGAACTTGACCACGGCGGGCTGCTCGCCACTGCCTTTGAGTTCGCACTCGCGCTCGATGTGGAAGGCGCTGGGTAATTCGTCTTGCGTTTGCGCCGCCAGCCAGCCGGTCATGGCCGCTTGCGGAGAGCGTGCGGTTTGCAGCAGGCCAATGGCAAAACCTTGCCCCGCCACGCGCACCAGGCTGGTAATGACTTCATCGGCCTTGCCTTGTGCGCCCGCGTCCAGCACCAGCCAGCGTTCTTGCGGGTTGAGCCACGCGGTCAATTCGGTGCGGCGCGGAAAAGCCTGCGGCAGCAGCGCTGTCAAGGCATCGTCGCGCAAATCGCGCCGCTCTTTTTTGCCCGGCTTGCGACCGGTGGTTTGTTCGATGGCCTGTGCGGCTTCATCGACTTTGCGGCGCACGGCGTCGCCGGGCACGGCTTTGGTTTCGATGGCAAAACGGGCGATCCATTGGCCGCCCACCACTTCGACCAGCGCGCCATGCGCCTCGCCACGCGGTGGCACCCAGCCGGTGGACTTTTGCTGCGTAGCGGTACAGGGGGCGAAAGGCTCGGTGGCCAGGGCGGCTTCCAGGTCGCTGGCCGATGCGGGCCAGCCGGGGCCGATGCGGTACAGCATCAGATTTTTGAACACGGGTAGAGGGCTTTCCAGATGAAATGGCCCGCCAACGGTGCGGGCACAGGGTCAAGATGATAGAGCGTGGCCTGCGGCATGCGCGAGGGCTTTGCCCTGTGCGGTTTCAACTATGCTCCAGGTTGTTTTTGATTGAAGGCCGATGGTCACTTGTTGACAGCCCCATCATGATGTTGATATTTTCGCCCCGCTGGCGTACCGGTTGTGCCGCTTTCGCCGCCATGGGTCTGGCCAGTGCGCTGCTGGCCGCTTGCAGCCCCAAGCCGCCACCCAAGCAGGCCGCACTGAAGCTTGAGAGTTGCACCATCAAGCAGGTGGACACCGCTGCCCGTTGCGGACTGTTGCAGGTGCCGCAAGACCATGCCCAACCTGACAGCGGCAAGATGGTGAGCATCCACGTGGCTGTCCTGCCCGCCATGGCGCGCCACGCCGAGCCTGATCCGCTGTACCTGCTGGCCGGCGGCCCTGGTCAGGCCGCGAGCGATTTGGGGGCGCTGGTCAGCGTGCTGCACACGGTGCGCCGCAGCCGCGACATCGTGCTGGTCGATCAGCGTGGCACTGGCCAAAGCAAAACGCTGACCTGTGATTTGCGACCCAGCTTGGACAGCAGCGGCGATGCCGGACGCAAGGTGGATGTCGTGACCCAGATCCTGACTGAAAACGACGCCCAGTCGCTGCAAGACTGGGCGCATTGCATCGCCACCATTGAGGGCAACCCGAAGACGGCGCGCACCGATGACTATGTGGACGATCTGGAATCGGTACGCAAAGCACTGGGGCAGCGCCAGATCAACCTCTGGGGCGGCAGCTATGGCACCCGGGTGGCGCTGCGCTACATGAAGCGCTATCCGGGCAGCATCCGCAGCGCCGTGCTCGACAGCGTGGCACCTACGGCGTGGCGTTTACCGGACGATGCGTTGACCTCGTCTGAGGCCGAGTTGCGGCAGACACTGGCAGCTTGCAGCGTATCGCCAGCTTGTGCGCAAAATCTGCCCGATGCGCTGGCGCAGTTCGATCAGCTGCTCAGCACGCTGCACGCGCAGCCGCGCCGCGTCAGCTTGCGCCACCCGGCCACGGGCCAAACTGTTGAGGGCACCATCAGCCGTCGCAGCGTCATCATGCTGCTGTGGCAACTGCTGTACCGCCCGGACACCGAGCGCCTGATTCCGCAGTTGGTCAAGCAGGCCAACGCGGGTGACTTTGCCCCGCTGCTGTCGCTGGCCGCCAGCGGCCCGCAGGTTGAAAATATTGCGATGGTGCAGCGCTTTGCCGTGATGTGCGCTGAAGACATGCTGGGCCGCACGCCGCCGGTCAATCCGCGCTTTCAGTCGATCACCGACATGTTCTACAGTTTTTGCCAAGACTTCCCGCACGGCACGGTAGAGCCAGAGTTTTATGAGCCCACGCGCAGCCACATCCCAACGCTGCTGCTGTCGGGCGCGCTGGATCCGGTCACGCCACCCGCGCAGGCCGCACTGGCCGCCCAAACCCTCAGCCGCAGCAAGCACTACACGGTGGGCGGCATGGGGCACATCGTGACGCCGCAAGCTTGCGTGCGCAGCATCGTGACGCGCTTTGTGGAAGAAGGTGATATTCCTGCCACCGACGCGGCCTGCACCGAACGCATGGATCTGCCTCGCCCGTTGTTCTACATCTCGGCGCTGGAGGCGCAGCCATGATTCGGGTGGAGTCGATCAGCAAACAATTCACGGTGCGCGAACGCGCCTCGCTGCTGTCGCTACGTGCCCACACGCGGGTTGTGAAGGCGGTGGACGGTGTCAGTTTTGAAGCGCACGATGGCCAGATCACGGGCATCCTGGGGCCGAACGGTGCAGGTAAAACCACCACGCTGCGCATGCTGTCCACCTTGCTGACGCCCGATCAGGGGCGGGTTGAGATTGATGGCGTTGATTTGCTTTCTGGCCGCGCGGAGATACGCCAGCGTCTGGGTGTTTTGGGTGACTCCAAAGGGCTTTACTGGCGGCTGACCGCACGCGAAAACATCGTCTACTTTGCGCGCCTGCATGGGCTGTCGTCACACGACGCTGCGACCCGTGCTGATCGCTTGCTGCACGAGCTGGGCCTGGATGCGCTGGCCGATCGCCCAACCCAGGGTTTTTCGCAAGGCGAGCGGATCAAGGTCGCCATTGGCCGGGCGCTGGTGCATGACCCGCAGACGGTGATGCTGGATGAACCCACCAACGGGCTGGACATCATGTCCACCCGCAGCATGCGCGAGCTGATTTTGCGGCTGAAAACGCAGGGAAAATGCGTGCTGTTTTCCACCCACCTCATGCAGGAAGTGGCCGCGCTGTGCGACCGCATCGTCATCATTGCCCAAGGGCGGGTGGTGTTTTCGGGCACGACGGGCGAGGTGCTGGCGTTGCCCGGTGTGGCCTCTCTGGAAGAGGGTTTTGTCAAGCTGATTGGCAGCGAAGAGGGGTTGTTTGCATGAGCTTGTCGCTGCAACGCCTGGCCACCGTCACACGCAAGGAACTGGTCGATCTGCTGCGCGATCGCAAAAGCATTTTCTGGGCGCTGTTTACCGTGGCCATTTCTGGCCCACTGGTGTTGGCCATCATCTTCTTGGTGGCCCAATCGGTCGTCGACCGGGTCGAACGCACTACCATCCCCATCGTTCACGCGGAAGTCGCCCCCGATTTGTTGCGTTTTCTGGAACGCCGGGGCGTGCGGATTGAGAAGATCGACGATCGCCCTGCCGACTATGAAGCCAAAATCAAAAGTGGCGATCTGGATGCCGTACTGGTGCTGCCCAAAGACTTTGGCGCGCAGATGCAGGCCGGGCGGCAGGTGACCGTGGAGCTGGTGTCGCTGTCCAGCCGCGACCGCTCAGCCCCCATCGTGGCGCGCATCAATCGCGAGGTGCACGCCTATATCGCAGCCATCGGTGCCGAGCGGATGATTTTGCGCGGTATTGCGCCCACGCTGGCGCGTCCGATCACGGTGGCAGATCGTGACCTCGCCACGCCCGAACAGCGTGGTGCCAGGGTGTTGCAGTTGATGAGTTTTTACGCCCTGTTTGCCGGACTGATGGGGGCCATTGCCGCCGCGCTGGATGTCACGGCCGGTGAGCGCGAGCGCCAGACGCTGGAGCCGCTGCTGACCAGCTCGGTCACCGTGCCTGAGCTGGTGCTGGGCAAATGGCTGGCGGTCAGCGGCGTCAACCTGCTGGCCGTCACCGCGTCGATGACCGGTTTCATGATCGCGCTGCAATGGGTGCCGCTGGGCCGCCTGGGGCTGCCGTTCAGTTTTGGCTTGCGCGAGTTTGGGGGCTTCATGGCCGTGCTGGTGCCGTTCGCCTTCATGGTGCCCGCCATCTTGCTGATGTTTGGTGCGGCGGGCAAAACCGCCAAAGAAGCTCAAAGCGCCCTGTCGGTGGGCGTGTCGATGGTGGGGCTGCTGCCGTTGATGAGCGTCTTCCGGCAGGACAAAGCGCCGTGGTGGGACGTTTGGGTGCCGGTCAACGGGCAATATGCGGTGCTGTCCAAAGTGCTGCGCGCTGAACCCGTCAGCGCCCTGAACTGGGCCGCCATGTGGCTGGTGCCTGCGCTGCTGTGTGCGGTGGCGCTGTGTTTTTTTGCCCGCAGGCTGGGGAATGAGCAGATGCTGGCGGGGCGGTAACAAGCCCAGGTACCGGCCCTAACCCAGCCGCTGGCGCACCGCCTCGATGTTGCGGCGCAGACGGTACACCTCGTCGGCGTAGGCGGCGGGCACGGCAATTTGCTGGGCCAGGTGTTCCAGCTCGTCCAGGCCCAGGCGTAACTCGGCCGGGTTGGCGTTGCCCGCCTGCATGCGCACTTCAATATCGCGCAGGCGGCCATACCAGCGGAACACGCGGCGGCGCACGCGGTAGGTGTACAGCGGCGGCACGATGCGCGACAGCGGCAGCAGCAGCACCAGCAAACCGCCCAGCACCAGCCACATGCGGTCCAGCAAATTGCTGGCCCAAAACGGCAGATAGCGCTGCCAGAAGGGTGGCGAGCCGTTGATGGCGCGGTCGCCTTCGGGGCTGACGGGCAGCTCGCTGGTGCGGGTGTTGGGGAAGTCGCGCGCGCGGTTGAACCAGCCTGCGCCGCTGTGCAGCTTTTGCGCGGTTTGGGCGAACAACTGGCGCAGTGCGGGGTGGGTGTCTTCGCGCGTGAGCAAGGCGGTGGTGGGGGCCAGCAAGGTCACGTCCTGTGGCGGCTGGTCGGTGGCCAGATCAATCACGCCCTGGGCCAGCGACACGGTTTGCATGAAAGGAAAGACGCGCGTGTACGCCTCGGCCTGGGTCACGTCCATCAGCGCGATGCTGGGGCTGTGCAGCAGGCGCTGCACCACGGGCGATTCAGGCGCGGTGAGCAGCACCAGCGCGTCGATCTCGCCCGCTTGCAAGGCGGTGGCCGCCGCTTCGGGTGCAAGCTGGCTGAGGGTGATGCTGTCGGCGGCCATGCCATTGGCGTGCAGCAGGCGGCGCATCAAATCGGGCACGCCGCTGCCGGGCTGATTGACGTTGACGCGCAGCCCGCGCAACTGGGTAAAGCGCGTCAGCGGGATGGCGGTGGTGGTCGGATCGGGTGTGTCGAGGACGGTGGCGGTCATGATCGTCACCGGCGGCAGTGTTGAAGGCGCAGGAATAGGGGCAGGGGCGGGCGGCAGGGCCACACCGGAGGCGGCGGGCGTGTCGGTGGCATCCGGTGCATGGCCGGGGTCTGCAGCATCGGCTGAATCGGGTGCGTCGGCCGCTGCGGCAGCACGGGCCGCGCGGGCCAGGGCATCGGCCACGCTGGGCGATGGCACCCAGGTCTCGGCGCTGCCCTGGATGCTGGCCGCTGGAGCAACGTCAGCCGCTGTGGGCACCATTTTGGCCAGCGCACCGGTGCGGTAAAACACCCAAAGCGGCTCATAAAACAAGGCACCCAGCGAGGTGATGCCTGCGTCGTCATCGGCACTGTTGTCGCTGGTGGCTTCGGTCAGGGTGCCGCCGCGCACGAAGGCCACGCCTGCTTGGCCTTCGCGCAGCGCCGCCAGATTGGTGGCCGACCCCTGGGTGGTCAGCAGTTGCACAGTGATGCCGTCTTTGGCCAGCGCAGCGGCGTAGCGCTTGCCAAACTCGGCGTCGGCGCTGCCCGCCGGGCCAGTGGCCAGGGTCACGCTGCGCGGCGGCTGTGGGTCCAGCCACCAGTAGGCGGCCACCAGCAGGCCCACGCCCAGCAGCAGCAAGGGGCTGGCCGAAGCCAGCATGTCGCGCACCGACAGCACCCATAAGCGCAAGGTGTGGTGCAGGCTGCGGTGCAGGCTGAATTTTTGGGATGGTTTGGTGCTCATACGCCCTTGTATCATGCTTTAGACGCTATTAAATCAGAAGCTGATGGGAGCCAGAATTCGCCCAGTTGCATGCCGCGTGCTGCGCGCACCGCGTTGACGCAGGCGCGCTGCACGGCCACCCCGGCCAGGGTGCACAGCACATTGAAGTCCAGCGCTGCCGCCTGGTCGGTGGCCTGCCCCGTGCTCAGGGCAAACAAGGTGTCGCCATCGCTCATGGTGTGCACCGGGCGAATGGCGCGCGCCAGGCCGTCGTGTCCCGCGCCGGCCAGCCGCTGGGCCTGCGCCTTGGTCAGCGGCGCATTAGTGGCAACCACGCCAATGGTGGTGTTGCTGCCGGACAGGATGGACAGTGGCGATTCGCCCGCCAGTAAGGCCGCCACACTGCCGCGCAGGTGCTGCCCATCGGCGGTGCGCGCGCCTGCGATGGGCGTGCCGCTGTCGGGGTCAACCACGTCGCCCAGCGCGTTGACGGCGATCAGTGCACCCACGGTCACGCGTCGTCGTCCCGCCTCGTCCCCCACGCTGACCGAGGCGCTGCCAACGCCGCCTTTCATGGCATAAGGCGCGCCAAACAGCTTACCCACCGTGGCCCCCGCGCCTGCGCCCACATTGCCCTGCGCCACCGGCTGGGTGGATGCGGCCTGACACGCGGCGTAGCCTGCCGCAGCATCAGGGCGGATGCGTGCATCGCCCAGGAACAGATCGAACAGCACCGCTGCGGGCACGATGGGCACCACCAGCCCCGGTGCCGTTCCCAGGGGTAGCCCGATACCTTGCTGTTCCAGCCAGCGCATGACGCCGCCTGCGGCGTCCAGCCCCCAGGCACTGCCGCCGGTCAGCAGCACGGCGTGCACCACGTCGACGGCGTTGGCTGGGTTGAGTAAATCGGTTTCGCGCGTACCCGGTGCTGCGCCGCGCACATCGACACCACCTACCGCACCGCTGCGCGCGATGACGACCGAGCAACCCGTGGGTCGCTCGGCCAGGGTGTGTTGGCCGACTTCGATACCTTGCACGTCGGTCAGGCTGCCGGGATACAAAAGGGTTTCAATTGATGGCGTGTGCATCACCGGATTATGTGGATAAACCAGCGGCCCAGCCCGCCCGCATCAGCCGTTTATCAACTGTTTGTCAGCCGCTGGTGGCTGCGCGCAGGCTGGCCTCTACTGCGGCGGCGGCGGCCAGTGGTTTTTCCATCGGAAACAGGTGTGTGCCCTCGATCATCATCACCCGCCCTTTGGCCATGCGGCGGATGCTGTCTGGCCCGCCCGCCTGCCGCAGCTCGGTCGATTGCAGTCCGCCGATGAAGGCCATCGGGCATTTCAGCGGCTGCTGGCGCAACAGTTGCGTGATGCGGTGGGGAAAGCTGTCGTAGATGCTGGATTCCACCTCGGGGTCGAACGCCAGCCGCCATCGGCCATCGGCGTCGATGGTGCCGTGGTCCACATAGTCGTGCAGCACCTGGGCGTCCCAGGTGGAAAACACCTTCTTGCTGCGAAAGTAGGCGAACACGGCTTCGCGGTCTTCCCAGTCGTTGCGGCGGCGGCGGCTGATCTGGCTGGGCGACAGGCGCTGCATCAGCTTGGGCGAGCGCTTGGCCAGGCCAAACCCATGTGCGCGCCAGCCGCCCACGATGGGCGAATCCAGCACCACCACGCCGCTGGCCAGGTCGGGGTGCTGGGCCGCGCACAACAGGCTGAGAATGCCGCCCAGCGAATGCCCCACCAGCCAAGGCGGCGGCCCGCCATCGGCGCAGTGGCTGCGGGCAAAGTCGGCCAACTGGCGCACCAGATGCGGCCAGTTGTCGGTGACGGGGTAGTCAGGATGGTGGCCGTATTTTTCAATCGCATGTACCGCAAAGCCGCGCGCACGCAGGCTGTCGAGCATGACGCGGTAAGTGCTGGCGGGAAAACTGTTGCCGTGGGAAAAAAGCAGGGTGGTCATGGGGTGCGCTTATGCAAGGGGTTGATGGTTCAGAGGCCCGCGCCGGCCGGTGTGGTGACGGCCAGTTCGGGCACTGCGGCCAGCAAGGTGCGGGTGTAGGCGGTTTGTGGTGCGCGCAGCACTTCGCGCACCGGGCCGTGTTCGACGATGCGCCCGCCTTGCATTACCGCCACGTCGGCGCACAGGTGGCTGACCACCGCCAGGTCGTGGCTGATGAACAAGAAGGTGACGCCGTGCGTATCGCGCAAGTCGGCCATCAGGTTCAGCACCTGGGCTTGCACCGACACGTCCAGCGCGCTGACGGCCTCGTCGGCCACGATCAGTTTGGGCCGGGTGATGAGGGCGCGCGCAATGGCAATGCGCTGGCGCTGGCCGCCGGAAAACTGGTGCGGATATTTGTCCAGCGTGTCAGCACCCAGGCCCACGGCGTGCAGCATGGCGGCGGCGCGCTCGCGCTGCTTGGCGCGGGGTGAGCCTTCCAGCGTGGCGGCAGGCTCGGCCACGGTGCGCCAGATACGGCGGCGCGGATCGAGCGAGCTGTAAGGGTCTTGAAACACCATTTGAAAATGGCACCGCGCGGTGCGCAACGCAGCCGGTGTGAGCGCGTTCAGGTCGCGCCCATCGAAAAACACCTGCCCGTGCGTGGGCCGCTCCAGCGCCATCGCCAGTCGTGCGAGCGTGCTTTTGCCAGAGCCTGATTCGCCCACCACGCCCAAACTGCGCCCGGCGGTGACTTGCAGCGATACGTCGCGCAGCGCTTGCACCTCGGGCGGCGCACGCCACAGCGATTGGCGCGGCATGCGGTAACTTTGTCGCACATCGCGCAGCTCAAGCAAAAACGGGCTTTGATGCTGACTCATCCAGCGACTCCAGCTACTCTTGTTGTAGCGTTCGTGGCTATTTTTGTGACGACTTCTGGGCGGTGGCAGCAGAAAACGTGCTGGGCTGATACGGGGACGCTGGGCGGAGCCTGGGTGGTGCAGACGGCATCTGTGAAAGCGCAGCGCCCGGCGAATGGGCAGCCGGGTGGCAGCGCAAACAGTTCAGGCACGCTGCCCGCAATGGTGGGCAGGCGTTCGCTGCGGTGCGCCAGCAGCCGGTGTGCCAGACTGGGGCGGGCGGCCAGCAGTCCGCGCGTGTAAGGATGGGCCGGGCGGGCAAATACCTGCACTGCTGGGCCGTGCTCGACCACCATGCCGCCGTACATCACCATCAGGCGCTGCACGTTCTGCGCCACCAGGCCCAGATCGTGCGAGATCAGCAGCAGTGCCATGCCACGCTCGGCCACCAGCTCGCGGATCAGCGCCAGCACCTGCTGCTGCACGGTAGCATCCAAAGCGGTGGTGGGTTCGTCGGCCACCAGCACATCGGGCGCACCCGCCAACGCCATGGCGATCATGATGCGCTGGCGCTGCCCGCCTGAGAACTGGTGCGGAAAGTGGTCTGCGCGCTGTGCGGCATCTGCAATGCCCACGCGCTCCAGCAGCGCCACAGCCTGCGCGTGCGCAGTGCGGGCGCTCAGGCGCTGATGCAGGCGCAGCGGCTCGGCCACCTGCACGCCCACCCGGTGCACGGGGTTCAGGGCGGTCATCGGCTCTTGAAAGATCATCGCTATGCGCGCGCCGCGAATGCGCCGCCAGTCGCGCTCGGGCAGGTCCAGCAGTTGGTGCCCGTCCAGCAGCAGGCTGCCGCTGACGCGGGCGTTGTCCGGTGCCAAGCCCATCAGCGCCAGCGCCGTCAGCGATTTGCCGCAGCCCGATTCGCCAATCAGCCCCAGTGTGTCGCCGCGCTCCAGCGCAAAGCCGACATCGCGCACCGCCGTGGCCGTGCCGCGGTGGGTGTGCAAGTCGACGCGCAGGTGGCGGGCTTCGAGCAGGGGCATGTCAGGCTTCCAGCACCGGTTGCAGGCGGCGGCGCAGGCCCTCACTCCAGCCCTCTCCCGCAGGTGGGAGAGGGGGCAAGAGCGGCCACCGCCCAGCGTGCGCTGCCCCCTCTCCCCTCGGGGAGAGGGTTGGGGTGAGGGCCGACGGCGGATTGGTTACACGCAGCGGCGTCATGTCATCCTCGGCGGGTCAACCTCGGGTCCAACACGTCCCGCAGCCCATCGCCCAGCAAATTCAGCCCCAGCACTGCAAGCGCAATGGCCATGCCTGGCCACACGGCCAGCAAGGGTGCGTCGTACATCAGCGTTTGTGCTTCGGCCAGCATGCGGCCCCAACTGGGTTGCGGCGATTGCGTGCCCAGGCCCAGGTAGGACAGCGCCGCCTCGGCCAGAATCGCCACTGCAAAGCGGATGGTGCCCTGCACGATCAGCACCGCCGAGATGTTGGGCAGCACGTGCTGCATCGTGATGGCCCAGGCGTTTTTGCCGCAGGCACGGGCGGCCAGCACGTAGTCGCGTGCCCACACGGCCTTGGCGGCAGCGCGGGTGATGCGCGCAAACGCCGGGATGTTGTAAATGCCAATGGCGATGATGGCGTTGACCATGCCTGGCCCGTACACGGCGGTGAGCATGATGGCCGACAAAATGGCCGGGAAGGCAAAGCCAAAGTCGGCCATGCGCATGATCAGCTCTTCCACCCAGCCGCGTCTGGCTGCCGCCAGCAGCCCCAGTGCGGCACCAATGGCCAGGCCAATGCCGACCGCAATCACCCCCACTTGAATCGACGCACGCGCACCCACCAACAGCAGCGACAGCACATCGCGCCCATAGGCGTCCGTGCCCAGCCAGTGCGCAGCCGATGGCGGCAGCAATTTGGCGTCCATGTTCACGCCGGCCACGGGATAAGGCACCCACAACCAGGACAGGGCCGCTGCGGCCAGCAACAGGCATGTCAACACACCGCCAGCCACAAAGCCCGGGTGCCCAAGCGCGCGTTGCCAGAAGCCGGGCGCAGCGCTGAATGAGGCACCAGACGCCATGGGTGCGGCAGGCCAGGCGTTCACGTCAGAGGGCTTGCTGGTCATGGCCAGAATGAATGATTAAAAATGCTTCAAGCCCAATGTGAACAAGCGTGAAATGCTATTGAAACCATAGTTTTCTTGGGTTGCAATGGCGACCAAAGACTGGGGGCGTGCTGGACGTGCATGGATGCGACATCGTTACCTCAACCCTCTGCCTGGAGAGGAGAGGGCGTCGAAAGGCTGCGAAGCAGGCCATGCCAGTAACCGCCGTGGCCGGGGTTCCCCTGGCCACCAGCGGTGTCCCCCCGCCCGAAGAGAGCGGGGGGAAGGCGCGTCAGCGACTCAGGGGGGAGCGCATTCACCGCGGCGCCATGCGCAGCGCCCCATCCAGCCGAATGACCTCGCCGTTCATGTGGCCGTTGGTCACGATCTGGCAGGCCAGATCGGCAAACTCTTCGGGCTTGCCCAGGCGCTGGGGGAAAGGAATGCCGCGCGCCAGCGCTTCCTGGATGTTGTCGGGCAGGGTTTTCATCAGCGGTGTGGCGAACAGGCCGGGGGCGATGGTGCATACGCGAATGCCGTGTTGCGCCAGATCGCGCGCCATCGGCAGCGTCATGCCGACCACGCCGCCCTTGCTGGCGCTGTACGCCTGTTGGCCCACCTGACCGTCGAAGGCGGCCACGCTGGCGGTGAACACCATGGCCCCGCGCTCGCCGTCTTCCATGGGCTCCAGCTTGGCACAGGCGGCGGCGAACAGGCGCGCCACGTTGTAGGTGCCGATCAGGTTGATGTTGACGATTTTGGCGAAGTCTTCCAGCGGCGCGGCGCTGCCGTCTTTGCCCACGATGCGCTTGGCACCGCCCACCCCGGCAATTTGCATCAGAATGCGCGCCGGGCCGTGCGCGGCGGCAGCCTGATCGATCGCCGCCTGCATGCTGTCGCCGCTGGTTACATCGGCTTGAATGGCCAATCCACCGATCTCGGACGCCACTTTTTGGGCGTTGTCCAGGTTCACATCCAGCACGGTGACCTTGGCTCCCAGCCGTGCCAGCGTGCGCGCCGTGGCTTCACCCAGGCCCGAGCCGCCGCCAGTGACCAGCGCTGATTGTCCTTTGATTTGCATGATGTTTGCTCCTGTATTGATAGCTGTAAGCGCCAGTGTGGAAAGCGCCGAGTGTCGATTTTATTCAAACATTTGCGCCCCATTGGCAGGGGCGGATGCTGCCCCTCACCCCAGCCCTCTTCCCGAGGGGAGAGGGAGTCCAACGGTTGCGGAGCAAGCCAAATCCAGCGGCCGCCGTGGCCGGGCTTGTACCGGCCACCAGCGGTGCCCCCTCGCGCAGCAAGAGGGGGAAGCGGCGTCAGCCGCTCAGGGGGTGTTTTCTAGTAACAACGCAATCCCCTGTCCTCCACCTACGCAGGCCGAGCTGATGCCGTAGCGCACGCCCGCGCGCTGCATCTCGCGCGCCACGGTCACCGTCAGGCGCACGCCGGTGGTGGCCAGTGGATGACCCAACGCGATGGCACCACCGTTAACGTTGAGCTTGTCCATGTTCAGCCCCAGCTCTTTGCCTACGGCCAGGGTTTGCGCGCCTTGGGCTTCGTTGATTTCAAAGCGGTCAATGTCATCCAGCTTCAGGCCTGTGCGCTCCAGCAGCAGGCGGATGGCCGGGGCCGGGCCGATGCCCATGATTTCGGGCGGCACGCCTACGGCGGCGGCGGCCACCACGCGCGCCAGCGGTTTTTTGCCCCAGGTTTTGGCGTATGCGCCAGAGGCAACCACTGCCGCCGCAGCGGCGTCGACCAGCGCCGATGAATTGCCGCCGGTTTGCACGCCGCCTTCAAACACGGGGTTCAGCTTGGCCAGCACTTCATACGATGAGGGGCGCGGGTGCGTGTCTTGCGCCACTTCGGTGACTTTGCGCCCCAGTTTGATGCCGCGCGTTTGGTAGCCTTCCAGCTCAAACTTTTCGCTGACCACGGGCACGATTTCACCCGCCAGAAAGCCGCTTTGCTGCGCCGCCAGCGCGCGTGCAAACGATTCGGTGGCAAAGGCATCGACCTGCTCTCGTGTGATGCCGTATTTTTTGGCCAGGTTTTCGGCCGTCTGGATCATGTTGATGCCCGCAGCCGGGTCTTTCAGCGCCTCCCACATGTAATCTTTAAAGCCCACTGGCGCGCCCAGCTTGAAACCAGTGCGGTGGTCAAACGCAGCAATGGGGTTGCGCGTCATGCTTTCGGTGCCGACCACCAGGGCGGTGTCGCAGGTGCCTGCTTCAATTTGCTCGCCTGCCTGGCGAAACAGCTCAAAACCGGTGCCGCAAATACGCTGCACCATGATGGCAGGCACTTCTTGCGCTACACCGGCATACAGGCCGATGTGGCGCGGCAAAAAGAACTGGAAGAAGTCACCCGGTGCCATGTTGCCGTTGATGACCGAGCCGATGTCGCTGGCCGCCACGCCGCTGCGTTTGAGGATTTCGCGTGCGGCCTTGATGCCCAGATCGGTGGGCGAGATGTGGCCTAAAGCGCCGCAGTAATCCACCATCGGGGTGCGCACGCCGTCCAGCATCCACACGTCTTTGAAGGCGTTGAAAAATCCTTTGCGGGTCATGATTGGGGTCCTTTTAATGCTGAAGTTTTTGGGGCAGCGCGATCAGGTGCCTGCGAATATTCTGAGTTTGCGCCGCAGGGGTTTTTCAAGCGGCTGCGAGGGCACTGCTGGGGAAAGAAAGGCGCGCGCAGTGCGACTCAGGAGTGGCGTGATGACGGTTTGATGATGTGATGGCCTGGCGTTTCGTCGTACAAGGCCGTGACCAGATGCTGGCGGTGCGTCAGCACGGCGCGCTGGTTGATGCTGCCCTTGTCGGTGACTTCGCCCAGATCGATCGAGGGCGGATCGGCCAGCAGCATCAGGCGTGCTACGCGGTTGGCGCTGCCGGTGGCTGTTTGTGCCAAGTCGGTCACCATGCGCTGAAACGGCCCCAGCACGGCGGGGTGCGCCAGCACCTCGGTCATGGGCGCGCTGGCGGGCAGGTCACACAGGTTGCGCACGGCTGCTGGAGTGGGGAAGACCAGCGCGCCCACTTCGTGCTGGTTCAGTCCTGTGACCACCACGTCTTGCACATAGGGCGCACCAGCGGCAATGATGCGCCCGCGCAGCGGCCCCACGTTAACGAAGGTGCCGGTGGCGAGTTTGAAGTCTTCGGCAATGCGGCCATCGAAGCGCAGGCCCTGGTGGATGTTTTGCGGGTCAATCCAGGCCACGGCGTCGCCAGTGCAGAAAAAACCCTCTTCGTCAAACGCCTCGGCCGTGGTGTGGGTGCTGCGCCAGTAGCCAGGGGTGATGTTGGGGCCGCGGTAGCGGATTTCCAGCTTGTCGTCGATGGGCATCAGCTTCAGCTCCAGCCCCGGCGTGGGCAGGCCCAGATCGCCCGCTTGCACGTTGGGGCTGGTGACGAACAGGCCGTAGGGGCTGGATTCGGTCATGCCCAAGCCACTGGTCATGACGATGCGTTGGCCAATCTCTTGCTCGGCGCTGGCAAACAGACTGTCCCACACGGGCTGGGCCAGCGATGCGCCAGCGTAGAAAAACATCTTGACGCGCGAGAACAGGTTTTGGCGCAGCGCGCGGCCTTCTTCGGTGGGGGCGTTCATGGCCTCGGCAATGGCTTCAAAACCGGTGGGCACGTTGAAGTACAGCGTGGGGGCCACTTCGCGCAGGTTGCGCAGGGTTTCGCCAATCAGCGCCGGGGTGGGTTTGCCTTCGTCGATGTGCAGCGTGCCGCCGTTGTGCAGCACCAGCCCAAAGTTGTGGTTGCCGCCGAAGGTGTGGTTCCAGGGCAGCCAGTCGACCAGCACGGGTGGCTCTTCGGCCAGGATGGGCATGGACTGGCGCATCTGCTGCTGGTTGGCGCACCACATGCGGTGGGTGTTGATGACGGCCTTGGGTTGCTTGGTGGAGCCGCTGGTGAACAGAAATTTGACAATGGTGTCTGGCCCGGTGGCGGCTTGGGCGGCGTCCGCAGCCGGTGTTGCTTGGGTTGACAGCAATTGTGCCAAGGGGGTGGCCGGGCGGCCTTGCAAGCTGGGGTGGTCGGCGTTGGCCGAGAGCATCACTTCAGCATCGGCCGGTGCCGCGGCTGCGATGGCCGCGCCAAAGCGTGCGCCGTCGTCGGCAAACACCAGGCCGGGGGTGATGGTGTTGATGACGTGGCGCAGCTTGCCAAAGTCTTGGCTGACGGTGGAATAGGCGGGCGAAGCGGGCGAGTAAGGCACGCCGACCCACATGCAGCCCAGGGCGATCAGCGCGTGGTCGATGCTGTTGCCGCTGAGTACCAGCACGGGCCGCTCGGGCGACAGGCCACGGTCGATCAAGCCCTGGCCAATGCGGCGTGCCGCGTCCAGCGCCTGGGTGTAGCTGATGCGTTGCCAGTCGCCGGTGCTGCCATCGGCTTGGCGCAGGCGCTGGGCGATGAAGGTGGTATGGGGCGTGTGTTGCGCCCAGTGCAGCAGGCGGTCGGACATGCGCTGGGCGTAGTTTTGCAGTGCCTGATCGGCCATCACGTAGTGCGCACCGTCAGGACCTTGACGCACGGTGGCGCGGGTGACGCCAAAAGCCAGTGGCCGGTAGGTTGGGGGATCGGATGGGGCCGCAGGCGTGGCCTGTGCACTGTGTGCGCTGCTCATAGTGAAGCGGCGCGACATATTCGGGGGGTTTTGAGTGAGATATTCGATTGCAAAAGATGTTTCGCTGGCGGCAAAAGAATTGCAGCGATAGTAATCGCGGCGCAAAAAAAGGGGCCGGTTGGC
>NZ_JBKEEE010000050.1:0-2319 GCF_047975795.1 Ottowia sp. | reverse complement strand
TTCATGGCCTTTTTTCTGTTGCTCAGTCCGGCGCTGCTGTTTTTGCACGGCGCAGCGTGGGCGGCGCTGATCGCGTTGGCGCTGGGCGCGGCCACGCCCGTTGTGTGGCTGGCCTGGCAGGTGCTGGCACCACCCACGGTGCCGCGCTGAAAATCCCAAACAAAAAACCGCGCCCGGCAACACGCCCGGCGCGGTTTTTTTTTGGCCGGGTCTGACGGCGTCAGACGGGCAAATCAGGCATCGTGTCGATGCGCATAAACGGCCCATAGTCGGCATCGGCCTGCAGCTGCGGCACGTACAGCGCCTGGCCGCCCAGCGACAGGGTGCTGGCCGAGTCGCCGATCCAGCCAAAGTCGCCGCTCATGGCCAGGCTGATGCGCGGAATGATGACGCGCGCTTTCTGGCCGTCACCGTTGACGCCGCTGAAGATGACGCCCTTCTCGACGTTCGTTTTGCTGAAGGCGGCGATGTTGATGTAGCCCGCATAAGCGTAGTCCACCAGCAGCGGCTCGGTGTAACCCACCGGATGCGCAATCAGGCGGTAGCGACCGTGGTCGGCATCGCTCACCTCGTAGTGGGTGCCCTCCACGTAAGTGATGGGCGCGCCGGTGGAGTCCTCGATGACCACGCTGGAGGTGCGCGGGTTTTTGAGCACGAAGTAGTCGCCCGGCTGCAGCGCGGGCAATTGCTCGTCGGTCACGGTGCCGTCGGCCTTGACCACCGCGCCGCCAAAAAATGCCTGAGCCAGCGTGCGGCTGTCGAACTGCACCATCTCCAGCTGCACCTCGAGCGACTTGGCCGTTTCTATTTCCTTGAGCGTCAGGCGCTGGCCCGAGCAGCTTTCGGTGATGGTTTCGGTTTCGCGGCTGGGCGTGGCCGTCAGTGTGCGGTTGCCGCAACCCACGCTGTAGAGGTCAACCAGGTAACCCGATTCGGGTCGGCCATTGACCGGATCGAAGGTGCCGATATGTACCGGCCCCTGGCCGTTCCAGATGAGGGAGGTATCTGCTTGTGCTGGCATGGTGTCAGTCCTTTGTTGCTTTGTCGAACTTCGAGGGGGCAGCGGCAGAAGCGGCTTTAGCCACGCCGACGCCAATTAGCCAATCGGCTTTGCGCGCTGGCAAATCCAACGCAGCGCCTGCCGGATAGTCGCGCCCGGCATGGCGGTGAGGTTTTAAAAGAGTGATGGTTTTCATAACGATCTCCTGCAAAAAATCAAGTCAACAAAACAGCAAAATCAAGCAGCGCCACGCCCGCACCAGCGGCGCTGCCGCCCGCGCTGCCGCCGCCGAGGCCCGCCCGCGCGCCGTAACTGCCGCCTGCACCGGGCATTTGCGTCTCGCCCGCGCCGCTGAAAAAACCCAGCCAGCCGGGCATGGCGTAGCCGCCCCCACCCGCTGAGGCAGAGCCAGGGCCCCAAACCCCGGCCCCGCGGCCATACACGTTGTAGCCAGCATTGCCACCGGCAAGGTCTGCGGGGGGCCGCCCGAAGGGATTGAGCGCACCGCCGCCGCCAATGTGGTTGGCAGACCCCGCGCCACCGGGGCCGCCCGGGCAAGACCAGTCGCCGCCGCTGCCGCCCGCGCCGCCGCCCGCGCCACCCGCTGCATTGGCCCCGCTGACGCCGCCATAACCGCCGTCTGCGACGATGGTGCCCCAGGGGCAAGCGGCGGTGGTCGCGCCGCCGGGCAAAGCGGCGCTGCCGCTGGCCGCGCCAATGGTCAGCGCGATGCTGTCACCCGCGGCTACCGCGCGCCAATGGCAGCCGCGCAGCTCACCCGCGCCGCCGCCACCGCCGGTGTATTGCGCGCCGCGCCCGCCCGCACCGGCCAGGGCCAGGCGCACAAAGCCGTCCGCCGGGGCCGTCCAAGTGGTGCCGGTATAGATGATGTGCAGGTGGGACTCCAAGGCCGCTCCCCCGCCGGTGTTGACGCCGAGCGCCATCGCCCCCGTGTCGTCGGTGGCGTACAGGTCAAATCCGCCGCCCACGCGCACCAGGTAGAGTGCATTGGCATCCAGTGTGGCGGGCAGGGCCGCCACCACTTTATGGGCGCGCAGCGTGGCCATGCTTACCAGCCCAGGCTGCCCCAGGTGGTTTTGACCTGGACGCCGTTGTAGGTCAGCTCGCCATCGCCGTTTTGGTCGAGTAAATCGAGTTGTGTTTTGTTGGGGTGAGTGTGCGCGGCGGTCACCGCGCTGTCGATGGCCGCGGGCGTGCTGGCGGGCTTGCCGCTGAGCGCAGCCCAGGTCAGGCTCAAGTCCATGCTCTCGGCCTCGCTGGTTTTGATCCAGCTGCTGGTGGCCGGGGTGTACAAATAA
>NZ_JBKEEE010000012.1:0-19000 GCF_047975795.1 Ottowia sp. | reverse complement strand
AAATCAGGGTCAAGCGAACCAAAAACAGCGCAAAACGATGAGAAATTCAACGCTCGTTTCGCCATGTGAACATTCACGCGTCACCTCGCCCTGCAGCGGGGGTTGTGCAGACCTTCCCTAGTCTATTCATGATCTTTGTGATTTTTATTTGGTCTATTTATTTTTTGGCATATAAAAGGGAGTCAGGGTCAGGTCTTGCCTTTTGCCCCCTCACCCCACCCACCGCCGTGCATTGCGCCAGATCTGCATCCAGGGGCTGAAGTCGCTGACGGGCAGCGGGGTCCAGCTCATCTGCACGTTGCGGAACACGCGCTCGGGGTGCGGCATGAGGGCGGTGAAGCGACCGTCGGTGGTGGTGACTGCGGTCAGGCCGCCGGGGCTGCCGTTGGGGTTGGCGGGGTATTGCTCGGTGGGCTGGCCGTGGTGGTCCACATAACGCATGGCGGCAATGGCTTTGGTGGCGTCGCCGCGGGCGGCAAAGTTGGCAAAGCCTTCGCCGTGCGCCACGGCAATGGGCAGGCGGCTGCCGGCCATGCCGGTGAAGAACAGGCTGGGTGAATCCAGCACTTCGACCAGCGACAGGCGGGCCTCGAAGCGCTCGCTTTGGTTGGTGGTAAAGCGCGGCCAGGCTTCAGCGCCGGGGATGATGCCCGCCAGCTCGGCCAGCATCTGGCAGCCGTTGCACACGCCCAGGCCAAAGGTGTCGGGGCGGGCGAAGAACGCCGTGAACTGATCGGCCAGCCGTGGGTTGAAGGTGATCGAACGCGCCCAGCCAATGCCCGCGCCCAACGTGTCGCCGTAGCTGAAGCCGCCGCAGGCGACCAGCCCGGCAAAGTCGGCCAGTTGGGCGCGGCCGGTTTGCAAATCGGTCATGTGCACGTCAAACGCTTCAAAGCCCGCTTCGGTGAAGGCGTAGGCCATCTCGACGTGGGAGTTGACGCCCTGCTCGCGCAGGATGGCGACTTTGGGGCGGGCACCACCAACCGCTATGTTTTTAGTAGCCATCAACGCTTTCCCATCAAGCGGAAACGTCATGTTTTGTTGCAAATCTTTGGACAGCAGCACGCTCAGACCCGGATCGTCCGGCTGCCCGGCGGCGGCGTGTTCGGCGTCGGCGCAGGCGGGGTTGTCGCGCTCGCGCGCGATCTTCCAGCTGACGCTGTCCCACACCTGTTGCAGATCGTGCAGGCGGGCCGAGAAGATCTCCTTGGCGTCACGCCACACGCTGAGCTGGCCCTTGCCGTGGGCCATGGCGCTGCTGGCGGGCCGGGTCTTGCCGATAAAGTGGCTGTATTGGCTGAGGCCGTGGTCGCGCAGGGTTTGCATGACGTCGTTGCGCACCGCCGTCGGCACTTGCAGCACCACGCCTAACTCTTCGGCGAACAGGGCGCGCAAAGTCAGCTCTTCGCGGCGGGTGCTGATCTGGCTGGCCCAGTTTTTGGCATCGCCGGTTTCCATGCGGCTGTCGCTGATGCCGTCGCCTTCGGTCACCAGCAGATCGACGTTCAGCGCCACGCCCACCTGGCCGGCAAAGGCCATTTCAGCCACGCAGGCCAGCAGGCCGCCGTCGCTGCGGTCGTGGTAAGCCAGGATGTGCCCGGTCTCACGCAATTGGTTGACGGCGGAGACCAGGGCTTTCAAATCCTGCGGTGCGTGCAAATCAGGCACGCCATCAAGCTGTGGGCAACCGCTTTGGCCCAGCGCCTGCGCCAGCACGCTGCCCGCCAGCCGGTGGCGGCCACGGCCCAGGTCAATCAGCACCAGGGTGGTGTCTTCCAGCTCGCGGTTGAGCTGCGGCGTCAGCGTGTGCCGCACGTCGCCCAGGCTGGCAAAGGCGGTGACGATCAGGCTGACCGGGCTGACCACCTTGTGCGCACCTTGCTCGTCCTGCCATTGGGTGCGCATGCTCAGGCTGTCTTTGCCGACCGGAATGCCCACGCCCAGCGCCGGGCACAACTCCATGCCCACGGCTTTCACGGTGGCGTAGAGGTCGGCATCTTCGCCAGGCTCGCCGCAGGCGGCCATCCAGTTGGCGCTGAGCTTGACGCGGGGCAGCTCAATCGGTGCCGCCAGCAGGTTGGTGATGGCCTCGCAGACCGCCATGCGGCCCGAGGCCGGCGCGTCCAGCGCGGCCAGCGGTGTGCGCTCGCCCATGCTCATGGCTTCACCGGCAAAGCCCTTGAAATCGGCCAGGGTCACGGCGCAGTCGGCCACCGGCACCTGCCAGGGGCCGACCATCTGGTCGCGGTGCGTGAGGCCCCCGACGGTGCGGTCACCAATGGTGACCAAAAAGCGCTTGCTGGCCACGGTGGGGTGGCTGAGCACTTTGATGGCCGCATCTTGCAGCGTCACGCCGTCCAGACTGAGCGGCTTGAACTGGCGCTGCACGGTCGTGACGTCGCGGTGCATTTTGGGTGGTTTGCCGAGCAGCACGTCCATGGGCATGTGCACAGCGGCCCCCACGCTCCCCACTGCGTGTGGTTCGCTGCCCCCCGAGGGGGCTGCGCTTGCTTGGGGCGGCCCGGCACGGCGCGCGGTCGCACCCTCACCCCTGCCCTCTCCCGCTTGCGGGAGAGGGGGTTGAAGAGCGCGATCTGAGTGTTGACTCCCTCGCCCCTCGCGGGAGAGGATTGGGGTCAGGGGCAGCGGTGCCGCGTCGACCACCAGGTGGCGCTCTTGGGTCGCCACGCCCACCACGGCAAACGGGCAGCGCTCGCGCGCGCACAGCGCCTCAAACTGAGGCAGCGACTCGGGCGCGATGGCCAGCACGTAGCGTTCCTGGCTTTCGTTGCTCCATATTTCCTTGGGGGCCAGGCCGCTTTCTTCCAGCGGCACAGCGCGCAGATCAAAGCGGGCACCACGTCCAGCGTCGTGCGTCAGCTCGGGAAAAGCGTTGGACAAGCCGCCCGCCCCCACGTCATGAATGGCCAGAATGGGATTGGCCGCGCCCTGGGCTTGGCACTGGGTGATGACCTCTTGCGCACGGCGCTGAATCTCGGGGTTGCCGCGCTGCACCGAATCAAAGTCCAGGTGCGCCGCGTTGGCACCGCTGGCCAGCGATGAGGCCGCGCCGCCGCCCATGCCGATGCGCATGCCCGGCCCGCCCAGTTGAATCAGCAGACTGCCCGCCGGAAATTCAATCTTGCGGGTCAAACCCGCGTCGATGCTGCCCAGACCGCCCGCAATCATGATCGGCTTGTGGTAGCCGCGCAGCAAAGCACTGTCGCCCTCACCCACATCAAGTTCGTATTCGCGAAAGTAGCCCAGCAGATTGGGGCGGCCAAACTCGTTGTTGAAGGCCGCGCCACCCAGCGGCCCCTCGGTCATGATTTGCAGCGCGCTGGCCATGTGCGCGGGTCGGCCATGCGGGCTGCCCCACAACTGGCTCACCGTAAAACCCGTCAGCCCCGCCTTGGGGCGAGAGCCACGGCCCGTGGCCCCCTCGTCACGAATTTCGCCGCCCGCGCCCGTGCTGGCGCCGGGAAAAGGGCTGATCGCCGTGGGGTGGTTGTGGGTCTCCACCTTCATCAGCACGTGGCGCGTGGAGCTTCTTTTTTGATAGCTTTCAGCGCTTGATTCACCTGCACCAAAGTCTGATTTGGCTTCAAAAACTTCGACCGCGCCGCCTTCCATGACCGCCGCGTTGTCGCTGTAGGCAATCACCGTGTGTTGCGGGTTCTGCTGGTGCGTGTGGCGAATCATGCCGAACAGGCTTTTGTCCTGGGGTACGCCGTCAATGCGCCAATCGGCGTTGAAAATCTTGTGGCGGCAATGTTCGCTGTTGGCCTGGGCAAACATCATCAACTCTACATCCGTGGGGTTGCGGCCAAGCTGTGTAAAACCGCTTACCAAATAGTCGATTTCGTCGTCGGCCAGCGCCAGGCCCCAATCCGTATTGGCTTTTTCAAGCGCAGCTTTGCCGCCGCCCAAAACGTCCACATGGGCCAGCGGCTCAGGGTGCAGCTCGGTGAACAAGGCCCGCGCAGCATCGCGGTCTTCAAGCACGCTTTCGGTCATGCGATCGTGCAGCGGCGCAGCCAACACCGTCATCTCATCTTTTGATAGCCTCCTGCGCCCTGTCAGCTTACGTTTGAGGCCAATTTTGTATTCAACCAGACGTTCGATGCGGTGCAAGGCGAGGCCACAGTTTCGGGCAATGTCGCTGGCCTTGCTGGCCCAGGGCGACACCGTGCCCAGGCGCGGTGCCACCACCACGATCTCGCCCTCAGCCGTGTCGGTGCAGGGATCGCCGTAGGTCAGCAGCGCGGCCAACTGGGTCAGCGTGGCCGCATCCGGCGCGCTGTCGAAACCTGCCACATGCACATAACGGGCGGTGAGGCTGGTTACCGCAGGTTCGATAGCCTGCAAACGCGGCAAAAGCTGGCGGGTGCGAAAGTCGCTGAGGGCGTTGCCGCCGTCGAAAAAATGGATGTATGCGGTCACGGCAAGGAGCCTGAAACAGGCAAAAGTGCAGGCGAAAGTACGGGCAAAAATGCGGCCGTTGGATAAGTGACGAAAGCAGCCCGCAAGCCAAGCGCAGTCTGGGCTTGCCACGGGCCACGCCAATTTTATCCGCCCACACCCCAAACACGGCCCCAACACGGGCCTGTCGCAGCAGCGTGTGGCGATCTGGCCGCGCCCTGCACGCCGCGCGAGGCGATGGGATAATTTGGCCATGAGCATCACCATCAAGGACGAAGCGGGCATCGCAGGCATGCGCGAGGCCTGCCGACTGGCATCCGAAGTGCTGGACGAAATTGCGCCGCACATTCAGCCCGGCATCACCACCCTCGACATTGACCGCCTGAGCGCCGAGGCCATGGCGCGCCAAGGCACGCGCTCGGCCACCGTGGGCTACCAGCCACCGGGCTACCCGCCCTACCCTGGCCACGTGTGCACCTCGGTCAACCAGGTGGTGTGCCACGGCATTCCGAACGACAAGCCCTTGAAAAAAGGCGACATCGTGAATGTGGACGTCACGGTCATCACCCAGGACGGCTGGTACGGCGATAACAGCCGCATGTTCGAGATTGGCGACGTGTCGATTGCCGCGCACCGCCTGTGCGCGTTGACGTTTGACGCCATGTGGCTGGGCATCGACCAGGTCAAACCCGGCGCGCGCTTAGGCGACGTGGGCCACGCCATCCAGAAGTTTGCCGAAGGGCACGGCTTGTCGGTGGTGCGCGAATTCTGCGGCCACGGCATTGGCCAGAAGTTCCACGAAGACCCCCAGGTGCTGCACTACGGCAAGCCCGGCACGGGCGAAGAGCTGGTGCCGGGCATGACCTTCACCATCGAGCCGATGATCAACGTGGGCCGCCGCGAGATCAAAGAGCTGAATGACGGCTGGACCATCGTCACCAAAGACCGCTCACTGTCAGCGCAGTGGGAACACACGGTGCTGGTCACCCCCACGGGTTACGAAGTGCTGACCTGGTCGGCGGGCAACCGGGCACCGCCCGCTTTCGTCAAAGGCATGGCCATCGCCGCCTGAAGCCCACCGGCTTGCCTTTCTTTCTGCCTGCTTTTTCGCCATGCCCACCGCCCCCGTTGCGCTGTCCGCCGTTGCCAGTGTCGCCCAAAGTACGGCCCCTAATGCCGACTACCGCGCGCAGCGCGACACCCTCATGCACGCGCTGCGCGCCGAGGGCAAACCCATGCGCGGCGTGCGTCGCGCACTGGGGCGTCTGGCCGACGCTGCCGACGAAGCACTGACACGGCTGTGGCGCGCTGCCGGACTGGACCACAGCATGGCCTTGCTGGCCGTGGGCGGCTTTGGCCGGGGCGAGCTGTTTCCTTATTCCGACGTCGATGTGCTGGTGCTGCTGCCCGCCCACGCCAACCCGGCCGATGACGCCGCGCTGCGCGGGCGCATCGAAACCTTCATCACCAGTTGCTGGGACGCAGGGCTGGAAATCGGCTCCAGCGTGCGCACCGTGGCGCAGTGCCTGTCCATTGCGCAAGACGACGTGACGGTGCAAACCGCCTTGCTGGAGGCGCGTCTGGTCACCGGATCGCGTGCCCTGTTCCGTGAGTTCCAGCGCGGCTACCACGCGCAGATGGATGCACTGGATTTTTTTGCCGCCAAGCGGCTGGAGATGCGCCAGCGCCAGACCAAGTACGAAGACACGCCTTACGCGCTGGAGCCTAACTGCAAAGAATCGCCTGGCGGCCTGCGCGATTTGCAGGTAATTTTGTGGACAGCGCGCGCCGCAGGCATCGGCAAGCGCTGGGAAGACCTGGCCCAGGCCGGGCTGATTACCCCGCACGAGTTGCGCGAGCTGCGCCACAACGAAGCGGTGTTGTCGTCTATCCGCACGCGGCTGCACCTGGTGGCCGGGCGGCGCGAAGACCGTCTGGTGTTCGATCTGCAAAACGCAGTGGCCGAATCATTTGGCTACCAGCACCGCTTTTCGCCCGAAGGCCGCATGGTGCTGCGTGCCAGCGAAAACCTGATGCGCCGCTATTACTGGGCGGCCAAGGCGGTCACGCAGCTCAACCAGATGCTGCTGCAAAGCATCGAAGAGCACCTGCGCACATCCGCTGGCGAGTCGAGGTCTGCGCCGCGCCGCATCAACGAGCGCTTTTTCGACAAAGCGGGCCTGCTGGACATAGCCAGCGACGATCTGTACCAGCAAGCGCCACACGCCATTTTGGAAACCTTTTTGCTGTTCGAGAAGATTCCGGGCATCAAGGGCCTGTCGGTGCGCACCCTGCGCGCGCTGTACAACGCGCGTGATCTGATGGACACCGCTTTTCGCGCCGACCCGGTCAACCGCAAAACCTTTTTAGCCATCTTGGAGCAACCGCAAGGCATTACCCACGCCTTCAGGCTGATGAACCAGACCTCGGTGCTGGGACGCTATCTGTGGGTGTTCAGGCGCATCGTGGGTCAGATGCAGCACGACCTGTTCCACGTCTATACGGTGGACCAGCACATCCTGATGGTGCTGCGCAACATGCGGCGGTTTTTCATGGCCGAGCACGCGCATGAATACCCGTTTTGCTCACAACTGGCGGCAGGCTGGGACAAGCCCTGGTTGCTGTACACCGCCGCGCTGTTCCACGACATTGCCAAGGGCCGCGGCGGCGACCATTCCGAGCTGGGTGCGCTGGAAGTGCGCCGCTTTTGCCGCCAGCACGGCATTCAAAAAACCGACGCCGATCTGATCGAATTTTTGGTGCGCGAACACCTGACCATGAGCCGCATGGCGCAAAAAGCCGATTTGAGCGACCCCGAGGTCATCACCGCCTTTGCACAGCGCGTGGGCAACGAGCGCAAGCTCACGGCGCTGTACCTGCTGACTGTGGCCGACGTGCGCGGCACCAGCCCCAAGGTATGGAACGCCTGGAAAGGCAAACTGCTGGAAGATTTGTACCGTCTGACCGTGCGTGCCCTGGGCGGCCGCGCGCCCGATCCGGGGGCCGTGATCGAATCACGCAAGCGGCAGGCGCTGATCGAGCTGACCATGGCGTCCGAGCCGCACGAATCGCACAAGGCGCTGTGGGACACGCTGGACGTGAGCTACTTCATGCGCCACGACGCGGGCGACATCGCCTGGCACACGCGCCAGTTGGCACGCCATGTGCCCGCAGCACCAGGCAGCCCCAAAACAGCTACAAAAAAAGAAACGTCAAGCTCAAACAGAAATGGCGCTGAAGGCCAAAAGCATGTGCCAACAGATCTGCCTGTGACCAATTCGCCCGTGATCGTGCGTGCGCGCGTCTCGCCGCTGGGCGAAGGCTTGCAGGTGCTGGTCTACGCCAGCGACCGCACTGATTTGTTTGCCCGCATCTGCGGTTACTTTGACCGCGCAGGCTTTTCCATTCTGGACGCCAAGGTGCACACCACGCGCAACGGCTACGCGCTGGACACCTTTCAGATCGGCAGCGCGCTGGTGGCCGAGCACGCGCGCGAATTCATCGGCATGATCGAGGCCGACATGCCGCAGGCCGTCAGCAGCCAAGCGGCGCTGCCACCACCGCGCCTGGGCCGGGTGTCGCGCCGCGTTAAAAGCTTTCCAGTGCCGCCACGGATCGACCTGCGGCCCGACGACAA
Source organism: Ottowia sp. (assembly GCF_047975795.1). GTDB lineage: Bacteria > Pseudomonadota > Gammaproteobacteria > Burkholderiales > Burkholderiaceae_C > Ottowia. The sequence goes on along the minus strand of NZ_JBKEEE010000012.1, from coordinate 10,941 downwards.
GGCCCAGCGCTGGCTGCTCACCGTCACCGCCAGTGACCGCATGGGCCTGCTGTACTGCATTGCCCGCGTGTTGGCCAGCCACCAGATCAGTGTGGAACTGGCCAAAGTGACCACCCTGGGCGAGCGGGTGGAAGACATGTTTTTGTTGCAAGGCGCGCCGCTGCAACACGCCAAAAAGCAGATCGAGATCGAGCAAGAACTTCTGGAAGTGCTGGAGCCTGCCTGATGGCAGCCCGCGCCCATCAAGCCGCCGACAACGATTGCAATGGCCAGCGCGGCTTGACGTCAAAGGCGTAATCCGTGCTGGTCTGCGCCAGCTGGGCCTGCACGCGTAGCGCCGCCGCCATGGCGATCATGGCCCCGTTGTCGGTGCACAAGTGCAGCTCTGGGTAGTGCACGCGCACGCCGCGCGCTTGGCAGGCGGCATTCAACTGCTCGCGCAGTGCGCTGTTGGCCCCCACACCACCGGCCACCACCAGGCGTCGAAGGCCCGTGCCCGCTAGCGCGGCCAGCGACTTTTTGACCAGCACCTCGACAATCGCCGCCTGCGCGCTGGCGGCCAGATCAGCGCGCTGCTGCTCGCAGGGGCTGCCTTCTAGCTTGCGCGCCTGTGTCAGCACCGCCGTTTTCAGGCCCGCAAATGAAAAGTCCAGATGGCCGCTGTGCAGCAAAGGCCGCGGCAGCTTATACGCCTGCGGGTCACCAAACTCGGCCAGCCGCGCCAGCGCAGGCCCACCGGGATAGCCCAAGCCCAGCAGCTTGGCCGATTTGTCAAATGCCTCGCCCGCCGCGTCGTCCACGGTTTCACCCAGCAACTCGTAATGTCCTACACCTTGAACGCGCATCAATTGCGTGTGTCCACCGCTGACCAGCAAGGCCACAAACGGAAACTGGGGTGCATCGGCACTCAAAAAGGGCGACAGCAAATGCCCTTCCAGGTGGTGCACACCCAGCACCGGCTTGCCCAACGATGCGCCCAGCGCACACGCCACCCCCGCCCCTACCAGCAACGCGCCAGCCAGGCCGGGGCCGCGCGTATACGCCACCAAGTCAATGCCTGAAAGGGTTTGCCCCGCCTGCGCCAGCACCTGCCTCGTCAACGGCAGCAGGCGGCGAATGTGGTCGCGGCTGGCCAGCTCAGGCACCACGCCGCCATAGTCAGCGTGCATGGCCACTTGCGTATGCAAGGCGTGCCCCAGCAACTCAGGCGTGCCCGCATCAGACACACCAGAAGCAGGCGTGCGCACCAGCGCCACGCCAGTCTCGTCGCAAGACGATTCAATGCCAAGAATCAGGGTGGACATAGCGGCCAATTATCGGCGCTGCTCGGACACCCAAAGAATCAAACGGCTTCGCCCCTTGCTCAAGGAAAGAGGCGCTACGTCAGGTAGCGTCTGACGCCTGGAGTGCTGGAGTGGGTGATGATCTGACCTCGGTGTCAGCCCATGCCCCCGGCGATATAGCTTTCCATCTGCTCGATCAAAAAACGCTGGTCAGCCAGTTGCGCATTGACCAGATCGCCAATCGACACCAGCCCCAGCAGTTGCCCGCCATCGACCACAGGCAAATGGCGCAGCTTGCCCTGGGTCATGATGCCCAGGCACTCTTGCACCGTCTGCTTGGGGCTGACCACGTACAGGCGCGAAGTCATCACATCGACCAGCAAGGTGTCGATGGACGACAGCCCTTTTAGCGCGAGCTTGCGGGCATAGTCGCGCTCGGTAAAGATGCCCAGCAGCGTGTCGTCTTGCATCAGCAGCACCGAGCCGACTTCGCGCTCGGCCATCAACTGCAAGGCATCGCGCACCGTGGCAGTGGGCGGCAGCGCCGCCAGTTTGATGTTGGGGCGGGCAGACAGGATGTTGGCAACCGTGGTCATGGCAATGGCTCCTTTGGTTTGAAGTGGGACACGCTTGGCAAGTTTTGCAGATACATCGTGCCAGAAGGAGCCGCCGCGCGCCACCTCTGGGGGTCTATATACCGCATCAGGCGGTGCGGTATCTTGGTCACCGAAACGTCATCGAAGACTCTTGTTTTAATAGCTGAGAACGCTGGTTGCATTTGTGATATCAGATTCTTTATTGGCAAATTCAGGCTGACACCCTAGCCTGCCCCGGCACCTGCACCGCCACGTGTATGTGATTGATCAACACCCCGACGTGCTGCTGAAGAGCCCTAGTTTCGCCACTGCAACCGACATCCGTTGCTCTCCGACCTGCACACAGACTGCATCACGTCGATAGCATCGAAGTGCATTAAATTACCCAGCATGGCATGAAACCATGAGCTGTAGATACACTGTTTTTCATTCTAGGCAACAAGGGAGAGAGAAGAAATGATGATGCACCCATGCAGGCCCTCGCCTGCACAACAGGTTGAGTCCGTATGAACCAAGTTGCGGACAACGTATCGCCCACCAATGCAGAGGATGCATTGAACTCTAACAATGGCTTGATGAGCCTGCTCATGTTGGCACAGTTCCATGGACTGGCAGCCGATCCAGCCAAACTCCAGCACGAGTACGGTAAAGCACCTTTTGATGTCACCACCTTGTTGCAAGCAGCCAAAAGCCTGGGCTTTGCAGCCAAACACGTGAACCAGCCTGCCGAGCGGCTGCACAAAGCACCACTGCCATGCATTGCTATCGACACAGAAGGGCAGTTTTTCGTTCTGGCCAAAATCGATAGAAATCAACAAACATCTGGCGATCAAACGGCCTCTGGCAAATCTCCCATTACCAACACGACGGCAGACGCCCGCTCAAGCCGCATACTTATCCAGCGCCCTGGCGAACCACCTCAGGTGTTGAGTCACGCCGCGTTTGCAGTCACCTGGAGCGGTGAACTCATCTATCTAAACAGCAAGGCCAGTTTTGCTGGCGAGGTCTCGCGGTTTGACTTCACTTGGTTCATCCCCGCAGTAGTGAAGTACCGCAAGCTGCTGGGCGAAGTTCTGCTCGTTTCTTTCGTGCTGCAAATGGTGGCGCTTGTAACTCCGCTGTTCTTTCAGGTTGTCATGGACAAGGTTCTGGTCAACCATGCCCTACAAACACTGAACGTCATCGCTATCGGCCTACTATGCGCCACCGTGTTTGAAGCATTGCTCACCGGCATACGAACCTACGTTTTTGCGCACACCAGCAGCAAGATTGATGTGGAGTTGGGCGCACGGCTGTTTCGCCATCTGCTGGCGCTACCCATGGGTTACTTCCAGGCGCGGCGTGTAGGCGATTCGGTAGCCCGCATTCGAGAACTGGAGAACATCCGCGCTTTTCTCACAGGCAACGCCATGACGCTGGTGCTTGATCTCATGTTTTCCGTGGTTTTCATTGCCGTCATGCTCTGGTACAGCCGACCATTAACCATGCTGGTGGTGGCCTCTATTCCGGTTTATATCGTCCTGTCGTTGTTGCTCACCCCGGTGTTGCGCGCACGTTTGAACGAAAAATTCAATCGCGGCGCAGAAAATCAGGCCTTCTTGGTTGAAACCATCAGCGGCATCGACACCGTCAAGGCCATGGCTGTAGAGCCGCGCTGGCAGCAAGGCTGGGACAAACAGTTGGCAGCCTACGTGTCGGCCGGACTGTCGGCTACCAACATTTCTACCGTTGCCAGCAACACTGTCATGCTGGTCAGCAAACTGGTCACGCTCGGCATCATGTGGATAGGGGCCAAGCTGGTCATTGACGGGCAGCTTACCGTTGGCGAGTTGATTGCCTTCAACATGTTGGCAGGCCAAGTCTCAGGACCCATCTTACGCATGGCGCAGTTGTGGAACGACTTCCAGCAAGTCGGCATATCCATGAGCCGACTTGGCGACATTCTCAATGTCCGTACCGAGATCGAAGGACATAAAACACGTATTCCAAAACTTACAGGTTCCATCGAGTTCGACCAAGTGTCCTTCCGCTATCGGCCCGACGCACCCGATGTCATCCGCGGCTTGCAACTGCAAATCCAGCCCGGCGAAGTCATTGGTATCGTTGGTCGCTCTGGCTCAGGCAAAAGCACCCTGACCAAGCTGGTGCAGCGTCTGTACGTTCCTGACCGTGGTCGCATACTGATAGACGGCCAAGACATCGCCATCATCGACACCGCCAGCTTGCGCCATCAAATTGGCGTAGTTTTACAAGAAAACGTTCTGTTCAACCGTTCTGTACGCGACAACATTGCGCTGTCCAATCCAGCGCTGCCCATTGAGGCCATCATTGAGGCCGCCAAACTCGCCGGAGCGCACGATTTCATTTGTGAACTGCCAGAAGGCTACGACACCCTCGTAGGAGAACAAGGCTCCGGTCTGTCAGGTGGCCAGCGCCAGCGTGTGGCCATCGCCCGTGCACTCATCAGTAACCCACGCATTCTCATTTTTGACGAAGCCACCAGCGCCCTGGACTACGAGTCTGAAAAAATCATTCAGGACAACATGCGCCAGATCTGCCAAGACCGCACCGTCATCATCATCGCTCATCGCCTATCAGCCGTGCGAGACGCACACCGCATCATCGTGCTCGAACGCGGCCAGATTGCCGAGACAGGCAGTCACGCCGAGCTGCTCGCCAACCCCAAAGGGCTGTACAGCCACTTGCACCGACTGCAACAAGGCCCGGCAGTGCAACCCAGAGTCATACGACCCACCAAGGCAACATCAGACAAGCCGCGAGATGGAGAAGAAACATGAGCCTGCGGCACCGATTACAAGCCCATGCTGAGTTGTGGGGCCGCTATGGCCGAACCTTCGCACATTTCTGGCACCATCGATCCGAACTGGGCGGCCAAGTGCTTCGCGAAGACGAAGCTGCCTTTCTGCCCGGCGCACTGGCCGTCCAGGAAGCGCCCCCATCACACACCGCCCGAATCATTGCCTGGGTGCTGGTCACGTTGGTCATCGTGGTGGTGACCTGGGCCTTGCTGGGCCGCATGGACATCGTCATCAATGCCACGGGCAAAGTCATTCCCAGCGAGCGCAGCAAAACCATTGCAGCAGTAGACACCGGCAGCGTCGTCAGCCTTGATGTGCGTGAAGGACAGGTGGTCAAGGCTGGCGATCTGCTGCTACAGCTCGACACTAGTGCGCTAGACGCAGAACGTGACCGCGCTCTGGGCGAAAAAAACGAAGCCGTACTGACCTTGGCCCGTAACCAAGCCCTGCTCAATGCCGTGCAGCAAGATCGCACGCCTAACCTCACGCCCTTGGAGCAACTCAATCGCGACCATCACAGCAGCCTCAATGCCGAGCGCTGGCAAGCCGCCAGCCTGCATGTGCAGGGCCAATGGCTGGACTACAGCACCAAGCGCAAAAAACTAAACGATGACATTGCTCATTACAACAAATCCCTGCCACTGGCCACACAACAGGCGGGCAGCTACAAGCAATTGGCTGCCACCCAAGATGTCTCCCGTGACGCCTGGCAAGAAAAAGAACAGGCCCGGCTACAGTTGCAAGCCCAATTGCACGAAGCGCGCAACCAGCGCGCCACACTGGCCGCCGAAGTCAAACGGCAGGCACTCGATCAAATTGCCGAAGCGCGCCGCATCGCCGCAGCCTCCACGCAAGACGCCCTGCGCGCTGTCAGCACCAGCCGGCTGCTGACTCTGAAAGCGCCCGTTGACGGCACCGTACAGCAACTGACCGTGCACACCCTGGGCGGTGTCGTACAAGCCGCCCAACCCATCATGCAAATCGTGCCCAGCGGTGGCCCTCTGGAAGTCGAAGCCTTCATGGAAAATAAAGACAAAGGCTTTGTCCGCCCTGGTCAGCGCGCCGCCGTTAAGGTGGACACTTTCGAATACACCAAATACGGCACTTTGCCCGGTCAGGTTATCCACGTCTCACAAGACGCCATTCCCGACGAAAAACGCGGCCTGATCTATGCCGTCAAAGTGCTGCTCGACCAAACCGAGCTGGACGTCAATGGTCAAGCCACTCCCATTACTCCCGGCATGTCGGTCACTGTAGAAATCAAGACCGGCGACCGTCGCATCATCGAATACGTGCTCAGCCCCCTGCTGCGCCACACGAATGAGGCCCTGCGTGAACGGTAAACACCACCATCGTCGCCATAGCCTGTCAACGGCACTGCTCCTATCCACCTTCTGGTTTTTGCTGGCCGTTCCATGCTGGGTAACGGCGCAACAAGCCCACGCCGCTCAAGACTCGCCGCCAGCACCGGCTGCCATTACATGGCGTGACCACTTCACCCCGTTGCAAGACCCCGGGCGTACCGCGCCAACACCATTAACAAAACCCTTGTCCGTACCATTGCCACCTGATTTGTTGGCCCATCCCACCCACACCGCGCCTGGAAGTGCCACCACGCTGATTTCCACCGAATGGCCATGCGCCACGCGCAATATTGCTGGTCAGCCGCTCAACCCCCAATGGGCTTTGCAAACTCTGCAAGAGCGACATACCGTCAGCACGGCGCAGTCGCCCATGCTCACCGTGCCCACCGCCGTACAACTGGCCCTGTGCCACAACCCCCAAGTGCGCGCCAGCTGGAGCGCCATTGCCCAACAAGCAGCCCAACTCGGCCAGGCTCAAAGCGCCTATTGGCCACAACTGAGCGCGGGAATCGCCCGTCAGCGCAGCCACCTGAGCTATGACACCAGCAGTCAATCGCCCACCACCATCTGGGCCACCTCGCAAAACGCCCAACTTAGCTGGCGCCTATGGGACTTTGGCGCACGCAGCGCCCGCACTGGTGCCGCCACAGCTCAACTACAAGCAGCCCTCTACAGCCAGGACGCCACCATCCAAAACGCATTGACCGAAGTGCTTCACACCTACGCCCAGGCCCAGGCCGCCCACGCCCGCCTACAAACCCAACGCCACTTGCTACCCTTGGCCGAACGCGTCGTCCAGGCAGCCAAGCGGCGCCAGCAAGGCGGCGCAGGCAGCGGCAGCGATACCTTGCAAGCCCAAGCCGCACAAGCGCGCATCCAACTCGAACAAAGCCGCAGCCAAGGCGAACTCGACAAAACCACGGCCCAACTCACCTACCTGCTCGGCCTGCCACCCGGTACCGCCTTTCAGCTTGAACCCATCCACGCCCCGACTGTGCAAACAGTCAGTCAAAAAACATCCCAAAACGAGGCTGAGCAGTTGTTGCATCAGCCCCTTGACGCCTGGCTGGAGCAGGCACGCCAAACCCATCCCGCCATTGCCGCAGCCAAAGCCCAGTGGCAAGCCGCACAAGCCAGCCTGAAGGTTACACAGTCAGAAGGTATGCCTTCCGTGGATCTCAACCTCGCCCACTACCGCAATGGCCGACCCAACACCGACATCACCAGCAACCGCAGCCGCGAAAACGTTATTGGCATCAACCTCACTATCCCGCTGTTTGACGGCTTCAACACCACCTACAAAGTGCGTGCAGCGCAAGCCCTAGTCGAACAAAAAGCCATTGAATATCAAGCCACCGAGCAACAAACCCTGCAAGAGCTGGTGCAACTGTACGCCGAGGCCAAAGCCACACTGACCAACCTGCGCATGGCCCAAAACCTCTCCGCAGCGGCACAACAAGTTGCCCACTCCACCCAGCGTCAGTTTGAAAACGGTGCCACCGACATCGTGCAACTCAACCAAAGCCTGAGCAGCCTGCACCAAGCCCAACTGGATCTGGCCCAAAGCCAGGCCGAATGGAACCGCGCCCGACTCAGGCTATGGCTGTACGACCGGCCACAACCTTTGGCACGATAAAACCAAAAGCAGTTTGTTACATGTACGGGCGCTCTATAAACACATTGCACAGTACGATACATTGCACCAATGCAATGAAAGAAGCCGCCATAGCGGCCCGCCACAGGAGGCCACCCTATGCGATCAGCGCAAAAATCTCCACCAAGCATGGCCTTTGGGTCACCATACGCCAGCCCCAAGGCCAGCGGCAAGCTTCTTGATCCGGCAGCCTCTATCAGCGTCACCGGCTACAGCCTGGGCGGGCACCTAGCCACCGCGTTCAATCTGCTGCGCCAGGCCGATGTTTCCAAAGGCGCGGGCGTGGGCAAGCGCACTTGCCCGTTCAGGACTCAGCGCAAAAAAACTATCAAATCAAGAGCGGCAGTCGCTGATCACGTAAGCGCTAGACCTCAAAAACACCCTCGCTTTTTAAGCGCGCCTGCCCATGCTTGAGTTGGGCATTGGTGCCGACTTGCTGCGGGGCGTGGGTTGGCTCTTTCGCATCGTGTTTTTTGCCGCACTGGCCTGGGCCATATGGAGTGGCCAGGGCTGGAAGGGCAAAGGCATCCGCTCGTTGCTGGTGCTGGCCGTGTTCTTTGGCCCCATGCTGCCCACCGTGTATCGCAACTGGCAACACCAAAAACGCTACTACGCGGCCAAAGCCGTGTTTGACGAGCGCTGCAAAACCGCAGGTGAGAAGATTTACAAAACCGTCGATAACGTCGAAGGGGTGTTGCTTTTGAATGTGCGACCAGAAATCGATCTCAGCGAATTATATGACCAGAATTGGTCTGGGGCCGGACTTCCTGATGAAAAAGGGGGTGATTGGTATATTCGATACTTCTTATATTGGGAGCGTCAAGATGATCCAAAAAGGCGTGGCCAAATAAATCAAAGACCAAAGAATGATCATGGCTATATTAAGATTCGAGGCTACTCGTTTGTTGATATTCGACAGCCTAATGGAAAAATATATCGGAGTAGATTTATTGATGAAAATTACTTCGATCTTTCACATGAAACCTCTCCCGCAAATCCTGCGCGCTACGCCGTGATGTACCAACCCATCATTGATCCTGCCGATCGCGCTCAATGGGTTGCAGGAGTTACCGTGACCATCACCGACACGCAGACCAATGAGATAATGGCAAAGAAGACCTGGTACTCATTCGAGCCTGGTCTGGGTAATCGAAACCAACGAACACCATGGGGATTTGCGATCACGTGCCCACGAAAAGTGGGTTCTGATGCGGCTCAAATACGTTTTTTCGTAGATCAAGTATTGAAACCTAAACAGGGAGAATGAAATGGCCAATATAATTACCAACTATTTGAAATACGCCCATCTGCAAATTGCAGCAGAGGCATTTTATGAGATGAAGAGGTCAGAGCCGGGTGAGATAGGTTTATTTACAAACATTGATCAATTGATGCTTGGGCGCGGCAACGACCGCACCAGCCGCTTCACCCCCACCGACGCAGCGTGGTTCGCCCAAAGCTGGGAAGTGCTCGAACACACCAGCAACACCGTCACGGGGTTTTCGGGCACCTTGTTCAAGGCCAAAGTCACCGATGAAGCGCGTGGCATTGTGGCGGGCGAGCTGGTGCTGAGTTTTCGGAGTACGGAGTTTGTGGACGACGCCGCACGCGACAACCAGGCCACCAACAACCTGGAGATTTCAGACAAAGGCTGGGCTTTTGGGCAAATTGCGGATATGGAAGAGTGGTTTGGCGAGCTGAAGGCCAGCGGCACGCTTGATCCGGCGGCTTCCATCAACGTCACCGGCTACAGCCTGGGCGGGCACCTGGCTACGGCGTTCAATTTGCTGCACCAAAACGACCTGACCGCCATGGGCGCGCCGCTGATTGGGCAGACCTATACCTTCAGCGGTGCGGGTGTGGGCAAGCTCAAGGATGGCGCGAGCCTGCAAGATGTGCTGAATGTGTTTACCAGTGTGCGCAATGGGGGTGCGGACAGTTCTTTTGTGACCATCGAAGTGCGGGATTTGTATCAAAGAATTAAAACGGCTTTGGGTGCCTCACCCAATGAGGCCGCGCTGGAAGCGGCCTTGGAACAGGTTAGAAAGGCGATTCTCAATACTGCCGACTCACCTTTGTATACCGATGCGTATCGCGACCTCTTGCGGGCGGACTACACGTTGTTGAATTCAGCCCTGAAGCGCGCTGAAATCGTTGCTGAAGAGGTGGTGCGCGTGGCTGGCCTTACAGTGAGCGCCGGTGTTGAGGCGCCGCTGGCGGTAGGCACCGAGCACATTGCGGCCGTGGGGCTGGACTACCAGTTGGGTGTGGTGCTGGCCAGCAGACAGACCGAGGCTTATCCGGTGGTCGGCATTCCTTGGGACGAGACAGGACTGGACAACACGCTGTTTGACGAACGCAACACGATGGGGCCGATTGCCGGGTTTTACGACATCTACGCCAGCAACTACCCGTCGGCCGTGGCCAATTCACAACTGCACTACGGCACGCCGCAGGCGGTGATTGTGGAAGACCAGCCGCTGATACGCGGCAATTACGCAAGCCAAGTTGGGTGGGCCTCGATCACTTCGGGGTTTGACTTCAAGTTGCTGGTCAACAATTTTGACCGCAACGATTTTGGTGACACCCACAGCCTGGTGCTGATGGTGGATTCACTGAGCGTGCAAAACGTGCTGGCGCAGCTGGATTCGAGCTTTGACACCGAAAAGTTTGTGCCCATCATGCAGGCCGCCACAAACACCACAGGTGGCAGCAGCGTTCTGTTGCCCACCCAAGGCACCGCCGAAGGCGACGCACTGGATAACATCGTCAATGCGCTGGCACGCATGTTCAATGCTGGTGCCACCGAACTCAAGGGCGATACGCGCGGCAACACCTGGTATGAGAGGGACACCAAGGACGGCTATACCGGGCGCAACGCCTTGCATGCGGTATTGGAGAAATTAACCAACAACCCTGCATTTACAGCGCTGGCAGGCACTGCAACGGTGACGGCAGCGTCAGGGTATTCCAACCTGGAGACTTACGCCAAGACCGACTTTGGTGTTTTTTTGGCGCTGCAAAATCTCAGCCCGGTGGTCATCAGCACCACAGGTGCCAGCGCATTGGCAGCACTGAAATCTGCGCACAGCGATTTGTCCACAGCCTGGCAGACCGACATGAATGCCCGCCTGTATGGTGACACCAGTTATGTGTACACCTACACCGACCAGTGGTACACCGATCGAGCTGCCATGCTGGATTGGTTGACTGAGGCCAACCAGA
>NZ_JBKEEE010000098.1:0-13602 GCF_047975795.1 Ottowia sp. | reverse complement strand
TCGGGCGGTCTGCTGCGTTGCAAATCCTCGCGATACCGCCAGGTATCGCTGCGGTTTGCGCCTTGCAGCCCATCCCGATCCGCATCCCACACCCCTCACGCTCAGACTTTGAACACGCTCTAAGTCCCAAACTGTAAATTCCAGACCATAAACCCCAGACGAATTTGCCCAGGCCGGTTGCAGGGTGTGGCTTCAAGGCTGCTCGGCCTTGGGCGGTAAATGGTGCGTGTGCGAATGGTGATTGGGCAGCCACTGCGGCAGCAGCGAACCAGCTGCCATGCCTACAAACGCCATGCCCAGTCCGGCCAGTTGGCTTGGAAACACTTCGCCCCAGGTGCTGATCTGTTCATGGAACAGCAGCCAGGTCACCACCCCCAGAAAAATCGACAACACAGCGCCCTGTGTGGTGGCTTTGGACCAGTACAGCCCCATCACCAGCGGGGTGAAGGCCCCCACCAGGGTGACCTGGTAAGCGCCAGAGACCAGCTCGTAAATCGACGTGCCTTTCATGTAAACGGCATACAGCAGTACGCTGATGGCAAACACGAAGATGGTGACCCGCATGGCGACCAGCAATTGCCGGTCGGACATGGCTGGGTAGAGGTTTTTCAAAATGTTTTCAACAAAGCTGGTCGATGGGGCCAGCAAGGTGGCCGAAGACGTGCTTTTGATGGCCGAGAGCAGGGCGCCGAAAAACAGAATCTGCATGACCATGGGCATGTGCCCCATGATGAAAGTGGGCAGCACCTTTTGATAGTCATTGGCGGCCAGTTGCAGGGCGGTGTCGCCCATCACCACCACGGCGGCGGTGACGATGAACATGGGCACAAACGCAAACAGGATGTAGGCGGTACCGCCGATCATGGCCCCGGTTTGCGCGGTGCGTGCGTCTTTGGCCGACATCACGCGCTGAAACACATCTTGCTGCGGAATGCTGCCCAGCATCATGGTGATGCCCGCGGCAATGAAAAACGCGATGTCCTTGAAAGTGGGCGCGGGCCAGAAGTGAAACATGTCTTTGCTGGTGGCAAAAGCCATGACCTGATCGGCCCCACCGGCCAGATCGGCGGCGAACACCGCGATGATGCTCAAGCCAATCACCAGCACGATCATCTGGATGAAATCAGTCCACGCCACGGCCAGAAAGCCGCCCACCACCACGTACACCAGCACCGCCACGATGCCGATCAGCATGCCCAGGGTTTTGGATATTTCGCCGCCCGACAGCACGTTGAACACCAGGCCTAGTGCGGTGATTTGCGCAGCCACCCAGCCCAGATAGCTCAGGATGATGGCGACCGAGCAAAACACCTCCACGCCCTTGCCAAAGCGCTGGCGGTAAAAGTCGCCAATGGTCAGCAGGTTCATGCGGTACAGCCGGGCGGCGAAAAACGCGCCTACCAGAATCAGGCACATGCCCGCGCCAAAGGGGTCTTCGACGATTTCATGCAAACCGCCCTGGACGAAGTTGGCGGGGATGCCCATCACGGTTTCGGCCCCGAACCAGGTGGCGAAGGTGGTGGTGATGATCATCACCAGCGGCAGGTTGCGCCCGGCCAGCGCAAAGTCGGACGTGGTTTTGATGTGCCTGCCCGCCCACACGCCGATCATCAGGGTGCCCAGCAAATAGGCGATCACGAAGATAAAAAGCGTCCAGTTCATGCCCGTATGTATGACCAGAAAAAAGCTAAAAGAAATTAATGCGGAACCAGACGTAGATCTGCATCGCCACCAGGCCTAGCAAAAAGCCTGCGCCTGCATACAGCAAGCTGGTCAGTAGTCGGTTGGTGCGCCGCTGTTCGCGGATGATGTCCAGCAGTTGCTGTTGGACGTGCTGCGTCTGGTTTTGCTGCAAATAATCATGCAGCAGGCGCGGCAGATCGGGCAGCATTTTGGCGTAGTAGGGGGCCTGGTTTTTCAGCTCTTTCCAAAAGCGTTTGGGGCCGACTTGCTCCAGCATCCATTGCTCAAGAAAAGGCTTGGCGGTGGCCCATAAGTCCAGGTCGGGATCAAGCTGGCGGCCCAGTCCTTCGACGTTGAGCAGGGTTTTTTGCAGCAGCACCAGTTGCGGCTGAATTTCGACCTGAAAGCGGCGCGAGGTCTGAAACAGCCGCATCAGCACCATGCCGAGCGATATTTGCGACAAGGGGCGGTCAAAGTACGGCTCGCACACGCTGCGGATGGCCGCTTCCAGCTCGTCCACGCGGGTGTGGGCGGGCACCCAGCCGCTTTCGACGTGCAATTCGGCCACGCGTTTGTAGTCGCGGCGGAAAAAGGCGGTGAAGTTTTGCGCCAGGTATTCCTTGTCGATCTGGGTGAGCGTGCCGACGATGCCGAAGTCGAGCGACACGTAGCGGCCAAAGGTGTCCGGCTCCACACTGACCATGATGTTGCCGGGGTGCATGTCGGCATGAAAAAAACCGTCACGAAACACCTGGGTGAAAAAGATGGTGACGCCATCGCGCGCCAGTTGCTTCAAATCGATCCCGGCTTCGCGCAGGCGAGTCACCTGGCCGATGGGGATGCCCTTCATGCGCTCCATCACCAGCACGTCGGGGCGAATCCAGTCCCAGAACATCTCCGGGATCATCACCAAATCCAGTCCGGTCATGTTGCGCCGCAACTGGGCGGCGCTGGCGGCTTCGCGCACCAGATCCAGCTCGTCGTGCAGGTATTTGTCGAACTCGGCCACCACTTGCCGGGGCTTGAGCCGTTTGCCGTCGGCCGACAGACGCTCTACCCAGCCAGCCACCATGTGAATCAACTCCAAGTCCTGGTTAATCACCTTGAGCATGCCAGGGCGCAGCACCTTGACGGCCACCTCGCGTTCATGGCCCGCTTCGTCCTTCAATGTGGCAAAGTGCACCTGGGCGATGGAGGCGCTGGCGACGGGTTCACGGTCAAAGCTGATGAACAGCTCGCCCACCGGCTTGCGAAAGGCTTTTTCTATGATGTTGACCGCTACATCGGCAGCAAACGGCGGCACCCGGTCTTGCAGCTTGGCCAGCTCGTCGGCCACGTCGGGCGGCAGCAAATCGCGCCGGGTAGACAGCACTTGCCCAAATTTGACAAATATAGGCCCGAGGCGTTGCAGTGCCTCGCGCAGGCGCTGGCCGCGTGGCGCAGACAAATCGCGTCCCACGGAGGCGATGCGTGCCAGCCAGAGCAGCTTGCGCTCCTGGATGCCGGTGAGCACCAGCTCATCCAGGCCATAGCGCATGGCCACCCACCAGATATAGATGGCGCGCAGAAAACGTCTCATGAAAAGCGTCTCATCGAAAGCGGCTCACGAAAAACGTCTCAGCGCTGGGCCTGGTCCTGGCGGAGAAACTGGGCCACAAAGCCGCGTAAACCCTGGGCAGCGCGTTGCAGCGTTTGCGCCAAGGCGTGCGCGGGGGCATCACCGATCAGGCGCGCCAAATCTTCTTCGGCATCCCAGCGCACGTGATCGACCAGCCAGTTGATGTCGGCGGCCAGTTGCACATCGCCTTCGATGCGCACCTCGGGCTTGTCGCCCAGCATGGCTTGACGGGCCAGCCCCAACGGAGAGGCTTCAGCCACGGTGAGCAACAAATCGGGCGTGGCTTGAGGGGCCAGTTCGCACAGCCCGGCGGGGGTGGCGGCCAGTTGCATTTGAAAATCGCGCCATTGCAGGCGCACTACCTGCCCTTTTTGCCGGGCCAGCCGGGCCTGTGCTTCAGGCTCTTGCATCAGGACATGGTTGAGCACCAGCACCAGCCGGTGCTGGGCCTCGTGCACTATCCAGTGGGGGGCCTTGAAGTGGCTGGCCGCTTTGCCCAAGGCGTCAGCCAGCAATGAAAAAGGGGTGGGAGTTGCCATAGCCCCGATTATTGACGATCCCCAAGCATTGACCGCCCCCGTGCGCTGGCGTGCCTTTTCCCGAAGGTGGGGACACCCTCGGCTGGGCAAACCCCGGCCACGGCACCCGCTGGTCAATGCTGCCTGTTGGGTGGTTTACTGCAAAGCCTGGACGCCAGCGACCAGCCAGCCGCCGGGGCCGGTGCGCGGCTTGGTCATGTTCCAGACTTCGCGGAACGGGTTGGGGCCAGCGGAAGCGTCTTCGCGAATCACGCCGCTGAATTCGACGCTGGCCATGTAAACATCGGTCAACTCCTCAATGCCCAACAGCTTGGCGTCCAGCGACAGTACTTCGGTTTTGTTGACGAGGCCCGCTGCCGAGCGTTCGCGCTCAGCCAGTTGGGCCTGTATTTCTTGCAGCATGCCGTCGGTCATCATGGCGCGCAGGGCGGGAATGTCGGCGTGATCCCAGGCGTTTTGCAGCGTGGTGAAGTTGCGCTTGGCCGCTTCGGTGAAGCCGACGATATCAAAATCAGCCGGGATGCCCCAGCCCTGCGCACCCCGCAGGGCCGAGCCAATCATGGAGCTGCCGCCTGGTGTGCGGCCTGGTGCGCTGCTATTGGCGTCAAACGCCATGGCCTGATCTTCCCAGGGGCGCGCCGAGGCGTCGTTGCCGATGTGGCTGGGGTTGTAGGGGCGCGATGCCATGCGGTGGGCCGGGTCTGCGCCCTGGTACGCCAGATGGCCAGGCGACGGTGTGCGTGCGCGGCGCACCATGCCCACCACCGTCATGACCACAACGGCCAGCAAGGCCAGCAACAGAAAGTTGGCAAATGCCGGGCCAAAGCCCAGTGCATTGGCCAGCCAGGCCAGCCCCAGCCCGGCTGCCAGACCGCCCAGCATGGCCCCCCAGGGCTTGCGTGCGGCGGTGGCTGCCGCAGACCCGCCAACGGCAGAGCGGGTGTTGGCGGTGGACTGCCCAGGTGCAGTGGGTGGTGCAGACTCACGCTGCGTGACATTGCTGGACTGGCGCCCCATCGACTTGCCGCCACCCATGCGGCGCGCTTCGACATCGAACGCAAAGGTGCATGCCAGCACCACGGCGCACAGCACGGTGAAAAGTTGCGACATGAAGCTTCGTGAGTGCATGAAAGGGTGTCTCCAGGTTGGTTTCAATATCAAATCAGATCAGATCAAGCGCATCCCATCAATCACATTTGATGCCGACGTGCAGGGCCACCACGCCGCCCGTCATGTTGTGGAAATCGACATGGCCAAAGCCATTGAGCTTCATCAAGGCTTTGAGTTCCTCTTGATTGGGGTGCATGCGAATGGATTCGGCCAGATAGCGGTAACTTTCTGCATCACCGGCCACCAGGCGGCCCAGTTGAGGCAGCACCTTGAATGAATACAGGTCATAGGCTTTGCGCAAGGGCTGCGCTACTTGCGAAAACTCCAGCACCAGCAGCTTGCCCTGGGGCTTGAGCACGCGGGCCATTTCCTTCAGGGCCGCGTCTTTGTGCGTCATGTTGCGCAGGCCAAAGGCAACGCTGACCAGATCGAAATGGGCATCTTTGAAGGGCAGGCGTTCGGCATCGCACACGGTGGTGGCCAGGCTGACTCCAGCATCCAGCAGCCGGTCACGCCCAGTGCACAACATGGCTTCGTTGATGTCGGTATGCACCACTTGCCCGCTGCGGCCTGCTTTGCGCGCAAAAGCCAGGGCTAGATCGCCCGTGCCGCCCGCAATGTCCAGCACGCGCTGGCCTTCCTGCACGTTGGCCACCATGACGGTGTACGCCTTCCAAACCCGGTGCAGGCCGCCCGACATCAGGTCGTTCATCAAATCGTATTTTGGGGCAACGGAGTCAAATACGCCGCGCACGCGGCGCGCCTTGTCTGTTTCGTCGACGTTTTCGAATCCGAAATGGGTAGTGGCCATGGCGCTGTCGATGGGTGTGAACGAGGTGGTTGGATGGTTGCAGAGTGTGCCAAAGCGCATGATGGTGCGCTACGGCGCGCCTGCAACCAGTTGTCAATGGTGTCCGCAACTGCCGCCGCTGCGGATGGGCATGGGGCTGTCACGGTCAACGCCTGCGGCCATCAGGCGCGTGTTGTATTCAGCCCAGAGCGCATCGATTTGCGTGCCCAGAAAATGCAGGTAATCCCAGGAATAAATACCGGAGTCGTGCCCGTCAGAAAAGGTGGGCTGCACCGCATAGTGCCCCACCTGGGCCAGTGCGGTGATGTCTACATCGCGCTTGCCGGTTTGCAGCACCTCTTGCCCTGGCCCGTGGCCCTGGACTTCTGCCGAAGGCGAATACACACGCATCAGCTCGAATGGAATGCGCAGCACGGTGCCGTCGGCGTAGCCGAGTTCAAGCGTTCTGGATTGACTGTGGACGGTCAGCGCCTGCGGCACAGGAGCCGGTGCGGTTGAATTTGATGAAGGCATGGCCAGACCTCGCAAAGAACGTGGATGCACCACCAAACGTGGGGTGCATGCCCGATTGTGCCAAGAGTGTTGTCAGCAAGGCGGTGTGATCGGCTCGGGCGACCTTTATGTTGGGCTGCGTGGCTTGCGTTTGAGGGAGCGCGAATCTGCCACAGCGGATTCAATGTCGGGCGATGTGGGTATCTCAAGGGGTGCCGGGCGCGTCTGCCCTGGGCTGACGGTGTGGGCATCCCGCACACGGCCTTGCGCATCGTGCTCCACGGTCACCAGCGGTAAATCCTGCCAGGCGGACAGGTACCGGGTCGGCAGTTCAGCAAAATCGGCGACTTCGCGCACCGAGGTGGTCTCTGGTGGCCGAAATTTGCGGGGCGGCGCTTTACCGCGAGCCTGAGCGTAAGCGATCACGAGCAACATCACGATAAGCACGATCACGCCATACAGGCCAAGTTCGGACAGTGCTGTGGGGTCTTCGCTGAAGATTTGCAGGTTCTTCCATGCGTAAACCAAGGCTGCGGCCCACGCAGCACACAACAGAACGGGGCGTCCAAACCGAAACCACAAAAAATAGGGCAGGGCGCGCTGTTGCCAGCGGCCTGAGAGTTTTTCCAGTGGGTCGCGCGTGACGTCGATGATAGGCATCCGGTTGCGCTTGGCCTGTAAGCGCTGGCGTTCGCGTTGCAGGCGCGCTTGCCGCTCTGTCTGCAGGCTGGGCCGTTCTTCTTCGTTTGAAGTGTTCATGGCTGCGTCCCTATACCCCGGTCAGGACTGGTCCAGGTGGCGCGCTTGCCTGAGCGCCACAACAATGCCTTGGGCACGGCAATCACGGCGGTGCACATGTTGATGGTCCAAAAGGCGATCGGGTACCACAGCGTCCAGACCAAGTAGCGCATCAGGTCGCGGTCGTAGTAGCGGTCAATCCACATGCCGATGCCGATCTGGATCAGGCAGGTGGCGGCCAGTAGCAGGCCGCGCCAGCCCGGCAGCAAGCTGCTGCGCCATTCGGTGGGCATCTCTATAGGCGCGATCCAGATGATGGCGGCCACCGTCAAGACGAACAACATGACGTAGGACCAGATCACGCTGAGCAGGTATTCGGCATACACCGGCCACATCTTCCAGAGCCTGGTGTTTAACCAGATGCGCCGGTATCGAATGATGGCTTGCACGCCGCCCATGGACCAGCGCAGACGCTGCTTCCAAAGGCCGCGCACGGTCTCGGGCATCAAAATCCACGACAGCGCGGCAGGCTGAAAGCGCACCAGCCAGCCTGCCAGTTGCAAACGCCAGCTGATGTCGATGTCTTCGGTCAAGATGTCGGTAGACCAAAACCCGACGTTCAGCAGTGCGCGGCGGCGGAACATCACCACCACCCCAGACACCGTGAACAAACGGCCCCACAATTGCTGGGTGCGTTTGATCAGGCCAATCGTGGCCGAGAATTCACCCACCTGCATGCGCCCCAGCAACGTGGTGCGGTTGCGGATGCGAGGGTTGCCGGTTACGGCACCTACACGCGGGTTGGCCAGCATGGGCATCAGCAGCCAGGCAATGGCGTCTTCGTCGATCAGCGCGTCGCCGTCAATGCCAAAGATGAATTCACCGCGCGCCAGCAAGGCGGCGGTGTTCAGACCCACGGCTTTGCCCTGGTTGGTGGCGTTGTGGATCACGCGCAACTTGCCAGGGTAAGACTGTGTCAAAGCGTCCAGCACCAGGGCGGTGTCGTCGGTGCTGCCATCGTTGACGGTGATAACTTCAAAGCGTGGATAGCGTGAGCGCATCAGTTGCGCAATCACTTCGCGGATCTGGCCTGATTCGTTGTAGCAAGGCACGATCACGGTCACCATGGGGCGATAGGGCAGCAGCTTCAGCGGATCAGGCGGGTGCGAGCGCCTTCGCTCCAGGCGCAGCACATGCACCACGCCGCCAATCATCCAGACGTAAGCCATCAGCAATGGATAGAAGAACACGAAGTTGACGAGAACCTCGTGCAATCCAAGATGGCTCAACGACCAGGTCACTGGACGGCCTCAGATGCACGGGCAGCAGCCGGAGTGCCTGACTTCGACGAAGTGTTTGGGGTCAGCGCCTGACGCAGGGCATTGGGCAATGTGCGGCGCACAGAAAAGTGGCGGCGCGCCACCGACAGATCAGGCTGGTTGTGGGAGAAATCGTCGGGGTAATAGCCCAGGTGCCGCACCCCCAGCTCACGCAGCAAACGGGCCTGGCGTTGCAGCACGTCGTCTGCGATGGGCTGGCCGGTGCGCCAGTCACGGGCTTGCAACTCGAACACGGTGTGATTGGCGGCACCAGGCTGGCTCAAGGCGGCTTTGGCCAAGCGGCCAAGCCAGGCGTCGGCGTTGCGGGCTTCTTCCATGGCGGGCATGGCCATGATGGCGCTGTAGTCGTAGCGCTGGATGTCGCGCGCAAAGTTTTGCGCAAACCATTCGGTGGCGGCAGGCTCTATGACCGGGCGCGCATAGAAGTTGCGCGCCGTCAGCAAATCGGGTTGCCAGCGGCGCAGAACATCGGCCAGCTCCAGCGTGAAAGCGGTCAGCGCGTCAGACTTGGCCGTGGCCCAGCGGGCGCGCAAGGCGGGGTCGGCGCGGATGGTGTCGATGCTGGCGGGCAAGCCCCATTGGGCGTAGGTTTTCAGTGCCGCAGCGCTGGCGTCTTCGTCATCGCCCAGCATGGCGTCGTCATGGAACAGCACGCCAGCAAATGCCGTGTAGCGTCCCAGATCGTCATAGATGTCACTGATCAACTGTCGTGTGCGCGCATCAAATGGACTCAGCCTGTGGTAGCGCGGTGCGGCATCGGCGGCAGACGTGCCGTGCATTTGAACCGTGACATCTTTCAGCGGGTGCGTGTAGGCCAACCCAAAGGCCATCACCGGCATCCAGGCAAACACCTGCACGCCCGTGCGGGTGCGCAATTGCCAGGCCACACGGTCAAACAAGTCGGCGCGCACGGGCAAATGGCGGTTGGGGAAATACAGCGCCTGCGCCACGCCATCGCCATCGGGGTCGGCAAAGGCTTGCAGGTAAACCGTGCTGGGGCCGATGGCATGGATGCGATCGATCAGGGCCGACAGGTTGCGTTCGATCTGCGCCGGATCGGTGTCGTAGACATAGTCCAGATCGACAT
Source organism: Ottowia sp. (assembly GCF_047975795.1). Classification (GTDB taxonomy): domain Bacteria; phylum Pseudomonadota; class Gammaproteobacteria; order Burkholderiales; family Burkholderiaceae_C; genus Ottowia. The sequence continues at coordinate 4,184 of NZ_JBKEEE010000098.1, read as the reverse complement.
GCACGACGCGCCTTGTACCCCTGCTTTTGACTGAGGTATGCGGCGTGCGCAGCAGCCGTTCGTAATCGTTCACGGCCAGTTGGTAAGAGGCATAGCCGCGTGGGATACGGTCCAAGCGTTCTTTGGTATTGGCTGGGCCGTCAACCAGACTGAAGCCGACCGTTAAACCTACCCGTTGTGCGGCGGCTGCGGCGATGTCGTTGTAAGCGCCATACGGCCAGGCAATGGCGCGCACGGGCTGGCCTGTGCGCGCTTCGATGGTGGCTTTGCTTTGCCGCAAGTCGGTTTCGATGCGGGCTGAGTATTCGGCATCGGTTTCGTACTGCGCTGTGGTTTTGTTCCACTGGTGTGTGGTGGCCGCAGGTTGCACCGACCCCAAGGGGTTGCTGGGCACGCCGTGGTGCATGTCGTGCGAGTGGCTGGCCAATTCGATCAGGCCGGACTGGACCATCTCACGCGCCTGCGCCCAGCTGAGGAAGTCAGAGCGCGGCTTCAGACTGTTGCCATAGTCCACATGGCCGTTTGCCCGGACTTCCAGCCAGGAAGTGACGAGGTTCATCACGGCCGGGTAGTTGTAGGCTTTGAGCAGGGGAAAAATTCGTGTGTAAAAACTGACGTAGCCATCGTCAAAGGTCAGCAGCACCGCGCGGGGGGGCAAGGCTTTGCGGCCTTCGCGCGCATCCACCACTTGCTGCAGGCTGATGGGGTGGTAGTCGTTGCGGCGCAGCCAGTCGAACAAACCGGCCAGCACGCTGGCATCGACCGCTGATTCTTCGGGGTCGGTTTCAAAGGAGTTGAGCACACCGTAGCGCACGTCATGAAATGCCAACACCCGAAATGTCGCGCCGTCATCAGGATCAGGCGTTGGCAAAGGTTGCGCATGCACGGGCAGCGTGCAACATGCGGCCAAGCTCAGCAGCAGCGCGGCTATCCAGTGTCGAGAGAAAAACCGCTGTGTGGAGCGTGGCCAGAATGCGTGTGTCATAGCAAAGGAGCCGACAGGCCAAAAAACACGGCGCGCTTGATCTCGCCCACACCGTCATAGGGGCGGCGAATCCAGCTCAGGCCGTAAAAAAGCGAGATGCCACGGCCCAGTTCCCATTCGTGGCTGTAGCGCACTCCGTACAGCGGGTGGGCACCATAGCCTTCTTGCCAGTACGAGCCGCCCCCGGCTTCCAGCACCTGCACCAGGCGACGTTGGTCGAGCTTCCAGCTCAGCCACTGGGCACGTGCCCACAGTTGTTCGCTGTGGTAGGTGCGGGGGCTGAAGTAACTCACGCTCTGCCGCTCGTTGTGTCCGGTTGACAGCTCCGTGGTGGTGGCCAACTGCCACGCAGGGCGGATGAACCAGCGCTCATGCCACACCCCTGTTACATCGTTGCGACGGTTGCCATCAGTAAAGCGGCCGTGGCTCAGGTTCAAATCCAGTCGCCGCGCTTCGTTTGGAATCCAGCTGACGCCCATGTCGGCCGCTGACATGCGCACGCCCTGTACCCGGGCGCGCCAGGGCGTGTCCAGGCTGAAGGTGTCCAAGTGAGCGCGCAGACGCCACGGGTCGCTGATGCGCCATGCAGCGCTGATCTCAAGACCCGAGTGGTGGCGCAGGCTTTCACGGTGAGCCTCGCCTTGCACCCAGTAAGGACCGCGTTCGTACAGCACACCCACGCCGCTGCGGAACATGCTGGGCTTGGTGGCGTCCAGGGTGGCGTGCTGGCGCACGTGACGAGCGAACAGGCGGTAGTTGTCGCCAATGATGGGCGAGTACAGCCGCATTTCCAGCCCGCGCTCGCGGTTGGCCAGGGTGCCGCCGTCTTTGTCGGCACCGCCGCGCACTTCCAGCCGGGCTGCCACGCGCAGGTCGTAGCGTTCGCGCAGACGGCGCACACGGCCATTTTCCGGATACAGCTTTTCCAGGCTTTCGAGCTGCTCACGCGCGGCGGCAAATTCAGCATGGTCCAGCAGCATGTCGGCATAGGCGAGCTGGACGTTGGTGGATTCGGGGTGGTCGGTGCGAATGCGCTCCATCATGACCAGCGCGGCATGGGGACGTTCGCGCAGTTGGCTGGTGCGCGCCTGCCCCAGTTGAAATTCGGAATTCAAGGGGGCGTTGTCGGCCAGTTGGTTGAACTGGCGCTCGCCGGCCGGGTATTGGTCCATGGCCAGATCGATGTTGGCGCGCAGGGTTTGCAAACCCTCAAAGTCTTCGTTCGGCTGACCACGGCGTGCGGCGCGCCGCACATACGGCGGCGTGTCTTCGGCCATGCGGCGCAACAGCGCCTCGGCATCGTCAAACCGGGCGGTGTCGACGTAGGCGTAGACCAGACTGAGCGAGTTGTCGTTCAGCGAATCATCGCCGCTGTTTTTGATGACCTGCTCGTACAGTGGAATGGCCAGGTCCGAGCGTCTGACCCAGGTGTAGGCCCCGGCCGCTGCCGCCAGGCCGTGGTCGGGCAGGGGCGGCAGATCGGCGCGCCAGGCTTCGTAGCGGCGCAGCACTTGGTCGTGGTGGCCGCGGGCGCTCAAGGCCGCCAGGGTGTCGGCGCGCACGTTGGCGATCAGGCTCTGCCATGCGGCTGTGTCGCTGGCGGGTGCCTGGGCCAGTTGCTGCGTCAGTTGCTGCAACATCTGGTCGTCGTTGGCAATCACGCTGTCCAGGGCGGCAAAGCGTTCGATGCCTGCTTCGTTATCGCGCTGTGCGAGTGCGTCGCGGTAGCGGTAAGCCAAGGTGTCGGCCTTCAAACGTGCCAACGCCAGTGCAGACACCTGGGCCGAATCTTTGAGGTGCCAAGCCTGGGCCTGGTTCAGTGCCAGGGTGGCACCGCGCTGTCTGGCCAGCGTGTCAATTTCAAACTGCCGCGCGTAGGCATGGTCAGGCTCCAGCGCGAGCAGTTCGCGATAGCGCAGCAGCGCCAGCAAAGGCTCGCCCTGGGCTTCGGCCAGCGCGCCTTCCAGTTCCAGCACTTCGATGCGGTGCGCGCGGCTGCTGGCGTCGGGGCGCTGGGCCAGTGCGTTCAGTGCGATGCGTGCGGCCTGGGTGTCTACAGCGTCAATCAGCCATTGCGCCTCGCGCATGGCAGGCTCCCAGGCAGCGGGTTGGCGCTGCTTCCAGGTGCGCACCGCAGCGCCTTGCAAGTCGGTGCGGCGGGTGCCGCGGGCGGCGCGGATCAAAGGGGGCAGCGCATAGTCGGGCAGCCCGGCCACGTCGGTCGCTTGTAGGTAAGACAAGGCGCAATCAAAAGCCCCGGTGCGTACGCCGATTTCAATCAAATCGGCATTCAATCGGGGGGCTGGGGTGTGTGCGGGCTGCTGGCCGCGCCATTGCACCAGCATGGCCAGCAAGGATTCAATGGGCAGGCTGCCATCGCGCCAGCGCTGCAATTGCGCGTCGTGCTGGGCGGTACTGTAGGGGGCAAGCGCTGTCAAAGTCGCAGGCAAGGCCGGGCACCCGCTGACGCTTGGCGGTACGGCAGGCGGTGTGCTTTGAGCATGTGCAACCCCCGCAGCCAACCAAAGGCAGGCCATGCACAAGGGTGATCGCACAGGACGGAATCGAACAGATTGCATGCATTTCTTCCCTGAGCGGACTGATTATGGCCTCAGCCTTTGTAAGCCTGTATGCCCGGGGGAGATGCGTGTCTGGTCTTTCGTGGATTAATCGTTAGGTATTCGTTAGGCGGGCGTGAACTGGATCACGAGCCGGTAGCATCAGGCGCACAGGCTGGGCAACCGTTTATGGTGCCAAGCCCGCTACTGGCTGCGCTGGGATAATGCCGCTGCCCATGTCTGATTTGCCTTTGTCTTCGCCTTCAACTGCACGTTCGACCTTGTATCTGGAGTTTCCTGAGCACCTGCCGGTGTCGGCGCGCAAGGACGAGATCATGGCGGCGTTGGCGGCGCACCAGGTGCTCATCGTCTGTGGCGAAACTGGCTCGGGCAAGACCACCCAGCTGCCCAAGATGGCGCTGGCCATGGGTCGCGGCAGGCTGAACGCCCCCGAGGGCCACCGAGGCCGCCTGATCGGCCACACCCAGCCGCGTCGGCTGGCCGCCACCAGCGTGGCCAAGCGCATTGCCGAGGAGCTGAAAACGCCGCTGGGCGAGGTGGTGGGCTACAAGGTGCGCTTCAATGACCGGCTGTCCAAAAACGCCTCCGTCAAGCTCATGACCGACGGCATCCTGCTGGCC
>NZ_JBKEEE010000097.1:0-51459 GCF_047975795.1 Ottowia sp. | reverse complement strand
CCGGGCGGTCTGCTGCGTTGCAAATCCTCGCGATACCGCCAGGTATCGCTGCGGTTTGCGCCTTGCAGCCCATCCCGATCCGCATCCCACACCCCTCACGCTGAGACTTTGAACACGCTCTTAGCCCAGTCGCACCAGCAACCCTGCCAGGGCATGCGCCACCGTCTGGGCACGCACGGCGGCGCGGTCGCCTTCAAAGCGCTGCACTTGGCTGGTAATGGCATCGCCCACACACCAGCCGAACCACACGGTGCCCACCGGTTTATCAGCACTGCCACCGGCAGGCCCGGCCACGCCCGTCACGGCCAGGCTGCATGTTGCGTGCGATCGCTGCACTGCGCCATATGCCATAGCGCGTGCCACCGGCTCACTGACTGCGCCGTGGGTGGCAATCAGCTCGGGCAGCACGCCCAGCAGTTCAGATTTGGCGGCGTTGCTGTAGGTGACCAGGCCGCGCTCGAACCACACGGACGACCCCGCCAGATCCGTGCAGGCGACGGCAATCAGCCCGCCGGTGCAGCTTTCAGCCGTGGCCATTTGCCAGTGCAGCGCGGTCAAGCGGGTTGCGACTTTCTGAGTCAAATCGGTTGTTTGCGCCCGTGCAAACTGCGTCAAAAGCTCACTTTGTTGTCGCATGCATGTTCACCATGTACGCCACAGTGCCATGACCAGCAGTGTGCAGAAAGCGGCTACCACGTCGTCCAGCACGATGCCGAAGCCGCCGCGCCAGCCGCGTGCGCCGTGCAGCCAGCGGTCGGCCCAGCCCACGGGGCCGGGTTTGGCGGCGTCAAAAAACCGGAACAGCGCAAACGCCACGCACTGCGCCCACCACCCGGCGGGCAGCACCAACCACAGCACGGCCCAGAAGGCGACGATCTCATCCACCACGATGGCGCTGGGGTCGGCCGTGCGCAGGTGGCGCGCGGTGACGGTGCTGGCCCACCAGGCGATGGGCAGCGATACGGCCAGCAGCCCGCCCAGTTGCGCCGCGTTCAGCCACTGGCTGAGCAGCCCCCACGTCAGCCAGGCCCACAGCGTGCCCACGGTGCCCGGCGCGATGGGCGACAGGCCGCTGCCAAAGCCCAGCGCCACCCAGTGCGCCGGATGGCTGCGCATGAAGCGCGCGCTGGGGCGCACCGCGCCTGCGGCGGCAGGCCCGTTGCCATGGTGGGCATTGCTGTGCGATGAAGTCGGCCCAAGCGGCTCCAGTCGTGTGGGTTGTGCACTGGTTGAAGCGCTTGCGGGCGACGCGTCTTCGTCCGGCCGCAGCGGCCTGGACTGCACGTCGCTCACGTTGTCGCGCGGGATGTCGGCCAGGCTCACAGGGGTGGGCTTATCGGGGTGGGCGGGAGCCGGTCAGCGGTTGTCGATCAGGCTGGCGTCTTTGGGCCAAGTGATGACGTGGTCGGCCGTCAGGCGCTGGGTGGCTCCGGCGGCCAGCGCTTGCTGCCACAGCACGGTACCGGGCTGGTCGTTCCATTTTTCGGTTTCGGGCTTGGGCTGGTAGCTGGACTGCACCTTTACCTCGTCGTTTTGAGGCACCGGGGCGGCGTCCAGCACTTGCAAGGTGATGGCTTCTTTGTGGCGATTTTCCACCACGAAGATGTGGCCTACGCGGCGTTCGCGGCGGCTGCCGATAAAGCCGCCCGTGCCATCGGTGCGCGCGGGCTGCTCGGTGCGCACCGTGACACGCTCGTCGCGGCCAAAGCTTAAGCCCTGGCGGGGCAGCAGCGTGGTGTCCAGTCGGCCATGGCCCACGTAAGCACCATCGCGGTACAGGCTGATGCTGCCCACCGGCCACACGCCGGGTGGCGCGGCCATGTCGGCCACCAAAAAGACGCTGGCGTCGCTGGCGGGCGTGGTGCGGGTCAGCAATTTGGCGCCTAGCACCTGCTCACCCAGCGACAGCGTGACGCGCTGGCCGTTGGACGGCACGCTGATGCGTTGGGGCACCACGAACTGGGTGGCAAAGCTGCCCTCGAACACGCTGACGTCGAAGTTGGGCATGTCGGGTTCAGCCGGAGCGTCGGCCCCGGCGGCTGCGACTTTCGAGCGCTCCAGCGCAGCAGGGGCAGGTGCCATCATGGGTGCGGCTTCTGCCAGCACCGGCACGTTGTTGGGCGACATCATGTCCACACGCCACGGGCTGGGCAGCGGCCCTTGCGTGGCTGCGCCGGGCTGGCCAGTGGACAGGGTGATTTGCGCGTCAGTCCAGTCCTCGCCGGTGTTTTGCGCCACCTGGGCCTGGCGTTCCAGCCGCACTTTGCGTGCGGCGCTGTCCAGCGTGGCGCGGTAGCTGGGCTGCCAACTGGGGCCGCGCACCTGGTACGACAGGCGCAGCTCGCCGCCTTGCGGTGCGGCCAGGTTGATGTGCACCACGCTGACGTGTCCGCGCGCGCCACCGGCGCGGTCGCGTTCGGCTTTCAGGGGCTTGAGTTCCATCTCCAGCACTTCGCGCTCGCGCTGAATTTGGTGCGCGCGCGTCAGCGGGGCCTTGGCGTTTTGGCGCAGCGCCTCTACTGTGGCGCTGATCTGTGCGGGCGTGCTTGCGCCGCCCCGGCCTGCACTGTCTTTTTCAGCGCCGCTAAAGCTGTTCAGGTAACCCAGCGCGTAGCCAATGCCTGCCTGCTCGGCTTGCAGCGTGGCGATCTGGTCTTCAATGCCTTTGATGCGATCTTCCAGCGGGCTGACGCAGGCTTTGCCCAGCAGCTCGCGCGCTTGCTGGCGTACGGCAATGTCGCCCACGCGGATACCTGCATCGCTGGCCACTTGCAGGCTTTGCGCATCCAGCCCCGCCGGCAGGCAGGCAAAGGTGGCCTGGCGCGCGCCAGCAGCCAGCCGCAGCGTGCGCTCTACCGTGGCGCTGCCGGGGTAGACGGTGACGCGCGCCAGGCGTGAAGCGTCGACATTGGCCGCGCCAGACGGCGTTGGCTGCGACCAGGCTGCGGGGGGCCAGGCTGCTGCCGCAGCGGCCAGGGTCAATACCCCAACGCCTGCAATGCGAACAATGGCGGACGGGTGTTTGCGGGCAGGTTTTTTCATGGGTCTGGTTGGTCAAAAGAAAAGCTTGTGGATGCCGCGCATGGTAGCAGTCGACGCCGTCGGACATGGTGGCATGACCAGCTCGCCAGGAATCTAAAGTTTAGAAGCCAAAACATGCTTTTGTGCTTATTTATAAAGCGAAGTGTGCTATTGATTTTGAATAAATTGGTGTCCAAAGTATTGGCCTTCAACGATCAGTCTTCATCGTGCCGATGCTTGGCCCATTTGGCATGAATGGCGTCAGCGATGGAAAGCGCGCGTGGGCCAGGGTGCAGGGTAAACCGCTCGCCAGCGGCCAGCGTGCCGGGCTGTTCTGCGGCCAGATAAAAACCGCAACGGGCTTGGCGCACCATCTGCTTGCCTGCGGCGGCAAAGCCCATCACGGCAGCCAGCTTGAAGCACGGCTCGCGCGGGCCAGTCACGCGCAGCACGCAGTGGGGAAAATGCAGCATATCGCCCACCCACACGTGGCCCTCCAGAAGATCGGTAACCCCCAAGTTTTCGCCCACAAAACCAGGAGGCAGCACTTCACCTGGCGGTGCAAGGCCGCGTGCGGCACGCTCGGCCTGCCAAAACGCCATGTGCTCCACAGGGTAGGCGTACACCGCTTTGTGCAAGCCGCCGTGCACGCTCAAATCCACCTGCTCGTCGCCCGCCAGACCCAGCGCGCCTACGGCCACTGGCCCGGTGACTTGCCGCTTGGCAATGCCCGACAGTACTGTGCGTCCCGCAATTGTCAGCGGCTGTGCTGCTCCCACGCAGACGTGGCGTATCTGGCCGGACAGGGCGGGGGTCATGTGGCGCAGCAGGCTTTATGCGGCCATCAACGCTTCAATGGCGTCCGCCTCCACGGGAACGCCGCGCGTGATCAGCTCGCAGCCGTCAAAACGCGGATCGGCGGTGACCACGGCATCGTCTTCGATGCGAATGCCGATGTTGTGGAATGCGGCGGGCACGTCATCGGCGGCGCGCAGGTAAATGCCCGGCTCGATGGTCAGCACCATGCCGGGGCGCAGGATGCGGGCGGGGCGGTCTTGAATGGTTTCGCCCGACAGCGGGTCGCGCCGCTCGCTCACCTGGCCCAGCTCGCCCGGCTCGACATAGCTGCCGCAGTCGTGCACGTCCATGCCCAGCCAGTGGCCGGTGCGGTGCATGTAAAAGCGGAAGTAGGCTCGGCTGGCGATCACGTCATCCACGTTGCCCACTTGGGTTTTGTCGAGCAGGCCCAAATCCAGCATGCCTTGCGCCAGCACGCGCACTGTGGCCTCGTGCGGTGCGGTAAAGCGCGCGCCGGGCCGTGTGGCCGCAATCGCCGCCTGCTGGCTGGCCAGCACCAGTTGGTACAGATCGCGCTGCGGACCGGTAAAGCGGCCATTGGCGGGAAAGGTGCGGGTGATGTCGGCGGCATAGCCATGCAGCTCGCACCCGGCGTCGATCAGCACCAGATCGCCCGCCCGCACCGGTGCGGCATCGGCGCGGTAGTGCAGCACACAGGCGTTGGCCCCGGCGGCGACGATGCTGCCGTAGGCGGGAAACTCAGAGCCGTGTTGGCGAAATTCGTGCAGCAATTCGGCATCCAGGTGGTATTCGCGCACGTCTTCGCCCGCGCGCAGCATGCGGGCGCAGCGCTGCATGGCGCGCACGTGGGCGGCGGCGCTGATCTGCGCGGCGCGGCGCATGAGGTCCAGCTCGTGGGTGTCTTTCACCAAACGCATCTCGTCCAGCAGCGCGCACACGTCGCGCTGCGCCTCGGGCACCAGCGCGCCAAAGCGCGCACGGACGCGTACTTTTTGCAGCCAGCCATCGACCTGTGTTTCCAGCCCTGTGTGGGTGGCAAAGGGGTACCAGACGGTGCGGCGGTTTTCCAGCAGTTTGGGCAGGCGCTGATCCAGCTCGGCCACGCTGTGCGCTTCATCCACGCCCAGCGTGGCGGGCGCGGCCTCAGGCCCCAGGCGGATGCCGTCCCAAATCTCGCGCTCCAGGTCTTTGGGCTGGCAAAACAGTGTGCTGCGGCCATCGCTGGTCAGCACCAGCCAGGCGTGGGGTTCGGTAAAGCCCGTCAGGTAATAAAAATAGCTGTCGTGTCGATACGGGAAATCGCTGTCGCGGTTGCGCATATGCACCGGTGCGGTGGGGATCAGGGCCACGCCGCCTTCGCCCAACTGGGCGGCCAGGCGGGCGCGGCGGGCGGCGTAATTGGCGATTGGCATGGCTGTGGATGCTGCGGCGTGGGGGCGATCGTTGATGACCGCACTGTACGGGATGGGTATGGCGCGGTTGATGTGGACTTAGCGATGCAGGGCGCTTTATTTCAGCCAGCCCCGCCGCCGGAAGTACCACATGGGTACCAGCGCGCTGGCCACCATCAGGCCCAGTGCCCAGGCGTAACCGTATTGCCATTGCAACTCGGGCATGAAGCGGAAGTTCATGCCGTACAGGCTGGCCACCAGCGTGGGTGGCAGCAGGGCCACGCTGGCCACCGAGAACAGCTTGATGATTTTGTTCTGGTTGATGTTGATGAAGCCCACGGTGGCGTCCATCAGGAAGTTGATCTTCTCGAACAAGAAGGCGGTGTGGCTGTCCAGCGAGTCAATGTCGCGCACGATCTGGCGTGCTTCTTCAAACTGCTCGGCGTCCAGCATTTTGCTGCGCATCAAAAAGCTGACCGCGCGCCGTGTGTCCATCACGTTACGGCGGATGCGACCGTTCAAGTCTTCTTGCCGGGCGATGGCGGCCAGCACGTCGCTGGCGGCTGAGTCGTCCACGTTGCCGTCCAGCACTTTTTTGCTGGCCGCTTCCAGCTCGTCGTAAATGCCTTCTAGCGTGTCGGCGCTGTACTCGGCATCGGCGTCGAACAGTTTGAGCAGCACCTCTTTGGCATCGGTCAGCAAGCCGGGCAGTCGCCGCGCGCGCATGCGCAGCAGGCGAAAGGCGGGCACTGTCTCGTCGTGGATCGAAAACAGCACGCCATGGCTGCGCAATTGTGCGTTGACCTGGTTCAGGATGAAGGCCACGCGCTCCTGGCGCGGCTCGTCTGGGTCGGCCACCAAAAAGTCGCAGCGAATGTGCAGCTCGCCGTTGTCTTCTTCGTAAAAGCGGGCCGACTCTTCAATGTCTTCGTCAATAGCGTCTTCAGGGATCGACAGGCCGTAATACTGCTTGATCCAGCGCTTTTCTTCTGGCGTGGGTTCTTCCAGATCGACCCAGATCGGGTGGAACTGCGACAGCTCTTCCAGCGATTCAATTTCTTCCTGGAACAGCCGCCCGTTGGACAGCGTGAAAACGTTGAGCATGAAAGATTCCCTGGGTTCAAAAAAGACCAACGCGGCGCTGCAGGTGAGGGGCTTGGCTTTCGGCCCCCCGCGCGCCAGCGGTTCCCAGGGAGGCGAAAGCTATCGACTTGGGACGGGTTCCAAAACGGGCTTTCGTAAAGTGGATGTAACGGGTGAATTATCGCACCAGGGGTTGGCCTTGCATGACAAAGCGCGCAGCGGCACGCGCCTGACCTTGTGCAGCGTATGGAATCGCGGTTGCCCCGGTTGATTTCGATGCCAATCCAGCGCATAGTGGGCTGGCGTGTCGGTTGTCGGGCCGCTTTTTGGTGGTCATCAACCGACGGTTTGGGCCGCTTGGTTTGAGCGGCCGATTTGTCCAAGAAGGAGCCTTTTGCCATGAACCTGACGATCAGCGGCCACCATCTCGAAGTCACGCCCGCGCTGCGCAGCTATGTGACCAGCAAGCTGGATCGAATTACCCGGCACTTCGATCAGTTGGTGGACGTGAAGGTTTTGCTGTCGGTTGAAAACCAGAAGGAGAAAGACCGGCGACAACGAGCTGAATGCCGCATCGGCGTCAAGGGATCGGACCTTTTTGCAGAAAGCAGCCATGAGGATTTGTACGCCGCCGTGGATGATCTGGTGGACAAGCTGGACCGGCAAGTGGTGCGCCACAAAGACAAGGTGCAATCACATGATCGTGCCGCTGCCAAGCATTTGATGTAATAATGCTTACAAACAACGAGCGAAGACCGTAGACTCCAGCTTCCAAGAGCCGCCCCGATCAACAAGTCGGGCGGCTTTCTTTTCGATCCTTGTTCTGCCTTGTATCCCATGCACTTTGTTGAACACTGTTTGGCTATCCACGAGATGACTGCTGCGTTTTCTTGATGCCTTGCCCAACGTGACAATTTAAGCGTGACAATTGCATACAAGGGCTGAAGCGGCATAAACTGGCACAAGTTCAGTGCTCGCCGCCATCGGGCACCATCAAGGCATAATTCCCGCACACTTATGAACCGTCTTGCCTCCATCCTTCCGGCATCGCAGGTGTTGGTCGGCGTTGACGCCACCAGCAAAAAGCGCGCTTTTGAAGAAGCCGGTCTGCTGTTTGAAAACCTGCACGGCTTGTCGCGAGCGCTGATCACCGACAGCCTTTTTGCACGAGAACGTTTGGGATCCACCGGCCTGGGGCATGGCGTGGCCATTCCGCATGGTCGCATCAAGGGGCTGAAAGCGCCCATGGCGGCGGTGATTCAACTGGCGCAACCGATTGGCTTTGATGCGCCAGACGAGCAACCCGTGGGGCTGTTGATCTTTTTGCTGGTGCCTGAGGCAGCCACGCAAAAGCATCTTGAAATCCTGTCCGAAATTGCCGAACTGCTGAGCGACTCAGCTTTGCGCGAACGTATCAAATCGGCCCCGTCAGTGGATGACCTGCACAGCCTGATCACCGACTGGCAGTCTGCGCAGGCGGCTTGAGAAGCAGCCGTGCCTTGCGCCTTGGCACATCAGCTTTCAACTGACAGCGCCTGATCTGCGGCCATGAAACCTTCAGCCATCAGCGCCGACGTTCTGTTTGAAGAACACCGGGCCGCCTTGCGTTGGCAGTGGGTGGCAGGCTTGGGGGCATCGGAGCGGCGTTTTGATGAGGTAGCAATTCGCGAGGCGCGCTCCAGCGCCGACCTGGTGGGTTACCTTAACTACATTCACCCTTATCGGCTGCAAATTCTGGGCGAGCGCGAAGTCGCTTACCTGAGCAACGCCGCGCCTGAAGACTGTGCGCGCCGCATCGCCCGCATCGTCACGCTGGAGCCGCCGGTGCTGGTGTTGTGCGACGGGCAGACCGCGCCTGAAGCGCTGGTGGCCATGTGCGAGCGCGCCCAGTTGCCCATGTTTGCCACGCAGGAGTCGGCGGCCTTCGTTATCGACGTGTTGCGCACCTATTTGTCCAAGCACTTTGCCGACCGCACCACCATGCACGGCGTGTTCATGGACATTCTGGGGCTGGGCGTGCTGATTACGGGCGAGTCAGGTTTGGGCAAGAGCGAGCTGGGGCTGGAGCTGATTTCGCGTGGCAACGGCCTGGTGGCCGACGATGCGGTGGATTTGTTTCGCGTCAACCAGACCACCATTGAAGGGCGCTGCCCCGAACTGCTGCAAAACCTGCTGGAAGTGCGCGGCATTGGCTTGCTCGACATTCGCACTATCTTTGGCGAAACCGCCGTGCGCAGGCGCATGCGCCAGCGCCTGATCGTGCACCTGGTGCGGCGTGAAACGCTGGAGCGCGATTACCAACGGCTGCCCTACGAGCCGCTGACCCAAGAAGTGCTGAGTGTGCCGATTCAAAAAGCAGTGATCCAGGTGGTGGCGGGCCGCAACATCGCCGTGCTGGTGGAAGCGGCGGTGCGCAACCACATCCTGCAATTGCGCGGCATTGACACTTATCAGGAATTTGTCGAACGCCATCGTCGGGCGATGGAGCAGCAAGGCAGCGCCTGAAACCTGCGCGGGCTAAATTAGGTTGCCCCAAGGGGCAGCGTTCCAGCCGCTTTGACTTCACCCAGCGAGAAGCTGGTGTGCAGGTCTTTCACGTTGGGCAACTGGATCAGCACCTCGCGCGCAAACTTGCTGAATTGCGCCAGATCGCGCCCCACCACTTGCAGCTCAAATGTGCCTGCGCCGCTGATGTAGTGGCAGCTGACGATCTCTGGTATGGCGCGAATGGCGTCTTCCAACTGGCGCAACTGGGCGGTGTTGATCTGGTCGGCGTCCAGTCGCACAAAGGCCAGCACGCCCAGGCCGATCTTGTGGCGATCGACCTCCGCGCGGTAGCCCAGGATGTAGCCAGCGGCTTCGAGCGCCCGCACGCGCCGCCAGCAAGGGGCTGCCGACAGGCCCACACGCTGCGCAAGCTCTGTGTTGGTCAAGCGGCCATTGGCTTGCAAATGCTGCAAGATGGCGCGGTCATAAGCATCAAGTGTTTCCATGATGGGCTAATTGTAGAAATTTTCTTTCTTTGATAAAGCCTTTGGCAGTATGCAAAGAAAGCACTTATCGCCCCATGCGGCCTACACTTTGCCTGGACAGCGGGCAAGCGATGTGGCACCGAAGGTGCCGCACGCCAACGCTGCCACCGGTTCACAAGACCGGCCTTACAGGAGACAAACACGATGAACGCCCCGCTGCCCGAGCACATCCGCCAGGCGCTGGAAACAGTGACTCTGGACGACAAGTACAGCCTGGAACATGGCCGCGCCTTCATGAGCGGCATTCAGGCCCTGGTCAAATTGCCCATGCTGCAACGCCAGCGTGACGCACTGGTTGGTCAAAACACAGCGGGCTTTGTCAGCGGCTACCGCGGCTCGCCACTGGGCGGCTACGACCAGGCGCTGTGGGCGGCGCGCCAGCATCTGGAAAAACAGCACATCGTCTTTCAGCCTGGCGTCAATGAAGAGCTGGCCGCCACCGCCGTGTGGGGCACGCAGCAACTGGGCTTTGCGCCGCCGGGCAGCAATCGCTTTGATGGCGTATTCGGCATCTGGTACGGCAAGGGGCCAGGCGTAGACCGTTGCTCGGACGTGTTCAAACACGCCAACATGGCGGGCACCACCGCCTGGGGCGGCGTGATCGCCATCGCAGGCGACGACCACGTGGCCAAGAGCAGCACCGCTGCGCACCAGAGCGACCACATTTTCAAAGCCTGCGGGCTGCCGGTGTTCTTTCCGGCCAGCGTGCAGGAGATTCTGGATTTCGGCATCCACGGCTTTGCCATGAGCCGCTATGCCGGCGTGTGGACCAGCATGAAGACGATTCAGGAGGTGGTCGAGTCCAGCGCCACCGCGCTGATCGACCCCGAGCGGGTGCAAATCCAATTGCCCACCGACTTCGAGATGCCGCCCGGTGGTGTGCACATCCGCTGGCCTGACGCCGCGCTGCCGCAGGAAGAGCGCCTGTTCAACACCAAGTGGTACGCCGCACTGGCGTACGTGCGCGCCAACCGGCTGAACTACAACGTCATCGCCGGGCCGGATGACCGACTGGGCATCATTGCCAGCGGCAAGGCTTACAACGACACCCGTCAGACGCTGCTGGATCTGGGGCTGGACGAGGCCGCCTGCCGCCAGTTGGGCATTCGCCTGCACAAAGTGGGCGTGGTGTGGCCGCTGGAAGCGCAAAGCACACGCGAATTTGCCTCTGGCCTGCGCGAAATTCTGGTGGTGGAAGAAAAGCGCCAGGTGATCGAATACCAACTGAAGGAAGAGCTGTACAACTGGCGCGCCGACGTGCGCCCCAACGTGGTGGGCAAGTACCACGAGATTGACGGTGACCATTCCGGCGGCGAATGGTCGCACGCCAACCCCACGGCCAACACCTTGCTGCGCGCCACCGCCGATTTGACGCCCGCGCTGATCGCTCGCGCCATTGCCCAGCGCCTGATCAAGCTGGGCCTGAGCGTCGAGATGCAGGCGCGCATCGACCGCCAGTTGGTGGTGCTGGATGCTGCCGACCACACCATGCAGGTGCTGCAAAAGGCGGGCACAGGGGTTGAGCGCCAACCCTGGTTTTGCTCCGGCTGCCCGCACAACACCAGCACCCGCGTGCCTGAAGGCTCGCGCGCCATGGCTGGCATCGGCTGCCACTTCATGACCATCTGGATGGACCGCAGCACCGTGGGCTTTACCCAGATGGGCGGCGAGGGCGTGCCCTGGGTCGGCCAGCAGCCCTTCAGCAACGAACAGCACGTGTTCGCCAACCTGGGTGACGGTACTTACTTCCACAGTGGCACGCTGGCCGTGCGTCAAAGCATCGCGGCCGGTGCCAACATCACCTACAAAATTCTCTACAACGACGCCGTGGCCATGACCGGTGGCCAGCAGATCGGCGAGCGGCCCGAAGGGCTGTCGGTGGTGCAGATTGCGCAGAACATGCGCGCTGAAGGTGCGGCCAAAATTATCATCGTCACCGACGAACCCGAGAAATACGACGGCGCGCGTGCCAAGGGCTTGCCCGGCGGCATCGAGGTGCAGCACCGGGACAAGCTGGACGCCATCCAGCGCCAGTTCCGCGAAATCAAAGGCACCACCGTCATCATCTACGACCAGACCTGCGCGACGGAGAAGCGCCGCCGTCGCAAGCGCGGCACCATGATCGACCCGGCCAAACGGGTGGTCATCAACGATCTGGTGTGCGAAGGCTGCGGCGATTGCAGCGTGCAAAGCAACTGCCTGAGCGTGGAGCCGCTGGAGACCGAGTTTGGCCGCAAGCGCACCATCAACCAGAGCACCTGCAACAAGGACATGAGCTGCCTGAAGGGTTTTTGCCCCAGCTTCGTCACCGTCGAAGGCGGGCAGCTCAAGAAAAAAAGCAAGTCAGCCGCCAAGGCGTCGCCGTTTCAGCTGGGTGCTTTGCCCGAACCTGAGTTTCTGCAACCCGCAGAAGGCAGCGCCTGGGGTATTGTGGTCGCAGGCGTGGGCGGCACCGGCGTCATCACCATCGGGCAGTTGCTGGGCGTGGCCGCGCACATCGAGGGCAAGGGCATCGTCACGCAAGACGCGGCGGGCCTGGCGCAAAAAGGCGGTGCGACCTGGAGCCACGTGCTGATTGGTGCCACGCAGGACGACATCCGCACCACGCGCGTGGGCATGGCCTCGGCCGATTTGATCATTGGCTGTGACCCCATCGTCGCTGCGCACAAAGAAACCGTGCTGCGCATGCGCGAGGGCCGCACCCACGTGGCGCTGAACAGCCACGCCACGCCCACCGCCGCTTTCGTCAAAAACAGCGGCTGGCAGAACCCGGCCGAGCGCTGCGCCGCCGACATCGCCCGTGCGGTGGGCGGCGGCGGACTGGGCATTTTTGATGCCGATGCCGTGGCGGCCAAACTGATGGGTGACACCATCTACGTCAACCCCATGCTGCTGGGCTACGCTTGGCAGCGCGGCTGGGTGCCGTTGACGCTGGCTTCGTTGCAACGTGCGATGGAGCTGAACAATGTGCAGGTCGACAACAACAAGGCCGCCTTTGAATGGGGTCGCCAGGCCGCGCACGACTGGACGCGGGTCGAGCAAGCCTTGGCCAGTGCAGGTGGTGCGCAGGTGATGGAGTTCAAGCCGCGCGAGACGCTGGCGCAGCTGATCGCGCGCCGCGTGGAATTTCTCACCGGCTACCAGAACACCGCTTACGCCGAAACCTACCGCGCCTTCGTGCAACAGGTCCAGCAGGCTGAAAGCGTACTGGGCAAAACCACCTTGAGCGAGGCGGTGGCGCGTGGCTTATTCAAGCTGATGGCCTATAAAGATGAATATGAAGTGGCACGCCTGCACAGCGACCCGGCGTTCATCCAGCGCATTGAAGGCATGTTTGAAGGCGACTACACGCTCAACTTCCATTTGGCCCCGCCCATGACGGCCGACCGCAATGAACGTGGCGAGCTGGTCAAGAAGAAGTACGGCCCCGGCATGCTGCGCCACTTCCGCCTGCTGGCCCGGCTGAAAGGCTTGCGCGGTGGCCCGCTGGACATCTTTGGCTACGCCGACGAACGCCGTACCGAGCGCGCGCTGATCGTCGAATACCGTACTTGCGTCGAAGGGCTGCTGAAGTCGCTCAACGCCGATAACCACGCCCTGGCAGTCGACATCGCCCGCATTCCTGAGCAGATCAAGGGTTATGGCCACGTGAAAGAACACCACCTGAAAGCCGCGCGCACGCGCTGGACAGAGTTGATGAAACAGTGGCAGCAGCCTGGTGTCTCTACATCGACCGACCGACGAACGGCTTAATTTCCGAAGTGTTTCCCGCTATTGGCGCTTGTACGCTAAGCGGCAAATGCTATCAAATTTACAGCGAAAACAGATCGGCCAAGGAGCTTGGTCTGTAAAGCGCTCCTGAGTCTGTCGCAGGATCAGCGGTGTGACGGGGCAAAATGGCCCGCCGCATACAATAGTTGGTTATTTTGCGGACATGAGGCCGCACCAATATTGCTGATCCACCGTCCGCTCAGGCGTTCGCTGGCAGGTGGCGCTTAGTCAGAGTGCCCGGCGATGCCCGCCCACCCTCTTGTCAGGAGTCTTTTGTCGTGTTTATTTCTGAAGCTTTTGCCCAAACCGCCCCTGCTGCCGCCAATGGCGGGCAGGGTTCTATCCTGCAAAGCCTGATGCTGCCGGCGATGCTGCTGGTGGTGATGTACTTCATCATGATCCGCCCGCAGATGAAAAAGCAAAAAGAACACCGCACCATGATGGATGCGCTGGCCAAAGGCGATGAAGTCGTGACAGCGGGTGGTTTGATGGGCAAGGTGACTTCGCTGTCCGAAAATGCCATTGGTGTGCAGATTGCCAACGGCGTCGAGGTGCAAATGCAGCGCAGCGCCGTGGTGCAGGTGCTGCCCAAAGGAACCATCAAATAAATCGTCTGCGTTCACAGTTAACGGGGTGGATGCATCCGCACCCTGCTGACAACGCTTGAAGTTCAGCGCGAGCACGCTGGCTGTGCCTTTGGACGCTTTTAACTGCCTGAAACCATGAACCGCTATCCGATCTGGAAATACGCGATCCTTGTCATCACGCTGCTGGTGGCTTTGCTCTACACCTTGCCCAACTTGTTCAGCGAGGCCCCTGCGGTGCAGGTGTCCAGCATCAAGGTCACCAGCAAGGTGGATGCCAGCACGCTCACGCGCGTGGAACAGGCGCTGAAAGAAGCGGGTCTGGCACCCACGCGGCTGGCGCTGGAGGGCACGTCGGTATTGGCGCGCTTTGAAACCCCCGACGAGCAGATCAAGGCCAAGGATGCGATCGAGACGGCAGTCAATCCGGATGCGGCCGATCCGGGCTACGTAGTGGCGCTGAATCTGGTGTCGCGCTCGCCCGCCTGGTTGACGGCGCTGAGTGCCAAGCCCATGTATCTGGGACTGGATTTGCGCGGCGGCGTGCACTTCATGCTGCAAGTGGACATGCGTGCGGCCATCACCAAGCGGCTGGACAGCATGGCCAGCGATTTGCGGGTGGAGCTGCGCAATAAAAATGTGCGTCACGGCGGTGTCTCGCGCGAGGGTAATACGATTGAAGTGCGTTCGCGCGATGCCGCAACGCTGGACGCAGCACGCCGGGTGATGGCCGATACCCAGCCCGATCTGGACATGGTCGAGCCTGCCGCAGGCAGCGACCTTAAGCTGGTGGCCAGCTTCAAGCCGCAGGCGTTGCTGCAAGTGCAAAACGAGGCCGTCAAACAAAACATCACCACACTGCACAACAGAGTGAACGAGCTGGGTGTGTCCGAGCCGGTGATTCAGCAGCAAGGCGCTGACCGCGTGGTGGTGCAGTTGCCCGGCGTGCAAGACACGGCCAAGGCCAAAGATATTCTGGGCCGTACAGCCACGCTGGAGCTGCGCCTGGTGGACGAGAGCGCCGAAGGCCACGCCGCCGAGGCGGGCACCGGGCCGGTGCCCTTTGGTTCAGAAAAGTTTTTGCAGCGCGACGGCCGTGCGGTGATTGTCAAGCGCCAGGTGGTGCTGACCGGCGATAGCCTGACTGATGCACAGCCTGGGTTTGATTCGCAGGACAACCAGCCCAAGGTAGATCTGACGGTCGATTCCAAGGGCGGCTCGGTGATGAAGCAGGTCAGCAGCGAAAACCTGAAAAAGCGCATGGCCATCATCTTGTTTGAAAAAGGCAAAGGTGAGGCACTGACGGCGCCAGTGATCCAGTCGGAATTGAGTAATCGCTTTCAGATCTCTGGCTCCATGACCATCACCGAAGCCAATGACCTGGCCTTGCTGTTGCGCGCGGGTTCATTGGCCGCGCCGATGGACATCATTGAAGAGCGCACCATTGGCCCCAGCCTGGGTAAAGAGAACATCGACAAAGGCTTTCAGAGTGTGACCTGGGGCTTTGTGGCGATTTGTGTGTTCATGTGCGTGTACTACGCCATGTTTGGCGCGTTTTCCAGCCTGGCGCTGGGTTTCAACCTGCTGTTGCTGGTGGCCATCTTGTCCATGCTGCAAGCCACGCTGACGCTACCCGGCATGGCTGCCATGGCGCTGGCGCTGGGCATGGCGATTGACGCCAACGTGCTGATCAATGAACGCATCCGCGAAGAGCTGCGCAATGGTGCATCGCCGCAGGCGGCCATTAATTCGGGTTACGACCGGGCGTGGTCGACCATTCTGGACTCCAACGTCACCTCGCTGATTGCGGGCTTGGCTTTGCTGGCTTTTGGCTCCGGCCCGGTGCGCGGTTTTGCCGTGGTGCACTGCATCGGTATCTTGACCTCCATGTTCTCGGCGGTGTTTTTCTCGCGCGGGTTGGTCAACTTCTGGTATGGCCGCCAGAAAAAGCTCAAGACGGTGTCGATTGGCACGGTGTGGCGGCCGGACAGCGGCACGGGCGCTTTACAGCAACGCCCCAGCCCCGACGCCTGATGCGCGTGTAGCGTGTATTCAAGAATTAGAGCTTAGGAACTTCAAGCCATGGAATTTTTCCGCATTCGGCGCGACATCCCGTTCATGAAGCACGCGTTGGTGCTGAACGCGATCTCGGCCATCACTTTCTTGCTGGCGGTGTTCTTTCTCGTCACGCGCGGCCTGCACTTGTCGGTCGAGTTCACCGGCGGCACCGTGATGGAAGTGGCCTACGAACAGCCGGCCGAGCTGGAAAAAGTGCGCGGCGCGGTGGCCGCCTTGGGCTACAGCGACGTGCAGGTGCAGAACTTTGGCACGTCGCGCGACGTCATCATCCGGTTGCCCGCCAAACAAGGCGAGTCGTCGGCGCAGCAAAGCGAACAGGTCATCAAGGCGCTGCGGGCCGACAACCCGCAGGTGCAAATGCGGCGCACCGAGTTCGTCGGCCCGCAGGTGGGCGAAGAGCTGGCCACCGATGGGCTGATGGCGCTGGGCTTCGTGATCATCAGCATCATGATCTACCTGTCGATACGCTTCGAGTGGAAGTACGCCGTGGCCGGCATCATTGCCAACTTGCACGACGTGGTCATCATCCTGGGCTTCTTCGCCTTCTTCCAGTGGGAGTTTTCGCTGGCGGTGTTGGCGGCGGTGCTGGCGGTGCTGGGTTATTCTGTCAACGAATCAGTGGTCATTTTTGACCGCATCCGCGAGAACTTCCGGCGTTACCGCAAGATGAACGCGGTGCAGATCATCGACAACGCCATTACTTCCACCATCAGCCGCACCATCATCACGCATGCATCGACGCAGACCATGGTGCTGTCGATGCTGTTGTTTGGCGGCGAGACGCTGCATTACTTTGCCATGGCGTTGACCATTGGCATCCTGTTTGGCATCTACTCCTCGGTTTTTGTGGCAGCGGCGATTGCCATGTGGCTGGGTGTCAAGCGTGAAGATTTGATCAAAGCCAGCCCGCAGGGCCATGATCCTAACGACCCCAACACCGGTGCCGTGGTGTAAGGTGCATGCGTATGCTGCGCTGATGGTTGGTGCTTGCATGACATACTGAGCCAATACTACCGACCACCTGCTCATATGGTTACTTCATCCCGTACACCACCGCCGACCGAGCATCGCCTGGCGCGTCAGGCGCGCGAGCGCTTCGTCAACCAAATGGACGGCGGCATCGTCGAGATGATGGCGCAGGCCCAGTCGCTGTTGACTGACGTGATGAACGGGGGGCTGAAAACGGCATCAGTGAGCGAGATGCAGTTGGCCATTGAAACCTCGCGTGTGTTTCAGGCCCAGCGTCAGAATTGGGTGGCGGCGTTGCGCACATCCTGGCGCGAATCGCTCACGCAACCCAAGGCCCCCACACAAGCGCTGGGCAAGTTGTCGTTTGAGTTGGTCGACGATTCGGTGGTCGAGCGCAAGATCGTGGCCACGCGGTTGGCCTCCAAGGTCAATGAAGCGGCGGGCACGCAAATCAATGATTTGAAGTTGCGCATTCAGCATCTGGAGCGCCGTGATGACTGGTCTGCCCAAGACGTCTTGCGGCCTGAGACTCTGGCCCAAGGCATTGTGCAGGCTTGGGAAGACTGCGGCTTGACCATGCCCATGTGGAAGTTGGTGCAACCGGCTTTTCAGGCCACGCTGGCCAAGCGCATGACCGATGCCTACCAGGTGGTCAACCAGTTTTTGATCGAAAACGGCGTGCTGCCGCAAATCGACTTCAAGTCGATGGTCCGGCGCGATGGGCAGAGCAGTGGGTTTGGGGCTGGGCCTGGGACGTCGCGTCCAGCGCCTTTGCAGCATCCCCAGTATCCGTCTGAGCAGATGAGCCAGCCCACAAGGCCAATGGATATGTCTGGCAGCCGAATGATGACTGCGCAAGGCGCACGTCAGCACATGCATTCTGGGCCCGTGACGCAAACGGCCTACGCTCACCCCAGCGATCTGGCACGTGCTGCTCAGGAAACACGCATGATGACCGGCATGAGTCCGATGGTGCGGATGCGCGAGCGGGCGCAAGGGGTATTGGGTCAGTTGCGGCGATTGATCTCAGACCGTGTGGCGGATTTTGCGCTCAGCGCACCTGGTGGCCCGCCATCGCCGCAATTGGCACAGGCGCTGGCTGCTCCAGAACCACAGTTCGCGGTCACAGAATTGATGGATCGCCGCATTAGCGGTGTAGGCGGTGAGCTTCCCGCAGGCAGCGTGGATGCGGTGGCCCAGCAGTTGCGCCGTCGCGCCAGCGAGCTGAAAACCAAGGCAGAAAAACCCAATGAAAAAGCCATCATCGAAATCGTTTCACTGATGTTTCAGGCCATTTTAGCCGAAGAGCGTATCCCTGCGGCATTACGGATATGGTTTGCGCGCTTGCAGATTCCGGTACTGCGACTGGCCTTGGCTGAGCCGGATTTTTTTGCCTCGGTCCAGCACCCTGCGCGTCAGTTGATTGACCGCATGGGTGCTTGTGCGCTGGGCTTTGATGCGGCCCATATCAGTGGCGGCCGCCTGGAACAAGAAATCAAGCGCATCGTCCAGATGGTCGAGCAATACCCTGAGACAGGACGGCGCGTATACCAACTGGTGCTGGACGAATTCAAGAAATTTCTCGGCAAATCCCTGACCGAAAACAAAACGGTGCAGCAAGCGGCCACGCTAGCGCAACAGGTGGAGCAAAAAGAGGCGTTGGGGATTCAGTACACGATTGAATTACGCCGCCTGCTCGATCCCTTGAATGTGAGCGAGAACGTGCGCGAATTTTTGTTCCGCGTTTGGTCTGAAGTGCTGGCGGTGTCGGCCGTGCGCCATGGGGCCAAGCATCCAGAAACACTGCGTTTCAAAAAAGCGGCCTCTGACTTGCTGTGGTCGGTCAGTCCCCGGCAAGACCGCGCTGAACGCACCCGTGTGGTGCAGCAACTGGCCGGCATCATTGCGGTGCTGCGCGATGGCATGACGACACTGGCCATGGCCGAAGAAGAGCAAACTGGCCATATCAAGCTGATCAATGAGGCGGTTATGCAGGCCTTTGTATCGCGCGCTGCAAGCATTGACCCGGCCAAACTGGCCGAGTTGGCCAGCAGTCTGGCGGGCCTGGAAGACGTGGTGACCGATGACCCAGAGGGCGATGTGCTGCTGGATCCAGGCATGATCGAGATGATGTTTGGCGTTCCACCGGATGAGCTGGCGGTGATTGCTGAAGGCGGCTCGATGCCAGGGCCAGGCATGTTGCAGTGGGCGCAACAGCTGGATTTAGGCAACTGGTTCCAGCTCGACTTTCAGAACAGCTCCGCGCGGGTGCAGTACGCATGGCGCAGTGCACACGGACAACTGCATCTTTTGGCCAGCGCAGGGGGCAAAAATTATCTGGTGCAAACACGTCGCCTGGCTTCGTACCTGCAAGCCGGGCTGCTGGTGCCGCTGGAAGACGAGGCACTCACCGTACGCGCTACGCGCGAGGCTTTGGGCAAGCTGGCGGCCCACCCGAATCAGTTGTTGCAGTAACCCTAGATCCAACAGTTGACCGCTTGTGTTCTTCTTGAGAGCCGCATGAATACACAACTTTCTGCCCTTTTCCACGCTCACTTTGGAGGTGAAGGCGCACCGCACCCACTGGCACTGCGCTCGCCACGCCATGCGGCGTTGCTCGTCCTTGCGGGCAGCAAGCCCGCAGCGTCCTCGCATCTTGCCTGACACGCCGATCACAGCACCATCGGATACGTCCAATTGCCGGATCTAGAGTAACGCACTGCCTGTCCGTTGGCCGGGTCTGAGGGTTATCCGAGCCCCATACGCTGAAACAGGCCGCCGGGCAGGCGGCCAACAGCGCCTTGCAATTCAAGCTCTAGCAAGTGCGCTTGTAGGGTGGCGGTATCCAAGCCGGTGCGGGCCTGCAAGGCGTCCAGACTGACGGGGTCTGCTCCCAGCGCTTGCAACAGGTCAGAGTGCGTGTTGCTTGCGGGGCTGGCGCTTGCTGCGTCCGTGACATCAGCTATTTTATTTGTAGTGCTTGACACTTCTGGCCAGGGCAGTTCCTCCAGAATGTCCGTGGCTGTTTCCACCAGCTTGGCACCTTGGCGGATCAAGGCATGGCAGCCGCGCGATTGCGGGCTGTGAATGGAGCCGGGAATGGCCAACACTTCCTTGCCCTGCTCGGCCGTCAGCCGGGCGGTGATGAGAGAGCCTGATTGCAAGGCGGCTTCCACCACCAATGTGCCGCTGCTCAGGCCAGCAATCAGCCGGTTGCGTTTGGGAAAGTTGGCCGCCAGCGGGGGGGTGCCCAGCGGGTATTCGCTGACGATCAGCCCGTGCGTGGCCACCCGATGGGCCAGGTCGCGGTGCTGGCGCGGGTACACCCGGTCGATGCCGGTGCCGATGACGGCCAGCGTGCGCAGCCGGGATGCAGGCGTGTCGATCAAGTGGTTGACCAATGCGCCTTCGTGCGCCGCGCCGTCAATGCCCAGTGCCAGCCCCGATACCACCGTCAAGCCAGCATCAGACAAAGCCTTGGCGAACTGGCGCGCGTTTTGCGCACCCTGCGGCGTGGGGTTGCGGCTGCCGACCATGGCCAGCGCCTTGGTTGGCCATGAATTTGCTATTGAATGAGAAGCGTCTGGTGCCTTGCTGACAGGCGCTGAAGCCAGATTGGGTTGTGCCCCGAGCAATCTTACCTGGCCCAGCAGATACAGCATCAGCGGCGGGTCTTCCAGGTTCAGCAAACTGGCCGGGTACAACGGATCGCCCAGTGTGACCAGGCGGCGCTGCTGCGTGCCATCACTATCGCCAGCAGTCAGCCAGTCGTGCGTGGCTTGCACCTGGGCAGGCAGCTTGGTTGGAGGCGATAACAGTGCACTGGTCTGTGCGGCGCTGACCACCTGGCGCAATGCACTCGCCGTTTGGTCGAAGATGGCTTGCGGCAAACCAAAGGCGGCCAGCAAGCGGCGTCCGGCATCGTTGCCCACGCCGGGCGTCAGCACCAGCCGCAGCCATGCCGCCAGCTCTTCGTGCGACATGGCGTGGGGAGAGTGGAATCTGATCCCGCCCTTAGTTGCCGGTGGGGTTGATCAGCTTATCGCCTACTTGCACCGGGCTGGTGATTTCCATCACCAAGGCGTACGAAGTGCGCTCGAACGGGCGGAACACCAACGCCAGACCATTGCGCTCGTCGGGCAGTTGAATGCGTGCGCGCGAGTCGTCGGTTTTGTCCACCATCTGCGAGCCAGTGGTCAGCAGCGCCAGCACATGGCCGTTTTCGACGCCGTCGCGCAAGCCCTTATTGAGGATCACAACCTGATTCTGCCCTGCATAGCGCACGGCATCGCCTTGTACCTTGACCACACGTGCGTCAATCGGAATGTCGGGTGCATGGGGCACGTAGCTGCGGAAGTCGCGCGGTGGCTCAGGGATCAGCCGGTCGCCCGGGCGCATTTCTTCTTTGCTGTTGACCACGTCCACGGTGGCGGGCACCGGCATCATCTTGCGCTCAGGGGCCGTGGGTTGCTGCTCTTCGGCGGTCATAAGCGGTTTGGAATCGCCAGACTCCGGCATTTCTGGCGGTGCTTTGGCGTCGTTGGAGCGGCCAGAGGCCAACTCTTCATCAACTTCACTTTCGCCACGCACCAGGTTGGCGCGGCCCACGTATTGGGCTTCGTAGCCCAGAATTTCTTCCGTGATCGGGTCTTTCAGCGGTACAGCCGAGCGAAACACGCGGAAATCGGTGGGCAGGCCAGGGGCTTTCAGCAACGGCGCATCTTCCAGCCCGCGCACATAGGCGCGGTCGTCCTTGGACACCAGAATGCGGTCTTTATTGGCCAGGGCCACGATGCGCGGGGCGCGTTCAAAGCTCTCGTCGTCCACGATCAGCGATTCGGTCAGGAAAGGCTCGATCAAATGGGGCTGCAAAGTGGGCAGCGGGCCAGATCCCAGCACGTCGACGCGGGTACGGGGTGACACGCGAATGGTTTCGCTGGGGGCCCCATCGCCACTGCGGCTGGTGCGCAAGAAGGCGCGACCACCTACACGTTCCAGATACAGCTTTTGGCCTGGATAGATCAGGTGCGGGTTGCGGATGCTTTTGAGGTTCATGCCCCACAGCTCAGGCCAGCGCCAGGGTGACTTCAGAAACAGGCCGGAAATGCCCCACAGCGTGTCGCCGCTGCGCACCGTGTATTGATCCGGTGCATTGGCGGCCAGGGCCGATAAGGGCACGCCCTGACTGGCCACGCGCTGAGCGGTGGCGCGCTGGCCAGAGGTGATCGGGCGGTCAGCCGCCGACTGGGCCTGCGCGGGCAGTGCTGTCAATATGGCGGCGGTGAGCAAGCCGAGAGAGACGTTCAGACGAGGTGAAGTGCGGGAGAAACAGGATTTCATTGTTGTAACAAGCTCTAGGGCTGACTTGACAAATCACTGGCGATTCTGCATTCAAGCCCTTGATCGGGCAACGTAATTGGCCCTTGCGAGCGGCATGAATCGTCAAAAATAGCGAAAATAACGACAACTTGGAAACATATTGCATGGCGCAACTTCCCATTCTTCGTTACCCCGACCCCCGTTTGCACAAGGTGGCCAAGCCGGTGCAGGCCGTGGATGCGCGTATTCAGGTGCTGATTGCCGACATGTTCGACACCATGTATGAGGCCAAAGGTATTGGTTTGGCTGCCACGCAGGTGGATGTGCACGAGCAATTGATCGTCATGGATGTGTCCGAAGAGCGCAACCAGCGCTTGGTGCTCATCAACCCCGAGCAGGTTTGGGCCAGCGACGAGCGCATCAAAGGTGACGAGGGTTGCCTGTCGGTACCCGATATTTACGACGGTGTGGAGCGCGCTGCGGCTGTCCGCGTGCGTGCGCTGGATGAGCGTGGTCAATCGCGCGAGATTGAGGCCGATGGCCTGCTGGCCGTGTGCATCCAGCATGAGATGGACCACTTGCGCGGCAAGGTGTTTGTGGACTACCTGTCGCCGCTAAAACGTGGCCGCATCAAAACCAAGCTGCTCAAGGCCGAGCGCGAAGATCAAAAAGCCGCTGCGGCTGATCGGGCGCGGGCACTGGAGCGCGTGTGACTACCCTGCTGCGGTGGGCCGGGCGTTGCCAACCGCGCCAGGCACACCGCGTGAGCCGATGGGCGTTGATTTTGGCGTTGGCTTGCACCGTGGGGTTGGTCGCCTGCGCCGACCCTTCGCGCGTGACACTGGGCACGCCCGCAGCCGACGTACTGCACAGCGTGGGCGCGCCCACTGGCCGCTACGCCCTGTCTGGTGGCGGTGAGCGCCTGCAATATTCCAGCCAGCCGTCGGGCCAGACGGTGGTCAACGTGGATGTCAATGCGGCGGGCCAGGTGGTGCGCGTAGAGCAAGCGTTGAACGAAGGGCTGTTCGGGCAGCGCATTCAGCCCAACACATGGACACGCGCCGACGTGCTGCGTGAATACGGCTCGCCCGCGCAGGTGATTCAGGTGCACAACTTTGTTGGTCACATCTGGGTTTGGCGCTACCTGTATGGCCCCACCTGGCGACTGCTGTACATCGACATCGGCCCTGACGGTGTGGTGCGCGGGTGGTCCAATGGCGACGAGAACATGCCGGATCCACCCGACCCGCGATGATTTTCAAGTATAAAAACAGGCTTTGACGCAATAACTGATTGCGCGAATAGCTATCAAAACATGAGCATTCGAGTCGCCTTTGCAGGCACCCCTGAATTTGCCCGCGTGGCGCTGGCGGCGTTGCACGCAGCGGGCTTTCACATCCCGCTGGTGCTCACCCAGCCTGACCGCCCCGCCGGGCGCGGCATGAAGCTGCACGCCTCGCCCGTCAAGCAGTGGGCGCTGGCGCACGGCATCCCGGTCGCCCAGCCGCACAGCCTGCGTCTGGACGGCAAATACCCCGACGATGCGCAGGCCGCCCGCGCTGCGCTGCAAACGGCACGTCCAGACGTGCTGGTGGTGGCCGCCTACGGACTGATCTTGCCGCCATGGGTGCTGGATCTGCCCCGGCGAGGTTGCTTGAACATCCACGCCTCACTGCTGCCCCGCTGGCGCGGCGCGGCACCCATCCACCGCGCCATCGAGGCGGGCGATGCCGACACGGGCGTCACCATCATGCAGATGGATGCAGGGCTGGACACGGGCGACATGCTGCTGATCGAGCGTTTGCCCATTGCCCCCACCGACACCACCGTCACGCTGCACGATAAGCTGGCCACGCTGGGTGGACGGCTGATCGTGCAAGCACTGGAGTGCGCGGCCTGCGGCGACCTGGCGGCCACCCTGCAACCGGCCAAGGGCGTGACCTACGCCCACAAGATTGAAAAGCACGAAGCGGCCATCGACTGGGCGCTGCCCGCTGCGCAAATCGAGCGGCGCATTCGCGCATTCGATCCCTTCCCCGGCGCGGCGAGCGTGTTGAATGGCGAAAACATCAAAATCTGGAAATCTGAAATTGATAGCAAACAGCACATACCAGATGGTCGACACGGCGCTATTTTATTGACAAGCGATCAAGGCATCACCGTGGCTTGCGGCGGCGGCACCGTGCTTACCTTGACCGAGCTGCAACGCCCCGGCGGCAAGCGTTTGCCTGCGCGCGATTTTTTGCGTGGCTGCCCGGTGCAAGCCGGTCAGTGCTTTGACGGTGCACCCGCATCTGTGTCTGCACCCGTGTCTGTATCCGCACCCTCTTCAAAGGCGCCATCATGAACATGCCGCTGCCCCAGCCGCCGAGCGATCTGCGCGCGCGCAGTGGCCGGGTGGGCGCGTGGCTGGCCGCGCGCATCGACGGCATGGCGCGCTCCGGGCGACACCCGCTGTTCTGGGTTGGCGCGCGCGAAATGGCGGGCGTGTCGGTGGGTCTGACGGCCTGGGCTTTCATGACCGGCGTGACCATGGTCAAAAGCGGCATGAGCATTCCCGAGGCGGTGGCCATGTCGCTGCTGGTGTTTGCCGGCAGCGCGCAATTGGCAGCCATTCCGCTGATTGCCGCAGGGGCGCCCATCTGGGTCATTTGGGCCACGGCGTTTTGCGTCAACCTGCGTTTTGTGGTGTTCAGCCTGCACCTGCGCGACTACTTCATGTTCATGCCGCGCTTTCGCCGCCTGTGGCTGGGTTTTTTTACCGGTGACGTGACTTACGTGCTGTTCACCCAGCGCTTTGCCAAACCCGGGCAAACCGCGACCCAGCGCCAGGCCCAAATGGCCTACTTGTGGGGCGGCAACATGACCAACTGGGTGTTCTGGCAAAGCTTTTCCATGCTGGGCATTTTCATGGGTGCGGCTTTGCCCGAGCGCTGGGGGCTTGAATACGCGGGCACGCTGGCTCTGCTGGCCGTGGCCTGCTCGCTGGCCACCACACGACTGCGGGCGTTTTCGGCCATTGTGGCGGCGGCCGCGTCGCTGGTGATGCTGAACTTGCCGTTCAAGCTCAACATCGTGGCCGCCATTGCCGTGGCCGTGGCAGCCAGCTTGCTGCTGGAGCGGCGCGCGCGCACTGTTGTTGCCGCCACCACAGGCACAGGCACGGGGGATGACCATGCGTGAAACCGATGGGTGGACACTGGGCGTGATCGTCGGCCTGGCGGTCATCACCGTCATTGCGCGCGGTTTCTTCTTCATCAGCGAAAAGCCCTGGCGGCTGCCTGGCTGGGCACTGCGCGGGCTGCAATTTGCGCCTGTGGCGGCGCTGACTGCCGTGATCGCGCCCGACATTCTGCTGGCGGGCCAAGCGTTCACCGCCCCCTGGCGCGACGCCCGCCTGCTGGCCGCCTTGGCTGCGGCTGCATTTTATTTTTGGCGGCGCGGCACCGGCTATGCCCTGCCCGCGTCCATTGGCATCGGCATGGCGGTGTACCTGCCGCTGCACGTGATGCTGGGGTGGTGAGCCATGCGGCGCTACTACTTACTTTGCATTGTTAGCAGGGTATTTTTTGCGCAGAGCACGCCTGCTAGCGCCAGCCAGTGCGGCAAATAATGCTATCAATGCGAAAGGATGATTAACGGGGACAGGCACAGTTGTTGCACTACCTCCGATGGGTGCGCCACCAACACCAGCAAATGCAAACAAATAGGTATTTGGAGAACCAGCAGGGTTGTTGGGCATGCCCAGTGAATACGCCTCAACACCAAGGCTTGTGAGTGCCGTCATGGCATCGGCACGGTTTGCTGTAGCGCCGTAGTAAATGCTGAACGTCCTACTGGCACCGGCCGCAAGCGTACCGAAGTTGAAATCAAACAGTGCACCATGATCTTCTGGACCGCTGTCGGTGGCGCTGCCGGTGAACAAAATGCTGGATGGGCCAGTAAGTGGATTGCCATTTGCAAAGCCGTCATCACTGGTGAACGTGATTTGTGGGCTGGTACCTGCTTGCAAAGTGACAAGCTCATTAAAAGTGTCCGGCGAAATATCCCAATCCATAGCCCGACGATAAAGTAGCGTGGTGCTTGCACCGCTGATATTTTCGACCGTGACTGCAACATGAAAGACCCCAGCCTCGGATGATGGGGTAAAGGCTTGAGTGACACGGAACAGCGGGCCGGAAATATCTTCCACACGAGTTACAGAAGTGGCGGAAGTGGCCGTGGATGAAAACGATTCGACCACGATGTTTTGTGTGCCGGTTGCTGCGCCTGTGGAGCCATAACGTCCCGAAACGGCGTCTGCAACACCCCATGCTTCGCACCAGCAACCTGGTATCAGCGCATCAGCTCCTGTGGGGATATAAGTGATACCGACGGGTGCTCCACCAGCAGGGTTGGCAACGTTGAGGGCACCATCTTGGCGAACACCGATCTGCACATCCCCGCTTTGAATAACGGCCTGAGACCATGAGATCTGAGCCGCAAATAAAGTAAGGGCTGCAAAAATAGTGTTGAGCGCAAATTGAGACCTTGATCGCATACTGTCCTCCCTGTGGATATGTACGATGCTGCATTATGCATTTTAACGGTTAAAAGAAAACCTTGAAACCAGCGTTTATAAGCTGGCAAACAGCAGGGCTGGGCACTGTGTCGAGGGTGCGTGCGCCCATAAAGCTGCTTTGCCCGCATCAATCGCAGGCTTGACATGGCGGTGTACCTGCCGCTGCACGTGGCGCTGGGGTGGTGAAAGCGCCAGCATCCGTGTTGGACAGACGCTGCCTTGCGGCTTGTGCAGGGGTGGCTGCACCCAAGCCAATCAGGGGGCGGATTCTGGCGCGGAAGCTGGTGTGGATGCAGGCGTAGATGCAGGCGTGGAAGCCGGTGCAAGGGCCATCTCAGCCACGCTGCGCGGCGTGCCCAGCGGCGCCGCCGCCTGGCCGTTTTGCACGGCTTTGATGTCTTGTTCGCTGGGATAAATACCCGCCAGCCAGTAGTCCATCACCCGGCGCACCAGCGGTGCGGCGTGGGCGGCACCAAAGCCGGCGTTTTCGACAATGGCGGCCACCGCAATGCGCGGCTGATCGGCCGGGGCAAAGGCGATGTACAGCGAGTGGTCACGCTGGTGCTCGGCCAGCTTGGCGGCGTTGTAGCGCGATTTCTGGCTGATGGTCACGGCCTGTGCGGTGCCGGTTTTACCGCCCGACAGATAAGGCGCGCCAGCAAACACCCTGCGCGAGGTGCCTTCTTGCGTGACGCCCACCATGCCGCGCTTGACCACGGCCACGTGCGGTGGCGCATAGCCCAGCGGCACCGGATCGGCCACGGGGATGTCTTTGAACGCCAGCGTGTCCGGGTCTTGCCGGGCCTTGACCACGTGCGGCTGGCGGTGCACGCCGTCTGCAGCCAGCGTGGCCGTGGCGCTGGCCAGTTGCAGCATGGTGAAGCTGTTGTAGCCCTGACCGATGCCCAGTGAAATGGTTTCACCGGCGTACCACTTTTGCTGGGCGGGCCTGCGGTAGGCGTTTTTCTTCCATTCGGTGGACGGCAAAATGCCGCGCGTCTCGCCCGGCAGGTCTATGCCGGTGGGCTGGCCAAAGCCCAGCGGCTTCATGAAGTCATGGATGGCGTTGACACCCATGTCGTTGGCCAGTTGATAGAAATAGACGTTGCTCGAATAAGTGATGGCGCGGCGCAAATCCACCGGCCCCAGCGCGTGGCCGGAACGAAAAGTGTTGCCGCCAAATGTCCACGAGCCGTTGTCCATGGTGATGGAGCCAGGGGCGCGCTTGCCGGTTTCCAACCCGGCCAGCCCCATGAAAGGCTTGTAGGTCGAGCCGGGCGGGTACAGGCCGCGCAGCGCGCGGTTGAGCAGCGGCTTGTCGATGGAGTTGTTCAGCTCGTCCCAGCTTTCCTGGTCAATGCCTTCGACAAACCAGTTGGGGTCATAGGTGGGTTTACTGACCAAGGCCAGTACTTCGCCAGTGGTGGGGTCGATGGCCACCAGCGCGCCCCGGCGGTTGCCGTACAGCTCTTCCACCATTTTTTGCAAGGTGATGTCGATGGTCAGCTGGATCGAGTTGCCCGGCGTCGCCGGATGGCTGGCCAGCTTGCGCACGGCGCGTCCGCCAGCGGCGGTTTCCATCTGCTCCACGCCGGTGGTGCCATGCAGATCGCGCTCGTAGCTGCTTTCCACGCCCAGCTTGCCGATGTAGTCGGTGCCGCGGTAGTTGGCGGTGTCCTCCTCGGACTCTTCGATGCGCTCTTTCTCGCGCGGGTTGATGCGGCCGATGTACCCCACCACATGGCCGCCGGTCTCGCCCAGCGGGTAGGTGCGAAACAGCCGTGCCTTGATGTCGGTGCCCGGAAAACGGTAGCGCTGCGCAGCAAAGCGCGCCACTTCTTCATCGGTCAGCCGCATGCGCAGGGGCAATGACTCAAAGCTGCGCGAATCACCCCTGAGTCGTTTGAAACGTTTACGGTCACGCGGCGTGATGTCCACGATCTGCGCGATGGCGTCGATCAACTCGTCCATCGGCTGCTTGATGCGCGAGGGCGTGATCTCCAGCGTGTACGCCTTGTAATTGGTGGCCAGCACCACGCCATTGCGGTCCACAATGTCGCCCCGGTTGGGCACGATGGGCACTACGGCCGTGCGGTTGGTTTCAGCGCGCGCGGCCAGCTCGTCATAGCGCAGCACCTGCAAGGTGTATAGCCGCCAACCCAGCAGCGCAAAGCAGCCCAGCACCACCAGTGCCACCGCCAGCAGTCGCAGGCGAAAGCGCGTCAGCTCGGCTTCGACGTTGCGCAGCTCGGTCATGATGAGGGGTCACTCAGACAGCTATCATAAAAATAGCTTTTTAAGCCTGCTATATAAGCGTTAAAGGTCGGGTTGACCATAAACTTACAGCGGCCTGTTGGCGTCAGGATTGGGCGCGCGCCGCTGCGGCGCCAGCAGCAGCACGCTGACCGGCAGCCACAGCAGCGCTTCCAGCAGCGGTGCCAGCAACGCTTGCCAGCCGGGCAGCGCACCGCCACCAATCAGTCGCAGCAGCGCCACGATGGCGTGCGCAGCGGCAAACAAGGGCAGCAACTGCACCGCCTGACCGAGTACCGAAAACCACTGAATGCGCCGGTGCAGCATGATGGCAAAGTAAATCAGCACCGAATACGCCAGCGCGTGCTGGCCCAGCAGTGATGCCTGATGCACATCCAGCGTCAGACCGAACACAAAGGCCGCGCCCAGGCCCACGCGGCGTGGCTGGTGGATGCTCCAGAACACCAGCACCACGGCCAGCACGTCGGGCATCCAAACCACCCGGCCCAGCGGCAGCAGGTTAAGCATCAGCGCCATCAGCAGGCTGGCCCAGATAAAGCCCGGGCTGGCGGGCAGCAGCAGTTGCTGGCCACGCGGCATGATCATGGGCGCGCTCCTGCTGTTCTGGATGCCGCGCGGCGTGTGCGGCTGACGGGCGCAGAAGCGGCTCGCGCCGCAGCGGAAGACACAGGTACGGACGTGGCAGGTTTAGAAGCCGCAGGTACAGACGATGCCGTCGCCTCGGCTGCCTTGGCGGCTACTGGCGCGCTGGCCGCTGCGACGCGCGGCTGAGGCGTGACCGGCTCCAGCACCATCACATGCAGCACCCCTTGCAAGCTGGCCAGGGGCTGGCACGGGATGCGCGCAAAGCTGGAATCGCTGCGCCGCTCCACCTTCATCACGCGGGCCACTGGCAAGCCGGGTGGGTACACGCCGTCGACGCCACTGGTGGTCAGCAAATCGCCTTCCTTCACGTCTTCGTTGGCCGACATGTAGCGCAGCTCCATCAAGCCGCCATTTGGGGACGGATCGCCATACGCCACGCTGCGCGCGCCGGTGCGCACGTTCAGCACGGGAATGGCCTGGTCGCGGTCGATCAGCAAGGTGATCTCGCTCACAAACGGGTACACGCGGGTAATTTGCCCCAGCACGCCAGATTCGTCCATCACCGGCGAGCCTTCCACGACGCCTTGCAACTGCCCCTTGTCGATCACCACGCGGCGGCTGTAGGGGTCGGTGGCGTCGTACAGCACCTGGGCTGCTTGGCTGGGCGTTTGCACTCGGCCCTGCAAGCCGAGCAAAGCGCGCAAACGGGTGTTTTCCAGTGTCAGTTGTTCCACCTGAGCCGCGCGCAGCGATTGGGTGGCCAGCTTTTGGCGGGCGGCTTCTTCGGTTTTGTGCGCCGTCTTCAAGTCGGTCAGGTAAGCGGTGAAGCTGTGCGCCAGTTGCACCGGTTGCAAGGCCAGCCACTGCGCCGGGTACAGCACGGTGGCAATGGCTGCGCGCAACGGCTGCACCAGATGAAAACGCGCGTCCGCCACCATTAAAAACAACGCCAGGGCGCTGAAAAATACCAGCCGCGACAGCGCCGACGGGCCTTGCTTGAAAAATGGCGGCGGGGATCGGTCCAGCGTGTCGAGCGGCATGATGGGGCGGCAGGCGCGTCGATCAAAGCTTCTTTTGCGCCGCTGGTGCTGGCAGGATCAGGCCAGCACCATCATTCATCGGCAAAGATGTTGCCCAGCCGCTCCATGCGCTCCAGCGCCAGGCCGCAGCCGCGCACCACACAGGTCAAAGGCTCTTCGGCCACCAGCACGGGCAGGCCGGTTTCTTCGGCCAGCAGGCGTTCCAGATCGCGCAGCAGCGCGCCGCCACCGGTCAGCATCATGCCGCGCTCGGCAATGTCGGCCCCCAGCTCGGGCGGGGTTTCTTCCAATGCTTTTTTCACCTCGGAGACGATGTTGTTCAGCGGCTCGGTCAGGGCCTCCAGAATCTCGTTGCTGCTGATGGTGAAGCTGCGCGGCACGCCTTCGCTCAGGTTGCGGCCTTTGACTTCCATCTCACGCACTTCGCTGCCGGGAAAGGCGCTGCCGATTTCCTTTTTGATCAGCTCGGCCGTCGGGTCGCCAATCAACATGCCGTAGTTGCGGCGGATGTAATTGACGATGGCGTCATCAAATTTGTCGCCGCCCACACGCGCCGAGCCTTTGTAGACCATGCCGCCTAGGCTGATCACGCCCACCTCAGTGGTGCCGCCGCCAATGTCCACCACCATCGAACCGCTGGCTTCGCTGACCGGCAGGCCCGCGCCAATGGCAGCGGCCATCGGCTCTTCAATCAGGTAAACATTGGATGCGCCTGCGCCCAGCGCCGATTCGCGGATGGCGCGGCGCTCCACCTGGGTCGAGCCGCAAGGCACGCAGATGATGATGCGCGGGCTGCGCAGCCAGCCGCGCGCGTGCACCATCTTGATGAACTGCTTGAGCATTTGTTCGGTGACGGTGAAGTCGGCAATCA
Organism: Ottowia sp.; assembly: GCF_047975795.1. Lineage (GTDB taxonomy): Bacteria > Pseudomonadota > Gammaproteobacteria > Burkholderiales > Burkholderiaceae_C > Ottowia. Next base: position 20,060 of record NZ_JBKEEE010000097.1, on the reverse strand, counting down.
CGCCGTCTTTCATCGGACGAATCGCCTCGATGTTGCCCGGCACCTTGCCCAGCATGGCCTTGGCTTCGTGGCCCACGGCCTGGATCGATTTTTTGCCTTGTGGGCCGCTTTCGTGCCGGATCGACACCACCGACGGCTCGTCCAACACAATGCCCTTGTCGCGCACGTAAATCAGCGTATTGGCCGTGCCAAGGTCAATCGCCAGGTCGGTCGAGAAAAACCGACGAAAAGCTCCGAACATGAAAAAACCCTTCTGGGGCCGCCCGCCGACGCCTGCGCTGCGGCCCTTAGATTGCTGCGAAATAGCCGCGATTTCGTGCAAATACGGCCCGTTTCAGGGCCGTTGCAGTAAAGGCTGGAATAATACCGTATCGGGCTGGCTCGCCGGTGGCGCGCCGCATAGAAAAGTCCGTTTGTTTCAATTGTTTCTATTGGTTTTGCCCATGTCTTTAACCCGTCAGGACATCAACCGCATCGCGCATCTGGCGCGCTTGCAGCTCGATGACACCCAAAGTAAGCAAATGCTCACCAAACTCAACGGCTTTTTCGCCCTGGTGGACGCCATGCGCGTGGTGGATACCCAAGACGTGGAGCCGCTGGCCCACCCCATGGCCAGCGTGCGCGAGATCAGCCTGCGTTTGCGCGATGACGTGGTGACCGAGCCTGACCAACGCGTGCTGAACCAGCGCAGCGCCCCGGCGGTAGAGGGCGGCCTGTACCTCGTGCCCAGGGTGATCGAATGAGCACTTCTTCCGTCACAACATCTTCTGCGGCATGGCACCAATGCACAGTGGCCCAATTAGGTGCCGCGCTGCGCGCGCGCGAAGTGTCTGCCGTCGAGCTGGCCGGACACTTTTTGCAACGCATGGCCGAATACGCCGATCTGGGCGCGTTTCTCGCCACCGACCACGAAGCCACGCTGGCACAAGCCCGCGCTGCCGACGCGCGCCTGGCCCAAGGCGACGCACCGCTGCTCACCGGCGTGCCGCTGGCGCACAAGGACATCTTTGTCACCAAAGACTTTCCCACCACCGCCGGCTCGCGCATGTTGGTCGGCTATCAGTCGCCTTTTGACAGCACGGTGGTCAGCAAGCTGGCGCATGAAGGCATGGTTTGCCTGGGCAAGCTGAGTTGTGACGAATTCGCCATGGGTTCGGCCAACGAGAACAGCGCTTTTGGCGCGGTCAAAAACCCGTGGGATGTGGCCCGCGTGCCTGGTGGATCTTCAGGCGGCAGCGCAGCAGCCGTGGCCGCGCGCCTAACACCAGCGGCCACTGGCACCGACACCGGCGGCTCCATTCGCCAGCCCGCCAGTTTCTGTGGCCTGACGGGCATCAAACCCACTTATGGCCGAGCCTCGCGCTACGGCATGATCGCCTTCGCCTCCAGTCTGGACCAGGCCGGGCCTATGGCACGCACCGCCGAAGACTGCGCGCTGCTGCTGTCGGCCATGTGCGGGCCTGATCTGGAGCGTGATTCCACCTCGCTCGATGTGCCAGTTGAAAATTTCGCACAGGGCCTGAATCAAAGCCTGGAGGGCCTGCGCATCGGCCTGCCCCAGGAGTTTTTTGGTGACGGCTTGAGCGCCGACGTGCGCGCCGCGCTGGAAGGTGCGCTGGCCGAGCTGAAAAAGCTGGGCGCTACTGTGGTTGACATTCACCTGCCACGCACCGAGCTGGCCATTCCCGTCTATTACGTCATCGCCCCGGCCGAGGCCAGCTCCAACCTGTCGCGTTATGACGGCGTCAAGTTTGGCCACCGCACCCAGAACTACACCGATCTGGAAGACATGTACAAAAAGACGCGCGCCGAAGGCTTTGGTGACGAGGTCAAGCGCCGCATCATGACCGGCACCTATGTGCTCTCGCACGGCTATTACGACGCCTACTACCTGCAAGCGCAGAAGATTCGACGTCTGATTGCCGACGACTTCCAGGCTGCGTTCAAAACCTGCGACGTGATCGCAGGCCCCGTTGCCCCCACCGTGGCCTGGCCACTGGGTGCGCACGGCAGCGACCCGCTGGCCGACTACCTGGCCGACATCTACACCCTGCCTGCCTCATTGGCGGGCCTGCCGGGCATGAGCGTGCCCGCTGGCTTTGGCGCACACGGCATGCCCGTAGGTCTGCAACTGATCGGCAACTATCTGCAAGAAGGCCGCCTGCTGAACGTTGCCCACCGCTTGCAACAAGCCACCGACTGGCACCAGCGTGTGCCGGAGGGGTTTTGAGCTAGCCTACAGTCATGAATGCTGCATTGCCTTTACACACGCTGTCCACCATGAGATCCGAGGTTCATGAGGGTGATTGCCTGAACGTCTTGAAGCAGTACCCGGACGCCAGTTTTGACCTGATCGTCACCTCGCCGCCGTATGCCGATCAGCGTGCATCTACCTATGAGGGAGTTCGCCCTGACCGGTATGTGGAATGGTTCTTGCCGCGCGCGGCGGAATTTTTGCGTGTACTCAAGCCGACCGGCTCGTTTGTGCTCAACATCAAAGAAAAGGCGGTCAACGGCGAGCGTCACACTTATGTGCTTGAACTTATTCTCGCGCTGCGCCAGCAAGGCTGGTTGTGGACAGAGGAATACATCTGGCACAAGCGCAACAGTTTTCCCGGTAAATGGCCCAACCGCTTTCGTGACGCCTGGGAACGCTGCCTACATTTCACCAAGCAGCGCAAGTTCAAAATGAACCAGGATGCGGTGATGGTGCCGATGGGCGACTGGGCGCAAACACGCCTGAAATCACTGGGCAAAAACGATGTCGTGCGCTACGACTCGCAAGTTGGCAACGCTTTCGCCAAAAACATTGCCAACTGGCAAGGACGCACGATGGCGTACCCCACCAATGTGCTGCATCTGGCCACGGAATGCGGCAACAAAAATCACAGCGCGGCATTTCCCGTGACGTTGCCCAAATGGTTCATCGACTTATTTACTGATCCGGGCGATGCGGTGCTTGATCCATTTGTGGGGTCAGGGACGACGATTGAAGCAGCCGTTGGTGGTGGCCGCACAGCGGTCGGTATCGACTTGTCGCCGGAATTCGCAATACTGGCTCGGCAGCAGTTGAAGTCCGTACAAGGTGCGCTGGCGTTCACAGAAAAGAGCAACGCATGACGCTGATACAAAGCGCCGAAGGCTATGTGCAAAGCCGTATAGCGCCTGAATTCCATGACAAGCGACTTGCCAAATTGCGCGAGCTTAAATTGGCACAGGTGCTCAAACGGAAAAACCCGTATCTTTTTCGCGCTAAGGCCATCGTTAGCGCGCCCGATCTGGTCAAGCATTTGCTGCTGGCTTACCTGTCGTCCCAAGAAGAAACGATTTTCGGTGACTTTCTTGAGGGCTTGGCCATCCATATCTGCCATCAAGCGTTCGGTGGACAGAAGTCGACGGCGGAAGGCATTGATCTTGAGTTTGCGCGCGAAGGTGTGCGCTATATCGTCAGCGTCAAAAGCGGCCCCAACTGGGGCAATTCGTCGCAGATCAATAAGATGGTGCAAAACTTTGACAAAGCTCGGCGAATTGCTGGCCGTCACACACAGCTTGTGGCGGTCAACGGTTGTTGTTACGGACGAGACGCCAAGCCAGACAAAACCAAAGGCAACTATGTCAAGCTGTGCGGGCAGGATTTCTGGAACCTGATATCGGGCGAACCTTTGCTGTATCAAAAAATCATTGAACCGCTGGGTTATCAAGCCAGGCTGCGCAACGATGAGTTTGAGCAAGCGTTCGCCCGTTTGCAAACAGTGTTCACTGCCGAATTCACCAAAGATTTTTGCCTGTCCGATGGTTCAATGGATTGGGACAAACTGGTAGCGCTCAATTCAAGCGCCAAGGAGCTGTGGATTTCATGACAAGCGCACCATTGATTCAAGGCTACGAAGTCGTCATCGGCTTTGAGACGCACGCCCAGCTGCAAACGCGCAGCAAAATCTTCAGCCGTGCCAGCACCGCTTTTGGTGCCGCGCCCAACACCCAGGCCAGTCCGGTTGATCTGGCGCTGCCCGGTACGTTGCCGGTGATGAACCGGGAAGCCGTGCAGTGCGCTATCAAATTAGGATTGGCGATTGGCTCCCACATTGCGCCACGCAGTGTTTTCGCGCGAAAAAATTATTTCTACCCTGACCTGCCCAAGGGCTACCAAATTAGCCAATTCGAGATCCCGGTGGTGCAAGGCGGCGAGGTGGCGTTCTTCGTGGATGAGAACAAGCAGACCGTGCGCAAAGTGGTTCGGCTGGTGCGCGCGCATCTGGAAGAAGATGCGGGCAAGTCGCTGCATGAAGACTTTCACGGTCAATCGGGGATTGACCTGAACCGCGCGGGCACACCACTGCTGGAAATCGTGACCGAGCCTGACATGCGCAGCAGCGCCGAGGCGGTGGCTTATGCCAAAGAGCTGCACAAGATCGTCACCTGGATCGGCATTTGCGACGGCAACATGCAAGAAGGCAGCTTTCGCTGCGACGCCAACGTCAGCGTGCGTCGACCGGGCCAGCCGCTGGGCACGCGGCGCGAGATCAAGAACCTGAACAGCTTCAAGTTCATGCAGCAGGCGATTGATTTCGAGATCCGCTGGCAGATCGAGCAGATTGAGGATGGTCACGCGATTCAACAGGCCACCGTGCTGTTCGACCCCGACACCGGCGAGACCCGTGCCATGCGCAGCAAGGAAGACTCAGCCGACTACCGCTATTTCCCCGATCCGGATTTACCACCGCTCTTTATTTCGGAGCGGTGGGTTAAAGACACACAGGCGCAAATGCCCGAATTACCGCGCAAAATGGCCGAACGCCTAGTGGTCGACTACGGCCTGCCCGAGTACGACGCCACTACGCTGACGCAGTCGCCTGCCATGGGCGCATACTTTGAAGCTGCGGCGCGCGCCAGCGGCGCACCAAAGCTGGCCAGCAACTGGATCATGGGCGAAGTGTCCAAGCGTCTGAATGCGGAAGAGTTGGGCATCGAAGTGGCCAAAGTCTCGGCCGCGCAACTGGGCGCATTGATTGGCCGCATTCAGGACGGCACCATCAGCAACAACGCCGCGCGTCAGGTGTTTGAGGTGCTGTGGAATGGCGACAGCACTGAAGTCGATGCCGTGATTGAGGCCAAGGGTCTCAAGCAGATGAATGACAGCGGGGCGCTGGAACAAATCATCGACGAAGTGCTTGCTGCCAACCCCGACAATGTGGCGCAGTTCAAGGCGGGCAAGGACAAGGCATTCAATGCCCTGGTGGGCCAGGCCATGAAGGCCAGCAAAGGCAAGGCCAACCCGGCGCAGGTGAATGCGCTGTTGCGTGCCAGGCTGGAAGGCTGAGAATTGTCAGCCCACCACCCCAGTGGCGCATGACCGGGTTACGGGGCGGGCGTTTTATGAAAGCGCCAGTCAGCGCGAACTGGGTGCGGCTGCCGTCGCCGGGCTGACCGCAGTTGCCACCGCCTTGGCATCCCACAGCGGTTGGAGGCGCTCTAAAGTCGCATCAAACCGCGCATTGATGCGCTTGCGCTCTTCGGACTGGCCCGCAATGGCGCGGCGCTGCTCCTCCACGTCCTGGGCGTTGGATTCGATCGACTGGCGCAGCTTGCCGGGGGCTTTGGACGGGTCTTTGCGGTAAAACTCCATCTCGTCGTCCAACACTTTGCGGGCAGCGGCCAGATCGGCGATGCGGCTTTCAGCGACATCCACCACAGCTTGCGTCTGCGCCAGCTCTTTCTTGCGGTCGGCATCGTGGGTGGCGCGGTCAGGGTAGCGAGTGATGAGCGCCTGGTCGCGGCGCATCGCATCGCGTGCGCGTTGGGCGTCTGCCGCTTCCTGACGTTGACGTGCGACACGCGCATCACGCTCGTTGGCGGTCAGCGTGGGGGAAATGACCCGCAGCGTGACGCCCGAAGGGCTGAGTTCGCGCTGTTCGCGGTCATTGCAGGCCAGGATGGGGCGGTCAGAGGTAAGGCGTCTGCCGTTCGCATCTACGCAGACATAAATGGACTGCGCTGTGGCGGCCAGACCAGTCAGGCCCAGCACCCCGCCTGCCAGTAGATGTGGCAAATGACGAGTTACAAAATGCAGCAATAAATTCATAAGCCATTATTCAACGCCATACCGCTCGCGGTAGGCTGACACCGATTCAAAAAACTGCGAAAAATTGTCAGTCAACCGCAAATGCTGCAATAAATGGGCCAGCTTGGCGATGGCGCATACCTGCAACCCCAGGGTGTCGCGGACATATTGCACGGCCGACCAATCCACGTCGTGGCCGTTTTCGGTGGCTTTTTCTTGCCGGTCGAGCGCAATGGCCACCGCATGGGGCGCGGCACCGGCCTTTTCAATCAGCGCAATCGACTCGCGCACGGCGGTGCCTGCCGATATCACGTCGTCCACGATCAGCACCTTGCCTTGCAATGGCGCGCCCACCAGCAGGCCGCCTTCGCCATGGTCTTTGGCTTCCTTGCGGTTGTAAGCGAAGGGTTTGTTCACGCCCAGCCGGGCCAGCTCGACGGCCACCACCGCACCCAGCGGAATACCTTTGTAGGCGGGGCCAAAAATCACATCGAACTCGATGCCCGAAGCGAGCAAGGCACGCGCATAGAATTGCCCCAGCCGCAGCATCTTGGTGCCATCGTCAAACAAGCCCGCGTTGAAAAAGTAAGGCGACAGCCGCCCGGCCTTGGTCTTGAATTCGCCAAAGCGCAGCACGCCGCAGTCAATGGCGAACTGCACAAACTCTGCGGCCAGCGCATCTTGCGCGCTGTGGTCAACGGGGGCTTGAGTTGAAGTCTGCGGCGTATTCATTGGAGTCATCCTTTTTGTTCAAACTCACCAGTCTCAACCTGAACGGCATTCGCTCGGCCACCACCAAAGGCTTGGCGGCCTGGCTGGCGCAGCACGCGCCGGATTGTATTTGCGTGCAGGAAATCAAGGCCCAATGGCCTGATTTGCAAGGCAAGTTCGAGCAACTGGCAGGCATGCGCGGTTATTTTCAATTGGCTGAGAAAAAGGGCTATTCCGGCGTGGGCGTGTACACCCGGCACGAACCCAGCGACATCATCATCGGCTACGGCGCGCCCGAGTTCGACGCCGAAGGGCGCTACGTGGAAGTGCGCTTTGATACCCCCAGGCGCAAGCTCAGTGTCATCAGCAGTTATTTCCCCAGCGGCTCATCCGGTCCCGAGCGGCAAGAAGCCAAATACCGCTTTCTGGACGGCTTTTATCCCGTCTTGCAGCGCCTGAAGGCCGAGCGCGACTTTGTGCTGTGCGGCGACATCAACATCGCCCATCAAGAAATTGACCTGAAAAACTGGAAGAGCAACCAGAAAAACAGCGGTTTTCTGCCCGAAGAGCGCGCCTGGCTCTCACGCGTGCTGGACGATGTGGGCCTGGTGGATGTGTACCGGCACCTTAGGCCCGACGCTACCGGTGACGCCTACACCTGGTGGAGCAACCGCGGCCAAGCCTATGCCAAGAACGTGGGCTGGCGCCTCGACTACCACTTGGCCACGCCCGCCATCGCCGCAGCCGCCCGCACCGAATCGATCTACAAAGGTGAAAAGTTTTCTGACCATGCGCCGCTGACCATCGACTACGAGCTTCAGGTTTGACCGCAGTGGTCAAGGTTCAGGGTTCAGCACCTCAGGATTCAGCCTCTGATCGTGCGCGCTCATCGCCCCCAGCGGTTGGGCTGATCGGGGTCGTACACCACGGTGCCCACACCCACGCCGACATCTGCCCGCGCGCCACCTACGGGCATGCTGGCACCTGCGCCCGCGCCCGCCGACACCTGCCCGCGCTGGTTGACGCCGACACCCACACCCACCGGGCCTGCACCTGCACCCAAACCCACGTTGGCGTTGCCGCCCGAATCCATGCCTACGCCGATCGACACGCCCGGTGCCAGCGGCACGCCAATGCCGATGCCTGCGGCGCAGCCCGAAAGAGCCACTGCTGCCAACACTGCGGTAAGCCATGTGCCGCTGCCCATGGTTGGGTCTGGCGTGGACTGCCACGCGCAGTGCGGTGCGGTGGTTTTGGGGCGAGTGGTGGTGCGCGGCATGGATGGCGTGTCAAACGAAAACGGAAGGGGTGAGGCGAAGGTGGGCGGAGAAGGCACGTGGAGAAGGCGCGCAGTTTGATGCTTCAGTGTGCTCCCGCCTTGCCCAACGCCTTACGCCAGCAGCGCGTTGACCCGGCGCACATAGCCTGCAGGGTCGTCCGGCAGACCGCCTTCGGCCAGCAGGGCCTGGTCGAACAGCACTTGCGCCAGATCGTCAAAGCGTGCGTCGCCGCCTTCCAGGCGCTGGATGAGGGCGTGTTCGGGGTTGATTTCCAGTACCGGCTTGGTTTCTGAGACGGGCTGGCCAGATTGCTTGAGCAGGCGCGCCATTTGCAGGCTGATGCCTGCGTCTTTCACGACCAGGCAGGCGGGCGAATCGACCAGGCGGGTGGTGATGCGCACGTCCTCCACCTGATCTTTCAGCGCGGTTTTCAGCTTGTCCAGCAGTGGCCTGGCGGCATCGGCGGCGGCGTCAAAGGCTTTTTTCTCGGCCTCGTCCTGCAAATCGCCCAAGTCGACCGCACCCTTGGCCACCGATTGCAGCGGCGTGCCATCAAATTCGTTGAAGAACGACAGCGCCCACTCGTCCACGCGGTCGGTCATCAGCAGCACTTCGATGTCCTTTTTGCGAAACAGCTCCAGTTGCGGGCTGTGCTGGGCAGCGGCCAGGCTGTCGGCGGTGATGTAGTAGATGGCCTTTTGGCCTTCTTTCATGCGCGCCTTGTATTCAGCCAGCGACACCGTAGGCGACTCGCTGCGGGTCGAGGCGTAGCGCAGCAGCTTGGCGATGCGCTCGCGGTTGGCGGTGTCTTCGCCCAGGCCCTCCTTCAGCACCGCGCCAAAGGCGGCCCAGAAAGTGGCGTATTTGTCTTGCGCAGGCGTGGATTCGGCAGATTTGCTGGCCTTGGCCTCGGCGTCTGACGAATCGGCGGCTTCAGCAGGCTTGGCCAGGTCTTCAATCAGGCCCAGCACGCGGCGCGTGTTGCCTTCGCGGATGGCTTTCACGTCGCGGCTTTCTTGCAGCAGCTCGCGGCTGACGTTCAGCGGCAAATCGGCCGAATCGACCACGCCCTTGACGAAGCGCAGGTAGCGCGGCAGCAGCTGCTCGGCGTCGTCCATGATGAACACGCGCTTGACGTACAGCTTGACGCCGCGCCGGGCATCGCGGTCCCACAAATCCATCGGCGCATGGCTGGGCAGGTACAGCAGTTGCGTGTACTCGGTGCTGCCTTCGACGCGGTTGTGCGTCCAGGCCAGCGGCGGCTGCCAGTCGTGCGCCAGCTGCTCATAAAACTGGGTGTACTGCTCGTCGGTCACGTCCTTCTTGGGCCGCGTCCACAGCGCCGTGGCCTGGTTGATGGTTTCCCACTCGCCGGTTTTCACCATCTGGCCGGGCTGGCCTTCTTCCTTGCCCTCTTCCCACTTCTCGCCTTCCATCTTGATCGGGATGGCGATGTGGTCGGAGTACTTGGACACCAGCTCGCGGATGCGCCAGCCGTCGGCGTACTGCAGCGCATCGTCGCGCAGGTGCAGCGTGACGCTGGTGCCACGCGTGGCGCGCATGATGCGCTCCACCTCAAAATCGCCCGCGCCGCCGCTGGCCCAACGCACGCCCTCATCGGCAGGCAAGCCCGCGCGGCGCGACTCCACGGTGATCTTGTCGGCGACGATGAAGCCCGAATAAAAGCCCACGCCAAACTGCCCGATCAGCTGCGCGTCGGCCTTCTGGTCGCCACTCAGCTTGCCCATGAAGTCGCGCGTGCCGCTTTTGGCGATGGTGCCCAGGTGGGCCACCGCCTCGGCTTCGCTCATGCCGATGCCGGTGTCGGTCACCGTCAGCGTCTCGGCGGTCTTGTCAAACGTCAGGCGAATCTCCAGCTCGGGCTGGTCGCCGTACAGCGCGCTATCGGCCAGCGCCTCGAAGCGCAGTTTGTCGCAGGCGTCGGACGCGTTGGAGACCAGCTCGCGCAAGAAGATCTCGGGGTTGGAATACAGCGAATGGGTGACCAGGTGCAGAAGCTGGGCCACTTCGGCCTGGAAGGCGTGTTTTTGGGTGGTCATGGGGTTTGGATGAACGAACAAAACCTGCAATTATGGGCACCTCTTGTGCATTCAAGTACGGCTATCTGGCGATACCGGACACGCGGAATGTGTTTCCCATTGATTTGGCCTGAAGCTGCCAATCCCATGCCTCTGACAAAATAAGCGAACAACATGTTGTAGCGAATGTAGAAGATGCCTGCTTACTATGAATTTTTTGCTGGTGGTGGGATGGCGCGCGCTGGCCTGGGCGAGGGGTGGACTTGTTTGTTCGCCAATGACATCTCAGAGAAAAAGGCGGAGTCTTATCGAGCCAACTGGGGTGATCAACATCTGCATGTTGGCGACGTATTCGAGGTGGGCACGCACCAATTGACTGCTCAAGCGGATGTGATGTGGGGGTCGTTTCCGTGCCAGGATTTGTCCCTTGCTGGTCACGGCCGTGGACTGTCAGGCGAACGCAGTGGCAGCTTCTGGGGATTTTGGCAACTGGTTCGTCAACTTCGCCGAGAAGGTCGAAAGCCTTGCACGGTTGTGCTTGAAAATGTTTATGGCATGTTGACCGCCCACGATGGAAAAGACTTCGACCAAATCAGCCGTGCTTTGGCTCAAGAGGGATATCAGTTTGGAGCCATGGTGATTGATGCAGTGCACTTCACGCCACAGTCACGCCCACGACTTTTCATTGTGGGGATTGACGAGGCGCTTTCCATCCCGAAGCACTTGGCCTCTGATCTGCCCACGCCAGCCTGGCATCCGAGTTCTGTCATTCGTGCCTGGCACCGACTCCCGGACCGTCTCAAAACTTCGTGGATATGGTGGAACCCTCCTCCCCCTTTGGGTCGCGGCGTCAGCCTGGATGAACTCATTGAGATCGAACCCACTGGAGTAGCGTGGAACGACGAAGCTGCGACATTAAAACTGCTGCAAAGCATGACCGAGGTTAACCGGCGCAAGGTGTTGGAGGCACAACGGTGCGCAGGCATCAAAGTTGGAACCATCTACAAACGTACACGGGCGGGCATAGTACGCGCCGAAGCGCGGTTTGATGGCATTGCTGGGTGTTTGAGAACTCCTTCAGGCGGATCGAGTCGGCAGACCATTCTGGTAGTAAACGGTCCTCACGTTCGCAGTCGGCTCATCTCGCCGCGCGAGGCAGCACGATTGATGGGCTTGCCTGATACCTATCACCTACCCAAAAACTACAACGATGCTTACCATCTGTTGGGCGACGGCGTGGTCGTCCCGGTGGTCGCCCATCTCAGGCAGCACCTATTTGATGCCGTCATAGCGGTCAATGGTAGGCACACGAAGCAGCACGCCGCATGACCACCAATGAACATGATGCAGCACGGTCGAATGTTTCGGCCACTGAACTACCGTTTGAAACGCAGCAGTTGCGTGCAGCGCTGTCGGGTTTTCTCGACCAAATTTATACCTTGCCCGACAGAAAAAAGATTCGATTGGGCGCTGTGGTCTGGGGCGTATATGCATTCTTTGACTACGATGGCGAGCCAATATACGTTGGTCAAACCAAGGAACGCATCGGAACGCGCATTCGACGCCACCTGACCAATCAGCGCACAGACGCGGTGGCCATGAATGTGCTCGATCCTTTTGAAGTTCATTCCATCACAGTGTGGCCTTTGCCTGAGTTTCAATCAGAACGCACAAGCAACGCCACAGCAAAAGCGCACCTCAACGCACTGGAGCATGCCGTGTTTCGGCAGCTTTTAAAGCAATCTGAGTTCAACGCAGTACTGAACGAAAAGAACCCTCCTGAGCCAACGGTCAACATCCAGATGCCTGCCTCAATCAGCGGGAGCATTGTTTCAAAGGAGGTTAGCCGGTTGCGCGATCACCCTGACTTGCGCATTGCTCATCGTGCAGCAACGCTTGCCAAACTCGCACAGGTGATCAGTGAGCGAAAGGTGCAAAAAGGGCTGCGCCACACGCTACTGGCGCAAGCCCAACGTCTTCAAGCATTGGCTCAACGTCGTTATGACCATGCAGCCGACATGCCCGAAGACAGTGGTGACGAATAGCGCATAACAGCATCAAAATTTTTCATTCGCCCCCAGATACCGCCACTGCCCCACGGGCAGCTGGCCCAGGGTGACGCGGCCGATGCGGATGCGTTTGAGGCCGGTGACTTTGAGGCCCACCTGCTCGCACATGCGGCGGATTTGGCGTTTTTTGCCTTCGCGCAGCACAAAGCGCAGTTGCTCGGGGTTTTGCCAGTCGACCTGCGCGGGCTTGAGCGTCTGGCCGTCCAGGCTGAGACCGTGGCGCAGGCGGGCCAACCCCTCGTGCGGAAAGGCAGCTTGCACGTTCTGCTGCACCTCACCGTAGGCCACGCGCACCAAATATTCTTTGTCCACGTCGGAGTTCTCACCGATCAACTGGCGGGCCACGCGGCCGTCTTGCGTCAGCACCAAGAGGCCGACCGAGTCAATGTCCAGCCGTCCGGCGGGGGCCAAACCCCGCAGCTGCGCAGGCGAAAAGCGGGTGCGCGCCGCATCGCCACGCCAATGGCTGCGTGCGTTGATGAGGGTGACGGCGGGCTGGTGCCCGTCTTCGGCCTGGCCGCTGACGTAGCCCACCGGTTTGTGCAGCAAGATGGTCACGCGCTGGGCCTGGGCGGCGTCGGCCTGCTGGTCCACGCGCACGTCGTCTTGCGGCGTGACCTTCAGGCCCATCACAGCGATCTGACCATTGACGCGCACCCAGCCGCGCTCGATCCACTCATCCGCCTCGCGGCGCGAGCACAGGCCCAGATCGGCCAGGCGCTTGTTCAGGCGCACGGCGTCGGTGGGCGCAGCGGCAGTGGGACGGGGCGCGCGGCGGAAACGAGGAGTGTCAGACATCACAAGACCAGGCAAGACATGGATTGCTTCAGTATTGATAGCTTTTGATGCTTTGTCATCAAGCGCCAACGGTGTATTTTGTCATGATGAAGGTACTGCGCTGGGGTTGAATGTTGACGCAACGGTTTTACTGCCCCGCGCCGCGCAGCAGCAGACTCAGCGTGCACAAAACAGGCAGCGCGGCACGGCTGTCTGGGCTGCGCAGGTGCGCCAGCATCGACCGCAACAGTGCGGCGCAGCGGCTCAGGCCCGCCTGTTGCAGTGCCGCAGCCTGCGCCTGGCACCGCGCCGCCATGCTGCCGCCCTGATGCAGCAAGCCCTGCCGCAGCCACTGGGCCAGCAGGGCCTGGGTTTGTTGCACCACGGCGCTGCGTGCCGAGGGCGTGATGGCGGCAACCTGCATGGACAAGGACTGTGGCGCAGCGGCCTCCAACGGCAACACCACGGCACGCTGTGTGGTCAGCAGCGCCAGGGGCTGCATCCATGCGGCACCGTCTTGCAGCCATGCGGTGCCTGCCACGGCGCGCACCTCGCCCCATTCGCCCGCCAGTGCGCGCGCCAACGCATCGACCGCGCCGGGGGTAATGGCGCGGTGCGGCAGGGCCAGGTGCAGCGGCAGGCCAGTGGCCTTATCCGCAGTGGCCTCGTCCGCAGTGGGGCCAGCGGCTGGGCTGGCGGCTGTGTCGGCGGGCGGCGCGTCCGCCTGCAACCGCGCATGCAGCACCTGGGTGGCGGCATCCCAATGGCTGTCGACTGGGTGCCGCTGCTCGCTAAACAGCACGTGCAGCGCTCCGGCGGCTCCTCCCACAGCGCCGCTGGCGGCGTGGCGTGGCAAAACAAAGTCGGGCAGTGTGTTTTTGAGCTGCGCGATCAGCGCGGGCACCGAGTCCACCCGCAGGGGTGCACGCAAATCGTCCCACGACGAGGGCGACAGCGGCATCACCCCGGTTTGGCGCGTGCCTGCGGTGATGTCGATGCGACCATTGGCGCGGCGCGTGGCCGTCTTGGTGATGATTTGCCCCGCGGCCAACTGGCGCAGCGGAAAGCCCGCCACGCGCCGACTGGCCAGCGGCATGGGTTGGCCGCCAGCGGCGGCATCGACCGCACGCGGCCACTGCCGCTCCAGCACGGTGATCGATTGCGTGTCGGGGTCGGCCAGTAGCACGTCGGCCCCTTCGCCGCTGTCGTCAGACCACAGCACAGCGCCCAGCGACACCAGCCGCAGGTGATCCAGCGCCACCTCGCCTTTGATGCCCAACCCCAGGATTTGGCTGGCCAGCCGTGGTGGCAATGCGCCGCCGTTGGCCAGAGATTGGGCATGCACGGCGGCGCGCAGGCGTGCCCACAGCTCGGCCATCACGGCCAGCAGGCGCTGCACATCAAAGCGGCTGCTGCGCGCTTGCTGCGCTTGCAACAGTTGCCAAAGCTCGTCAATGCCATCGTCCACCCAGCGCCATTGCAGCGCCTGCACCTGCGCGCGCAAAGCCTCGATGCGGGCCGACAGCGCCAGCAGGGGCTGGCCCGATCCTTCCATCCACACCGCCAGCAACAGCGCTTCAAGCTGGGTTTGCGCGGCGTGGGTTGCTTCGTCATCCAGCCAGGATGTGGCGGCGTGCAAGGTAGGGGCATCGGCGGATCGCGGCGACAGCGCCACCATGCGTTCGGCTTCGCCTGGCTGCCATGCGCCCGCCTGCTGAAATGCCCACACGGCCAGCACCACGTGCGCACAGCCGCTGCCTTGCTTGCAGTCGCAGCGGGCATGCGCCAGCGCGTTGCGTGAGAAAAAGCGCACGCTGCACATCGGCAGGTGTGCCACGGGCGGGGTGCGGGCGTTGCGCCAGGGTTGCACCGCAATCACCGGGCGCGCGGCGGCCAGCTTGGCGGCCTGCTCCAGCACCGACGGCGCAAAGCTGGCGGCCAGCGCCGCATCGTCAAACTGTGCTGGACTCCATGCGCCTGCGGCCATCTGGCTGGTGCCTGCGATGTGGGCCGCAAGGGGGAGGTCATCGTTTTGTGCAGCGTTGGCAGGCGGTGCCGTTGGTGCCGTTGGTGCCGTTGGTGCTGTTTGTGCTGTTGTGTCACTGATCGCCGCCTGTGCCTGATAGGCCAGCACCAGCGTCACCCGGTGGCGGCACATGGTGCTGGCCGGGCAGGTGCAATCGGCATCGCGCAGCGTGCGCTCGGGCGGCAGGCGTGTGGCGGTGCCGTCGTCGAAGCGGGCCGTGACCGTGCCGTCGGCCGACACGTCAAGCTGAGGCAGCAGCCCTGCTGCCACGTCTTTTTGCGCGCGCTTGACGAAGCCCGCATTGGCCAGCGCCGTCAGCGCCTCGGGCGAAAGTTCAAGCAAGTCGTGGCGGATCATGGGGCTTGTTGTTTTGCGGCTGTCAGCCCTGCACTTTTTCGGCCAGCCAGCCGGCCAGTTGGCCGGGCGTCATCGCACCGACTTGCGCACCTTCTTGCACCAGCCGCGCGGCCATTTCGCGGTCGTAGGCGGGCGCGGCCTGTGCGTCCAGCGCGGCCAGGCCCAACACTTTGGTGCCGCCTTCCACCAGCGCTTTCACGCGCCGCACCAGCTCGCTGGCGCTGCCGCCTTCGTAAAAGTCGCTCACCAGCACCACGATGCTCTTGCCGGGGTTGGCGATCAGCGATTGCGCATAGGCCACGGCCTGGGCGATGTCGGTGCCGCCGCCCAGTTGCACTTTCATCAGCAGCTCGACCGGGTCGGACACGTCGGCGGTGAGATCGACCACGGCGGTGTCAAACGCCACCAGGCGCGTGCGCATGCCAGGCAACTGCCACAGGCAGGCCGCCATGACAGCGCTGTGGATGACCGAATCGACCATCGAGCCGCTTTGGTCGATCAGCAAGATGATGTCCCACGACTCGGTATGGCGGCGCGTGCGGCTGTTGAAAATGGGCGTGTCCAGGTACAAGCGCTGGCGCGCCGGGTCGTACCGGTGCAGGTTGCGGACGATGGTGCGTTTGAAGTCGAAATTGCGCGCAATTTTCATGCGCGAGAGGCGGCGGCGGTCACGCGTGCCGCTGAACGCCTGACGCACCTCTGTGGCCAGCTTTTCCATGATGCGGCGCACCACCTCGGCCACCAGCTTGCGCGCGGCGGCCAGCACGTCGGGGTTCATCAAATGCTTGGTGTGCAGCACCGCGCGCAGCAGCGATTCAGACGGCTCGATGCGCTCCAGCACGTCCAGATTGGTCACTACCTCGTCAATGCCGAAGCGCTCTACGGCGTCGCGCTCCAGTCGTTCGATCACCTCTTTGGGAAACAACCGGTGGATGGTGTTGATCCAGTCTGGCGTGGTCAGCGCCGACGGCCCCAGCCCCGCGCTGCGTTCGCCGCGCGATGCACGGTCGTCATCGCGCCCGTAAAGCCAGTCCAGCGCCGCATCAGCGGCTTGTGCATCGGCGCTCAGCGCGCCGCAGGCGGCTTCGGCCGGGTCGCACAGCAGCAAGCGCCAGCGCTGCAAGGGGGAAGAAAGCTCAAGCGGCATGCGGCAACCCTTTGCGTTTATTTATCGGCACCGGCACCAGCACCGACTTCGACGCCGATTCCCCAGGCGGCCAGCGCCTCCATCGCGGCTTGTTCAGCCCACTGCGTCTGTGCCACCTCTTCGGCTGAGAACGTGCCGTCGCCGGGGGCGGTCAGCACCCTGCGGGGCAGCCCAGCCGCGTCGTGCAAGGCCAATACTTGATCGGCCAGCGCCCCGCGCTCTTGCGCTGGCAGCCAGGCGAAGGCCGCGCGCAGGCTGGGCAGGGCCTGCACAAAATCAGCATGGTCCAGCGCCTGCACCATGTGATCCATACCGGTGGCGAAAGCGGGTTCGGACGACAGTGCTTCGCGCGCCAAGGCCAGCAGGCCGGTGAGCGCATCGCCCAGCACGGGCGCGGGCAGGGTGCCCAGCAGGTGCATGGCGTGGTGCATGGCGTCGGCCACATCCATCCCCTCGCTCGTGCCCTGTTCTGCGGCACTACCGCGCCCGGCCAGGCTGAGAGCCGCGCCGAGCGCCGCGCCGCGGCTGACGGGCGCGGCGGTGGCATCGGCTGCTTTGCGTTGCCACACGGCCAGCGCGCGGGCCGGTTCGATGCGCAGCGGTGCGGGGTGGTCAAGGCTGTGGGTGCTATCAGCCCCGGCCAGCACGTCGGCCACGATCTGGCGCAGTGCCATGTGGCCGTGCAGGTGCGGCTCAAACTCAGCCAGCGCGACGGCGGCAGGCGGCTCCAGCAGCCACAGGGCGCGGTCAAAGCCCGCTTCGATCACCACGCGCAGCACGGGCGCGTCGGCCATGCCCAGCATCTGGCCATGGCGCAGCAGGGTGTGCAGCAAACCCAGTGCCGGGGCCAGCGCCTCAAAACGGGGTTCGTTGGCCATGGCCGATTGCAGCTCGCCCAGCAGGCGGCGACTGAGCGCGGCCAGCCCGGCCCAGGCGGCCTGGTTCAGCCCCTCGGCCAGCGGCGCGATGCGGCCTTGCGCCCGGCGCAGCCGGTCTTCAAGTTTGGCGCGGGCGGCATCGATCAGGGTGGCACCCCAGGCACCGGCCTCGATCAGCGCGGCTTGCTGCTCCAAAGGCTCTGACAGTTGCCAGACCTCGGCGCGCTCGCCCGACAGGGCTTGCTTGGGGCCGTGCTGGCGCGTGATGCCGGGCAGGCCCAGAATGCGCAGGCGGTGCAGCGCCTGGCTTTTGGCGCGGTCAGCGTCGCGCAGCAAATCCAATTCCAGCGTTCCGCGCAGCACGATGCCCAACGCCGCCAATTCGCTGCGCACCGACTCAACCAGCGGCGGTTGTGGCGTGCCGGGTGCCAACTGGCCCACCACGTCACCGGCCAGCACGTCCATGGCTTCGACCAGCACCGGGTCGGTACCGACGCGCATGGGGCCACGATACGTCCAGGGCAAGGGCGCATCCAACGCAGTTTTGACCAGCGCCCCCGCCAGGGCATCCAGCCAGTCGCTGCGCAGGGGCTGGGCGTGGCCGCGCAGGCGCGCCAGCCCCTGCGCGCGCAGGTGCACGGCCATCAAGTCGGCGGTGGAGGCGGGCAGTTTTTTCTCGCGCAGGCGGCGCACCACGCCTTCGAGTGCGCGCGCTGCCGCGCCGTCCACGCCGCACTCCCACACCCATTGGTAATACGCCGGTGATGGCATGCCCGAGGCATAACCGGCAAACGCATCCAGCCGCTTGAAGGTGTAGGGCACCAGGTAAGAGCCAAATCGCGCTTCAGTGCCATTCTGATCAGCACTCAATGCTTCTGAATTGGCAGCATTTTCAGAAGTTTGCCCTTCACTTTTCGATGGCTGCGGCGTGGCAGGCAGATCGCCGGGCATGGCCTGCCACAGCCGCGCCAGCGCAGGCGCGTGGTAGCCGCCGCAGACCACCAACACGCGCCCGGCCGCGCCGCCCGATTGCGCCACAGCCCAGGCGATCCAGCGGGCCATCATTTGCTCGCGCGCCTGATTGCCGGATGAGCCAGGATCGTCCGCAGGCCGCAGGTGGTTGAAATAGGTGGCCAGCTTTTGCGCCAGCTCGTCCAGCGCTTGGCCGCTGGCATGGTCCTCTTCAAACAGGTGATCCCACAGTGCATCGCGGCCCTGTACCGACAGGGCCTGGGTCAGTGCGTCTTCGTACGCCTCGGCGTGGCGCGCGTGTTCGGCATCGGCGACATCGGCGTAGCGGTTTTCCGTATCCGAAAAGGCGTTGTGCCAGGCGGGCAAATCGATGAAACGCCCTTGCGCGCCCACCTCGTGCGCAGCTTGCAGCGCCTGCCATTCGGGCGAATGCTCGGCCAATGGCGACCAAGAACTGCGGTGCATGTCATCGCTGGACAGATAGCTGTAAATCGCCACCGGCAACCGGTGCGGCAGCGTCAGCTCGTCCAGCCGGTCATTGAAATCGGCTGGCCCTTCAATCAGCACATAGGCGGGCTTGAGCGCGCGAATGCGTTGCGCCACCAGCCGCGCGCAGGCCGGGCTGTGGTGGCGGATGCCGAGGATGTTGGGCGAAGGGGCTGTCGACACGGGCCTCCACTCAGGCTGTCACCACGACAGACATTGCATAGCTGCTTGTCATGGCAGGTACTTCTACCCAGTCAATTTGATGTATCGAAATTCGTCCGAAAATTTAAGGGCGAGGCTTTGCCCGCCTGTATTGCGACTTGCTTCCCACTCTTTGTCCTGATGGGTCTTCGTTAGCACAAATTCGACCAGCGCAAATCACGACATCTGATGCATAGAACGCTTGCACGATAGCCACGGCGCTCTCATAGCGCTGTAATTCCTCCTTGCTGCTGGAAAGCTCACGACGGTAGTAATCAAGCATCGTCCACCCGACCAGGAGCGCAAGTATCAAGATTGCTCCGCAAACAGCAAACCATATCCAGACCGTCCTGTCTGCCTTTCTTAGCAGCGCGAAAGCCGCCGATGTATCCCGACTATGCTGCGCGGCAACGCTGGTCACCACGTCCTTTGCATTCTTGGTAATCTGAGAGCTTGCGCCACGAACGATGCTGTCGATCTTGTCATCGAGTTGAATGACTTCGCTTTGCAGGAGCTGCATGCGCAAGTCAAAATTCGCTTGCATCCGCTCTTCTCGCTGTTCGAATTTCGCCATCAACGCCGCCTGGAGTTTGACTGTACTCTGCAACGACGTTAATAGTTCTGGGAGCAAGCGGTCTTCAGCCATGAGCGTATTCCGTGATTGACTTGGAAATCAACGCGACATCACCGGAATCTGCTGCGTCGCATGCTCTGGCTGCATATTGCGCTGCTGAAGTTCTGTAGCAGCTTGGTCTCGGCCCTGCTGCTCCAAGCTCCACATTTGCGGCGACTGCGCAATCTGGGTGGCTGCACGGACGATGTCCGCATCATTTCCTGTTGAAAGCGCTGCGGCTAATCGGTCAAGCTCCGGATCACCGGTTCTGTCCAACATCGACTTCTCAAGACGAGTTCCTTCCAAACTCGCATGGTGACCTCTAGGGAAGGTCTGCACAACCCCCGCTGCAGGGCGAGGTGACGCGTGAATGTTCACATGGCGAAACGAGCGTTGAATTTCTCATCGTTTTGCGCTGTTTTTGGTTCGCTTGACCCTGATTT
>NZ_JBKEEE010000024.1:0-60930 GCF_047975795.1 Ottowia sp. | reverse complement strand
TTGGCACCGTCGGTGCGGGGGTACAGGTCATCGATCAGGCCGCCCAAGTGGTCAAAGTCGATGTGACGGGCGATGAGTTCCAGGGGATCGCCCAGCACATCGATCTTGCGCTTGTGCGCGTAGTCGGCGAATAGGTCAGACTTCAGGGCGCTGCGCCGTTGGTGCATGATGCGGGGATCAGTATTTCAAGGTGGCCCCGTTTGAAGACTGGGGGTTTTTAGAGGTTCCCGGCTGTGGAAGAACTGAGAGCGGCTGCCCAACACCAGTTTGCAGTTCGTTCACATGGCATTCTTGGCACTGATACTCAGGAGATCGCAAACACGCTCTGAGCTGAACATCGCTACTTTTGGCATCCCTCATGTTGATAAACTCAACTCCAACACTTTCCCTCATTTCTGCCCTCGTCCTAGCCGGTGGCCGTGGTAGTCGCATGGGCGGGGCGGACAAGGGCTTGCAAGTGTTTGGCGGGGACACGCTGGCGCAGAACGCACTGGCGCGGCTGCGGGCACAAACGCTGCCGCCCGCTGAGGTGCTGATCAGCGCCAATCGCCATCTGGACATCTATGCCAGATTTGGGGTACGGGTAGTCGGCGATGCCGTACCTGACTTTGCTGGGCCGCTGGCGGGTTTTCTGGCCGGTTTGCAGGCTTGCCAAACACCGCTTTTGCTGACGGTGCCGTGCGACGTGCCACGCTTCCCGCTATCGCTTTGTGAACGATTGGCGAAGGCTATGCAAGCGCAAGAGGTTGATATCGCCATGATCTCAGCTCCAGATGATGATGGCACGGGTACGCTGCGTCCACAGCCAGTGTTTTGCCTGCTGCGGGTGGCGTTGCAAGACAGTCTGAAGCGCTATATGGACAGCGGGCAACGCCAGATTGCTGCCTGGGCTGCGCAGCAGCAGCAAGTGCTTGTGCCTTTCAACACACCGGATGATGATCCACGAGCTTTTGCCAACGCCAACACCTTGTCCGAGCTGCGTGCGCTCGATACGCTCTGATGGGCTGCACCACAATAGGAGACTCACCATGTCCACCACCATTCGCCTGCTGACCGATGCCGATTTGCCCGCCTACAAGGCGTTGCGTGATGCGGGCCTGCAAACCGACCCTGATGCGTTTACCACCGACTTTGACACCGCCAGCGCCTTGCCACCGGCCACCTACGCCACGCGCCTGGGCCAACCACCGCAAGACCACTTCATTCTGGGCGCGTTTGACCCCGCTGGTGCCATGTTGGGTGCCGTAGTGTGCGAGCGCGAAGCACGTTTAAAGAAGCGCCACGAGGCCGCACTGGTGGGCATGATCATTGCCCCCGGTATGCGCGGACGAGGCATTGGCAAGGCGTTGCTGAAAGAGTTTGACGCTCTGGTGCGTCAGTTGCCGGGGCTGGAACAGGTGGTGCTGGGTGTGAACGCCCACAACGCCCATGCCGTCAAGCTGTACGAGGGTGTGGGTTTTGTGCGCTATGGCTTGCAGCCGCGTGCCATCAAACTCGACGGTCGTTACCACGACAAGGCGTTATTGATCAAAATGCTATAACAATAAGAGCTTATAGTGCTTTATACAATTGCGCTAAAGCTCTTTTTGATTACATAAAACCGCGCCATGAAAACCACCGCCCAAATCGCTGCTGAGCTGCGGGAGTACGACCCGAATGCCCTGCCTGTGGATGTGGCGCACGCCTTTTTGCAGCGGCTAGTGGCCCCTGTGATGGGCACAGAACGCTTGCCGCTCACACAAGCGCTGGGCCGAGTGCTGGCCGAAGACGTGATCTCGCCCATCAACGTACCGCCGCACGACAACTCGGCCATGGACGGCTACGCCTTTCATGGTGCTGAATTAAGCGCCGTGGGAGGCGGACAAGCGCTCACGCTGCGCGTAGTCGGCACCGCACTGGCGGGCGCGCGCTGGCAAGGCACGGTGGGCGCTGGCGAGTGTGTGCGTATCATGACCGGTGCCGTCATGCCCGCAGGGCTGGACACCGTGGTACCGCAAGAACTCGTTCAGATCGCCAGCCCACAACTTCAAGACAAGCATGTCACCCTGTTCACTGATGTGGTGCGCTGTGGCGACAACCGCCGTCTGCGTGGCGAAGACCTGCAAGCAGACCACCCTGCTTTGCAACAAGGCCAGCAACTCACACCAGCCGCACTGGGCCTGCTGGCCAGCCTAGGGCTGACCGGTGTGTCCGTGGTGCGACGGCTGCGCGTGGCCCTGTTTTCCACCGGTGACGAAATCTTGCGCCCCGGCGAGCCACCACGCGACGGCGCGGTGTACGACAGCAACCGCACCGCCTTGCATGGCCTGCTCATTCAACTGGGCTGCGACGTGATCGACCTGGGCGTGGTGAAAGATCAACCAGAGCCGTTGCGCGCCGCCTTCCTTCAGGCCGCCCAGCAAGCCGACGCCATCATCACCAGCGGTGGTGTCAGCACCGGCGACGCCGATCACACCCGCACCTTAATGGCACAACTTGGCGACGTGGCCTTCTGGCGACTGGCCATTCGTCCCGGCCGGCCTATGGCGGTGGGGCGCATTCCCAAAACACCGGCAGAAGCACACCGATTTACCGCCGCGTCGCCCGAAGGCGAATCACCCCCTGTGGAAAGCAGCAAACCAGGCGCAAGAAAGATCTCAGGTGCAGTTCTTTTCGGCCTGCCCGGTAACCCAGTCGCTGCCATGGTCAGCTTCATCACCTTGGTGCGCCCTGCTCTGCGGCGCATGATGGGCGCGCGCGCAGAAAGCCCGGTACTGCTGCGCGCCACATGCGAGCAAGCGCTGCGCAAAAAAACCGGCCGCACCGAATACCAGCGCGGTATCGTCACCCAACACACGGACGGTCGCCTGACCGTTCGCACCACCGGCAGTCAGGGATCTGGCGTGCTGTCATCCATGGTGCAGGCCAACGGCCTGATCGTGCTGGGCCACGATCAAGGCCCGGTGGCCAAAGACGATGAAGTGCAGGTGATGCTGCTGAGCAGCACAGCCAATTAAGCCGCCAGCAAAAAAACACAGTGCTCATAAAAAAAGCCTGCTGCACAGTTGAGTTGCAGCAGGCTTTTTGCTTTTATTGGGGTGGCTGATGGGACTCGAACCCACGACGACCAGAATCACAATCTGGGACTCTACCAACTGAGCTACAGCCACCGCAAGCGCGAGATTATAAACGCCTTCGGTCATTGAAATTTCACATTGAAAATCTCACCCCACGCGCATTGCAAGACAAGACAAAGGGCTGCCAGTGGCAGCCCCTGGTAGTTCAAGCGTATGGCCAATTAATCGCTGCTGCTGGTGATGCCCAGGATGGCCAGCAGGCTTTGGAACACGTTGAAAATGTCCAGGTACAGCGCCAGTGTGGCGCTGATGTAGTTGGTTTCGCCGCCGTCCAAAATGCGTTTCAGGTCGTACAGCATGAACAGGCTGAACACTCCGATGGCCAACGTGCTGATGACCAGCATGCCGATGGTGGAGCCTAAAAATACATTGACGATGGCACCAACAAAAATCACCATCGCGCCCACGAACAGCCACTTGCCCATGCCGGACAAATCGCGCTTGATGACGCTGGCCAGGCTGGCCATAACGAAGAACACGCCCGCCGTGCCACCCATGGCGGTCATGACCAGTTGGCCGCCACGCTCCAGGCCCAGCACTGCGCCGATCAGGCGCGACAGCATCAGCCCCATGAAGAAGGTAAACGCCAGCAACACAGGCACGCCTGCGGCCGAATTCTTGGTTTTTTCGATGGCGAACATGAAGCCAAACGCGCCGCCCAAGAACACGACCAACCCCAGGCCGCCGGTCAAACCACGGGTGATGCCGGTGCTGACACCAATCCAGGCTCCCAGCACGGTGGGCAGCAGGCTGAGTGCCAACAGCCAGTAGGTGTTGCGCAGCACTTTGTTGCGCAATTGCAGGGATGCCAGGCCACCTTGATGCGCGGCGTCGGTGTAGTTCATGGCATGCAAGCGATCAGTCATTGGTCGGGTGCTCCTAAAAAGTGAGGTGTAAGGGCCACCACCACGGTGGCTTGTAATGGCACATTCTACGTAGATTGTTCAGATGGAGAAAAATTCCTGTAAATCAATGGCTTGGTATCGTGCTGTTGCATGCGATCGTGAGGCAGTGGCAGCTTAAAAAGGCACTGGGCTGCTCAACGCCAGCGGTTGACCATGCGCGGGATGCGCGAGCCGAAGGGCGCAGGCATGCAGCATCAAGCGAGGTGCATCATCGTCCTGCGGCCCGTACAGCTGGTCGCCCACAATCGGATGGCCAATGGCCTGCAAGTGCGCACGCAACTGGTGCGATCGCCCGGTGACCGGCGCCAGCGCCAGGCGGCTGATTTGTGGTGATCCACCCTCCGCTCCTTCCACACATTTCGTCTCCAGCCGTTGCCAGCGCGTGCGGCTGGGTTTACCCACGACGTGGTCGACCTTGCTGCGTGGGCGGCGCGGCCAGTCAATGATGAGCGGCAAATCAATCTCGCCCCAGCCGTCTGCCGCGACTGGCGCGCTCGGCTGGCCATGCACCAAGGCTTCGTAGCGTTTTTCCACACAACGCTCGGCAAAAGCCGCGGACAGACGGCGCTGCATCTCAGCCCCGCGCGCCAGCAGCATCAGTCCGCTGGTGGCCTGATCCAGCCGGTGCACCACCAGTGCGTCAGGCCAGCGTGCCTGCGCGCGGGCGCTCAGGCAGTCGGCTTTGTCTGCACCCCGGCCAGGCACGGACAACAGGCCCGCAGGCTTGTCAAGGACTAACAGGTAAGCATCTTCATAGATCAACTGCATGGCTGTCGGATGCTGACAACTTTGGTTTTTGGCGCAACCACCATCTGTCCACAACGCTGTTCAAATCAGAATTTCTTGATGACGACGGCTCATGCACCTGCATGAGCAGCAGACAGCACGACGCTCAACTCGTCTGCACCGACATGGCGCGCTGTACCAAAACCGGCCACTTGACGTGCCTCCGTCAGTCTCAGGGTGACAAAGTGGAAATCCAGCAGCCCGGTCATGGGCGCTGCCTCAGGAAAGCGGGCCAGATAAGCAGTGCGGGCACTGCGTGCAAGGGCCGAGTCAGGCTCTGGCGTGCTGGCCCGGCCCATCAGCGTCACGCGGTGAAGATCGTGCACAGCCCCGGTTTCAGGCTCAGGCGCAGTGACCAGCAAAGCCGCGCGTGCATCAGCATTCAAGTTGGTCGTATGAGCCGCCAATGCGCTGAGGTGCAGCACAATGCAGCGCTGAGCGCCATCCACGGCAAACGGCACCATCGATACAAACGGGCCGCCGCTGGCCACATCCAGCGTCGACAGCGCCGCAACTCTGCGCGTGCACAGCAACTCACACAGTGCGTGCCCCAGACGAGGCAGGTGCGTAGAGGGCATGCGAGCGCTCGCCCCCTTCAGCGCACCACAATCTCGACACGGCGGTTTTTCGGCTCGTCCACTTCGTCTTCGGTGGGCACCACCGGTTCGCGCTCGCCACGGCCTACGGCATCTACACGCGACGCGTTGAAGCCGCGCCCAATCACCAGTTCGCGCACGGTCTGTGCACGCCACAGTGACAACGCATCGTTGGCCTCCAGCTTGCCCACGCGGTCGGTGTGGCCAGTGATGATAAGTTCACCCCCGGGCCGCTCGGTGGCGTGTGTGAGGATGCCTGCCAGCTCGCTGGTCGACTCAGGCGTCAACTCCGTCCCGCCGGGCATGAAGTACAGCGTAAAGCGCTCGGCCCCACCTGGCTGAACCGACAGCAAGGTGCCGTAGCGCTTTTGCACGTCCTTGGCATCGAGCTGCTCGATTTCGACATCGCTGCGGCCTACCGCCGCCGACTGGTAAGGCTGCGACAGCACGGTGTCTTTTTGATTGGCGTTGACTTCCACTGCGCCCGTTTTACCGCCTTCTTGTGGCAGCAGCGTCACACGCGCGGCCGGGGCGCAGCCTGCAACGAGCAGGGTGGCAACCAAGCCCGTAGCCAGCAGTTTCATGATGGGTTGGCCTCGACGATGAAGTCAGTACCGCGCACGCCAACCACCGTGGTAGGGGTGGTGACTTTCACATTCTGGGGTTTGACTTTGGCAATCAGGCCGGTGGCCATGCGCAGCGTGCCGCGCATCAGGTTGACCAGTACATTACCGTCTTGCGTGGTGCTGTTGAAGGCAAAGTCTTTCAAATCCACCGAGCTGTCTGGGCCGACTGACAGCACGGTGCCGTCTTTCAGCGTGACGGCGGCCGCACTGTTGGTGCCGGTCAAAATGGTGTCGGAGGTTTTCAGGCCGCCGCCCACCACGGCCGCCATGCGGGTGTTGTTGCGCACCACGGTCACCTCGCCCCGGACGGTTTTGAAGGTGCCTTCACGCGCATCGCCTGGTGTAGGCACCAGGGTTGGTGGTTCTTTGAGCGACGTTTCGGCAACAGGCAGCTCAGCAGCCACGGGCGTTGCCGCAGGGGTTACAGGGGCAGTCGTGCTGTCTGGTACAGCCGTCTGAGCGATGGCCATTTGCGCGCCTAGCAAGGCGATGCAAGACACAGTGCCGACCAGGACACGATGAAAATTCAAGGACATTCAGATTTCTCCGCTGGGGTAACTTGTGTGCAGTGTGGCGTGCAGTGATGATGGTCGAACGACGCACTGGCGTGCGGGTTGGATACTACATCAGGAAATTTGTCACACTATCGACTTAACTCAAATCCTAGCTTTTTAGTTGACTTTTGTGACTGTCTTTTTTCACTCTACCCGCCAATGAGTGCGGGCACTGACAAAAACCATGTGCGCACCACGCTGGTGCTCGCTCCCATGGAGGGCCTGCTCGATCACGGGCTGCGCGACATTCTGACGCGCGTAGGCGGGGTGGATCGCTGCGTTTCAGAGTTCATCCGAATCACCGACCAGTTGTTGCCCGCACGCAGTTTCACCCGCGTAGTGCCTGAGCTGCTGCGCGGCAGCCGCACCCGCTCGGGCGTGCCTGTGCGGCCCCAGTTGCTGGGGGCTGATCCGACCTGCATGGCCGAAAACGCCGCCCGTCTGGCCGAATTGCAGCCTGCCGGAATCGATCTCAACTTTGGCTGCCCGGCCAAAACCGTCAACCGCCACCGGGGCGGTGCCGTGCTGCTGGACGAACCTGATCTGCTGCACCGCATCGTAGCGGCCGTGCGCTGTGCCGTACCGCCTGACGTGCCGGTATCGGCCAAAATGCGGCTGGGCTTTGAAGATCACGCACGCATGCTCGACGGTGCACTGGCCATCGAAGCGGCCGGTGCCAGCGAACTGGCCGTGCATGCCCGCACCAAGGCACACGGCTACCGTCCCCCAGCCTATTGGGAACACATTGCCACGCTGGGCCAGCACGTGCGCCTGCCGCTGATCGCCAACGGCGACATCTGGAGCGTGGCCGACGCCGCGCGCTGCACGCAAGTTACGGGTTGCCGCGCCCTGATGCTGGGCCGCGGCATGGTGCGTCGCCCAGGGCTGGCGAGCGCCATCCGTCAAGCCACACCTGCCCCCCTGATAACGCATCAGAACAGCGTGGATGTGCCAACAGACGCCGCCGTCGCTGCCTGCCCCTGGCCGCTGCTGGTGCCGCTGTTGGCCGACTTTTGGGCCGACGTGTGCCAGCGCGTCGAGCGACGCCACCGCGCCGGTCGCCTGAAGCAATGGCTGAACTACCTGCGCCTGGCCTACCCTGAAGCGCAGCAGGCGTTTGATGCGCTGCGCGCCGTCAACGACCCTGCGGCCATCGGTGTCTGGTTGCTTCAACTTCAGGAGCATCACCCGCAGATGCACCAAGCACCAAAGGCAGAAATTACCGCATAAAATTCAGCGCTCTGAATTTTCACCTTCAAGGAAACTGACTGTGGCCTCCAGCCTGCTCGCCCTGCTTGACGATATTGCCACCGTGCTCGACGACGTGGCCGTGATGACCAAGGTGGCTGCCCGCAAAAGCGCCGCCATGGCCGACGATGTGGCCGTGCTGACCAAGATGTCGGCGCAAAAAACCGCAGGCGTGCTGGGCGATGACCTGGCGCTCAACGCCCAGCAGGTCACGGGCGTGTCGGCCAATCGCGAAATTCCGGTGGTCTGGGCCGTGGCCAAAGGCTCGCTCATCAACAAAGCCATTTTGGTGCCCGCCGCGCTGGCCATCAGCGCTCTGGCCCCCTGGCTGGTCACGCCGCTGCTGATGGTGGGCGGCGCGTTCTTGTGCTTTGAAGGCGCTGAAAAACTGGTGCACAAATTCCTGCACAAGGACGAAGCCGACGCGCACGAGGCTGAGCTGCATGCCGCCCTGGCCGATCCCAGCGTGGATCTGGCGCAGCTTGAAAAAGACAAGATCAAGGGTGCAATCCGCACCGACTTCATCCTCTCGGCCGAAATCATCGCCATCACCCTGGGCACGGTGGCCGGGCAAGACATCTGGACACAAACCGCCGTGCTGGTTGGCATTAGCCTGCTAATGACAGTGGGCGTTTACGGTCTGGTGGGCGGCATCGTCAAGCTGGACGATCTGGGCCTGTGGCTCAGCCAGCGCGCCAGCAGCGCCGCGCAGGCGCTGGGCCGGGGCATTCTGTGGCTGGCTCCCTGGTTGATGAAAGGGCTTTCCGTGGCTGGCACCGCCGCCATGTTTTTGGTCGGTGGCGGCATCATTGTGCACGGCTTTGCCTGGCTGCACCATTTGCTGCAAGGTTGGACGGCAGGTGCTGGCGGTCTGAGCAGCAGCTTGATCGGCATGCTGTTCAACGCCGTGGTGGGCTTGCTGACTGGCGCGGTGGTGGTGGCCGTGGTCAGCGGCTTTCAGCGGCTGCGGGGTGGCTCAAAGGCCGCGCACTGATCCGTACACACTCACCGCGCGGCGTTCAGCGTGGTGCATGGCCTGCGCTCAGCATGCGCTCCACGTAGCGGGCGATCAGGTCGATTTCCAGATTAACCACATCGCCTGCCTTCAACGTGCCCAGCGCTGTGTTTTGCACCGTATGGGGAATCAGGTTGATCTGCACGATGCAACCTTCTGACTCATCTTGCACCGTGTTTACCGTCAAGCTCACGCCGTTGACGGTGATCGAGCCTTTGTAAGCCAGGTATTTGCCCAGCACCTGCGGCGCACGCACGGCAAGCAGCCAGCTTTCGCCCACCGGCTCGAACTGGGTCACCACACCCAGTCCATCCACATGGCCCGAAACGATGTGCCCGCCCAGCCGGTCATTAGCGCGCAGGGCTTTTTCCAGATTGACCTTACCCACGCGATCCAGTCCCGCCGTGCGGGCCAGCGATTCGGCAGAGACATCGACCTGAAACGTCCCGGCAGTCGCATCGCATGCTGTCACCGTCATGCAAGCGCCGTTGATGGCAATGCTGTCGCCCAGGCCCACGTCGGCCAAGTAGTCGGGCACCACCTGTACCTGCACCTGTTTGCCATGCGCGTGGCTACCCCCCAGATCACGCACTTCAGCAATGCTGGCGACAGCGGTAATGATTCCGGTGAACATGATGGCTCCTTGGGTCAAAGAAAAAAGCCCTGCAAACTTTGAATTTGCAGGGCTTTCAGCAATAAAGATGGCGCGGCTGGCAGGATTCGAACCCACTACCCCTTGGTTCGTAGGTAAGTACGATTCGATTTTGATCCACTGCGAGAAGCACCGCACAACGATCCTAAGTATTTGACAAACAAGGGAAATTTGTTATTTCCCCATCCCTTCGTTCATCCCCAAGTCCCGCACTCTACCGCGCAAAATTGTTGGGCACATTTTTGGGCACAAATTAGAATGTGCACCAGCAACCAAGTACACCAACAAAGCCAGCCCGAGGCCACCCATGGAGCGAACGATGACCGATCCTACCTCGACCACCACCGACAACCCCGACGCCTCCAAGGGCGCGACAACAGCCAAGCCCAAGGGCGAGCGCTGGGCACACGTTGAACTCCTGGCCGCCCTCAAGAACCCAGCCATCACCAGAGTGAGCGAAGCCGGGGGACTCTATGGCGTCGTGCGTCGTGGCAAGGACGGAGCCCCGTCCGTGATGTTCCGCTGGCGGTTCCGTCATGACAACAAGCTGGCGGACTTCACGGCGGGTTCCTGGCCGGGTGACAGCCTCAAGGACATCCGCGAAGCCCATGCGTGGGCCATCGATCAGCACAAGGCGGGCAAGAACCCCAGCACTGAGCGCCAGCTATCCAAGGCCCAAGCCGCCCACACCCAAGCCACCCTGGCACGCGCCTACACCGAGGAGACCGTCCGCGCGTTGTCGGAGCGCTGGCAGCAAGCCGAATTGGTGAAGCGTGGCACCAAAGGCCGCAAGGACAACGGCACCGAAGTCATCCGCAGCTTTGAGCGCGACATCTTTCCCACGCTGGGGGATAGACCCCTCGCCAGCATCAAGCGTGCTGAGTGGGCGGAACTGTTCGATCAGGTGAAGGTGCGCTCCCCTCGTATGGCGCTGCGCCTCTTTGCCGATGCCCGCCAGTTCCTTGACTGGTGTTCCCGCCGCGATTACATCGAAGTCAACCCGCTACACAAATTGAAGCGCGATGACATCGCACCAGCGTACAAAGAGCGCGAGCGCGTGCTGTGGGATTCCAAGTCGCCCACACCACACGCCGAACTGTTGGAACTACGGGAAAAGCTGACAAACGCGAGATTGCAGCGCACGACCGAACTCGCGCTATGGATCATGCTGGGCACCGCGTGCCGTGTCGGTGAACTGAGCATCGCACGCTGGGAGCATGTTGACCTCGCCAATCGACGCTGGCATATCCCTGCTCCTAAAAACGGAGTGCCGCACGATGTCTATCTGTCCGACTTCACCCTGAGATACCTCAAGGAGCTTCACAGTCTCACGGGTCATACCTCATGGTGCTTCCCTGCCGACAACAAGCGGGATGCGGACGGTAACCCGACCTCACATGTCTGCGTGAAGAGCATCGGCAAGCAAGTGAAGGATCGCCAGCGTACGGAAGCAATGAAGAACCGCAGCAAGGCGACCGGCGCACTGTGCTTGAGTGGTGGCCCTTGGACACCGCACGACACCCGGCGCACTGCCGCAACGATCATGGGCGCGTGTGGTGTATCGGGGGAGCTTGTCGAAAGGGCGATCAACCACGTTCCGAACAAGCTGGTTCGCACGTACCAGAAAAGCGACCGTTGGCCCGAACTGGTGACCGCGTGGACAAAGTTGGGAGCCGAGCTAGACCGCCTGCTACACGGCACCGAGGCGAAGGTCATCGCCTTCCCGACCAAGGCAGCTTGACCCGCCTTGACGGAAACATGGTGAACCGCGAGAATGCGCGTTCACCTTTGGCAATGGAGTGTTGACCCGATCATCGGGACAAAGGGAATCGGCGCAACGCCGCTTTCTGCACTCTGAGCCGAATCCCATGGTTCAAGCGGAAACGGTTGCACAACACAACCCTTTCTGGAAACACGGCCATGGCTGTCACCATCAAAAAAACCGTCCCCGCTGAAACTCAAGCGGAACCCGTCACCACCTCGCCCGAGGCGAATATCCCGGTTGAAACCACCACACCAGATAAACCACGCAAGCGGAATAATCACTCCCGTGCGCTGGATATTCAGGGAATCGACCTCCAAACCGATCAGCGCCTTTTGATGGGTCACGTGTTGTCATTCATGAAAACGACTGACACCACCCTGGCCCGTTGGATTGACGAAGGCAAGTTCCCCGAACCGGATGGTAAGCAAGGGCGTCGCCCATTCTGGTTCAGTGCGACTATTCGACCGCACGTTCAGCCAAGCGCTTAATCAAAAAAAATCCCCCGGCATTTACCACAATACTGGGGGAAAGTTGCCCTGAGCAGGCATCGATGGAATGAATCGACACCCCGAATTGTCCTGGTGTGGTGACCTCCGATCAATGCCCGAAAACCGTTACCTAAATTGAACGGTGCGTTACCTACACATCGAGACAACCCGAACCCCTGAAAGCGTCAAAAATGGCCGTACACATTCAGAAAAAACCCACCCCCACGGCAATAGCGCATGGTGGTCAAAATGGCACCGTTACCCCATCTCCGAAGGAAGACAAGAAGGAACATCTTCAACAGTCCCCAACAGGTAGTACGGACGTGTGGAACGCGCCGGAAGACGCCTTCCTCATTGGTAACGGCGTTACCTGCCCGGAAAAGATGTCTGAGCAGTGCGACCTGCTATGCAGAACCGATCCCGGTTACCTGACCGACTACTTGGATATGCAGGCCAAGCTGGCCTCTGGAGCCACTGCCAACAGCTTCAAGACTTCAGCACTACCCCACCTGAAGCCTTTGGCAGAGTGGTTCAACAAGCGCAAGCAGCGAGCGGAAGACACTGCCATATGGGGCGAACCATCGCCCGAATTCATGGTGTGGGGTGGCCTTGCTTTGCACCTTGGCCCAAACCCCGATCCGGGCAAACTCTCCATTGACCGCATTGACCCCACCAAGCCCTATGTTTGGGGCAATCTACGGTGGACAGATAGGGCCACCCAGGCAGCAAACCAGCGCCGCAACCGCAAGAACGTATGGAATGACATCGCCATCACCGATGCGCAGTTATCAGGAGAGCTTGCCAAGCTGGGAGTGTTCAATCAACAAGGCCAGCCCCACACCCCCGCATCTATCAAGCAGATGCGCTATCGCATCAAGGCCGCCACCGACAAAGATGACAAGGCCAGATTCCCAACGCCTGAAGCCATCCACGCCGAATTGCTGAAGCGGCTGAAGGTTCCCGCCATCACCCAGAAGTCGGGTGACCCCATCCAAGACGAGCCGCTTATGGACGGCCTTGGTATCGAATGGGATAAGGTGAAGCAGTCCAAACCTTGGCTACCAAATATCCTCCTCCAACTCGATCACACCACCCACTTAGAAAAAAAGCTTCAACGCGAATTGACGTATTGGCGCAAAGTAAACCCTAAGCATGGGGTGGTACTGATAGATCAACTGGAAGCAAATCTAACCGCCGTTCTGGACTTCCAGCGTAGGTTGAAAAACCGCCTTCAGCAACTTCATGAGAAGGCCACCGGCAAGCTTATTGCCGAGATCAACCCGCACGCAACAGGCAAGCCTCCAGTCCCCGAAGGCTTCCACCACAAACCCGCATCACTCGCCCCCGTGGCGGTTCCTGCACCACCTCCAACGTCACCAGCACCACCCGAACCCCCGCCAGTCATAACCGTTGCCGGGGATGCCGAAGTAACCGCCTCGCTATGGTGGTTGGATGGCAAATATCCAACGTATGAGGATGCCCTAGAGGCTTATCACGCTGGGGTACACAAGATAAATGGTTTGTCAAATCATGCACTTGCAATCAATTGCAAGAATATATCAAGATATCATTCGTGATAGATTTCAGCTAAAATAGCACATCATCACCAACGCATGGAGCCCCAATCATGACCCAGGTTCTCACCCTCGACCAATGCCCGGCATCTGTTCAGGCGCACTTCCTCGCCATGCCCGGCTTCCAGCAGGCCATGCGGATCACCAAAAGCACCAGCGTGGAGACTGGCACCCCTTCCCAAGTGGTCAAGACGCTAAAGACCGGCCATCGTGAACCAGCCCGAAAAGCCGCAAATCTGCCCGGATTCGCGGCGATTTTGGCGGGCAGCGTGAACCGCAACGTTGGTGACGCACCCCCAGCCATTCCAGTTGCTCCCGCTCCGACCGTCAAGCCATTCCCGGCCCCGAGAGACACACCGGCCCCGAGCGTGGGCAAGCCCCTTCCCCAAGCGTTCAACCGTCCCAAGGAGCCGCTACGCGCCGAACGTGGCAACGCGGTTGAATTCAAAGACCTTCAGGCCGCGATTGATGCCGCCCTGAGCAAGCAACGCGATGAAGCCAAGGCGGAAGCGTTCAATGCAGGCCGTAGCGCCTTCGCACGCCTTGCACCCACCAAAAAAAGCGAGGTGCAAGGCGGGGGCCTTGGCAGTGCCCATGCACTTCGGAATCTTGGTGGCCGCTTGGCAGCATCCGTGCTGAACAGCACCACCCGCAAGGACGAAACCCGCCTGCCCACAAACACCGGCTTTCGCGCTGTGAGTGGTGCCAGCCTGAAGGCGTGACCTTCAAGGGTTGAACAAACCAGAACGATGCCGAACATGCCAGCGCTTACGCCACGCCAGATTCAAGCCGCAAGCCTGATTGCTGGTGGGCGCTCGCAAAGGCAGGTAGCCAAGGCCATTGGCGTGACGTATCAGACCGTCAACGTGTGGGCACAGCTTCCGGCTTTCCGTGCGGAAGTGCAGGCCATCATCGGGGATGCCCACCAAGCCACGGCAACCATGTTGCAAGGGCAGCGCATGCGGGCATTGGAAGAGCTTGCAACCTTGCTGACGAACGCACCCCCATCAGTCAAGCTACAGGCCATCAGAACGGTTCTAGAGGCTACCAACAGCCTGCCGACACCAGCCGAACCAGCGCCAGCGCCATCACCAGAACAAGCCTCACATGATCGTCTGTGCGAAGCCCTCGAATGGGCGTGTGATGAACTGATTGCCGAAGGCCGCCTACCACCGGAACCGATCCATGCAGCAACACGCCATCATTGAGATACCCCACCCGATAGCATCCATCTTCACGGCCATGGTGCTGGCAGCGAAGGGTTTGCGCAACGAGCATGCAGCGAAGGTACTCTTACTCATGCCACCGGCAGAACTATGGCGCTTGGTGCTGGAAGCCTATGCACAGGACAAGGCCGCGTTTGAAAATCTGCCCATGGGGATGCACGAACGATTGACCACTGAGCAAAGCCAAGCCATCCGCACGGGCTTAGCGCTTGGCACCATGCACCCGATCACCAGCTTGTCACTCAAGGCCGCGTGAACCGTATCGGCCAGAGTGCCCTACCAAATCAATCTGTTGGGCACATTGTTGGGCACAAATTCCAAAAGTGAAAAAGGACTTAGCTCCTTGCGAAGCTAAGTCCTTGTCACATATGGCGCGGCTGGCAGGATTCGAACCCACGACCCCTTGGTTCGTAGCCAAGTACTCTATCCAACTGAGCTACAGCCGCGCGAAGCCGTAAATTGTAGCACGCATTTTCCCAATATTGGCGCCCGATGCATCGCCTTTTCTCACCCTCTGGGGTGGTGCTGCGCGTGCAGGTCTTTCAGCCGCTGGCGTGCAATGTGGGTGTAGATGGTGGTGGTGGAAATATCGGCGTGGCCGAGCAGCATTTGCACCGCGCGCAAGTCGGCACCGTGGTTGAGCAGGTGCGTGGCAAAGGCGTGGCGCAACGTGTGCGGCGACAGGGGTGCGGTGATGCCCGCGGCCAGCGCGTGGCGTTTGACGATGCCCCAGAACATCACGCGCGACATGGCCGTACCCGGCGTGCGGCCGGCACTGGTGACAAACAAGTCATCGCTCTGACGCTGGCCGAGCAAGGCTGGCCTGCCTTCAGCAAAATAGCGCTGAAGCCATTCACGCGCCAGCTCGCCAAACGGCACCAGACGTTCCTTGCTGCCCTTGCCCATGATGCGCAGCACGCCTTCGTTCAAACCCACATGAATGGTTTTAAGCGACACCAGCTCACTCACGCGCAGGCCACTGGCGTACATCAGCTCCAGCATGGTGCGATCGCGCAGACCCAGCGGTGTGCCCACGTCGGGCGCGGCCAGCAGCGCTTCGACCTGGGCCTCGGTCAGGGTTTTGGGCACGCGCAGAGGCTGCTTGGCGGTGAGCAGCTTCAGCGTCGGGTCAGCACCCACCAGCCGCTCACGCAATGCCCAGCGAAAGTAGCGTTTGAACACCGTCAGCCGCCGATTGGCCGACGTCGCCTTGTCCTGCGCGCGTGCCGCAAAGTAAGCGCGCAGATGCTGCTCTTGCGTGGCGGGCAGTGCCTGCTGGTGTTGTTCATACAGCCAGCGTGCGTACAGCGTCAAATCGCGCCGATAAGCAGCCAGCGAATTGGCAGCCAGGCCGTCTTCAAGCCACAGCGCATCGATGAAGGCGTCAAGACTGGGGTCAAGCACCAGAGCACCCGCAGCCTCAGTGGACGACATGTGCAGACCACAATGCGCCAGGAAAAACGCCTTTTGAATCAAGCATTAAATTGGTTTCCAGAGCCTACGAATAAAGCGCAAGAAGCTATCAAAATAAAAGCCAAAACCTGCGACACGAGCGAAGCAGCGTATCGCAGGTTTTGGCAAGTTGCGCGAGAACAATTCCCGCTGGCCACAGTGCCTTACAGCCAGCGCCTTACAGCGACAGCTTTTGCTTGGCCACCACCTGTTTGTAAACTTCGAACTCGTCTTTGATCTGCTTGGCAAACTCTTCGGGCGAGTTGGCGATGACGAAAGAGCCAGTGTCTTCGATGCGCTTTTTTACCGCCGGGTCAGCCAGCACCTTCTTGAGCGCCGCGTTGAGCTGGTTGACGATATCCGTGGGCGTACCCTTGGGGGCCAAAATGCCGTAGTAAGCCATGCGGTTGACCGGCTCCAGCCCCACCTCTTTGAAGGTGGGCACGTTGGGCAAGTCGGCCAGGCGCTGCGGCGCGGCCACCACGATAGGCACCAGCTTGCCGCTCTTGATAAAGGGCAGCGACGAGGGCACGTTGTCGAACATCATGGGCACCTGATTGGCCACCACGTCGTTCAATGCCGGGCCTGCACCGCGATATGGAATGTGGGTGATGAACACGCCGGTCATGCTCTTCCACAGCTCAGTTTGCAAGTGACCAATGCCACCCGTGCCCGACGAGGCGTAAGAGTATTGGCCGGGTTCTTTTTTCAACAAGGCCAAAAGGCTTTTGTAATCCTTGGCGGCAAAGCTGGGGTTGACCGTGATCAGGTTGGGCGTGGCGGCAATGTTGATCACTGGCGCAAAGTCGGTCACCGGGTTGTAGCTGATCTTGGTATTGATGGCCGGGTTAGCGGCCGTGGTCGAAACGGTGGCCACGCTCAGCGTATAGCCATCGGGTGCGGCGCGCGCAGCCTCAGTGGCACCGATGACCCCACCTGCGCCGCCCTTGTTGTCTACCACCACCGTCTGGCCCAGTTGCTTGCCCAGCGGCTCGGCGACGATGCGGGCAATCAAATCGGTGGTGCCGCCAGCGGCAAACGGCACGATCAGCCGAATCGGCTTAGCGGGGTAGGACTGTGCCCAGGCCGCGCCAGACACGGCGGTAGACAGGCAGGCCAAGGCAATCAGGTGGCGTCGACGCATGAAGAAAATCTCCTGTGTTCAAAATGGGTAACTATCCGGTGCGCAGCGTACATCCTAACGGGTGGCAGCAGGCTCAGGGTTTGCCGTAAGGCGGTGGCGTTTGCAGCGGTGTCCAGCAAACCATTGCATAACAAACCATCACATAACCCAGTATGCTCGCCCCGTGCACTACGCCCAGCTTCTTTTCCCCGATTTTTCGCTCATCCTGATCGGCTATCTGCTGTGCCGCCATACCGCGCTCAACCGGCCGGTGTGGCAGGCGGTGGAAGGGCTGGTGTATTTTTTTCTGTTTCCGGTACTGTTGTTTCAGTCCATCGTACGCACGCCGCTGGATTTGGGCGCAGCTTCCAGCCTGGCTGGCGCGGGGCTGGCGATGGGGGTAATTGGCATTGCCCTGTCTTACGCCCTGCCCCTGCTGCCGGGCCTGAAAGGCCGCATTGACCGGCGCGATCACGCCGCCAGCGCGCAGATTGCGTTTCGCTTCAACTCCTTTATCGGCCTGGCGCTGGCCGAGCGACTAGCGGGCGCGCAAGGCTTGCAGTTGATTGCAGTGCTGATCGGGGTGTGCGTGCCGCTGTTCAACGTGGGCGCGGTGTGGCCCATGGCGCGCCACGCCCAGCGGGGCTTTTTGGGCGAAATCGTGCGCAACCCCTTGATCATTGCCACCGCTTCCGGGCTGATCGCCAATCTGGCCGGGTTTTCCGTGCCGCAGTGGCTCTCGCCCACGGTCTCGCGCATTGGGGCCTCGTCCATCGCGCTGGGCTTGATGGCTGCCGGTGCGGGCATGCACATACAAAGCCTGGCCAGCGGCAAGCTGCTCGGCACCAGCGTGCTGGTGATTCGACACCTGATATTGCCGGTGGTGGCTTGGGCGCTGTCGCGCCTGTTTGCGCTGGGCACGCCGGAGACGCTGATCTTGCTGACTTTTTCTGCCCTGCCCACCGCCTCCAGTTGCTACGTGCTGGCCGCTCGCATGGGCTACAACGGCCCTTATGTGGCGGGCCTGGTCACCCTGTCCACCTTGCTGGGCATGCTGAGCCTGCCTTTTGCGCTGGGCGTGCTGCGTTAAAGCGCCACCATCCAAAAGCTATACGATTGAAAGCTTTTCGCGCCTAGCTTGCCACTCGGCGCTTTTATCGTTTTCTTTTTTTTCCGCCCGATCATGACCACGTCCACCGCTCCTGCCTGCGCCCCCCACGCCTTGGACTGGCAGCCGGATTCATGGCGCACGCGCCCGGCGCGGCAAATGCCCACCTACCCCGACCCTGCGGCGCTGGATACCGCTTGCGCACAATTGCGGCAGTTTCCGCCGCTGATTTTTGGCGGCGAAGTGCAGGCGCTGCGCGCGCAACTGGCTGAAGTGGCTGCAGGCCGCGCCTTCTTGCTGCAAGGCGGCGACTGCGCCGAAAGCTTTGACACGCTGGATGGCGAAGCTGCGCGCGAAACCTTCCGTGTCATGCTGCAAATGGCGGTGGTGCTGACCTACGCCGCCGCACGGCCCATCGTCAAGCTGGGGCGCATCGCGGGGCAATACGCCAAGCCGCGCTCGGCCGACACTGAAACGCAAGGCAGCGTCACCCTGCCCAGCTACCGCGGTGACATCGTCAACGGCGCAGCCTTCACCGTCGCTGACCGCGCGCCGCAGCCCGAACGCCTGCTGCGCGCCTATTCGGCCAGCGCCGCCACGCTCAATTTGCTGCGCGCACTGGCCCAGGGCGGTTTTGCCGATTTGCACCAGTTGCACGGCTGGACGGCCGACTTTGTGCGCGCCAGCCCGCAAGGCCAGCGCTACCAAGAACTGGCCGAGCGCATTGGCGAAACCTTGGCTTTCATGGCCGCCTGCGGCTTCACATCAGGCAACACGCCGCAGTTGCGCGAAGTGGCTTTCTACACCTCGCACGAAGCGCTGCTGTTGCCTTATGAACAAGCGCTGACGCGACAAGACGCCGCTGGCGCCTGGTTTGGTGCCTCGGCCCACATGCTGTGGCTGGGAGAGCGCACGCGCCAGTTGGATGGTGCGCACATCGAGTATCTGCGCGGCATTGCCAACCCGGTGGGCGTCAAAATCGGCCCCAGCGCCACGCCCGAAGATGTGCTGGCCCTGCTGGCCGCGTTAGACCCAGCGTGCGAGCCGGGCCGCGTGGTGCTCATCACCCGCATGGGCGCAGGCACCTTGCCCGCCAAACTGCCGCCGCTGCTGGCCGCCGTCAAAACCAGCGGCCACCCCGTAATCTGGAGTTGCGACCCCATGCACGGCAACACCGTCACCAGCGCACACGGCATCAAAACGCGCGACTTTGCCCGTGTGGTGCAGGAAGTGCGCGAATTCTTCGCTGCTCACGCTGTGGCGGGCACCACGGCAGGCGGCCTGCACGTCGAGCTGACCGGCCAGGACGTGACCGAATGCCGCGGCGGCAGCCAAAACCTGACCGACGACAGCCTGCAACAGCGCTACACCAGTGCCTGCGATCCGCGCCTGAACGGCTCGCAAAGTCTGGAGCTGGCCTTTTTGGTGGCCGATTTGCTCAAAGCCCAGCGGGCTTGAAGCCACACTGGGCCTAAACCGGCCACAGCCGTCAGACCCACGCGCAAGCGCTGGTGCGCACGCTGCGAATCGTTGCGCGCGATACAACGCATCGGGCCAGATACGCATTTCACGCACTGTGGGTGCGCTTCGTCGCAAAACGGTGGTCAAGCCCCAGGCGATACGGGCACAGTGCACACAGATCAATCCCCTTGGATTGGCAAACCCGTATCTACTTTAAGGAGCTGCACATGCCTGCAACCACCCCTTTGCGCCACTTGGCCACTTCCCTGTTTTTGATCCCCCTGGCCTGTTCGCCTGTCTGGGCCGCCGATGTCACGGTGGAACTGCTGGGCATCCAAAGTGCCCAGGGCAACGTGCGCGCCGCTTTGTACGGCAGCGCCGACACCTGGATGAAAGAGCCGCAAATGCTGTCAGGCCAATCGGCCCCGGCCGCAGCACCCAAATCAGTACTGGTGTTTAAAAACGTCACCCCAGGGCGCTACGCCCTCTCGGTCTTTCACGATCAAAACGCCAACGACAAGCTGGACACCAATGTCGTCGGCCTGCCAACCGAAGCCTACGGCACCAGCCGCGATGCGCGCGGCCGCATGGGCCCGCCTGCGTGGGACGACGCAGTGGTCGACGTGCAAGGCGACACCACGCTGGTCATTCACCTGGAGTGAAAGGCCAACGCCATGCACCTCCCAGCACACATCCCACGACGGCACTTTTTGCGTGCGCTGACGGGCGCAGCGGGCCTGGGCACCTTGGGCTGGCCCGCCCACGCGCTGACACCCGACGACAGCACCCCCGGCGCATGGCAGGCTGAATTTGACGCCGCCCTGCCCCAGCGCCCCTGGCTGGCCGCTTATGCAGGCGTGGCCACCGACGCGCCCACCCTGCCCATGACGGTGCAAGGCCGCTGGCCGCATGATTTGCGCGGCAGTTTGTACCGTAACGGCGCGACGCGCTTTGGCTTGGCCGGGCAGCGCTACCACCACTGGTTCGACGGCGATGGCATGGTGCAGCGCTACCGCGTCAGCGCACAAGGCATCAGCCACACCGGGCGCTTTGTGCGCACGCCCAAGTTCCAGGCTGAAACCGCCGCTGGCCGCCTGCTGTATGACGCTTTTGGCACCCGCCCGGCGAACGCCGAACCCCTGCAATCGCCCGACCAGATCAACGTGGCCAACATCAGCGTGATGATGAACGGCGGCGCGCTGTACGCGCTGTGGGAAGGCGGATCGGCCATGCAGATTGATCCCGAAACACTGCAAACGCGCGGCTTCAAGACCTGGGCACCTGATTACGCAGGCATGGCGTTTTCAGCCCACCCAAAAACTGAGCCGCACGACGGCAGCGTGTGGAATTTTGGCGTCAGTTCAGGCGTGGGCCTACTGACCATTTACCACATCAGCGCCCAGGGCCAGTTACTCAAGACTGCCAACCTGAAGGTGCCCAACACGCCGATGATTCACGACTTTGCCATCACCCGGCGACACTTGGTCTTTCTGATGCCGCCTCTGGTGTACGAGCAGGCGCGTGCGCAGGACGGCGCGACGTTTCTGGATTCGCACGTCTGGCGGCCTGACCTGGGCATGCGCGTGCTGGTGCTGCCCAAAGACCAGTTGGACAAACCGCAGTGGCTGCAACTGCCCGCTGGTTTCACATTCCATGTAGGCAATGCATGGGACGATGCCAGCGGACGCGCCATCCACCTCGACTACGTGCGCTCGCCCAACGCCGATCTGGTGCAACACGGCTTGCGCGAGATGATGCGCGGTCGGCAGCCTGAGCTGAACGCCGAGGCACATCACACCCTGCTGACGCTGGATCTGGCCAAAGGCCGCGCCACGCAGCAAGCGGGCTTGCGCAACGTGGAGTTTCCGCGCGTCGATCCGCGCCGCGTGGGCCTGCGCCACCGTCAGGTGGCGATGGTGCAGCGCCTGGCACCCGCCAGCGAAGGCGGCATTGGGTTTGACACCGTCAGCTTGCTGGATGTGGACAACGGCCACCTGCAACGCTGGCGCTACGCCAGCGGCGTCATCGCCGAAGAACACATCGTGGTGCCACGCACCGGCAAGGGTGCACGTGCAAGCGACGCCTGGATCGTCGGCACCGCGCTCGACATCCCGCGCCAGCGCATGCTGCTGTCGGTGTTCGACGCCCAACACCTGAATGGCGGCCCCATCGCCCAAGCCAGCGCACCGCGACTGATGCCGCATGGGCTGCATGCCATTTGGGTGCCGGAAAGTGGCGCAGTTTGACTGTGCAGGAGATCCAGATCGCTACGTCGCTCGAATTTGCACCGTTGACAAATTCATGCGGTCGCGTTGCGCACCGCGCAGCCCGCCCATACCGCCTGCCGCGTAAATGGTGGACAAACTCACATCACGACGGCTTTGTTGACAACACACCCCGCGCCGCACGCGGGTCGTACAGCCAGCGGCGCTGCTTGGTGATGGCGATGCGGGCGGCATCCGGGTGCTGTGGGTTGATGAGCAGGTTGTGCTCTTCAGGCACGATGACCGAGGGTACCTGGGCGACACAACTGATGCCGCTGCGCGCCCAGGTGGTGCCCCAGGCGATGGAGACGCGGCCGGGCGGCAGCGCGTCCCAGCCAATGTGCTGCTGCATATCGAACACGGTGCGGGCAGCCCACAAATCGGCAGGAATGTTGATGCGCACCAGATAGCGGTTCAGCGGCAGTGCCAGCCCACTGCTCAGGTGCACCACGGTTTCCAGGCAGGCCAGCGCGCGTGTGTTGCTGGCATACAGCATGGGTGTGCCACGCGCGTTCCAGCGGCCACCTGAGAGTTCTGCGCCTTTGCCTGTAACGTCGTCAGCGGTGTAGTCGGGCGTATCAGTGGCGATGCGCCAGACGCTGACCGGTGCATCGGCCAAGGTTTTTGACATGCGCAACCGCTCTTTATTTAATAGCTATTATCGCAGCCCTATCAAGCGTAAGCGCCAGATTTCATCTGAGAAAGTAGATGGCTAATGGCTTCGCGCCCATCTGCGGTGTCGAGCAGCGCATCAGGGCGCATGCCGCCCAGCGCGGCAGCCGGTTCGGCCATCCAGCGGGCAAACCAGCGGGCAGCGTCGAAGTCGGCCGGGGCATCTTCGCCCTCGCCCACCATGGCCGCCACCTGACCAATCAGGCGCGCCAGGCCAACGAGTTTTTCGCTTTCATCCGACGACAAAGCACGTTTGGCTGAAATCTTGCGCTCCACCGTGGAACGTGCCAGCCCCAGCACGCGCAGCAGTTGATCGCGTGGCACGCCCATGGCGACCGACAGCTCGGCCACCGTGCGCGCGGGCACGCCCTGCTTGACCAGGCCCGCCCGCTCAATGGGCGACAGATAAAACATTTGCCCTTGCTTGGCTTGCGGCTCCTGCAATCTGGGGCGGCGCAGGACGTAACTGGGCAAACCTTCTTGGACAGAGTGGGTGAAAGTAGCGGCGTGGGCAGACATGGGCATCACCTGTTCAGTTGAGATAAATTTTAATCTCAACTGAATCATCACGCAATCATCGGTTGCGCTATCGCTGCTGACAAAAGATCAACCAGCCATCAACCGCCGTACAGCCAAGGCACGTCGAGCACGCGTTCGCCCAGCAGGCGGATGGAAGCGTCACGCCCTACCCGCATCAGGCCGGTGGAGTGAAAAATTTGCCCATTGCGCATCGATCGCGCCTGCACCCGCCCGACACGCTGCCAGCGCGCCATGGCATAGCGTTGCAGGCGCGTGGGCACGTCCACCATGTCCATCGCCAGTGACCGGCCCAGCTCGGCCGCATCTTCAATGGCCATGCCTGCGCCTTGCGCCAGATAAGGGCGCATGGGATGGGCGGCATCGCCCAGCAGCGCGACGTTGCCGCACACCATCTGTTCGGCACTGGCGACCGGGCTGCGCCCCGCCAGCGCCCACAAACGCCAAGGGTAGGAGTTAATAGTGGCCGAGGGCA
Source organism: Ottowia sp. (assembly GCF_047975795.1). Taxonomy (GTDB): domain Bacteria; phylum Pseudomonadota; class Gammaproteobacteria; order Burkholderiales; family Burkholderiaceae_C; genus Ottowia. Next base: position 37,287 of record NZ_JBKEEE010000024.1, on the reverse strand, counting down.
CAGCATCCAGCAAAGTGCGTAATGGCGAGCACAGCGCACCGGTGGCGCGCGCCAGATCAGCCGCGTTGGCGCTGTGATCCCAGTCATCCGGGTGTTCGGGGGGCAGGCCATGCACGATGGCGACCACGTTCATCCACTGGTCTTGTCGCACCGGGTATTGCACGATGTGCAAACGCGGCCCCAGCCAAACGGTTACCTGCGTGGTGCGCAGCGAAGGCGTGAGCGCGTCCTGGCTGAGCATGGTGCGGTAGGCCAGATGCCCGGTCACGCTGGGCGGGCCGTCGTCCAGCAATTGCTGGCGCACACCGCTCCATACGCCATCCGCGCCGACCAGCGCATCGCCCTCAACGTGCTGGCCCGCCTGGGTAGTCAGCGTGACGGCGCTGCCGTGGTCGTTGAAAGATTTGACGGTTTGCCCAAGGCGCAGCACGACTTCAGCTTCGTTGTACACAGCGCGGCACAGCAAACGGTGCAAATCAGCCCGGTGGATGGTGACGTAAGGCGCGCCATAGCGCTCCATGCAGCGCGCACCCAGCTCCAGCGATCCCACCTCGGCACCGCTGACAGCGTTGCGCACCACCAGCTTGCTGGGTACCGACACCACCGTGCCCAACTCTTCTTCCAGCTTCCAGTCGCGCAGGATGCGGGTGACATTGGGGCCAAGTTGAATACCCGCGCCGACTTCTGAAAACTCGGGCGCGCGCTCAAACAGCCGCACGCCCCAGCCCTGGCGGGCTGCCGCCAGCGCCGTTGCCAGCCCGCCAATGCCGCCGCCTGCAATCAACAGTTGATGTGGTGAATTCATGGCCCCGCATTGTGCGCGAGCGCTGCTCGCTGCTGCTTGACGCAGGTCAGCGGTGCAACCAGGCAGACTGTGCTCACGGCTTCAGCCAATCTTTTCAACCAATCAATTGCGTCAGCACGTAAGGCAGGATGCCGCCCGCGCGGAAGTAATCCACCTCGATCGGCGTGTCGATGCGCAGCGTGAGAATGGTTTCTTGCACACGGCCATCGGCGCGGGTGATGCGCAAACGGGCGTCGCTTTGGGGTTTGAGTTGGGTGTGGCAGGTGATGTCGATCTGTTCATCACCCTTCAGCCCCAGGCTTTCCCACGACTCACCCGTTTTGAACTGCAAGGGCAACACGCCCATGCCGACCAGGTTGCTGCGGTGAATGCGCTCAAAACTCTTGGCCACCACCGCCTTGATGCCCAGCAGTTGCGTGCCTTTGGCCGCCCAGTCACGGCTGGAGCCGGTGCCGTATTCCTCACCCGCAAAAATCACCGTCGGCACATCGGCGGCGAGGTACTTCATGGCCGCGTCATAGATGAACTGCTTGCTGCCTTTTTCTGCGCCAGGCTGCTGATAAATGGTGACGCCACCCTCCTCGCGGCTGCCGTCGGCCAGCGGCGACACCATCAGGTTCTTGATGCGCACGTTGGCGAAGGTGCCGCGCATCATCACCTCATGGTTGCCGCGGCGCGAGCCGTAGCTGTTGAAGTCGGCTTTTTGCACCCCGTTGGCCTTGAGCCACTGCCCTGCGGGCGAGCTTTCCTTGATGCTGCCTGCGGGCGAAATGTGGTCGGTGGTGATGGAGTCGCCAAACAGCGCCATGATGCGCGCACCGCGCACGGATTCAGTGCCTTTTTGGCCTCCGGCGCTTTTCTGATCTGCATCAAATGCTCCATTTGATATAGCAAAATCATCAAAGAAAGGCGGCTCGGCAATGTAGGTGCTGACAGGCCACGAATACACCTGCCCGCTGACGCCGCGAATGTTTTCCCACAGCTTGCCCGGCTCGGTCTTGACCTTGGCGTAGTTGTCGCGGAAGGCTTTGCCCTTCATGGCAAATTTGAGAAGCTTTTGTACCTCGTCGCTGCTGGGCCAGATATCGCCCAGATACACGTCTTTGCCGCCCTTTCCTTTGCCCACCGGCTGGGTCATCAGATCGACCATCACGTTGCCCGCGATGGCGTAGGCCACCACCAACGGCGGGCTGGCCAGAAAGTTGGCCTTGATGTTGGGGTGAATGCGCGCCTCGAAGTTGCGGTTGCCCGACAGCACAGCGGCGCACACCAGGTCGTTTTTGGCAATGGCCTCGTTGATCTCGGGTGCCAGATCGCCCGCATTGCCAATGCAGGTGGTGCAACCGTAGGCGGCCACGTCAAAGCCCAGTTTTTCCAGATAAGGCAGCAGCCCGGTTTCGGTGAGGTATTGGGTGACGATGCGTGAGCCGGGAGCCAGCGAAGTCTTGATGTGCGGCTTGACCGTCAAGCCCGCTTGCACCGCTTTTTTGGCCAGCAGGCCCGCCGCCAGCAGCACGCTGGGGTTGCTGGTGTTGGTGCAACTGGTGATGGCGGCAATCAATACATCGCCGTTGCCCAGCGTGTAGCCGTGGGGTGAGGCGGGTTCGACCACATTGGCTTCGGCCAGCGCTGATTCCAGCGTGGGACGGTTGGCCTGCATTTCCACCACAGCACGCGGCGCGCCATTGCGCGTGGGCTTGGGCGCAGGGGCCTGCTCCTGAGCATCGGGAAAAGCGTCTTTCACCACAGCCACGCGCTGGTGCAGCGCCATCGCGGGACGGTTGAAGCCGTTGTCGCTCATGGGCTTGGAAAACAGCGCTTCAAACTGCGTCGCCAATTGGCCGATTTCGATGCGGTCTTGCGGCCGCTTGGGGCCAGCCAGGCTGGGGGTGACATCGCCCAGATCCAGCGTGACCACCTGCGAATAATCAATCTGCCCGGCTTTGGGCACGCCAAACAAGCCCTGGGCTTTGAAATAAGCCTCAAAGGCTTCTATTTCGGCCTTGGTGCGGCCAGTGCCCGCAAAGTATTCGAGGGTGCGCTCATCCACCGGGAAGAAGCCCATGGTGGCCCCGTACTCGGGTGCCATGTTGCCAATGGTGGCGCGGTCGGGAAGGCTGAGCGAACGTGTGCCTTCGCCAAAAAATTCAACAAACTTGCCCACCACCTTGTGGCGGCGCAATATTTCAGTCACCGTCAGCACCAGGTCGGTGGCCGTGCAGCCTTCGCGCAATTGGCCTTTCAGCTCAAAGCCCACCACGTCGGGCGTCAAAAAATACACCGGCTGGCCCAGCATGGCAGCCTCGGCCTCGATGCCGCCCACGCCCCAGCCGACCACGCCAATGCCGTTGATCATGGTGGTGTGGCTGTCGGTGCCAACCAGGGTGTCGGGGTAATACACCCCGTCTTTGCGCTGGTGCACACCGCGCGCCAGGTATTCCAGATTGACCTGGTGCACGATGCCAAAGCCCGGCGGCACCACGCCAAAAGTGTCGAACGCTTGCATGCCCCATTTCATGAACTCATAGCGCTCGCGGTTACGCTGGAATTCCAGCTTCATGTTCAAGTCCAGCGCGTTTTTCTTGCCGTAAAAGTCGATCATGACCGAGTGATCGACCACCAGATCGACCGGCACCAGCGGCTCGATCTTGCGGGGGTCTTTACCCAAACGCTGCGCGGCCGAACGCATGGCCGCCAGATCGGCCAACAGCGGCACACCGGTAAAGTCTTGCAGCACCACGCGCGCCACGGTGAACGGAATTTCGTCCGTGCGCGCGGCCTTGGGCTTCCAGCCTGCCAATTGCGCCACATGCTCAGGCGTGACTTTCACCCCATCGCAATGGCGCACCACAGATTCGAGCACGATCCGCAGCGACACCGGCAGCCGCGCCACGTTGGGAAACTGCTTGGCCAGCGCAGGCAGCGAATACAGCTTGCCGGATTTGCCGGACGCGGTCTTGAAGGATTTGAGTGTGGAAGCGAAAGCGTGGGTATTTTTAGTGGCCATGAAAATTCCTTGAAAGGTAGACAAGCCGTGCCATGCATGCACCTTGGTACATGCATGGCACGATCATTTTGGCAGGTGCGCGCACACCGCGCCACAGCAGTCGCTTGCAGGGAAATTTATTTATAAACAAAAAACGCCTTCAGCGCTTGACTGGCAAGCGAAAGGCGCTATATCAAACAGAGCAAATACTCCGCAGGCAAAGGGGCTTACAGCACTTACTTTTGGGCTTCGACCCGCTTGGCCGCCGCCTCTGCCTTGGCTTGTGCTTTGCGCGAGGCTTCGGCATGGGCTGCCATCTGGGCTTGGGCTTCTTTGGCCAACTGGTCGATCGGCTTGAGGCCACCGCAATCGGCACCCAGGAACTTCATTGTCGTCTCGGCCATCAATGAGCGCTTGGCACCGCCTTTTATCGTGGTGGTAGTGTTGATCTTGGTGCTGACAAGGCCATCGGCGTTGACCACCTCGCCCTTGCCCACCACCGTACTGCCATCAGCCTGCTTGCAGCTGAAGTCGAACGCCATGCGGTTGCCTTGGCGCTCCATCTTGGGATCGCCGCAGTCTGCGCCCTGAGGCTTGGGCAGCATGGGCTGGTTGCGTTTGGCCATGGCGGCGCTGACGCACATACGCTGCGTCAATGGGTCTTGGGTTTGCCCTGCCAGCAATGCCTCCATTTGCTTGCGCTGCTCGGGCGACATCTTGGCCAGCTCTTCGCGCATTTGCTTTTGCGCGGCCAGCATCTCGGGCAACATGTCTTTGCCATCCATCACCATCTTTTGGGTGCTGGTTTCCCACAGCCCGGCTTTCAGGCCAGTGTCTGCTTCGGCGTACACCGCGCCCGCAGCACACCAAGACATTGCAACAAGAACAAGGGCTTTTTTCATCACGATGAATGCTCCAAATCAACAAGTTTGCGCATGTTAGCGCAGGCCATTCGCCAGCTTGGCACGCAGCGGGCAGAACTGGGACAATACCGCCCCTATGAAATCCCCTGAATTGCTGCTGCCCGCAGGCAGCCTGGACAAGATGCGCGCCGCCTACGACTTTGGTGCCGACGCGGTGTACGCCGGTCAGCCGCGCTATAGCCTGCGCGCGCGCAACAACGAATTTCGCCTGGAGCAACTGGCCCAAGGCATTGCCGAAGCGCACGCACGCGACAAAAAGCTCTTTGTCACCAGCAACCTGATTGCCCACAACGACAAGGTGCGCACTTACCTGCGCGATTTGCAGCCGGTGGTCGAATTAAAGCCTGATGCGCTCATCATGGCCGACGCGGGCCTGATCATGCTGGTGCGCGCCGAGATGGAGGCAGGCCGCTGGCCGCATGTGCCGATTCACCTGTCGGTGCAAGCCAACAGCACCAACTGGGCGGCGGTGAAGTTCTGGCAGCGCGCGGGTGTGGAGCGCATCATCCTCTCGCGTGAACTCAGCCTGGCCGAAGTGGAACAAATCCGCAACGAATGCCCCGACATCGAGCTGGAGGTGTTTGTGCACGGCGCGCTGTGCATTGCGTATTCGGGCCGTTGTCTGCTGTCGGGCTACTTCAACCGGCGCGACCCCAACCAGGGCACCTGCACCAACGCCTGCCGCTGGAATTACAAGACGCAGGACGCCGATGTTGACCCCAACACCGGCGAAGCACTGGCGCGCGGCGAGCGGCTGGAAGGTTTTAATTTCAGCGCCGAGCAAGAAGCGGCTGAAAGTGGCACGTCAACCTGCGGCAATGGCCAACGACATCCATCGGCCAACAAGGTGTACCTGATCGAAGAAGAAGGCCGTCCCGGCCAGTTGATGCCCATCGTGGAAGACGAGCACGGCACCTACATCATGAACAGCAAGGATTTGCGCGCCGTGGAACTGGTAGAGAAACTGACCAAGATCGGCGTCGATTCGCTCAAGATCGAAGGCCGCACCAAAAGCCTGTACTACGTGGCACGCACGGCCCAGACCTATCGCCGCGCCATTGACGACGCCGTGGCTGGCCGCCCGTTCAACCCGCAACTGATCACCGAGCTGGAGGGCCTGGCCAACCGGGGTTACACCAGCGGCTTTTTGGAGCGCCGTCCGGCACAGAATTACCAGAACTATGAAACCGGCCACTCGGTGGCCACCCGCAGCCAGTTTGTGGGTGAAGTCAAATCGGTGCAGGACGGCTGGGCCGAAGTCGAGACCAAAAACCGCTTTGCCGTGGGCGACTGGATCGAAATCATCCATCCCCAGGGCAACCGCACCGTGCGCCTGGATCAAATGAAAAATACCGATGGCCTGCCGGTTGCCGTGGCCGCAGGCAATCCCATGCGGGTGTGGATTCCGGTGAAAGGCCCTGCCGAAAACGGACTGATTGCGCGCTTATCGCAAGCGCCTGCCGACGCCAGTGAAGTGGCCTGAGACGCGTGCGTTAATTCCAACCCTTTGTGCATGCACCTGCATGGCAGTTGGGGCAGTGCCTTTTTGGCCCGTGCCACTGTCGCCTGCATGACGGCCTGCTCAGGGCGACTCTGTGCATGATTGATAGCAAGAAGTAGAGGCGGGCTATCAGGGTTTTCGTCAACCACAAAAAAGAACAGCGTCTTATACTGACCCCACCAACAGTCAAAGCTCACACAACAACGGGCTGTTGAAAAGCATCCAATCACGAAGGAGCACCCACGATGGACATGAACCGGAGGCAATTTTTCCGGGTAAGCGGCGCAGGACTGGCAGCGTCCAGCCTGGTGGCCTTGGGCTTTTCGCCCACGGCAGCGCTGGCCGAAACACGGCATTACAAGCTTGCCCACGCCACTGAAACCCGCAACAACTGCACCTACTGCTCGGTCGGCTGCGGCTTGCTCATGTACAGCCTGGGCGACAGCGCCAAGAACGCGCTGGGCGAGGTGATCCACATCGAAGGCGACCCGGATCACCCTGTCAGCCGTGGCAGTTTGTGCCCCAAAGGCGCTGGTCTGCTGGACTTTGTGCACTCGCCCACCCGCTTGAAGCATCCCATGGTGCGCGAGCCGGGCAGCAAGGAATGGAAGCGCATCAGCTGGGACGAAGCCATGACGCGCATCGCCAAGCTGATGAAAGATGACCGCGACGCCAACTTCATCGCCCAAAACGACGCCGGGCAAACCGTCAACCGTTGGCTGTCGACTGGCATGCTGGCGGCATCGGCATCTTCCAACGAAGCAGGCTACATCACCCACAAGGTGATGCGCAGCCTGGGACTGCTTGCATTCGACAATCAGGCACGTGTTTGACACGGCCCGACGGTAGCCGGTCTGGCTCCGACGTTTGGCCGAGGCGCGATGACCAACCATTGGGAGGACATCAAAAACGCCGACGTAGTGCTGGTGATGGGGGGCAACGCCGCAGAGGCGCACCCTGTTGGCTTTAAATGGGCGATTGAGGCCCGCAACAATAACAAGGCCAAGCTGGTCGTGGTGGATCCGCGCTTCACGCGCTCGGCCGCCATGAGCGACTATTACGCGCCACTGCGCGCCGGCTCGGACATCGCCTTTTTGGGCGGGGTCATCAACTACCTGCTCAGTAACAACAAGATCCAGACTGAATACGTGCGCCACTACACCAACGCTCCGTTCATCGTGGGCCAGGCGTACCAGTTCAACGACGGCTTGTTCAGCGGCTACAACGAAGAAAAGCGCAATTACGATCCCTCAAGCTGGGCTTACGAAAAGGACGAGGAAGGCTTTGCCAAGATCGACATGACGCTGGAGCACCCGCGCTGCGTGTTCCAGGTGATGAAGCGGCACTATGCGTCCTACACACCTGAGATGGTGCACAAGATTTGCGGCACCACGCCTGAGCAGTTCCAGCAGGTATGCGAGCACATCGCCAGCACCTCAACGCCCGAGCGCACCATGACCATCATGTACGCGCTGGGCTGGACACAGCACAGCACCGGATCGGAAATGCTGCGCTGTGCGGCGCTGATGCAGTTGCTGCTGGGCAACATCGGCGTGCCCGGCGGCGGCATGAACGCACTGCGTGGTCACAGCAACATCCAGGGCCTGACCGACCTGGGGCTGCTGTCCAACCTGCTGCCCGGCTACCTGAGTGTGGCCCGCGACCATGAACAGGACTTCCAAGCCTATCTGGCTTCTCGCGCACCCAAACCACTGCGACCCAACCAGATGAGCTACTGGCAGAACTATCCCAAGTTCTTCGTCAGCCTGCAAAAAGCCTGGTGGGGCGATGCAGCCACGGCTGAAAACAACTGGGCTTTTGACTACCTGCCCAAGCTGGACGCCCCCGGCGCGGGCTACGACGTGCTGCGCGCGTTCGAGATGATGAACCAGGGCAAGATGAACGGCTACATCTGCCAGGGCTTCAACCCGGTCGGCTCCTTCCCCAACAAGAAGAAGGTGATTGCCGGGCTGTCCAAGCTCAAGTTCCTCATCACCATCGACCCACTCAACACTGAAACGTCCGAGTTCTGGCAAAACTACGGCGAGCACAACGATGTCAAGCCCGAAGACATCCAGACCACAGTGTTCCGTCTGCCATCGACTTGCTTTGCCGAAGACGAAGGCTCGATCACCAACTCTGGCCGCTGGCTGCAATGGCACTGGAAGGCCGCACCGCCACCGGGCGAGGCCAAGACCGACATCGACATCATGGCCGAGCTGTTCATCCGTTTGCGCACGCTGTACCGGGCAGACGGCGGCGCGTTCCCTGAGCCGATTGTCAACCTGACGTGGCCCTACAAAGTGCCGCACAAACCAGGCCCTGATGAACTGGCCAAGGAATACAACGGCAAAGCCCTGCTCGACGTGACCGATCCCAAAGACCCCAGCAAGGTGCTGGTCAAGGCGGGCGACCAACTGGCCAGCTTTGCCCAGTTGCGCGACGACGGCAGCACCGCCTGCGGCTGCTGGATTTATTCTGGTGCCTGGACACAGGCGGGCAACCAGATGGCGCGGCGCGACAACAGCGATCCGTGGGACATTGGCCAGACGCTCAACTGGGCCTGGTCATGGCCCGTAAACCGACGCATTCTGTACAACGGCGCTTCGGTCAATCCGGCCACTGGCAAACCCTGGCGCGCCGACAAACCGCTGGTAAGCTGGAACGGCAAAAACTGGGGCGGTGCCGACGTGCCTGACATGGCACTCACCGCCGACCCCACTGCGCCTAACGCGGTACGCCCGTTCATCATGACGGCCGAAGGCGTGGCACGCCTGTTCGCCCCCACTGGCATGGCCGAAGGGCCGCTGCCCACGCACTATGAGCCGTTTGAAACACCACTGGAATCCAACCAGCTCTACCAAGACCCGCGCGCCAAATCCAACCCGGCAGCGCGCGTGTTCCAAAGCGACATGGATGCCTTTGGCAAGCCTGCGGAGTTTCCTTATGCAGCCACCAGCTACCGCCTGACGGAGCATTTCCACTACTGGACCAAGCAAGCCAAGATCAACGCCATCTTGCAGCCGCAGCAGTTCGTTGAAATCAGCGAAGAACTGGCCAAGGAAAAAGGCATTACCCAGGGCGATTGGGTCAAGGTCAGCTCCAACCGGGGCTTCGTCAAGGCCGTGGCTGTGGTCACCAAGCGCATCCCGGTGCTCGACTGCGGCGGCACCAAGGTGCACACGGTGGGCCTGCCCAATCACTGGGGATTTGTGGGGCAAACCAAGCCCGGCTATCTGGTCAACACGCTGACCCCATTCGTGGGTGATGCCAATACCCAGACGCCCGAGTACAAGTCGTTCACCGTCAACATCGAAAAGGCTTGAGGAGAACCCTGCTATGTCCACTCTTCAAACCCTCGATATCGCCAAGCGTTCGGCCGTCACCACGCCCACGCCCAACGTGCGCCACCAAAAACCCCAGGTAGCCAAGTTGATTGATGTGTCCAGTTGCATCGGCTGCAAAGCCTGTCAGTCGGCCTGCATGGAATGGAACGATCTGCGTGACGACATCGGCACCAACCACGGCGTCTATGACAACCCGATGGATCTGACACCACAGTCGTGGACGGTGATGAAGTTCTCTGAAGTCGAAGTCACCCCTGGTCGGCTGGAGTGGCTGATCCGCAAAGACGGCTGCATGCACTGCGAAGACCCCGGCTGCCTGAAGGCCTGCCCTTCGCCGGGGGCCATCGTCCAGTACGCCAATGGCATCGTCGACTTCATCAGCGAAAACTGCATTGGCTGCGGCTACTGCGTCAAAGGCTGTCCGTTCAACGTGCCGCGCATCAGCACGAAAGACAACAAAGCCTACAAATGCTCGCTGTGCGCTGACCGTGTGGCCGTCTCGCAAGAACCGGCCTGTGCCAAAGCCTGCCCCACAGGTGCCATCCGCTTCGGCACCAAGGACGACATGCTGACCTACGGCGAAGGCCGCGTGACCGAGCTGAAAACCCGTGGCTATGACAAAGCCTCTGTCTACAACCCGGATGGCGTGAGCGGCACCCACGTGATGTACGTGCTGCAACACGGCGACAAACCCGAGCTGTACAACAACCTGCCCGCCAACCCCAGCATCAGCCCCATGGTCGCCATCTGGAAAGGCATGGCCAAGCCGGTGGCGCTGGCCGCCATGATTGGTGCGGCGGTGGTGGGCTTTTTCCACCACATGAAGCAAGGCCCGCTGGAAGTGTCCGAGGACGAAGAAGACCACGTACCCGACGGCCAGCCCAACGTGATCGGTGCTGATTCAGCACGCCACGCCGAAACCCACGACGCCTGAAAGGAGACTGAAAGCCATGAAAAAGCTTTTTATCCAGCGTTACACCGACAACCAGCGCATCAACCACTGGCTCGTGGTGGTGCTCTTTGGCCTGGCCGGTTTTTCCGGGCTGGCGCTGTTTCACCCCAGCATGTTCTTTCTGACCAACCTGTTTGGCGGGCCGCAGTGGACGCGCATTTTGCACCCCTACCTGGGCATTGCAGTGTTTGTGCTGTTTTTGCTGATGTTTGTGGCCTTTTGGCGCGTCAACACCTGGCGGCGTGAAGACAGCCAATGGCTGGAAAAAGCGCCCAAACTGGTGTTTGAAGGCGATGAATCGCAAATGCCAGCCGTGGGCAAATACAACGCAGGCCAAAAACTGGTGTTCTGGAGCATGACGCTGTCGCTGATCGTGCTGCTGGTCACTGGCCTAAGCTTCTGGCAACCCTGGTTCGCCGACAGCGTGCCGATCCCGGTGCAGCGCGTGACCGTGTTGCTGCATTCGCTGGCCGCGTTCGTCATGTCGTTGACAGCGGTGGTGCACATCTATGCCGCCATCTGGGTCAAAGGCACCTTGCGCGCCATGACCCAGGGCACCGTCAGCGCAGGTTGGGCCAAACGCCATCACCTGTTGTGGTATCGCAAGATGATGGGTAAAGCTGCACCGTCTGGCGATTCATCTGCCCGTCCTCACTGAAGGAACGTCTGATCACTGCTTGAATGCGCGACCCGCTCGCACCTATCATCCCTACTGCCGCTTCACACCCAAGCGGCAGTTTTTTTGGTGACCACCATGACCCTCACGCCCAACACCCGCTTGCGCACGCCTGAAGAAATTGCACTCAACGTGGGTGTGCAGTTTCCGCGCTTGCTGCTGCCACCGGCCAACGTGTTTGAGCAGCGCGCACTGCGCCTGCGCGAGCTGGCCGCAGGCCACGCCATGCGCGACTACCTGCTGCTGATGGCCATGATCTGTGAGGAGCAGCACTATAACTTTAGCCATTTCACCAATGCGTCGCTGCCCAGCGCGCAGCAAGCCGACGCGGCCTCGCAAGCGGGCCAACCCTTGCTGGATGTCAACACCTGGCAGCGCCATCCAGGATGGTGCGAACAAACCCGCAGCTTGCTCGAACCCGTGCTGGACCGCCTGCCCGCAGACAGCCCAGCGCGCGCCAGCATAGAGGCAGTCTGCGACTGGAGCGACGAGCAAATGGAACAACAAGCCTGCCGCCTGCTCACCGGCGTCACCCTGGGTCTTGACCTGGCTGCTGCGCCCCTGCTGGCCGCAGGCTTGCAGTCGTACTGGACTGATCTGGTGCGCACCACCAGCGCTGCACAGAAAAGCCCTTTTGGCGTGGTGCAAGACGCTACCCGTTGCCCTTGCTGCGGCAGCTTGCCCACTGCCAGCGTCACGCGGGTGGGCGGTGAAGCCGAAGGCCACCGTTTCCTGCACTGTTCGCTGTGCAATGCCGAATGGCACATGGTGCGCATCAAGTGCACGCACTGCCTGAGCACCGGCGGCATTCAATACCGATCGCTGCGCGCGCTGGCCGAAACTGAATCGACCAATGCGGCCCACAAACCCGTGCGCGAAGCCGTTCAGGCCGAAACTTGCGACACCTGCGGCCATTACCTCAAAATCGTGCACATGGACAAAGACCTGCACGTTGATCCCGTGGCCGATGACTTGGCCTCGCTCACGCTGGATTTACTGGTGGCCGAAGCGGGCTTTACCCGTCACGGCACCAACTTGATGCTGCTGTTTGGCGATGGTGACGCTGCGGGCGCAGCCGCCCCACCCGATCCCTCGTCCGGGGGCGCATAAATGGCCCGGCCCTCAGAATCCGTGGTTCACGGCTCGCAGGCCCCGACATCCCAGCCTTGCGCTCTTGCTGCCGCCCCCAAGGACCTGCCTTCCATTGACCGGTTGCTGCGCCAGCCGTCGATAGCCGCACTGAGCGTCGAGCACGGCCATACCCTGGTGGCCACCCAGGCCCGCGCGTTGCTCGATCAATTGCGCCTGCAAGCGTTGAGCGGCGCTTTGCCTCTGAAGGCCACCGCCCCAGATGCCCTGGCTACCCAATTGGCCCAGCGCATCACCTGCCAACTCACACCGCGCCTGCGCACCGTGCTTAACCTGACGGGCACCGTCATCCACACCAACTTGGGGCGCGCCCTGCTGCCCGAAGCCGCATTGGCCCATGTGCAAGCCATGATGGCCGCCCCCAACAACCTTGAATACGACCTGAGCAGCGGCAGCCGCGGCGAGCGCGACAGCATCGTCGAGGCCCTGCTGTGCACGCTGACCGGCGCTGAAGCCGCCACCGTGGTCAACAACAATGCCGCTGCCGTGTTGCTGACGTTGGCCGCGCTGGCGCGTGGCAAGGAAGTCATCGTCTCGCGCGGCGAGCTGGTCGAAATTGGCGGGGCCTTCCGCATGCCCGACGTCATGGCCAGCGCCGGGGCCAGACTGGTCGAAGTCGGCACCACCAACCGCACCCACCCGCACGACTACGAACGCGCCATCAACAAGCGCACCGCCTTGCTGATGAAAGTACACACCAGCAATTACGCCGTGCAGGGCTTTACCAGCACCGTGGCTGAATCTGATCTGGCCGCCATCGCCCAACGCCATAACCTGCCCCTGGCCACTGATCTGGGCAGCGGCTCGCTGATCGAGCTGGCCGCCTACGGCTTGCCCGCGGAACCCACACCGCAGCACATGCTGGCCGCAGGCTGCGGCGTGGTCACCTTCAGCGGCGACAAACTGCTGGGTGGCCCGCAGGCGGGCTTGATCGTCGGCAGCAAAGACGTGGTGGGCCGCATCCGCAAACACCCCATGAAGCGCGCCCTGCGCATGAGCAAATTGCCCCTGGCCGCGCTGGAGGCCACGCTGATGCTGTACCTGCGCCCCGAACGACTGACGCAAGACGTGCCCACGCTGCGTCTGCTGACCCGCCCGGTGGCGGATATCCGTGCCCTCGCGCAGCAGTTGCAACCCGCCATGGCGCAAGCCGTGGCCCCGCGCTACGAGGTTGAGGTGGCCGACATGCTGGGCCAAATCGGCTCTGGTTCGCTGCCCATTGAACGACTGCCCTCTGCCGGGCTGACCATCCGCCCCAGCAGCGGCAAAAAAGGTGCTGGTCATGCGCTTCACGATCTGACAGCCGCCCTGCGCACCCTGCCCCGCCCGGTGATTGGGCGCGTGGCAGACGACCGCCTGTGGCTGGATCTGCGCGGGCTGGAGCAGCCTGCACAACTGACCGAACAACTGCCCCAGCTCAAAGCTATCCTGGCCTGATATCGCCAAGCCATCTCAACCCAACTCCCTACAGGTATCAACCATGACCCTTGATCGACGCCAATTCCTCGCCGGTGCGGCGGGCGCGTCCGCCAGCATGCTGGCCGCTTGTACCGCTACGCCGGCTCCCAACGCCACAGCCTCTGGCAGTTTTAAATCGGCACCTGCGCCTTTTCTGGTGGGCAAGCCGCAAGACCCTTTGATCGCCAAAGGCAAGGCCACGCGCGTGGTGGTGTGCGGTGGCGGCTGGGGCGGCCTGAGCGTGGCCAAAAACCTGCGCCAGTTGGCTCCGCAAGTCGAAGTGGTGGTGCTGGAGCGCAACCCCGTTTTTTTCAGTTGCCCGATGAGCAACAAGTGGCTCATCGACGTGGTGGATACGCAGTTTCTCACCTACGATTACCTGCGAGTCAGCGAACGTCACGGCTATCGCTTTATCCAGTGCGAGATCAACCAGATCGACCGCGATACGAAGCGCGTGCACACCAGCTTGGGACATCTGGATTACGACTTCCTGGTGCTGGCCCCCGGCATCCGCTACAACTATGAAAGCTGGTTCGGTAATGATCGCCGCGCTGCTGAGGCTACGCGCGCACGCTTTCCCGGTGCCTACATCCCCAATGCCGAGCACTTTGCCCTCAAGCAAGCGCTGCACAGCTTTAAAGGCGGCGAATGGGTGATGACCCTGCCGCCGCCGCCCCAACGCTGCCCGCCCAGCCCGTATGAGCGCGCCTGCATGGTCGCCTGGTGGATCAAGACCCACAAGATCAAGGGCCGTGTCACCATCCTCGACCACAAAGATGGCGTGCGCCCCATCGGCGTGGGCTTTCGTGAAGCCTTCCGCGATTTGTACGGCGACATCATCAACTACGTACCCAACGCGCACGTGCAAGAGATCGATCCCTTTGCCAAACGCATCAAAACCAGCGCGGGCGACATGAAGTTTGACCACGGCGTGTTCATGGCCCCGCACCAGGCGGGTGATCTGGCCTGGAAGGCTGGTGCCGTGGGCACGCGAGCCGATGGCAAGCCGACCGGCTGGGCCGAGGTCGACCCACAAATGCTGACCATGACCTCCGACCCCAACGTGTATGTAATTGGCGATGCGGTGGGCCAAGTGTCGCCACAGAAAAACTTTCTTTTCTACCCAAAAGCCGGTCACGTGGCCAATGCCCACGGCAAGATCGTGGCGGGCTACATCGCCGAGCGGCTGGCTGGCCGCACACCCCAAACCGCCCTGCCCGACAACCTGTGCTACATGTTGGTCAACGGCAGCCCGCGCGAGGCCATTGCGGTGCAGTTCGACTACAAAGTCAACGACGAAGGCATCATCTGGCAAACCCAAATCGACGACAACGACCGCCGCGAATCGCTGGTGGCCGAAGACTTCCGCTGGTTCTCGCTGAAGATGGGCGAGCTGTTCACGTGAACCACAAGAGATTTCACCGCACAGGCGCAGAGGGATCAGAGTCACACAGAGTATTCACGGATGGTTTTCTCTGCGAAGCGCTGCGTTCTCTGCGCCTCTGCGGTGAGTGAATTCCAAGCTGCAAACACGTAAAAATCCATTGAAAACATGCTTTCACGCCCGTCTGATAAGCGCGATTAGCTGCTTTAACCCTAGCAACCGGCAACCGCTAAACCCATGATCATCGGCACCGCAGGGCACATCGACCACGGCAAGAGCACGCTGGTGCGCGCGCTCACCGGGGTGGACACTGACCGCTTGCCTGAGGAAAAAAAGCGCGGCATCAGCATCGAGCTGGGCTACGCCTTTGTGGATGTGCCCGGCAGCAGCCAGCGCATCGGCTTCATTGATGTGCCAGGGCACGAGCGACTGGTGCACACCATGGTCTCGGGTGCCAGCGGCATCGACTTTGCCCTGCTTTTAGTCGCTGCCGACGACGGCCCCATGCCGCAAACGCTGGAACACTTGGCGGTGTTGAGCCTGCTGGGCATTGCGCGCGGTGCGGTGGTGGTCACCAAAACTGACCGCGTCAACACCGCGCGAGTACAAACCGTGCAAGCCGAAATGGCGGCGCTGTTGACAGGCACCACGCTGGCCGGGGCACCCATACTGGCGGCATCAGCGACCACGGGCGACGGCGTAGATGCCTTGCGCGCTCTTCTTTTCGAAGCTTCAGGCGCTGATACGGCACGCGCTGAAGGCCAAGAGCATTCTCAACAACAAGTCGCTTTCCGCCTGGCGATTGACCGCACCTTCACCCTGACAGGCACCGGCACCGTAGTCACCGGCACCGTGCACGCCGGCCGCGTCCAAGTGGGCGATGAACTGGCGCTGACGCCCTGCGCACCCGGCCAAAACCCGCTGCACGTGCGCGTGCGCAGCCTGCATGCGCAAAACCAGCCGGTTACCCAGGCCCACGCCGGACAGCGTTGCGCCGTAGCGCTGGCGGGCCTACCCAAAGACGCGGTGGCACGCGGCCAATGGCTGGTCACGCCGTCGGTCGCCTTATCCACCCAACGGCTCGATGCCGAGCTGACACTGTGGCAAGGCGAAGCCAAGGCGCTGCGATCCGGCACGCGGGTGCAGGCACATATCGGTGCGGCGCACCTTACCGCCTCCGTCGCGGTGCTGGACGTCGATCAAATCTCTCCAGGCGGCACCGCGCGCGTACAACTTGTGCTGGACGCACCCGTGGCCGCCTGGCACGGCGAACGCCTGCTGCTGCGCGACGCAGCCGCCAGCCGCGCGCTGGCCGGTGGGCGCGTGCTCGACCCGTTTGCACCCATCCGCTACCGCCGCACGCCGCAGCGCCTGGCCGAGCTGGCGGCGCTGGCCTTACCGGCAGCAGCTGAGCGGCTGGCCGCACTGGTCGACGTGGCACCACAAGGCATTGATCTGGTGCGCTTTGGCGCAGCACAGGGGCTGCTTACCCCAGCCCATATTTCCAAACCAAATCAGGCTTTAGAGCATGATGGACATGCGCTAGGCG
Organism: Ottowia sp.; assembly: GCF_047975795.1. Classification (GTDB taxonomy): domain Bacteria; phylum Pseudomonadota; class Gammaproteobacteria; order Burkholderiales; family Burkholderiaceae_C; genus Ottowia. The sequence continues at coordinate 20,557 of NZ_JBKEEE010000024.1, read as the reverse complement.
CTACACAAGTTAAAGCATTCAACGCGGCCGCCCTGGCCGCTCTGCAAGCCTTTCACCAGGCCCAGCCGGACGAACTGGGGCCAGACACCGCGCGCCTGCGCCGCCTGGCCGCACCGCGTCTGTCCCTGCCGTTGTGGAACGCACTGTTGGCACGACTGGCCGAAGACGGCCAGGTGACGCTGCACGGCGCATTCGTACACCTGCCCGCGCACGGCGTGCAACTGTCGGCCACCGAAACCCGCATTGCCCAAAAAGTGCAGCCCATGCTGGACACCGCAGGCTTTGAAGGTGCCTGGGCGCGCGATCTGGCCAAGCACGCGAATGAGGCTGAGCCGCTGGTACGCGCCACGCTGGCGCGGCTGGCTAGGCGCGGTGATCTGCACCAGGTCGTCAAGGATCTGTACTATCCGCCCACCACCATGCAGCGCGCCGCCGCACTGGTGCGCCAAGTCGCCACAAATCACAGCGGCGACGTACAGGCATCGGACTTTCGCGACGCCACCGGCCTGGGCCGCAAGCGGGCCATTCAAATTCTGGAATACTTCGACCGCGTCGGCCTGACCCGCCGCGTGGGCGATGTGCACAAGCTACGGGCAGAATGCACGCTGTTTCAGTCATGACCCCTTGTCACGCATGCTGCGAACGAACGGCTGCGGAGCAAGCCAGCCCAGCGAACGCCATGCTCGGGCTTGCACCGAGCATCGGCGTTGTCCCCCTCCCGAAGAGAGAGGTGGAAGCGGCGTCAGCCGCTCAGGGGGGAGTTTTTATGTCGGAAGGGCAACCATCCTGGTGGGTGGGCCGGGCTTCAAACCCGGTGGGCGGCGCCATGCGTCGCCGGGTGGGTTCGACTCCCATGCCCTTCCGCCAGCACACGTTTACCCCCAGGCTGCGCGGACTGCGTCGTTCCGCATCACCACCCCCATCTCCAGTGGTGCCGCCACTGGCCGGGGCTACCCCGGCCACGACTGCCAGGCGAACGGCGTGCTCTGCGGTCATTCAAGCAGTAACCGAGCAACTCACAAAAAAACAGCCTATGACGCAGGTAAAAAAATCTTTATTAGCTATCGTTTTAAAAGCAATCATCACGTATTGAACAGGGCCGAATGACCACACCTTTGCTGTCCCCACCCGAGCTGCACTACCTGATGGCGCACCAGGTCTGGGCGCGGCTGGAAGGTGATGGCACAGCCACCGTAGGCATCACACAGCTGGGAATTCGCCTGTCGGGCGAGGTTTACATGTGCCGCCCGAAGCGCATCAGCACCGCGTTGATGCAAGGCGACACGGTAGCTGTGGTGGAATTGTCCAAATCCGTGGTGCCGGTCAAAACGCCCGTCAGCGGCACCGTGCTGGTCATCAACGAAGCGTTGCAAGACCAGCCCGAGCTGGTGCACCGCGACCCCTATGGCAGCGGCTGGATCGCCCGCCTGCAACTGACCAACTGGCCTGCCGACCAAACCGCCCTGCTCACGGGCGATGCCCTGGCCCCAGCGATGGCCCACCATGCCTGGTTGTACCGACAGGCGCTGGTGCCTGCCACCAGCGGCACCACCCACCCGCCCGGCGACGGCAAGCCCCACCAGCCATGAGCTTTGTTGAACACGGTGCCGACGGCGTGGCCATCATGTTGTGGGCCGCCGATGCCAGTGCGCCCGAACGTCTGGCCACGCCTTTTTTCATGGCCGCCGCCGCTGCCGCCATGGATGTGCCGGTGGAAATCTACTTCACCGCTGCCAGTGTGCGCCTGCTCGCGCACGGCGTGGCTGCGTCCTTGCGCGCCAGCAGCCGGGTCAACAAAACCATCCACGACAACATCCGCGAAGCCGTCGCCCTGGGCGCGCGCTGCTATGCGTGCAGCGACGCCCTGCACGCACACGGGCTGGAACACGCTGAGTTGATCGCCGAATGCCACGGCCGCGGCGGCGCGGTGCAGTTCATGGCGCGGGCCAGCGATCTGAGGTGGCGGGCGCTGGTGTTCTGAACAGGTTTTCTGGCAATCGCTCTATCCAGCATCGCCCCACATAAAGCGCAGCACACGCTGCACGGCCACCATCAGGATGGACGCATGGTCTTCGTCCGCAAAGACGTGAAAGCGCACACGCTCAGCACCCCAATGCGCCGTCAACAGTGCGGCCAAATCGCGCACACTGCCCACCATGCGCCGCTGCGCCCGCCGCGCCACCAGTTGCGCATAGCCCGGTTGCTGGCGCTGCCAGGGCGGTACCGCCTCTTCCCACTCACCTACGGCCAGAAACAAGCGCGGAGCACTGCCCGGCTGTCCGCACCGTGCAGCAGCCAACGCGGCCAGCTTGGCGCGCAGACCCGCTTCGTCCCACCAGACAGAAGGGCTGATGGCCGCCCAATGGGCAAACACCTGCGGCCTGCTGGCCAGCGCCTGCAACACAAACTGCCCCGCCAGAGAATGGCCAAACAGGGTTTGCCGCGCTGCGCTCAAAGGCAGCTCGCGGCGTAATTGCAGGATCAACTCGTCAGCAATGAAAGACAGGAAATCCATAGCACCGCCCATCTGCTCTGCCGTCGGTGCTGCACCATGCGCGGGCGGGCCGACGGTGTAGTCGCGCTGCCGCTGAGCGTTGGCGAACAAATCCGCACTGTCATGCGCAATGCCAATCACCGCCGTCGGGCCAATGCCAGTGGCGTCTGTCCGGCGGCTGGATCGACGCACCGCCTCGACAAAGGTGCCGAACAGCGCGTTGGCATCCAACACATAAACGGCAGGAAAGCCATCCGGCGGCGGCTCGCCCTCCGGGCACCACACCATGACGCGGTATGCCGTGCCATTGGCTTGGGCACACCACCTGCGCACCTGGGCACCGGGCCACATCAGCGCAGACCAAGTGTCTGACACAGGCAAGGGTGCAGGCGCAGTGGCGTTCGGCAAGGCTATGGCTCCATACCGGCTGCATGCACGGGCAGCGGTAACACGTCGTCCACCATGATCTGCAAGCCGCCGTGCGAGCAGGTTTCCACCCGCGCCTGTACGCCATACACCTGCGCCAGCGTGTCCGGCGTGATGGCCTCAGCAGGTGTGCCGGTAGCGGCTACGGCACCACGCGCCAGCATCACGATGCACTCTGACCAACGCGCGGCGATTTGCAAGTCGTGCAGTACCAAAATGGCGATCATGCGGCGCTCGCGCGTCAGCGCTTGCACCAGTCGCATGACGCGAAGCTGGTGCTGCAAATCCAGCGCGCTGATGGGTTCGTCCAGCAGCAGCACGCGCGGCTCGCGCACCAGCGACTGCGCCAGTGCCACCAGTTGGCGCTGGCCGCCCGACAGTTGATCCAGCCCCTCCAGTGCCAAATGCAAAATGCCCACGCGCTCCAAAATGGCCACGGCCCGCTGTTCGCTGGCGGCATGCGTATCGCGGGCCGGATTGTCCCCCGTAGACGATGCGCGCAGCGCACCCAGCACGCTTTCCAGCACACTCAGGGCCACGCCCTGCGGCAGGGTTTGCGGCATGTAGGTCACGCAGTGCGCGTGCTCGGCCAGGGGCAGGCCCAACAACTCGTGCTCGCCCAGCCGCACCGAACCTGTCGCGCTCTGCAAACCGGCCAGCGCGCGCATCAAGGTGCTTTTGCCAGCCGCGTTCGGCCCCAGCAGCGACACCACCTCGCCAGGATGAAACGTGGGCAAATCCACGCTGCGGATGATGGGTCGGTTGCGGTAGCCCGTGGACAGCCCGTGCACTTGCAGCGCGGCAGCAGCGCTAATCGGCACGATGCTCATGCCCTGTCCTTCCTGCGAAAAATCAACAGCAAAAATACCGGCACACCCACAATGGCCGTCACAATGCCCACCGGCATCAACGCGCCAGGCACCAGCACCTTGCTGGCCACCGAGGCCAGCGACATGATGAGCGCTCCACACAGCAAGCTGGCGGGCAGCAAAAAACGATGGTCTTCGCCCAGCAGCATGCGCGCCATGTGCGGCCCCACCAGGCCAATGAAGCCAATAGTGCCCGCAAACGCCACCGACGTGGCCGCCAGCAAGCTGACCCGCATCAGCGCCAGAAAGCGCAAACGCCCCACGTCCACGCCAAAGCTGCGGGCGCGGTCTTCACCCAGGCGCAGCGAGGTCAGCCGCCCAGCCGCCAGCAACGAAAACGGCGTCACCAGCACCAGCACCAGCGCCAGCACCGTCACGTGCTGCCAGGTCGCGCGCGAGAGCGATCCCATGCTCCAGAACACCAGTTGCTGCAACGCCTCTTGCGACGACACAAACTGCACCAGCGCCACCAGCGCATTAAAGGCAAACACCAGCGCAATACCCAGCAGTACCACCGTCTCCACGCCCGAGCTGCGCTGGCGCGCCATGAGTTGCAGCAGCAACACCGAACCAAAGGCAAACGCAAAAGCGTTCAGCGGCACCATCCACTCGCCAGACACCCAGGGCAAGCTCAGTCCCAGCACAATCGCCAGCGCTGCCCCAAACGAGGCCGCCGAAGACACGCCCAGCGTGAACGGGCTGGCCAGCGGGTTGTTCAAAATGGTCTGCATCTCCGCACCGGCCAGCGCCAGCGCCGCGCCCACCAGCACGGCCATCAGCGCGTATGGCAGGCGCACCTGCCAGATGATGGCCTGTTGCGGCCCCGAAAGCCCGTCGGACGACCACAGCCCGCCCAGCACTTGCACGGGCGTCAGCGCCGAAGGGCCGGTGACCAGATCAAGCGCAAAAGCACAGGCGCACAGCAGCGCCAGCGCCAGCACCATCCACACCCTGCGCCACACCAGACGCCGGTAGCGCACCAGCACCTCGGCAGCGCTGACGCTGCCCACAGTAGCCACCTGATTCATTTCAAACTCACCCAGCCGGTGCCGGTGTACGGCACGGCCAGAAAGCGCTGGTTGATCTCGGCCAGCGTTTTGGCCTGATCGACATCGCCAAACAATTCGGGATGCACCCAGGTGGCAAACGCCTCGATGGCCACGATGTCGATGGGCGAGTTAATCAGTTGATGCGCCAGCCCGTGGGTACGCCCTTGCTCGATGGCCGACAACTGGGCAATCCCCTGTCGCTGAGCAATCTTGACCAATGAGGCGCGAGTCTGCGCCTGCTCATAACCCGCGCCCAGCACCAGGCCGCCCGCTTTTTCCAGATGCGCACCACCGGTAGCGATGTAGACCTTGGGGTCGCGCGAAATCACGTATTCCAGATTCAGCTTGCCGGTGGGCGCTTTGAGCACGTCAGCCCCAATGTTGTGCCCGCCCACGAAATCAATGTATTCACCCATGTTGCCGCGGCCGGGCGAGTTGCAGCAATCGCGGGTCATGCCCGCATGGGCTTCCAGAAACACCGTGGGCCGATCCTTGGTCGGCAGTTTGGCCACGCGCTGCGCAATCTTGTCCAGTCGCTGTCGGCGAAACGCGATGTACTCGCTCGCCTTGGCCTCGCTGCCCGTCAATTGCCCCAGAATGCGCAGGCTGGTTTCCTGATTCTTGAAAGGGTTGTCGAAAAAGTCGATGAACACCACCGGAATGCCGACAGCCTTCAGTTGCGCCATCTGCGCATCGGTTGGCCCCGAACCAACCGACACCACGGCCACATCAGGCGCAGCGGACAACACCGCTTCCAGATTAAAGCTGCCGGCTGAACTGGCCACCTGCGGCAGCTTGTCCAGCGCCGGAAATTTGGCCTTGTACTGTGCGTAAGTGGCCGCGCCAATGCGGTGAATATCACGCGGCCAGGCGGCCAAATGCTTCACCGGATCAGCCTGGATCAGCGCCAATGCCACCAGAAAGCGGCCATCGTCGATAGATATCTTGCTCGCCCGATCAGGTACAGCCACCACCCGGCCTTTCAAGTCAGTCAATTGCGCCGCCGTGGCCGCTGATCCAGCCCCCCACGGCCCACACACCATCGCCAAACCAAGCATCAACCCGCGAAAACCAATGCGCCGATTGATCCACCGACGACGCGCACTTTGGCGGGCCACGCCTTGGCGTTGGCCGGGCAGCCACCCGCCTGACTGCGACACCCCGCTGCCCGAAAACCATCCCAATACTTGATCCACAACAGTCACAAACGATTCCCAATTACAACCATGGCGGGCATGTTGCCACAAAACACAAACAGCGCAGACCTTGGCCAATCGCTCCTGCCGTGCGCAGTCATGACAAACCTAAAAATCATGGCACCGCTTGATTTACACTCGATTGTGAGAAGTATTCCTATTTACCAAACTTGATGCGCTTCCCCCAAAGATGGTTTTCCCCCGGCACCAGCCCAAGCCAATGACGACCACCGTCCCCACACCGGCCACGGCCTCATTGTCCATCGGCCCACTGGCATTTGCGGCCCTGACCGGCACCATGGCAATGATGGCCTTTGTTGCCGTGGTTGGCCCCTTGGTGCGCCAGTTGTCCCTGCCCGAATGGGTGGCGGGCCTGTCCGTCACCGCAGGCGGCGTGCTGTGGATGTTGCTGGCCCGCTGGTGGGGTGGCGTGGGCGACCAGTGTGGGCGCAAGCCGGTGCTGCTGGTCGGGTTTGCCGCTTTTGCGCTGGTGTACGGCGCACTGGCGCTAGGCATGCATGGGGCGCTGCACCATCACATCGGCGCGTTGGGTGCGACGGTCATATTAGTGGCCGCTCGCGCACTGATTGGTGCTTTTTACGCTGCCGTGCCGCCCACCGCAGCCGCTTTGATTGCTGACCACACCTTGCCGGCCGAGCGGCCCAGTGCCATGGCCAAACTCGGCTCGGCCAATGCACTGGGTATGGTGCTGGGGCCTGCGGCTGCGGGCTGGCTGGCGGGCATCGATTTAGCCTGGTCGCTGTATGCCGCCGCCGCACTGCCTGTGCTGGCGCTGACCGTGGTCTGGCTGTGGCTGCCCAACACCCCTCCTGCGGCATCCCAGCGTCCGCCCGGTGCCCAGCCCATGCCTTTGCTGGATGCCCGCTTGCGCCCTGCGGTACTGACCGGCTTTGCCGCCATGGGCGCGGTGGCCATTGCGCAGGTGCTGGTGGGTTTTTTGGCCATTGACCGCTTTAAGCTGCCTGTAGACCAAGGCGCGCGCGTGGCGGGCCTGGCCTTGACGTGCGTTGGCTGCACGCTGATGGTGGCGCAGCAGTTCGTCATGCGTCTGAAAACGGTATCACCACCGCAGTGGATCACCGTGGGCGCTGCTATTGCCGGGATCGGCTTCGCCGGTGTGGCTGCGGCGCAGTCACAAGCCATGCTGCTGGCCTGCTACGCCGTCATGGCCTTTGGCATGGGACTGATCTTTCCCAACTTCCAGGCCATGGCCGCCAACGCCGTGCAGCCGCACGAGCAAGGCGCGGCCGCTGGCACGCTGTCGGCCGCCCAAGGTTTTGGCATGGTGCTGGGGCCCATTGTCGGCACTTTGCTGTACACGCAATCGCCTGCCCTGCCCTATCTGCTGGTGGCTGCCGGGCTGTGGGCGTTGGCGCTGTTTACTTTTTGGCGTCTGCAAGCCGCTGACCGGGCGACCCAGGCACCCTAAAACCGCATGCACCACCATGTCTGAAACCTTCACCCCTTTGCCACTCAAGCTGTCTTGGCCGCCTGAGTTTCAGCAACGCTACCGTGCGGCGGGCCACTGGCGCAGCGACACTTTTCCGGCCATGTTGCGCACATGCGCCGGGCGTTTTGCCGAGCGCATCGCCGTGGTCGCTGGCGACGATCGTTGGACCTACGCCGCTTTGTGGCAACGCGCTGAAAATCTGGCCGCTGGCCTGCTGGCGCACGGCCTGACACCAGGTGAGCGCGTGGTGGTACAACTGGGCAACACCGCCACCTTCTACGCCGTGGTGTGGGCGCTGTTCCGCGCCGGTCTGATCCCTGTTTACGCGTTGGCAGCACACCGCATCACCGAAATTGCCCACTTCGTGCGCAAAGCCGAAGCAGCGGCGTACATCGCCCCCGAGCGTTGCGAGGGCTACGACTATCGCCTGCTGGCACGCGAGCTGAAAGCCCTGCCCGACGTACCCACGCTGCGCCACATCTTCATTGCGGGCGACGCGGCCGAGTTCACCGCGCTCAGCACCTTGCAGGGCGACGCCGCGCTGCTGCCCACTACAGACCCTGATCCGCAGTCGGTCGCCTTCCTGCAAATCTCAGGCGGCTCCACCGGCTTGTCCAAGCTCATTCCGCGCACACACGACGACTACATCTACAGTTTCCGCGCCAGCAACGACATTTGCGGTATCACGCAGGATTCGGTGTACATGGTGGCGCTGCCCGCGGCACACAACTTTCCCATGAGTTCGCCGGGCGCGTTGGGCACGTTCTACGCCGGTGGCACAGTGGTGTTGTCGCCCTCGCCTTCGCCCGACGTGGCCTTTGCCCTGATTGAGCGCGAGCGCGTGACCGACCTGGGCCTGGTGCCACCGCTGGCACTGCTGTGGGCGCAGGCGGCGGCGACCACCAAGCATGACCTGTCCAGCCTGCGCGTGTTGCAGGTGGGCGGTGCCAAGCTCACGCCCGAAGCGGCACGCCGGGTGGTGGCTGGCCTGCCGGTCAAGCTGCAACAAGTGTTCGGCATGGCCGAAGGCCTGGTCAACTACACCCGACTGGACGACGACGAAGACACCATCCTCACCACCCAGGGCCGCCCCATCAGCGCGGACGACGAAGTGCTGGTGGTGGACGACGCCGGGCAGCCCGTGCCTCATGGTGAGGTTGGCCACCTGCTCACGCGTGGCCCCTACACCATCCGCGCTTACCACAACGAACCGGCGGCCAACGCCCGTTCGTTCACCGAAGACGGCTTTTACCGCACGGGCGACATGGTGCTGCGCCTGCCCAGCGGCCACCTGGTGGTGCAAGGCCGCGCGTACGACCACATCAACCGTGCGGGTGAAAAAATTTCGGCCGAAGAGGTCGAAGACCATCTGCTCGCTCACCCGCAGGTGTTCGACGTGGCCGTGGTCTCCATTCCCGACGACTACCTGGGCGAGCGCAGTTGCGCCTTCGTCATTGCGCGTAGCGATGTCAAGCCGCGCGTGCCCGAAATCAAAGCCTGGATGCGCCAGCGCGGCGTAGCGGCCTTCAAGGTTCCTGACCAGGTGGTGTTCGTCGAAGCCTTCGAGATCACCGCCGTCGGCAAAACCAGCCGCAAGGAACTGCGTGCCCGTCTGCGTGCCGAGTTCCTCGACCAACCAACCCCAAAGAGCTGACACATGAGTACCGTCACCCTGGAGCGCATGCACACTGACGTGGCCCGCATGCTGCGCGAAGCACCCGAGGCCATTGGCCTGGACGACAACCTGATGGACTGGGGCCTGGACTCCATGCGCCTGCTCGATCTGTTCATGGCCTGGAACGCCGATGGCCTGAACGTCGATGTGATGGAGGTCGTGGAAGAAACCTCGCTCAACGGCTGGTGGCGCATCATCCAGGAGCGGCAGGCGCAGTGAGCGGGCAGCCTCTTACGCCTAAATCGTCAACGCCCGTGGCCTCAGCGCCCGTGGCATCAGCGTCCGCCACCCCGACCCGCTGGCCGCTCACCGAAGCCCAGCAAGGTCTTTGGTATGCCCAGCGCCTGGACCCTGACAACCCCAGCTTCAACTGCGGCCACGCGCTGTGGATCAACGGCGAGATCGACGTTGACGCTTTCGCCATCGCCGCCACGCAGGTCGCACAAGAGTGCGAATCGCTGGCACTGGTCATGCGCGACACGCCCGAAGGCCCCGAACAGTGGCTGGACACGCACCGCAGCCCTGCGCTGGAACGCGTAGACCTCAGCCACCAACCCAACCCCGAAGCCGCCGCCCGCCAGGCCATGTGGGACGACATGCTGACCGCCATCGACCCCACGCGCGACGCGCTGGGCCGTCAGGTGCTGTTCGAGTTGGGCGCGCAGCATTTTTGCTGGTACCAGCGCGCCCACCACCTGGTCACCGACGGCTACGCCATGGCTTTGTGGAGCCAGCGCGTGGCCGATCTGTACGCGCAGCAGGTGGCCAGCGCCCCCAAGCGCCCGCCACTCGCACCGTTGGCACCCGTCATCGCCGACGATCAAACTTACCAACACAGCAAACAGCGCACGCAAGACGCGGTCTACTGGCGCGATGCCCTCACGCCCCTGTCCGAAGTCGCCGGATTGGCCAGCGGCCGCGCCGTGGCTGCACACCGCTGCCACCGCCTCAGCGCGGCGCTGGCGTCCGCTCTGTTCGCCCAATTGCGCGAACAAGCCAAGCAATCCGAAGTAAGTTGGCCCGACCTGCTCACCGCCCTCACCGGCCTGTATTGCCAGCGCATGGCAGGGGCTGAATCCACGGTGCTTGGCATTCCCTTCATGGGCCGTATGGGCAACGCCAGCGCACGCGCCAGCGCCATCGTCATGAACGTATTGCCGCTGCCCGTGGCGGCGCAACCGGGCCAGCCGCTGGCCGACTTCGTTGAACAAAGTGCCCGCGCCCAGACCCAGGCCCGCCGCCACGGCCGCTACCGCAGCGAACAACTGCGCCGTGATCTGGGCCTGCTGGGCGGGCAGCGCCGCTTGCATGCGGCGTTGATCAACGTCCAGCCCTTTTACCAACCACTCACGCTGCCAGGTCTGGACACCCAGCTTGAAGTGCTGGGCACCGGCCCCATTGATGACTTGACCATCGGCTTTCGCGGCCACGCGGCGCGCCTGGATCTGGAGATTGAGGCCAACCCCAACCTGTACGACCTGCCCACCGTGCAGGCACATCTGGATCGCCTGCCGCACTTTCTGCAAGCGGCACTTGCCGTGTTGACGGCAGGCGGTGCCACCGATGACGTGCCGCTGGCCAGCCCCGAAGAAACCCAACGACACCTGTTCACGCTCAACGCCACCGACCACCCCGTGCCCGACACCACACTGGCCGCGTTGATCGAGCAACAAATGGCCAAGCATCCCAACGCCGTGGCGCTCGAATTCCAAGGCCAAAGCCTGACCTACGCCGAGCTGGAGCAACGCACACGCGCGCTGGCACTGGTCTTGCGTGTTCAGGGCGTGGGGGCAGACCGGCTGGTGGCTGTCGCCCTGCCACGCTCGCTGGATCTTCTTGTCGCCCTGGTCGCCGTGCTACGCGCCGGCGGTGCCTACCTGCCGCTGGATCTGGCGCACCCACCAGAGCGACTGGCGCGCGTGGTGCAACTGGCCCGGCCCATGTGCGCGCTGGTGCGACCACAAGACACTGACTGTCTGCCCGCCGACTTGTCACAACTGCCCCCTCAGGACTGGCCAGCCAACACCGACCAGCCGCTTGATCCCAGGCCTGCACCCGGTGACGCCGCCTACGTCATCTACACCTCCGGCTCCACTGGCGAGCCTAAAGGCGTGCTCATCGAGCACCGCGCCATCGTCAATCGCCTGCAATGGATGCGCACGCACTACGGCTTTGCGCCAGGCGAGCGCATCCTGCAAAAAACACCGGCCACCTTCGACGTCTCGGTCTGGGAATTTTTTCTGCCGCTAATCACCGGCTGCGCCCTGGTCATTGCCCCACCCGAGGCGCACCGCGACCCCGCCTGGCTGGCCCGCATCATCCGCGAGCAACGCGTGGGCACCTGTCACTTCGTGCCCTCCATGCTGGCCGCCTTCCTGGCGCACCCAGCCTCGCACGGCTTGACCATGCAGCGCGTGTTCTGCAGCGGCGAAGCGCTGCCCGACGCACTGCGCGAGCGCTTTCACACCACCCTGCACAGCGAGCTGCACAACCTCTACGGCCCCACCGAAGCCGCCGTGGACGTGAGCTGGTGGCCCGCCGGGCCTGACGACCACAGCCGCCCCACCCCCATCGGTTTTCCCACCTGGAACACGCGCCTGCTCGTGCTGGACGCCCACATGCGCCCACAGCCGCCCGGTGTGCCGGGCGATCTGTACCTGGGCGGCGTGCAACTGGCACGCGGCTACGTGGGCCGCGACGACCTCACCGCCGAGCGCTTCGTACCCGACCCCCACCGCCTGGGCCAGCGCCTTTACAAAACGGGCGACGTGGCCCGCTGGCGGCTGCAAGACGGTGCCATCGTCTTTCTGGGTCGCAGCGACCATCAGGTCAAGCTGCGCGGGCTGCGCGTCGAGCTGGGCGAGATCGAGGCCGCCTTGCAGGCCACCGGCCTGGTGGCACGCGCCGAAGTCCTGCTACGCAAGGACGAAGGGCATCAAGACGGTGGCCGACTGGTGGCCTATGTGCAGGCAGCGCCCGAATCGGGTCACACCGGCGATCTGCCCAGCGCGCTGCGCCAGCATCTGGCCGCCCGCCTGCCCGACTACATGGTGCCCACCGCCATCGTCGCCATGGCCGACTGGCCGGTCACCGCCAACGGCAAGCTCGATCGCCGGGCACTGCCCGCCCCCACCCTGGAAGGTGCCGCCATCGGACGCGCGTTGACCACCCCCACCGAACAAGCGCTGGCGGCACTGTTCACCGAGCTGCTGCACCTGCCGCCCAACACCCCTATCGGCAGCGATGCCGACTTCTTCAGCCTGGGCGGCGACTCGCTGTCCGCCGTTCAGCTGCTGCTGCTCATCGAAGAGCGCTGGCACCGCAACCCCGGTCTGGGCACGCTGTTTGAGGCACCCACCATCGCCGCGCTGGCCACCGCCATCGACAGCGAACAGGTCCGCTTTGACAGCGGGCTGCAACCGCTGATCCAACTGGCTACTGGCGACCACACACAACCGCCGCTGTTCGTCATCCACCCCGCAGGCGGCATTGCCTGGGGCTACCGCCTGCTGGCACGCGCCGTCGCGCGCGCCGCGCCTTCACGCAGCGTGTGGGGGCTTCAGTCACCCGCCCTCAACCCCAACGAGCCGCTGCCCGCCAGCATCACCGCACTGGCCGAAACCTATGCCGAGCGCGTGGTGGCCCTACAGCCAGACGGACTGGTGCACCTGGCGGGCTGGTCGGTCGGCGGCATTCTGGCCCAGGCCATGGCCGTGGCGCTGGAGCAGCGCGGTCGCCCCGTGGGCCTGGTGGCCTTGCTGGACGCCTATCCTGCCGACTGCTGGCGCAATGAGCCGGAACCCACCCCGCAACAAGCCCTGCGCGCACTGCTGGCCATTGCCGGTTACGACCCCGAAGGCCACCCCGAACTTCAAACGCAAGACCAGCTCATCGCTTTTTTGCGTGCGGGCGACAGCGCGCTGGGTCACCTGCCACCCGAGGCGCTGACCGGCGTGGTGCGCGTGGTGACGGACACCAATCGCCTGATCCGCCAGCACCCGCACCGCGCCATGACCGGCACGCTGACGCACGTGCGCGCTGCGTTGGACCATGCCAGCCAACCGCAAATGCAGCCCGACGCCTGGGCACCCTACGCCCAGGACATCGAAAGGCTCAGCGTGCCCCTGCAGCACGCCCACATGACCGGCCCCGAAGCCACCGCCTTGATCGCCCCCATGCTGCTCGAACGCATGCAGGCGTTCGACGCTGCCCCTGCACCTTCACGGCCAACAACACCCACCGCTCTCCCTGCCGAGGAAACGCCATGAGCGCCCTGAACGCTACCTTGCCATCCACGCCAACCGATGTCACGCGCAACCGCTGGGGCGTGGTCGCCGCCTGCACCGCCATCATGCTGGCCGAAGGGTTTGATCTGCTGATCTACAGCAACGCCATTCCCTCGCTGCTGACCGACGCACTTATCGGTCTGGACAAATCGGGCGCGGGCGTGGTGGGCAGCATGGCCTTTGCAGGAATGCTGGTGGGCGGCCTGATGGCAGGCCGATTGGTGGCCTGGCTGGGCCTGGCGAGGGTGATGCTGACGGGTTTTCTGGTGTTCACGGCGGCCACCGCAGCCGTGGCCTATATCGGCAGTGCGTGGCAGCTTGGCGCGCTGCGGCTGGGGGCAGGGCTGGCGCTGGGGCTGGTGTTGCCTGCGGCGCTGTCGCTGGCGCGCGGGCACGTGCAGGCTCAGCACGGCGCGCTGGCCATCAGCATCGTCATGTCCGGCCTGCCGCTGGGCGGCATGCTGGCAGCGCTGGTCTCGCGCGAGATCATTCCATCGGGCGGCTGGCGGCCGCTGTTTCTGGCCGGGGGCGTGCTGGGACTGGTGCTGGTGGTCGTGGTGGCACCTCTGGTCATCCGCGCTGCGCGCGATCTCGCTGCAACGGCCAGCAGCATCGACGGCGGCCCATGGCGCGCCGTGTTTACCCGCGCCAGCAAGCCGGTGCTGATGATCGGCACGCTGGCCACGCTGGCCGACCTGCTCACCTGGTACGGCGTGGCCACTTGGCTGACGCAGCTCATGCGCGAGTTCGAGATTCCTTTTCAGGGGGCCATGCAACTCATGTTCACACTCAGCATCGGTGCCATCGTCGGCTCGCTGTGCACGGCGGCGCTGGCCATCCGCCTGGGCACGCGGCCCGTGGCCATGGCCGCAGGCCTGGTGGCCTGTGCGTGCCTGTTGGCCATTGCCTCGCGCAGCCTGCCCGGCTGGGGGCTGTTTGCCGTGGTAGCGCTACTGGGCATGAGCGCCATCAGCGCACAAAACCTCGTCAACGCGCTGGTGGCCGATGCCTTCCCCGCCCAACACCGAGCCACCGCCATCGGGATCACGCTGGGTCTGGGCCGCCTTGGCGCAGTCGCCGCCCCGGTGTTGGGGGGACAGATTCTGGCGGCTGGCCACGGCCCGTCCTGGGTGCTGGTGGCCTTTGCCGCATCGGCCCTGCTGGGCACAGCGTTACTGCTGGGGCTGGGCCGGGCGCGCATTCAGGCCAGCGTGGACAGCTTGCGCTGAACCATCCCTGCCCGCCCTTCTCTGTCCGTCATATTTATTTCACACCACCTTCGCCAAGGAGTTCGTCATGAACAAAAGCATTCGACGCCACTTCATCGCCGCGCTGGCCGCCTCGGCTGCGCTGGTGAGCGGCCTGCCCGCGCTGGCCGCTGACGCTTGGCCCAGCCGCCCCATCACCTTGCTGGTCAACGGTGGGCCGGGAAGCCTGCCCGATCTGTTTGCGCGCCCATTGGCCGACCGGCTGGGCACAACGCTGGGCCAATCCGTGGTGGTGGACAACAAACCCGGCGCGGGCGGCATGGTGGCTTTGCAACAACTCAAGCAAGCGCCTGCCGACGGCCACACACTGGCCGTGGTGACCAATGCGCACATGGTCTGGAATCCCTATGTGTTCGCCCAACTGCCGTACAACCCAGCCACCGACTTTCAGGCTGTCAGCCCGATTTCGGTGATTCCCATGGCGCTGGTCGTCAACCCCCAACTTCCCGCCAAGACGCTGCCTGAACTCATCGCACTGGCCAAAAAAGAACCCGGCAAGCTCAACTACGCCTCCTCCAGCCCCGGCAGCCCACCGCACGTGCTGTTTGAAATGCTGCGTGGCCAAATGGGCGTCGACATCGTGCACGTGCCGTTCAAGACCGGCACCCAGGCGCTCACGTCGGTGGTGGCAAGCAATGTGCAAATCTACTTTGCAGGCACTTCGCTGGTGGAACCCATGGTCAAGGACGGTCGACTGCGCGTGCTGGCCGTCAGCCCGCACGTCAACGTGCCCGCCTTTGCCAACGCGCCCACGCTGAAATCACTGGGCTATCCCGGCTACGAAAATGCAGTCTGGCTGGGCCTGATCGCCAAGACGGGCACACCAGACCATGTAGTGCAGCGCCTGAACGACGAAGTGGCCAAAGCGCTGCAAGACCCCGCCATGCAACAAGCCATGCTCGGCCACGGCGCGCTGCCCTACCATGCCAGCGCGACAGATTTTGTCCAACGCATCAGCGACGAGCGCCAGACTTGGGGGCCTGCGCTCAAAAAGATGGGCCTGCCAACAAATTAAACCTGTCCACCACGACCACCATGAACCTGATCGAAGACATTGTTGCCCAAACCCCCGAGCTGCAACGCATTCGCCGCGACATCCACGCCCACCCCGAACTCTCTTTTGAAGAAACCCGCACCGCCAATCTGGTGGCCGATTTGCTCAGCCAATGGGGCATCCCCATCCACCGCGGCATGGGCGGCACCGGTGTGGTCGGCATTTTGAAAAACGGCGATGCCCCTCGCACCGTGGGCCTGCGCGCCGACATGGACGCGCTGCCCATGACCGAGGCCAACCAGTTCGCCCACGCCAGCCGCCACCCCGGCGTGATGCACGCCTGCGGACACGACGGCCACACCACCATGCTGCTGGGCGCGGCGCAAGAGCTGGCACGCACGCGGCGCTTTGACGGCACCGTGGTGCTGATCTTTCAGCCCGCCGAAGAGCATGGCGGCGGCGCGCGCGTGATGATGCAAGACGGCCTGTTCGAGCGCTTTCCCGTCGAGGCCGTGTTCGGCATGCACAACATGCCCGGCATTCCCGCCGGGCACTTTGCCGCCTCGGCAGGGCCGGTGCTGGCTTCCAGCAACGAGTTTCGCGTGTTGGTGCGTGGCAAGGGCGGGCATGCCGCCATGCCGCACCTGGCGGTCGACCCCATTCCTGTCGTCGCACAAATCGTGCAAGGCTTTCAAACCATCATCAGCCGCAACCGCCAACCGAGCGAAATCGCAGTGATTTCCGTCACCATGATCCACGCAGGCGACACCCCCAACGTGATCCCTGACACTTGCGAGCTGCAAGGCACCGTGCGCACCTACACGCGCGAGACGCTGGACATGGTCGAGCAACGCATGGGCGAAGTCGCACACGGCACCGCCGCCGCCTTCGGTGCCACATGCGACTTTGAATTCAAACGCCTGTACCCCGCCACCATCAACCATGCGCATGAGACCGCCTTCGCGCGCGAGGTTCTGCGCGATCTGGTCGGCCCCGAACGGCTGATTACCCAAACGCCCATCATGGCCGCCGAAGACTTTGCCTTCATGCTCGAACAAGTGCCCGGCAGCTATTGCTTCATCGGCAACGGCGAAGGCGCGCACCGCGACACCGGCCACGGCCAGGGGCCTTGTCTGGTGCACAACACCAGCTACGACTTCAACGACGCCCTGTTGCCCGTGGGGGCCAGCTACCTGGTGCGCCTGGCCGAGCGCTGGCTGACTGCGCCGCGCACCACATCACGCCGCCCATGACTCAACCGCCTTCTTTGCCGCAAGAGTCTGTAGCTTTAGATTTGCAGCACCGCAGCTATTTCAGTCGCAGCACTTCGCCCTTCATTCCGGCCCCGCCTCCCGCATCCAGCCAACTCGGCTCCCAGCCGTATCACCGCTACCACCCACATCCTGCGGTGGGTCGCGGCTGGATCGACATGCACGCTTTCGCCAATGGCCTGACCATCAGCCGCATCGACTGCCACCTGTCACACCCACGCACCGAGCGCTATCAAGCATTCCCCGACAGCTTGCGTCTGAACATCCTGTTGCAAGACACCGGCGTTTTACGCCCCCACAACCGCCAACCCATGACTGGGCAGGCTGGTGACGTGCTGGTGCGCCACAGTGATCCAGGCCCACTGGAGTGGCAGCTTGCAGATGGCAGCCACCAGATGGCCGTGGCGCTGGAGCTGCCCTGCAGCATGGTGCAGACGCTGGCGCAACAAGGCGTCAATCTTGCACACCTGAGTCCGCCTGAGGGCTGCGCCACGCTGCGCCCGCATGCCGAGCTGCGGCGCCATCTGCGCCACACCGCCACCCGCATGCTGGGCCTGCCTGCCGATGTCAACTTGCTGGCACGCCTGGAGCTGGAAGCGCTCGGCCTCGATTTGCTATTGCGGCTGCTTCGCGCTGATGGCAGTCTGCAAAACATCCCGTCCGTTTTTTCTCCTGGGAAAGCCTTCGCCCAGCGCTGGCACAGCGCCGTGGACGAAGCCGTTGACATCATTGATGCGCAGTGGAGCCAGGCCATCACCATCGCGCAACTGGCGCGCCAAGTGGGCATCAACGAGTGTTACCTGAAAGAGCTGTTTCGCCTGCGCACCGGCCACACCATCGCCAGTTATCAGCGGCAGTTGCGCATGCGGCATGCGCGCGCCTTGATTGAATCGGGACAATGCACCATCCAGCAGGCCGCCCTGGCCTGCGGCTATGCGCGCGCCGACAAGTTCTCAGACGCCTTCCAGCGCATACATGGCATACGGCCAACAGCGTTGCAGTAGCAGCGACTGACCTCTGGAGTGCCGCACTCATCCATAAAAATCTACAAAATTCATAGCTGCTTATCCTGAAGTGATAGGCGACAGAGCCTGTTTTTGCGTGTCAAATGTGCATTCAAAGGCCTGATGGCCGACACCTGATCCACTTGCCTGCACCGCTTGCGAGCGACATCGAATTTCCGCCTGAGGGGTTGATATTTCCCATTTGGTGGTATTTTTTATGAACCGCGAATTACTCTCATTTGTCTTTGGCTGATCAAAGCATCCCGGCTCATGTGCCTGCTCAAGGCGCGCGCCATTCACAGTCGTTCAGCGTTTCATCATGACCACTTTCAACCCCTTTGTGCTCAATGCCACAGCAATGGCCGCTTCCTTGCTGTGCTGCTTCGCCGCCATGGCCCAAACCACCACGCCAGACAGCGTTAGCACGCCCACCAATACGGCCTCGTCGCCTGAGGCCGTGCGCTCACTCGATACGGTGGTGGTCACTGGCGAGCGCATGGACCGCAGCCTGCGAGAAACCGCATCGTCGGTAACTGTCATCGGGGCTGAAGACATCGCGCAGAGGCCAGAGCTTGATTCCGTGCAGGACGCCATGGGCTTCGTGCCCAACGTTATCTTTCCCGACACGGTCAGCGCGCCGGTGATCCGAGGCCAGGACACGCAAGGCCCCCTCTTCGGTGCCCCCGCCTTTCTGGCGGGCACCGTGCCGCGCGCCACCATCAACGTGGACGGACGCTATCTGGGCTACAACCAGTTGGTGTTTGGTTCCACATCGATCTGGGATGTGGAGTCAATCGAGGTGTTTCGCGGCCCGCAAACCATCTCGCAAGGGGCCAACAGCATTGCCGGGGCGATGGTGGTGCGCACCAAAGACCCCACTTTTCACCGCGAAATCGCCGCACAGGCCCAGATCGGCAGCGACCAGATGCGGCGCGCCTCGGTGCTCTGGTCAGGCCCGGTGATCGACCAGGAACTGGCCGTGCGCATGGCGCTGGATTATTCATCGCGCGATACCTTTATCAACTACACCAACCCGGCTTTCGCCACCGCCGTCGTGGACCCCGACTTCAGTGCCAGGCAAGCCCGCTTCAAAGCACTGTGGCGACCAGCAGCACTGCCGGGCTTGCAAGCCAAGTTGACGCTGTCGCACACGCAAGGCAATCGGCCCACTTCAGAGGCGGCGTCCCCGCCCTATGACGACTACGACAGCCGCACGGCCAGCATGCCCAACTTCAAGCAATGGAACAACAGCGCCATTGCCGATGTGTCGTACGACTTTGGTGGCGGCCTGCGGCTGAACAACATCACCGATTTTTCACATCTGAACGTGCGCCGGGAAATCATTCCGGTCACCAATGGCGGGGCCGAAATATCGCAGGAAACCGTGTCCAACGAAACACGCCTGACTTTCGACACCCCGCAATCGCCGTGGAGCGGCGTGGTCGGGCTGTTTCTGAATCGCACAAAATCCGACGACGATTTGTGGTCGCGCGGCTTTTCAAGCTTTGACGACAAGAAAACCAATCTCGGCCTGTTTGGTGAAGTGCGTCGCCGCTTTGCCGACCGCTGGCTACTCACCGGCAGCCTGCGCTATCAGCGTGACCGCATCGAGCGATCGGGCACCACACCTTTCATGCGCACGGCCATGGATTACCGGCAAACATTCGACGCCGTGCTGCCCAAGTTGTCGCTGGCCTACGACGTCAGCAAGGACGTAACCGTCGGTGCGC
Organism: Ottowia sp.; assembly: GCF_047975795.1. GTDB lineage: Bacteria > Pseudomonadota > Gammaproteobacteria > Burkholderiales > Burkholderiaceae_C > Ottowia. Next base: position 824 of record NZ_JBKEEE010000024.1, on the reverse strand, counting down.
TGGTCAACAAGGGCTACAACCCAGGCGGCGTGGGCGTCAGCTTTGCCGAGGCAAAGACCGTCACTTTCAAGGAAGAATCAGTCTGGAATTATGAGCTGTTCAGCCGCGCCAGTCTGATGGGCGGCAAGCTACTGCTGACGGGCAACCTGTTTTATAGCGACTTTAAAAATTCCCAACGTCTGCTGCCCGATTATCTGAACGGTTTGCTGTACGGCAACGTGGTCTACAACGCCGACAAGGCGCGCTCTTACGGGCTGGAGATGAACGCCGACTACCAAGCCACCGATCGTCTGCGACTGCGCGGCGCCATGGGCTTGCTGAAAACCAAGATCACGCGTTTTTCCGCCGCCAATGGCGACCTGCTGGAGGGCAAGGAGTTTGGCCGCGCACCGGGCTACATGCTCAACCTGGGCGTGGACTGGTTCATCACGCCCGCCTGGATGGTGGGCTTTGACGTGCGTCACACCGACGGCTACCACTCTACCGACGAGAACCTGCCCGCCTACCGCATCGCGTCCTACACGGTGGCCAACGCCCGCATGTCCTACCGGGCAGGCAGGCACTGGGAGCTGTTCGCCTGGGTCAACAACGTGTTTGACAAGCGCACCGCCACCTGGAAATACGATGACCGATCAGCCGGCGGCATTGCCGCCTCGGTCATTGCGCCACGCCAGTTTGGCGTTGGCATCAAGGCAGCGTTCTAAGAGCGTGTTCAAAGTCTGAGCGTGAGGGGTGTGGGATGCGGATCGGGATGGGCTGCAAGGCGCAAACCGCAGCGATACCTGGCGGTATCGCGAGGATTTGCAACGCAGCAGACCGCCCGA
>NZ_JBKEEE010000057.1:0-26010 GCF_047975795.1 Ottowia sp. | reverse complement strand
TCAAGGCAGCGCCCAGGTTGTTGTGCGTCATGGCCCAGTCCAGCGGCACGCGCTCGCGGGTGTGCTCTTTCAGCGCCTGCCCATACGCGGCCACCGCCTGCGCCAGCCGGTCGGTGCCGCTTTCGCGCTCGCCCAGCGCGCGCAAGGCATTGCCCAGGTTGTTTTGCGTCATGGCCCAGTCCAGCGGCACGCGCTCGCGGGTGTATACATCAAGCGCCTGCTCATACGCGGCCACCGCCTGCGCCAGCCGGTCGGTGCCGCTTTCGCGCTGGCCCAGCGTCTGCAAGGCAGCGCCCAGGTTGTTTTGCGTGGCGGCCCAGTCCAGCGGCACGCGCTCGCGGGTGTATACCTCAAGCGCCTGCTCATACGCGGCCACCGCCTGCTCCAATTCGGCGCGCTGGCCTTGTTGCTGCCCACAGGTCGCCAATGCATTGCCCAAGGCCACCCACATGGCCGCCCTGCCATCGCCCTGCCAGCCCTCAACCAGACGGCGCAGTTGCCCGATGGCCGCCTGCAACTGGTCGGCCACGTAGCGACCGGTATCGCTGCTGACCGACAACTGCGCCAGCACTTGCGCGGCCACCGCGGCTTCAAAAGGCCTCTTGGCCTGCACGGGAAAGGTGAGCATCTGGCCCGCCGCCAGTTCGGCCCGCCCCAATTGACCCAGGTGCCGGGTGGTGAAGTACAGGCGTACGGTCTGCGCCTGATCCGGCAGCATGTAGCCCCAGACCAGCAGGTGTGCACCGGTGTGCTCAAGCTGCTGTTGCGCCTGTTGGTGCGCCTGAAGCAGGGCGTCGTCTGGTGCCGCGGCATCCAGCACCTGCGGCGTCCAGTCGAATTGCAGCCGTTTCAGGCCCTCAATCGCCTCCAGCGAAGCGACGAGCAAGCGCTCCACCTCGCCGCCGGCATCGCCCTGAATGTGGGCCACGGCCACGGAAAAGTGGCCTGCTGAAGCTGCGGGCAGCGGCTTAGGCCGGTCCTTGCCGGCAAAGCCGTGCGCCACCAGCCAGCCACGCAGGGCCTGACGGCGGCGGTAGAGTTGCCAGACCAGCCCACCGGCCGCCAGCAGGGCGATGACCCACCAGAACGGCAGATAGTGAAAAAAGGGCCTGGTCAGGGGCCAGGCGTCCTGCACCCAGCCTTGCAGCGTGTGCGTGTCGACAGCCGCTGACGCGGCCCCCGTTGCGGCCTTTGCTGACGTCATGGTCTGACTCACCTGGTGTCGGCTGGAGGCCAGCCGCCGTCAGGCAAACAACTCCGCCAGCGCCTCGCCCGGCTCGGGCGCGCGCATGAAGGTTTCGCCCACTAAGAAGGCATGCACGCCAGCGCTGCGCAGGCGGGCCACGTCGGCCCGGGTGGCGATGCCGCTTTCGGTGATCAGCAGGCGGTCAGCGGGCACGTCTTGCAGCAGGCCCAGGGTGGTGTTCAGGCTGACCTCGAACGTGCGCAGGTTGCGGTTGTTGATGCCGATCAGCGGGGTTTTCAGGCGCAGGGCGCGTTGCAGTTCGGGGCCGTCGTGCACCTCGACCAGCACCGCCATGCTCAAGGTGTGGGCGATGGTTTCCAGCTCGGCCATTTGCGCGTCGCTCAGGCAGGCGGCAATCAGCAAAATGCAGTCGGCCCCCATGGCGCGGGCTTCGTAGACCTGGTAGGGGTCGATCATGAAGTCTTTGCGCAGCACCGGCAGCGTGCAACTGGCGCGCGCTTGCTTTAAATAATCGGGGCTGCCCTGAAAGAACTGCCGATCGGTCAGCACCGACAGGCAGGCGGCGCTGACGCTACCGCCCGCGTCGGTGTTGCCCACGGCGTAGCTCTGGGCGATGTCGGCGGGCACGAAATCGGGCCGGATCACGCCCTTGCTGGGACTGGCTTTTTTGACCTCGGCAATCACCGCCGCCTGACCCTCAGCGACTTTGGCACGCAGCGCCCCCTCAAAGTTACGCGTGAGCACGCGGCTCTCGGCGTCGGCGCGCATGGCGGCCAGCGGCACCTGTTTGATGGCCGCCGCGATTTCTTCGCGTTTGACGGCCACAATTTCTTCAAGAATGTCACTCATTTATGTCACTCATCTTTGGGGAGCGAACTGCCTTCATCTGGCGGGCGCGAGCGCAGGATTTTGACAAACACGCGGTGCATGACCAGCGCGGCCACCAGAAACAGCGCCGACACGCCTAAAGCAATCCAGGTGCCCTCGTCTTGCCACATGCTGGGGTTCATGGTTGGGCCTTGTGGCTGAACGCCACCACCGCCTCCAGCCTGGCCTGGGCTGCGCCAGACTCCAGCGCGGCACGTGCTTTGTCGATACCGGCATGGATGTCTGGCACCACACCGGCGGCGTACAGCGCCACACCAGCGTTGAGCAGCACGATGTCGCGTGCCGGGCCCAGCTCGCCGCCCAGCACGCCGCGCAGCATGGCCAGCGACTCGGCCGGGGTTTCCACGCGCAAGGCGCGGTGGCTCATCATGGGCAGGCCAAAGTCTTCGGGGTGAATTTCATACTCGGTGATTTGCCCGCCTTTCAGCTCGCCCACCAGGGTGGATGCGCCCAGGCTCACCTCGTCCATGCCGTCGCGGCCGTACACCACCACGGCGTGTTCGGCCCCCAGGCGTTGCAGCGCGCGCACCTGAATGCCCACCAGATCAGGGTGGAACACGCCCATCAAAATGTTGGGCGCGTCAGCCGGGTTGGTCAGCGGCCCCAGGATGTTGAAGAAGGTTTTGACGCCCATCTCTTTGCGGATGGGGGCCACGTTTTTCATCGCCGGATGGTGGTTGGGCGCGAACATGAAGCCGATGCCCGTTTCAGCCACGCTGCGGGCGATTTGCTCAGGACTCAGGTTGATGTTGACGCCCAGCGCCTCCATCACGTCGGCGCTGCCTGATTTGCTGGACACGCTGCGCCCGCCGTGCTTGGCCACCTTGGCCCCGGCAGCGGCGGCCACAAACATGGCGCAGGTACTGATGTTGAAGGTGTGTGAGCCATCACCGCCAGTGCCCACGATGTCCACCAGGTGCGTGCGGTTGGCCACCGGCACCTTGGTCGACAGCTCGCGCATGACCTGCGCGGCGGCGGTGATCTCGCCAATGGTTTCTTTCTTCACGCGCAGGCCAGTGGTGATGGCCGCCACCATCAGCGGCGAGATCTCGCCTTGCATGATGAGGTGCATCAGGTGCAGCATCTCGTCGTGAAAAATCTCGCGGTGCTCGATGGTGCGTTGCAGGGCTTCTTGCGGGGTGATGGACATGGGCTGGGGTGCTCTCTCAGGTTCAAAGGGGTGTTCAGCGCAAGGCGGGAGTCTGACGGGATTTCAGGCCAGCGGCAGGTCGGTGCGCTCGGCGCGGGTGTGCTGGTCGTGCAAGTCGATCACAGGGGCCACGCCCAGCGCCACCAGAGTATGGCCCAGCGTGTGCGACAGACGGCAAGCTGCAAATTGCGCCGCCGCCGCGTCATAGCGCCGCAGCCAGTCGTTGCGGGCAGCTTGCTGCGCCAAAGCGGCGGGCCAGGCACCAGGGCGGCCATCCAGCCCCATGCGCCAGGGCTTGCCCGTCAAGCGGGCGCGAAAGCACTGTTGCACGCGGCACAGCGCCACGTAATGCGGATCGGCCCCGGCAGCACTGAAAAACGCCTGCACTTCGGGATCATCCGGCGCAAAAGTGCGGTGCGTGGCCAGCAGGCGCAGGCCCGCAGGCGTGTCGTACACGCGCACGCCCCAGCCGGGACGGGCGGCGACAAAGGCATCGACGCCCGCCAGCGCCTGGGTGCGCGCTGCGGCCATGCGCTGCGGGCGGCTGCGCTCCCAGCGCGTCCAGCGCGCCCGTGAGTACAGCCCGGCGGCCAGCATGCCGCTGGCGAACATCACGCCCAGCCACAGCACCGCCGACAACGGCATGCGCAGCGCCCACAGCGCCAGCGCCCCGACCAGCGCGCCCAGCACGAACGCCAGCCAGCCCTTGCCGCCCGGTGGTGGCGCAAATGGGTCGGTGTCCACATCGGCAAACAGCACTTGGGGCGTGTTCAGGCACAGCGCACCATAGCTGTTGCGGGTAATCACCTCGTCGCCGTGGCGCGATACCACTTCTTCGCGGATGGGCAGGCCATCGCCCGCGCCGTAGGGCAGCTTGCGTTCGCGCCGCTGTACCGCCTCGCCCGCCAGCGCGCGGGCCAGCGCTTGTTGCGCGCGCTCGTCGGCCATTTTTTGCGCGTCCAGTGCGCTGTGCATCGACCAGCCAAAGCGACGCACCGTCACTTGCTGGCCGCCAGCGTTTTGAGGCGCGCGCGCTTGCGCCCGGCCTTCGGCCCAGTAATCGGGTACCAGCATGCTCATGGTGTTTTGCTTTGCTCTTTTATTTCGCCAAGGCTTTCAGCGCCTGTTTGATGCCGTCGGCCACGGCGATGTCGGCGGGCAAGGACTTGAGCGCCGCCGCCGCATCACGGTCGCCATAGCCTAACGCCAGCAGCGCTTGCAGAATGTCGTTTTGCGCGTCGCTGGCGGGCGATGCGGCAGGCCCCAGGTCAGTGCCCAGCTTGCCACGCAGCTCCAGCAGCAAGCGCTCGGCGGTTTTTTTTCCGATGCCGGGCACCTTGACCAGGCGTCCGGCTTCCTGGCTGGTCACGGCCTGGCCCAGCTCGGCCACGCTCATGCCCGACAGTACAGCCAGTGCGGTGCGCGGCCCCACACCGCTGATTTTGACCAGGTGCCGAAACGCCTCGCGCTCTGGCGCGGTGGCAAAGCCGTACAGAATCTGCGCGTCTTCGCGCACCACGAAATGGGTGAGCACGCACACCGTCTCGCCGGGCGCGGGCAATTGGTAGAAGGTGCTCATCGGCACGTCCACCTCGTAGCCCACGCCGTGGCAGTCGATCAGGATGTGCGGTGGATTTTTTTCGGCCAGCAGGCCGGTCAGACGACCTATCACGATGGGCACCCGGTGGATGGTTGGCACAATCCGCGCATGGTGATGGCGCGGCTTAAAGCATCATGATAATTCAGAGCTAAACTGACCTTTAGCGCAGGTGCAGCAATCGCAAACAGCTACTTATTTGATAGCTTTCACGCAACTGCTGCCCGGCACCGCTCAGGGTCGCACCAGCCCACGGCGCGCGGCCTCCAGCGCGGCCTCGGCACGCGAGGACACGTTGAGTTTGCGGTAAATCTGTTTGACGTAATCGGCCACGGTGTGGCGCGACAGGCCCAGTTGCACGGCAATTTCGGGCAGGGTGTAGCCCTTGGCCACGCGCTGCAAGATTTCAGTTTCGCGCACGTTCAACGCCACCGCATCGGGATCAGTGCGCGTCCAGTCCAGCGGCTGCGCTGCGCTGCGCTGCTGGCAAAGTAGTTCAACACACGCCGTGCAATGGCGGGCGACAGCGGCGGCTCGCCCTGCTTGATGCGCCTGAGCGCTGCCACCAGCTCGGCCCGGGGCTGCTCTTTCAGCAAATAGCCAAACGCACCGGCTTGCAGCGCAGGGAACACATGGTCATCCCCCTCGTGGATGCTGACCACCACCGCCGCCGTCTGAGGCTGGTGCGTGCGCAAAGCCTGTACCACCTGCACCCCTGGCCCGTCGGGCAGGCCCAGATCGATCAGGGCCAGGTTAAACAGGCGGCTGGCCGCTTGCCGCAGGCCCTCTTCACAGCGCCCCACCGCCACGATGGTCGAATGGGGAAAAGCGGTCTTTACGGTGCCCACCATCCACTGGCGAATGTCGGGCAAGTCTTCAACAATCAAGGTGCACTGCATGTCGGTGGGCATCCTAATCTTGAGTACCTTTGACAGCGATACCTGCCCCACTTAAGTAGTTGCATATATGCGAACTTTAAGTCACATTTTAGCTTTCAAAGTGTGTGTTTAAAACATCGTTTTCCGGGGCACCTGTACTTGCAGTAGCACGCCACCGAGCGTGCTGGCCAGCCACTGAAACTGGCCTTGTAAACCCTGCACGCGGCGCTCGATATGGGTCAGACCCATGCCGGCCTGGCCCGCCCTTTGGCCTGCCGTTTGATCGGCCCGCAGGCCGCAGCCATTGTCTTCAATCGAAAGACTGAATTTTTCAGAGTCCAAAGCCAGCCGCACCCGACACTGTGCAGCACCGCTGTGGTTAATTAAATTGGTCACCGATTCGCGCAGCACGCGCGTCAGGTGCATGGCCGCACGCGGCGACACCAAAGCGGCTTGGTCGGCGGCATTGACATCGGCTTGCCAATCCACGCTGACCTCAGCCGCATGCAAACGGGTGATGCACTCGGCACGCCAGTCGGCCAGCACCTCGCCCAGCGGCAGGGGCTGCGCGGCCAGGTGGTGCACGATCAGGCGCATCTCTTGGAGCGCCTCGCGCGCCAGCGCAGCCACGGCAGCGTCAGCCGCGCTGGCGTGGGCCAGCGACAGCAGCTTGGCCCCCAAATCGTCATGCAGATCGCAGGCGATGCGCGCACGCTCGCCCGCCGCACCTTGTTGGTACGCGCCTTGTTGATGCGCACCGTCACCGGCCAGCACCCTGCACGCCAGTGCGTGCAACTGCGTGGCCCATTGTTGGTCGCGCAGATCGAATGCGCGGCGATGCTGCGAGCGGTGCACCACCATGGCGGGCAAATCAGCCAGCGCAGGCAGCCACAGACCTTGCCCGGCGGGCGTGATCTGCACCGCAAGGCCAGCACCGTGCGCGCCGCCAAGGTCAGGCTCCACCCGCGCTGCATCCAGCGATTGCGCCAGCAGCGCCGCCCAGCGCCCAGGGCGTTCGGCCGTCGGGGCGCAGGCCAAGTCCAGCACCTGCGTCACCAGGTTTTGCGCAGGGAGTGACGAATGGACAGCGTTGGATTTCACAAAGGCAGCGGTGCGACAATCGGGGGGTGATTCTCAGGCATACCTTCACCCCCCACAACAACACCCGATTGGCCAACCTGTGCGGCGTGACCGACGCGCACCTGCGCCTGATCGAGGTGAGCCTGCAAGTGGCGATCGCGCACCGGCACGAGCAGTTCAAAGTGGACGGCCCCAAAAAAGCCGCCGAACGTGCCCTCACCATGTTGCAGGCGCTGTACGAACTGGCCGACCGCCCCATTTCGCCCGACACCGTGCAGTTGATGCTGGCCGGTGACGGCAGCTCGCTCGATCAAGACCCTGACGGCGCGCAGGTGCTGCACACCCGCCGCAGCGACCTGAAGGCGCGCACGCCAGGCCAAAGCGTGTACCTGGAACACATCGCCCAACACGACATCACCTTCGGCATCGGCCCGGCGGGCACCGGCAAAACCTTTTTGGCCGTCGCCTGCGCGGTCGATGCGCTGGAGCGCCAGACGGTGCAACGCATCGTGCTCACGCGCCCGGCGGTGGAAGCGGGCGAGCGCCTGGGTTTTTTGCCGGGCGACTTGACGCAAAAGGTGGATCCCTACCTGCGCCCGTTGTACGACGCGCTGTACGACCTGATGGGCTTTGACCGCGTGACCAAGGCGTTCGAGCGCAACCAGCTCGAAATCGCCCCGCTGGCCTTCATGCGCGGGCGCACGCTCAACCACGCCTTCGTCATCCTGGACGAAGCGCAGAACACCACACCCGAGCAGATGAAGATGTTTCTGACCCGCATCGGCTTTGGGGCCAAGGCGGTGATCACCGGCGACGTGAGCCAGATCGACCTGCCCAAAGGCACCACCAGCGGCCTGATCGACGCCGAGCGTGTACTAGGGCGCGTCAAGGGCCTGGCCTTCACCCGCTTTACCAGCGCCGACGTGGTGCGCCACCCGCTGGTGGCACGCATCGTGGATGCCTACGATGCGTCGGCGTCTAGGCCGCGGCGCGAACCGTCTGCCCGCTGAAGGCATGGCTGCCGCGCTCACGCTGTCGCTGCAATTCGCCCGCTTTGATGATGCGGCGCTGCACCGCGCCGCCTTGCCGCGCCACCGCGTAGCGCGCTGGCTGCGCGCCGCCTTGGGCAGCGATGTGCAGCAGGCCGAAATCACCGTGCGCATCGTCGATGCGCCGGAAGGCCAGCAACTCAATCGCGACTTTCGCGGCAAGGACTACGCCACCAACGTCCTCACCTTTGACTACAGCGGCGCGCCCCTACTGGCCGCTGATCTGGTGTTGTGCGCCCCAGTCGTGGCACGCGAGGCGACCGAGGCCAATCAGCCGCTGACCGACCACTACGCCCACCTGTTGGTGCATGGCGCGCTGCACGCCCAGGGCTGGGATCATGAAACGAGTGCGGCAGATGCTGAGGCGATGGAAGCGCACGAAGTGGAGATTTTGGCCGCCTTTGGACTGCCGAATCCGTATGCGGGCTGAGTACCGCATCTGGCCAAAATAAGCTCGGCTGTTCGCCAGGCCATTCACTCACGCCCCATCCAGCACATGCGTGTCGGTTTGCCGCAGCACGCCTTTGCCAAGCAATGGGGCCAGCACCAGGGCGATCCAGTCAGGCCAGGGCAAGTCGGGTCGGTGCTGCTGGTGCAACTGGCGCAGTGCGGGCGCGTGCTCCAGCCAGTCGTAGAAGGCGGGGCGGGTCATCTGCTCGACATCGAGCAGCTGGTACTTGATGAGCACCTTGGCCGCGTACAGCGCGTGCTGCGCCGGGTGGTCAATGAAGTAAGCGATGCGCTGGCGCGCGCGCGCCAAGGCGGCGTCCATGGCACCGCCCGCACGCCCGAACGGTGCACCGTGGCCGGGGACGATCCAGGCTGGGGCCAGCGACTCGATCAAATCCAGCGTGTGGATAAACGGCTCAAAACCGCCGGAGCCATCAATGTGCGGAAAGATCACGCCCACGCCGTGTTCCCATAAGGCGTCACCGGCTGCCAACACGCCGCAGTCGGGTTGAAACAACAGCACGGCCAGCGCGTCGTGGCCGGGTGCGGCATGCACCTGCCAGTCGCGCATACCCAGGCGCACGGTTTGCCCCGGCACCAGTGCGTGCTGGGCCGCAAAGCGGGCGCAGCGTTGGGCGGTGTCGCCAAAAGTAAGCGCATCTTCATCCCAGGCTCGCACATGGGGCAAGGTCGGCTCCGGCACCCAGGTTTGCGCATGGGGCCAGGCCGATTGCAGCGCATGGGTGCCGCCGCAGTGGTCGCTGTGCAGATGGGTGTGGGCGATGGTGGCCAGCGCCTGCGGGCGGCCTGCTGCACCACCTGAGGCCTCACCCGATGTATCCCCCAGCGCATCAGCAATCAAACGCACCGTGTCGCTGGCATGTTTAACGTGGCCAGTGTCGATGACGGCAGGCGCATCGCCCAGGCAAAGCAGCTGGTTGGACGACAGCCAGTCGCGCTCAAGCACGCGCAAATCGGCAGGCCAGGGGGTGAGGGCGGTGGCAGTGATAGACAAATTCAACCTTAATAACTAATCTACAGCATGCAACAGGGTTAAATATTGATATTTTAGAATTACTTTTATAGGTAATTTTTCTCGTTTTGAGGCTCATCATGAACCTGATCCAAGCGTTGCGCCAAGTATTCCCCATCAACCCGCGGCGCACCCGACGCGTGCGCGACGCCGCCCAGTACCTGATGGACCATGTGGGTTTGCGCGGGCGTTGCGATTGTTTGTCCATGCGCGATGGGCAAGGGCGGCCTGCATACTTGCTGGTCATCTATACCCGCCTGAGCGTGCCGGTGGCCGAGCGCGAGCAGTTTCAGCCCTACTTTCAGCGCAAGCTGGCAGAGTGGGGCGAGATTGGCAGAGTGCCGCTGATGGTGGTGATTCGCGATGCGCATGACATGGCGCGCGCGCAGCAGCAGCACCGTCATGTCAGCTCCAGCCGCATCGCCTCGGTGCTGGCTGCTGCCAACGTGGGGCCAGACAGCGATTTGTTGACCGAGCAACTGGCCGTCATGCGCCAGCAGGTGCGCGATCGTGCGGCCGACCGCCGTCGCCAGCGCGCCGAAAGCGCTCCCATGCCCCTGACACCTCTGGTGCCAGAGCGACCCGTCAGCGGCCTGGGCGATATGGCTTCGATCTGACTCCATGCCCAAACCAAACGTGCATGGGGTTGGCACAACGCGTCCCGTGCGGCAGCAAGGTCTGCGCCTGGCCTTCATAGGCCTTGGCATGCACCCTTGAGATGAAAGCCGAATCAGCCAGACCGCTGACAATCTCTTAGAGCGTGTTCAAAGTCTCAGCGTGAAGGGTGTGGAATGCGGATTGGGATAGGTTGCAACGCAGCAGACCGCCCGAGGCCGCGCTCACACACCCGCGCAGAGACTTTCAACACGCTCTTACAGCCATGCTGCGCGAAATCAACGATGGGAAGTCAACGGCTTCATTGGAACGACGGTTTTTGGCGACACCCATGCAGACAATATCGGTTTGTCTGTAGCTGCCGCAGTCTTCGGACTGCGAAGAGGCGGTCTTTACAGGCACACTGCACGCTTTGCTCGGCGCTGCCAGCGCAGCCCGATCCGCCGCCTTCGCCTTATGACCGCTTCCCGCCCCACCACGCCGCCCGGCACCACCCGCACCACGCTGGCGCTCAGCGCCGCCGTGGGCGCGCTGCTGGCGTTGCTGGGTGCCGTGGCCGTACTGGCGGTACAAATGCACTTTGAGGCGCGCGACCGCGAGCATCTGCACCTGCGACTGGAGCAGGCACGCCAGTTGCTGGCCACCGTAGACAACACCGCCGCCCTGGCCGAGTTGCCCGCTCGCCTGAGCAGCGCATTCCGCAGTGAAGATGCGCTGGCCGTGCGCGTGCAAGGCGCGCTGGACCAAGCCCTGTTTGAACAGGCCCCGCACGCGGCCATGCCCGCCGCGCTGCTGGCGCGGCCCGCGCAAGCCCACCCCGCGCCGCTGGTGACTTGGGTTGCTGACCGCCATCACTGGCGCGGCAGCGCCCTGGTCATGCGCATGCCGCTGGACGGCGCGGCCCCCCTGACAGTGGCTGTTGCCGTCAACACCGAGCGGGAATACAGTTTCTTGTTCTTCTTTCGCGCTGCCGTGGCCGTTTACGTGGTGCTGGCCACCTTGCTGTGGGCCGCACTGGCGCATGGGTGGCTGGGACGGGCAGGGCGGCGCTGAAGAAATATGCAGGGGCATTGCAGCCAGCCCTTGCCCAAAACCAGGCCGCAGTGGTTTAATCGCGGCTGTCCGAAGGGGAGTAGCTCTCCTTGGCTTGGGTGCCGCGCGATCAGCGGGGCACCTCAAGTTCGGCGGGTCGTCAATACGAAGCCAGCGCTTTTTTCAGCGCCTCAGCTTCCGGCCCGTCGGGTGGCCTGCCTGATTTTTAAGGGCAAGCGCTATCGAGCAAGACCTTCGACCTCACGCTGCGCTTGGTGCGGCGGGTCGAACCAATTCAAGGTCTTGCAACTCCCATGGGTTGCCCAACCACCTTGGCCGGATTCGCGCCTGCTGCGCCCGGCCTGCGTGGTTTTGATTACAACCAATTAGGAACTTGCTGCTCATGGAATTCATGTCTGCCCCTTGGTGGTCGGCGCTGGCCGCCATCATCTTGATTGACCTGGTGCTGGCGGGCGACAACGCCATCGTCATCGCGCTGGCCGCCCGCAACTTGCCCAAACACCTGCAAAAACCGGCCATCATCTGGGGCACGGTGGGTGCCATTGTGGTGCGCACGCTGATGACGCTGGTCGTGGTGTGGCTGCTCAAAATCCCGGGCTTGATGCTGCTGGGCGGACTGGGCCTGCTGTGGATTGCCTACAACCTGATCTCCGACAGTGGCGATGGCGAGGACGAGCACGGCGTAGGTGCCACCACGTTCTGGGGCGCGATGAAGACCATCATCATTGCCGATGCGCTGATGGGCATCGACAACGTGCTGGGCGTGGCCGGGGCTGCGCATGGGGCGATGGATCTGGTGGTGATTGGCTTGCTGGTGAGCGTGCCGATCGTGGTGTTTGGCTCCACCATGGTGCTCAAGCTGGTGGAGCGCTACCCCATCATCATTCAGGGCGGTGCGGCTGTATTGGCCTGGACCGCCGCATCGATGATTGCGGGCGAGCCGCTGCTGGCCAATCTGTTCGGCCCGCGCGAAGCGCCTGAAAAGCTGTGGCGCTGGGCACTGGCGGCGGTGTGTGTTGCGGGCGTGCTGGGCGTGGCTTGGCTGCGCAAGCGGCAAATGGCCAGCGCCAAAGCTGCCAGCGGCGTATCCGACGACGATTGATGTCGGCCGCTGCCAGCGCGGGCGCTGCACTGGATGGCACGCCCCCGCGCAGGTATGCTTAGCGCGCATGAAACTCCTGTTGAACTGGTTGCTCTCGGCGGCGGCGCTGCTGGCCGTGGCTTACATCTACAGCGGCGTCACCGTGGCCAGTTTTGGCTCGGCCATGCTGGCGGCACTGGTGATTGGCCTGCTGAACGTGCTGCTGCGGCCTGTGCTGGTGGTGCTGACCATTCCCATCACCATTTTGTCGCTGGGGTTGTTTCTGTTTGTCATCAATGCGCTGGTGTTTTGGTCGGCCTCAGGGTTGTTGAGCGGCTTTCACGTCAACGGCTTTTGGGCTGCGCTGCTGGGTTCGCTGATCTATACCGCCCTAGGCGTCGGCATCGACGCGCTGCTGGCCAAGCCCAAGCCGCCCCAAAACTATTGAAGCCACCACGCGCTCCATCGCTCCCAATGAATCCCAGCGCCGCAGGCGCTGCGAGGGCCTTGTTTTATTTCCGCTTTTTCTCGTCCAGCTCTTGCTGACGCAGCAGTTCGCGCGCTTGGCGCAAGCGTACATCGACGATGCTGGCTTCAATCAGATCGGCATTGCCGCCCCGGTGCTGGCGCGAATAGTCTTGCGCGGCGCGCCAGCGGTCGATGGCACCGGCGTAGTCCAGGTGCGCCATGGGCACTTCGCCTTCGGCGCGCAATTGGCGCAGGGTTTGCCCCTGGGCGGCATAAGCCTGTGCCAGCGCTTGCCAGGCCCCAGCGTCGGATGGGTGGTCGCTGACCCACGGTTGCAGCGCCGATGCCGCATCGGCAGCGCGTCCGGTTTGCGTTTGCGCCTTGGCCCGCAGCAGCAGCGCGGCGCGGCCTGCACCGCTGCGCGCATCGGCTGCGGCAGGGCGCTGCATGCCTGACAGCCACTCCAGCGCGCGCGCGGGCTGCTCGGCGCGCAAGGCCAGGTCGGCTTGCAGCAGGCGCGCCTGTCGTGCACCGCGGGGGTCGCCCGCTACGGCTTGGGTCAGTGATTCAGCCAACGCTTGCGCGCGTGGCAGGTGGCGCAGCTCGGCCTGGGCCATGGCGGCGGCGTACAGCGCACCCACACGGTCAGCCAGCGGACGCTGGGCAAAGCCGGACTGCTCTGGCTCTGCCGCCCAGGCGCGCAGGATGTCGACGCCGGGACGACCCAGCACGCGGGCGCGGGCGGCCAACATCAGTGCTTCCACATCCTGCGACGGGCTGGCCTGCTGGTCACCGCGCTGGCCCAGATTGCGCTGGCGCTGCTGCATGTCGGCAATGCGCTGCGAGGTCAACGGGTGGCTGCGCAGGTAAGGCCAGTCGCCGTTGTCGTCGATGCGTGAGGCCATTTGCAGCTTCTCGAACATGCTGGAAAAGCCTTCGGGCGCAAAACCGGCCTGCGCCATCACGCCGTAGCCAATGCGGTCGGCTTCGCGCTCCATGTCGCGCGTGAAGTTGATTTGCTGCTGGATCAACGCCGCCTGTCCGCCCACAGCCAGCGCTGCGCCCGCTTGCGGGTTGCCCGCGCCCGCCACGGCGGCCAGCACCATGGCGGCCAGCATCAGCGGCGCTTGCCTGCCTTGCTGGCCCAGCATGCGGGCAATGTGGCGCTGGGTGACGTGGGTCATCTCGTGCGCCAGCACCGAGGCCAGCTCGTCGCGCGATGTCACCGCGCCAACCAGCCCGGTGTGCAGGCCAAAGTAGCCGCCGGGCAGGGCAAAGGCGTTGATGGTGCGGTCGCGCCCCAGCAGCACGCGCCAGGCGAAGCGCTCTTGCAGCTCGGCCGTGAGTTCGCCACGCGCACGTGCGCCCGCCATCAGGCCGCGCCACAGGTCATCGACATATTCGCCGGTGATGGGATCGTCCAGATAGTCAGGGTCGCGGTACAGCTCGCGCGCAATGGCGTCGCCCAGCTTGCGCTCTTCGAGCGGCGTCATGTCGCCCGCATCGCCCAGCGAGGGCAAGGCCAAAGGGGCATCCACCGGCGGCGAAGCAGGCGGCTGGGCATGACCGGCCGCGCTCAATACCGCTATGCTTATAGAAGCAGCCAACGCTTTGCATACCAGCGCCAAATTCTGATTTTGCTTAAAAAATTGAGTCATCCTTCAATGTCTTGCCAACGCCCTTTTGATGGGCCAAAACCAAAGAACTGCGTGCCCGTATGATGCCCGCATCGCCCCGTGTGTTCCACCCGATTTGTGACCACCTGCCATGTGCTCTGCCCCCACGCGTGCATCCGCGCCTTCCCCGCTGACCCACTTTGACGCCCAGGGCCAGGCCCACATGGTGGACGTGGGGGGCAAGCAGGCCACCCACCGCGTGGCCGTGGCCGAAGGGCGCATTGAGATGCAGCCCGCCACGCTGGCGCTGATCGAATCCGGCCACGCTAAAAAAGGCGACGTACTGGGCGTGGCCCGCATTGCCGCCATCATGGCCGCCAAGCAAACCAGCGCGTTGATTCCGCTGTGCCACCCATTGGCGCTGAGCCGGGTGGCCATCGAATTCAACACCCAGGCCAGCGCCACCCACACCGCGCTGCGCGCCGTGGCCTGCACCGCCACGGTGGAAACCACCGGCGCGACCGGCGTTGAAATGGAAGCACTGACTGCCGTGCAGGTGGCCCTACTCACCATCTACGACATGTGCAAGGCGGTAGATCGCGGCATGGTCATGACCGGCGTACGCTTGCTGGAAAAGCGCGGCGGCAAAAGCGGGCACTGGGCTGCGAACGCTGAGTCAACCAAGCCTGCTTGACTACGGCCCCACCCACTGCCGCAACACCCGCACACCCAGCGGGGCCAGCCGCTTGGCCAGGCCCAGCACGCAGGTATCTTTGCTGACCAAGGTGGTGCGCTGGGCTGCGGCCAGGTCGATGAAAGGCTGGTCGTCCGGGTCGCGGCAACGCACCTCGCAGGGTGCGGCGGCAGGCACGATGGCCGCGTGTGCATCAAAGGCCGCCAGCACCCCGTCCGCCGAGGGGCCGTGCGGGGCCAGATGGCGGGCAATTTGCGGATAACCCAGCACGCGCGCCAGCTCGACCCGCATGCCTTCGGTGGCCAGCCAGCGCAGTGACCCGGCTTGCAGCGCGCGGCGCAGGGCAGTGGTGGCCGGGTCGTCAAACACCCACACGTCAAGCACGACATTGGTGTCAATCACCACCGCCGGCAGCGGCGGGCCTGCCTGGTCACTGCCGTGGCGGATCATCCGGGCGGCGTGGTGGGCGTGCTGGACGTGCGGGCCACCAGATCAAAGCGCAGCAGGCGGCATTCGATCGGGCCGTTCCACATTGGCACGCGGCGCGATGCTTTCAGCCGCATGCGACCGGGTAATTTGAGATCGGGCGTCAGCAGCCAGGCCGTCCAACCGTCGTAATGGCTTTTCCAGTGTGCGGCCAGTTGGGCAAAAAATTCGTCCCCGGCGTTGACTTCGGCCTCGCCCATAGCGCTGCCTGCGGCACGCTCGCGCGACAGCGTGCCGCTTAAAAACGCCTCACGCCCGCCCTGCCTGCCCACACCAGCCACGCCTGCGGCGGCAATGCGTTCGCCGTAAGGCGGGTTCATCAAAATCACGCCGGGCGTGGGGCTGGGCGGCAGACGTTGCAGCGCGTCGCCACCGCGCAGTTGCAGCGCGTGCGCCACACCGGCGCGTTCGGCATTGCGCTGGGCAAAATCAACCATGCGGTGGGCCACGTCGCTGCCGAATATGCGGACGGCGGGGTGTTGCGCATCGTTGTCAGATTCAGCGCCTGATGAAACAGCCTTTTTAGCTTCTGCTTTGATAGCGTTCCAGGCCGATGCATCGAACAGTTTCAACTGCTCGAACGCAAAGCGCCGCTGCCCGCCCGCAGGCAGACCCAGCACCAGTTGCGCCGCCTCGATGGCGATGGTGCCGGAGCCGCAAGCCGGGTCGTACAAGGGCAGCGCAGACACGCGCCGCTCGGCTGGTTGCCACCAGCCGCTGGCCGCCAGCATGGCGGCGGCCAGGGTCTCTTTCAGCGGCGCGTCCCCCTTGTTTTGCCGCCAGCCGCGTTTGAACAGCGGCTCGCCGCTGGTGTCGATGTACAGCGTGGCGGCCTCTGGCCCCAGATGGGCCTGCACCCGCACCTGCGGCGTGTGCGTGTCCACACTGGGACGCACGCCGCCAGCCTGCTGGCGAAAGCGGTCGGCCACGGCGTCTTTGATGCGCAGGGCGGCAAAGTTCAGGCTGCGCACGCTGCTGGCCTGGGCGGTGATGTCGACACGAAAAGTCTGGCGCGGCGCAAACCAGTCTTCCCACGCTACGCCGTGGGCCAGGTGGTACAGGTCATGCTCATCACGGTGAGGCGCGTGGGCCAGCTCGATCAGCACACGCTGGGCCAGGCGGCTCATCAAATTCAGCCGCAGCATGGTGGCCCAGTCGGCCTGCACGCGCACGCCACCGCGCACGGTCAGTAAGTCGTGGCCAGACAAGCCTGTCAGGCCATGCACTTCGTCGGCCAGAAAGTCTTCTACGCCCGCAGCACAGGGCAAAAACAGGGACAGCACAGTCATGTCTGTGGTGGGCGCATGCCGCCAAGAATTCAGGTTGAATCAGCTTATAGCGCCTGTTTATTGGCACCATAAGCTTTTAATTTAATAGCAAACTTGCGTTGTCAGATCAAACACCCCAGACCACGTGGTCGCCCGCAGCAGCGCTGCGCTCCAGCAAGTCGATGAAGGGGGCCGCGCGGCGCTCCAGCGACACACCGTCTGCGTCATCGGCATCCCCGCCGTCGTTGTCGTCTGCATCGGCAGGTGCCTGAGTGGCTTTTTTCTGCGCTTCGATCGCTTGGCGCAGCGCGGCCAGCGCAGCGGGAATTTGCTCCACCGTGACGATGCCTTGCGGCCCTGGCGCTTTGCCGATGATCTTGAGCAGCGTCTCGGCATTGGGTTGCAGCATGACCACTTCAGCCACCGAGGCGGATTTGAACTTGTAAAGCATGGCGTTTCTCCATCAGGTCAACGACCAGGCGACGGCTGGCGGCACCCACTGCCGGGCCAAAGCCTGTTGCTGCCCATTGTGCACCTGCGGCGTCCGCATCTGCGCCCGCATTTACGCCCACATTTGCGCCCACAACCGCAACCGCGCCAAGGGCATGACGCGCATCAACCTCTGGTGCGCATGGGCGGTGGCATCATCGCCTCATGCCCCGCCGACCTGATGCCCTGAAATACCTCGCTCCCAACTGGTTTGCCATCGTCATGAGCCTGTGCGGTCTGGCGCTGGCCTGGAACCGTGCGACGGTTGCGCTGGGCGAAATGGCCACCGGCGTGGCGCTGGCGCTGGCTGTGGCCGCCGTGCTGGCGTTTGTGGCACTGACGCTGCTGTCGCTGGTGCGCTGGCAGCACTATGGCGAGGCGGTGGCCGGGGATTTGAAGCACCCGGTGCGCCACGCATTTTTTGCCGCCATGCCGGTATCGCTGATTTTGCTGGCGACGGTGGGGGTGGCGTTGCTGGGCCACCAGGGCTGGCTGGCGGCGCTGTGGTGGATCGGCTCGATCAGCCAGTTGGGCGTGACGCTGTGGGTGCTGGCGCGCTGGCTGAATGCTGACAAGGCGCAGCAACCCGGCTGGGCGGCGCTGACGCCGGCGCTGTTCATCCCCGTGGTGGGCAATGTGCTGGCCCCATTGGCTGGCCCGACGCTGGGGGCCACGGCCTGGAGTGCGGCGCAATTTGGCCTGGGTGTGCTGTTGTGGCCGGTACTGCTGGCGCTGTTGCTGGTGCGCATCGCCTCGCAAGGCATGTGGCCCGCACGGCTGTTGCCTGCCACCTTCATCAGCATTGCGTCGCCTGCGGTGATTGGCAGCGGCGTGCTGCAACTGGGCGGGCCGACGGTGCTGGCCTGGATGTGCTGGGGCGTGGCGCTGTTTTTTGTGCTGTGGAGCCTGCAAATCAGCCGCCAGATGCTGGTGCAGCCGTTTTCTATCGGGTTCTGGTCGCTGGGCTTTCCGCTGGCGGCATTTGCCACGCTGTCGCTGCGGCTGGCCATGCAACATCCGGCGGCCCAGGCACCGGCCATGATCGCGCTGGCGCTGGCATCGCTGGTGGTGGTATGGCTGGGCATCGCCACCTGGAAGGGCTTGCGCGAGGGCACGCTGCTGCAACCCGAGCCGGTAGCCATCGTGGCGGTGGGCGATTCGGGCGCGGCACCTGCGCCTTGAGGATTGCAGCCTTTGAAAATGGCAACTCAAACGTGCGTTATTTGGCGTTGCGTGCCCACGTGGGCCGCTATGGGGGCTGTCCGTCGGCCTTGAAACGCCATCATGCGTTCATATCTGCAAGTGGTGACCCACTCTGGGGCCACGTATGATGGCTGTGAAAGGCGCAACTGTTCATGAACACACTCTACGATTCCGAAAGCTTTGCCGTGGTGCATCTGTTGCCCGATACGCTGCCCGACGCGCAGACTGCCAACGGCGGCAGCGAAGCCCGGCCGCCCCAGTTGGCACGCCACGGGTTTGAAATCGTCGACAAACGCTCTGGCAAAGAGGTGTACCTGGACGGCTTGTGGGCCGAAATGTTTCAGCAACGCATCGTCGCCTGGCAGGAAAACACCCCCACGCAGGAAGAAGTGGAAGACACGCTGGAAGGCTACGCCGAGCTGGCCCAGAACCCGGTGGTGGTGCACTGAGCATCTGGCCAGAGCCAAAAGATATCCAACCAGAGGCCCACGCGGCCTCTTTCTTTTTTGCGGCATGGCTTTTGTGGACAGTTTTATGACGGGCGTATTTTTTACGGGCGGATCCTGCGTGTCAGCCAGATGCGCTGGCGCTGGGATTAGGATGAGGCCATGCCCCGATACCCCACCGTCGCAGCCGCGTGGTGCCTGGCCGTTGCCTTGATGGCAGGCTGCGCCGCAGCGCCACAGCCGTTGCCGCCGCTGCCACCCGAGCGCGCCGCTGCACTGGCCGCCCTGCTGCCCGCCGATGCGCTGCTGCTGGGCGAACAGCACGATGCCAACACCCACCAGCAGCTTGAGCGCCAAACCGTGCAATGGCTGGTGGGCCAAGACCAACTGGCCGCCCTGGTGATCGAAATGGCCGAGCAGGGTCATCACACGCGCAGCTTGCCGCCCACCGCCAGCGAGGCCGATGTGCGCGCCGCCCTGGCCTGGGCCGATGCGGCCTGGCCCTGGTCACGCTACGGGCCAGTGGTGATGACGGCAGTGCGCGCGGGGGTGCCGGTGCTGGGCGGCAACCTGCCACGTGCGCAACTGCGCCAGACCATGGCCGACGCCCGACTGGATACCCGCCTGCCACCTGCGGCACTGGCCGCACAGCGCGCGCGCATTCACCACGGACACTGCGGGCGATTGCCCGAGTCGCAACTGCTGCCCATGGCGCGGGTGCAGATTGCGCGCGACATCCACATGGCCAGCACGCTGCTGACCGCTCGCCAACCGGGCCGCACCGTACTGCTGGTGGCAGGCCAAGGCCATGTCGAGCGCCGCTTGGGCGTGCCCGTGCACCTGCCTGAAAATTTCAAGTCAAAAGTGCTGATAGCGCAATCCGAACAAGCACAAGCAGCTATTGAAAATAAAGCGAATATGGCGTTTGAAGCGCCCGCTGCCGACCTGGTGTGGCCCACGCCTGCGCTGCCACCGCACGATTACTGCGCTGATTTCGATCGCGCCAACAACGTCAAACCTCGGGCCAGCCAGCGTTAGAGCGTGTTCAACGTCTCGGCGTGAGGGGCGTGGAATGCGGGTCGGGATGGGCTGCAAGGCGCAAATCCTCGCGCAGAGACTTTGAACAGGTTCTTAGTGTTGGTCACACACCTGTTGCACCCAGACACATGGGCTTGACCAGCGCGTGATGAAATTGCCATGCGCACGCGCAGGTTGCCGCCAAGCTTGTCATTGGGCCTTCTGGATGCCGCACCACCACGTACAGTTTGCGCGTCAGATTTTGGGGCGCGCGGCCAACAGATGGTGCTTTTTTGCACAGGCATGGCCGTCGCAGCCCGCACTTTCATAACCCCACGACTTTTGTCCGTACCCAGCATTGCCGGGTGCGCAGCAAGGGTCGTTTTGCTTTCATTGCAAGCCATGTTTTCATTGCGCCTTTCGCATCGCCTGACGGTCACATCCGGCCCGCTGGCCCTGTTCACTGCGGCACTGGTTCCCGGCCTGGCCGCCGCCCAAGCGGCTGCGCCCATCGCCGCCGACATCACACCGCGCATCGAGCAATCCATCGCCTGGCAAGCCTGTGTGGATCAGCCCGACAGCGAACGCCTGGCCTGTTTTGACCGCTGGGCGCAGAACCAGCAGGCGCTGATGTCGGCGATTGAAGAAAAAGCACATTCGGTGGGCACTTCGCCCACGCGCCTGAGCGATCCTTACGCCGACCCGACCGACACCGCCAGCCAGCAATCAGCCGCACTGGCCACCACACAGCCCGATGTGGGCAACAGCCACACACCATCGGGTTCGACCGGCATCGTCGGCGTGGGGTTGGAGCAAGGCTGCCGTGACCGGCAGTTTTCTGATCTGTCGCGCTTTTGGGAGCTGGAATCCGGCTCAAGCTGCCCTACGTTTGGTTTGCGCGCCTTTCATCCCGGCACCATTGCCGCAGCCGCCAGCGACCGTGTGAACCAGCAACCCACCTCAGCCAACCCGGTCAACACCGCCAGCACCGCCACCGCCTACGACAAGCAGGAGATGCGGCTGCAACTGTCGGTGCGCACCAAACTGGCGGCAGGCATCTTTACGCCCGCAGGCGGCACCCGGCGCGATTCGCTGTGGGCGGCCTACACCGCGCAGTCAAGTTGGCAGTTGTTCAACGGTGCGCTGTCGCGGCCGTTTCGCAACACCGACCACATGCCTGAGCTGATTTACATCTATCCCACCACGCTGGACTTGCCCGGTGGCTGGACCTGGCGTTACAGCGGCGCGGGGCTGGTGCACCAGTCCAATGGCCAAAGCGATCCGCTGTCGCGCAGCTGGAACCGTGCCTACCTGATGGCCGGTTTTGAAAAAGACAACCGCCTGAACCTGCAATTGCGCTGGTGGAAGCGTCTGTCAGAAAGCAGCGCCAAAGACAACAACCCCGACATCAGCCGCTACATTGGGCGTGGCGACATCAGCCTGGGATGGAACATCAACACCAAGAACACCTTGCGCCTGACGTACACCGGCTCGTTCAACAAATACGGCTCTGGCAAGCTGGAATGGACGCGATCGCTGGGCGACGGATTGGGCAACAGCTTTTCGGGCCTGCGCCTGTACACCTCGCTGTTTTACGGCTATGGCGACAGCCTGATCGACTACAACTTCCGCCGTACGGTGTTTTCGATCGGCCTGAGCCTGAGCGACTTCTGAGCACGTTACTGGCGCGTCACCGGCAAGATCACCGGCAAAAAGACTTTGAACACGCCCTCAGGTCGGGCGCGCCGCATTCAGCGCCGCGCGCGTGGCCTGGGCGACTGCGCGCGCGGCGTCGGCAAACTGCATATCGTCTGCCGCATACAAAATGGCGCGCGAGCTGTTGACGATGACTGGTCCCACCGCGCCACCCTGTCCGTCGCTGCGCCAGGCCGCACGCACCGTGGCCACCGCATCGCCACCTTGCGCGCCCACGCCCGGAATCAGCAACGGCAACGCAGGGGCCAAGGTGCGCACCCGCTCAATCTCTTGCGGGTAAGTCGCGCCCACCACCAGACCCACCTGGCCGTTGGTGTTCCACGGCCCCGCTGCCAATTGCGCAATGTGTTCAAACACCGTCGGCTGGCCCGTCACGCTGGCCAGGCGCTGCGCCTGCACGTCATCGCCACCGGGGTTGGAGGTGCGGCACAGCAAAAACACGCCCTTGTCCTTGTAGCGCAGATACGGTGCCACTGAATCAAAACCCATGAAAGGCGACAGCGTGACCGCATCAGCCCCGTAGCGCTCAAACGCCTCCTTGGCGTACTGCTCGGCCGTGCTGCCAATGTCACCACGCTTGGCGTCCAAAATTACCGGCACCTGTGGGGCCACGGCGCGCATGTGCTGCACCAGGCGCTCCAGTTGGTCTTCAGCCCGGTGCGCGGCAAAGTAGGCAATTTGCGGCTTGAAGGCGCACACCAGATCAGCGGTGGCATCAACGATGCGGGCACAGAAATCGTAAATCCCTGCCGCACCCTGCACCACGCCCGCAGGAAAGCGGCCTGGCTCCGGATCCAGCCCCACACACAGCATGGACTGGTTCAAAGCGGTGGCCTGGCGCAGCTGGTCGATGAAAGTCATCGCGGCATTGTAGGCAGGGGCACCGGAGCTGCCCATGCAAACGCCGCTATTCAACCGATCGTCACAAAACGCACAAAGCAGCTACCGCCAGGAGGCACCACCAAGTCCACCACACACTCTGGTGTGCCACCGGGTTCGCTATGAAAAACATCCCAGGTCTGGGTACCCTGCACCCCCACCTGGGTGATCTTGTACGGCACGGCATTACCGTTGTGAAACTGGTAGGCACCGCCAAAGCCTTCAGGGCCGCTCAAGCCCTCCACGGTTTGTGCGGTAGCGGCCATCTCCAGCACCATCACAACCGGCTGCGCCTGCGCCCGCCCAACCCAGTGCCATTCAGCAGGGGCTGCACTCAAGGCCAGCGCCGCCGCCAGCAACGCCGCCCACGCTGTACGCCCCATGCTTCGGCGCAAAACGACACAGGCCACGCCTGCCACGGCCATCGCCAAAGCCAGCAAAACCCACTCACCCAACGCAGGCACAGCAGTTATGCCCGCCACGCCCGCCAGGGGCACATAGCCCACCACGCCACCTTCGGGCACGCCCTGGGCCTGTGCGGATGCCTGCAATGCCAGCCATCCGCTGGCCCCTGCCAGCATCTGAAGCGTTTTGATGCCGCGTGGGCCGGGTGCGTGGTAGCGTTTCATTTTTACCTCATTTTAATAAAACTATATTATTAAGTATAAGGATATTTTTATTGAAATTTAAATTTTATGTGCTACTTCGATGGAGTTCTTTAGCGACTGTGCTGGGCACGGTGCGGGCCTGCTTTTGGCCCCAACCGTTCGCAGACGTGGGAAAATGCGCTTTTGTTCACCGCCATCGTGCGAAGCTGGACAACCCACCCGTTCTTCATACAACCCATGTCGTCCTTACTGCATCCCATGCTCAACGTGGCCATTCGGGCCGCGCGCGCCGCTGGCACCATCATCAACCGCGCCGCACTCGATGTCGAAGCCGTGCGCATCTCGCAAAAGCAGGTCAATGATTTCGTCACCGAAATCGACCACGCCAGCGAACAGGCCATCATCGATGCCCTGCTCACCGCCTATCCCGGTCATGGCATCCATGCCGAAGAATCGGGCCGCACCCACGGCAATCCGCACGCTGACCACATCTGGATCATCGACCCGCTGGACGGCACCACCAATTTCATCCACGGCTTTCCGGTGTATTGCGTCAGCATTGCATTGGCCGTCAAAGGCCGCATCGAACAGGCCGTGGTGTACGACCCCACGCGCAACGACCTGTTCACCGCCACACGCGGGCGCGGCGCCTTCATGAACGAGCGGCGCATCCGCGTCAGCAAGCGCACGCGCCTGGCCGAAAGCCTGGTGTCAACTGGCTTTCCGTTTCGCAAGGGCGACGACTTTCAGGCTTATCTGCGCATGATGGCCGACGTGATGCAGCGCACCGCCGGGCTGCGCCGCCCCGGTGCAGCCGCGCTGGATCTGGCCTATGTGGCCGCCGGTTTTACCGACGGCTTTTTTGAAACCGGCCTCAAACCGTGGGATGTGGCCGCCGGTTCATTGCTGGTGACCGAGGCGGGCGGACTGATCGGCAACTTCAGTGGCGAGGCCGGTTACGTCGAGCAGGCCGAATGCCTGGCGGCCAACCCCAAGGTCTATGCCCAACTGGTACAGGTGCTGCGCAAATACTCTCGATTTGATAGCGATCAGCGTCCAGCAGGCGAGCGCAAAACGCCTATTACACTGAAGAAAAATGCACTTGCTGCATCATCTGCTGCATCACCTGACATGTCACCCGATGAGGCATCCGGCACCTCTTCAGATGCCCACTCGGACACCATCGACCCCGCCGCATGAGCAACGCGCCTGAGGCAGCGCATCAAGCCGCAGCCGAACCCGTGATCGAAGCAGCCCCACACCCGCGCGCCATCCGCAGCTTCGTCATCCGCGCCGGGCGCACCACCACCGGCCAGGCCCGCGCGCTGACCGAACTGGGGCCGCGCTACGTGCTGCCGTTTGATCCAAAAACTCCTGATTTGGTAGCTGCCTGCGCTTGCCACACAAGCGTCGCAGATCAAAAACACTCGAAAACCGTGCTCGAAATCGGCTTTGGCATGGGCCAGGCCACAGCGCACATTGCCGCGCTGCAACCCGATACGTTGTTCATCGGCTGCGAAGTGCACGAACCCGGCGTGGGCGCGCTGCTCAAGCTGATCGGCGAGCAGGGCCTGACCAACGTGCGCATCGTGCAGCACGACGCCGTGCAGGTGCTGCAACACATGATCACCCCTGCCACGCTGGACGGCGTGCACATCTTTTTCCCCGACCCGTGGCACAAAAAACGCCACCACAAACGCCGCCTGATCCAGCCCGCCCTGGTGCGCCTGTTGGCCGAGCGCATTGCCCCTGGCGGCTACCTGCACTGCGCCACCGACTGGCAACCCTATGCCGAGCAAATGCTTCAAGTGCTGCGTGCCGAGCCGCTGCTGGCCAACACCGCCACCACACCTGACGGCTACGCCCCGCGCCCCAGTTACCGGCCTGAGACCAAGTTCGAGCGGCGCGGCCTGCAACTGGGCCACGGCGTGTGGGATCTAGTCTTCACACGCACTGCCACGCCTGCGGTCTGATGAATGAGCCGTGTGCGGCACCCCCACTTGCCCCTGCGCAACGGCGTCAGCGCCAGTTGCGTGGCCGTGCCTGCGGGCGGCTGGCCCACCGTGCTGGACTTTCTGGCCGAACGCCTGCCCGTTTTGTCCCGTGCTGACTGGCTGGCGCGGCTGAATCAGGGCCACGTGCTGGACACGCAAGGCCAGCCCGTGCCCGCGCATGCGCCCTGCTCCAGCGGCCAGCGCCTGTTTTATTACCGTGGCTGGCCTGATGAGCCGCCCACACCCGAAGACGCCACCATCTTGTTCCAGGACGACTGGCTGGTGGTGGTCGACAAACCGCACTTCATGCCCGTCACCCCCAGCGGGCGCTTTGTGCAGCGCAGCCTGCTGGTGCAGCTCAAACGTCGCCTTGGTTTGCCCCACTTAAGCCCGTTGCACCGCATCGACCGCGAAACCGCCGGGCTGGTCGTGCTGGCCGTGCAACCCAACACGCGCGCCGCCTATCAAGCCCTGTTTCGCGACCGGCAGGTAGGCAAACTCTACGAAGCCGTGGCCCCGTACCTACCCGCGCTGGCGCTGCCCCACACCCACTGCAGCCGACTTGAAGCCGATGCCGAGCGCTTTTTCATCTCGCGCGAAGTGCCCGGCCCACCCAACAGCGAAACCCATATCGAGCACGCCGCCATGCTGGCAGGTGGCCAGCATGCGCTGTACCACTTGCGCCCTGTCACCGGCCAACGACACCAACTGCGTCTGCACATGGCCGCATTGGGCGCACCCATCCTGGGTGACAGCTTTTACCCCCGTGTACTGCGCCCGGCCCAAGCGCCCGACGACCTTCTCCACCCCCTGCAACTGCTGGCGCGGCACTTAAGCTTTACCGACCCGGTAACAGGGCAGAAGCGGCAGTTTGAGTCTGTGCGCAGCTTGGCGGCAATCCAAGATCAAGATGGATAACCAGCCCCCATTTCGCACCGTGGCAAATCGACGCAGTTTGGATGAAGGCTTGCGATCACATAGCTCTTGTGGTGTGTGACGCAATAAAGCTCTATAAATATCGAAGTATTGGGCATGCTGTCTGAAT
>NZ_JBKEEE010000100.1:0-1791 GCF_047975795.1 Ottowia sp. | reverse complement strand
ATGGCGGTGGAGGCCTGCGGGTTGCCGCGTGCGCCACCGCCCTGGCCGCGGCCTCCACGCCCCGCCGTGTGCTCAATGCGATTTTCGCGCGGGCCGTCCCGGCGCGCCGGCTGGGCGCCCTGCTTCATGCTCAGGCTGATGCGTTTGCGCGCCACGTCCACTTCCAGCACGGTCACCTTGACGATCTGGCCGGTCTTGACCACTTCGCGCGCGTCGCTCACGAACTTGTTGGCCAATTGGCTCACGTGCACCAGCCCGTCCTGGTGCACACCCAGATCGACGAAGGCGCCGAACGCGGCCACGTTGCTCACCGTGCCTTCCAGCACCATGCCCTCCCTGAGGTCGGCGATGTCGTCCACGCCGTCGTTGAAGCGCGCCACGGCAAAGTCGGGGCGCGGATCGCGGCCGGGTTTTTCCAGCTCGGCCAGGATGTCTTTCACCGTCAGGGCGCCAAAGCCTTCGCTGCTGAACTGCTCCGGCTTGAGGCCTTTCAGCAGTTCGGCACGGCCCATCAATTGCTCAATCGGCTGGCCGGTCTTGACGATGATCTGCTCCACCACCGGGTA
Organism: Ottowia sp.; assembly: GCF_047975795.1. Classification (GTDB taxonomy): domain Bacteria; phylum Pseudomonadota; class Gammaproteobacteria; order Burkholderiales; family Burkholderiaceae_C; genus Ottowia. The sequence continues at coordinate 1,225 of NZ_JBKEEE010000100.1, read as the reverse complement.
GGTTTCCGGGTGCACGCCGGTCATGTCTAGCGGGTTGTCGCCGCCACGGATACGCAAGAAGCCCGCGCTTTGCTCAAACGCCTTGGGGCCAAGGCCGCTGACGTCAAGCAATTGCTGGCGTCTTTTGAAGGCGCCGTGCTGCTCACGCCAGCGCACCACCGCCTTGGCCACTTTGCCTGAAAGACCCGAAACGCGCGCCAGCAGCGGCGCGCTGGCGGTGTTCAAGTCCACGCCGACGCCGTTCACGCAGTCTTCCACCACAGCATCCAGCGTGCGCGCCAGCTCGCCCTGGTTGACGTCGTGCTGGTACTGGCCAACGCCGATGCTCTTGGGGTCAATCTTCACCAGCTCGGCCAGCGGGTCCTGCAGCCGCCGGGCAATGCTGGCGGCGCCGCGCAGGCTCACGTCTACGTCTGGCAGTTCCTGGCTGGCGAACTCGCTGGCGCTGTAGACGGATGCGCCGGCTTCACTGATTACTATCTTTTCAATAGCTTCTATCGCTTGTCCAGTCTGCGTTGCAGCCGTTTTTCTTGCCAACTTGATCAAGTCGCCGGCCAGCTTGTCGGTCTCGCGGCTGGCGGTGCCGTTGCCGATGGCGATGAGCTGCACGCCGTGCTTTTCGACCAGGCGCGCAAGGGTGTGCAGGCTGCCGTCCCAGTCCTTGCGCGGCTCGTGCGGGTCGACGGTGGCGGTGTCCAGCAGCTTGCCGGTGGCGTCCACCACGGCCACCTTGACGCCGGTGCGGATGCCGGGGTCCAGCCCCATCACCGCTTTCTGCCCGGCAGGCGCGGCCAGCAGCAGGTCGCGCAGGTTGTCGGCGAAGACCTTGATGGCCACTTTTTCAGCGTCGTCGCGCAGGCGCGCGAACAAATCGCGCTCAGTGGAAAGGCTGAGCTTGACGCGCCAGGCCCAGGTGATGCACTTGCGCAGCAGGTCGTCGGCCAGACGGCCCTGGTGGCTCCAGCCCAGTTGACGCGCGATGCGGCCTTCGGCCAGGCTCGGCGCTGCCGCGACCTTGCTGGCCGCTGGCGCTTCTTCCGCCTGCGGCAGCACCAGCTTGGCGTCCAGAATTTCAAGCTGCCGACCGCGGAACACGGCCAGTGCGCGGTGCGAAGGCACGCGGCCCATCGGCTCGTCGTAGGCACAGTAGTCGCGGAATTTGGCGACTTCAGGGTCGTGCTCGTTCTTGCCGGCGGCCCGCTTGGTTTGCAGCAGGCCTGCGGCC
>NZ_JBKEEE010000099.1:0-4369 GCF_047975795.1 Ottowia sp. | reverse complement strand
CTTGCGCGTGCGTTTGGCTGCAAGCTCGAATCCAGTGGTGGCAAGGCTTGTCTGTTGCATCGCTCCACTGTCTCAGATCAGGCCGTCATGGGGCTGACTTTTGCAGACCTTCCCTAGGTGCTTTGCCCTCGACTGCGATCGTGACTGGGCTTTGAGATTGCCCACCCCGTGACGGCACAGGCACCGATCCAGGTCCGAGCGGGAGACATCGGCACAGATGAACTCACGGCAGACGGTCAGCAGGTCATCCAAAGGCCGCAGCAAGGTACGACGAAGTTCCACCACGATGGCCTCTTGAGCAACAGACAGAGTGGTTTGCAGCCGGTGGCCGACCGCTGTTTCCAGGCATTGGCCAGCCCCATTTCTCGTGGAAGAAGCTCGGGTTTGACGCTTTGATACTGCGAATGCAGGCTTATCTCCGATAAATCACGAAGCTCAGGCGCAGGCCGTTGGCGGCGATGATGGGGTGGCGCTGGGTTTCGTGCCACTCGGGGCCAATCGCCGGGGCGTAGGCGTCGCCCGTAAAGTTGGCGTCGATTTCAGTCACCACCAGCATGTCGGCCAGCGGCAGGGCCTGTGCATAGATTTGCGCGCCACCGATGACCCAGGCCACTTCTGATTGATCGCAAATTTGTAGCGCATCACGAAGACTGGATGCGCGTTGAGCGCCATTTTGATGCCAATCGTCTTGTCGGGTGACGACGATGTTGCTGCGCCCGGGCAGGGGGCGAAAGCGCGGCGGGATCGAATCCCACGTGCGCCGCCCCATGATGACGGGGTGACTGAGCGTGGTGCGTTTGAAGTGCGCCAGGTCTTCTGGCAGGTGCCAGGGCATGATGCCCTCTTTGCCAATGACGCCGCCACGCGCCTGCGCCCAGATCAGTCCTAGCTTTGGCTTGGGGGACGTCATTGGCCCACCAGCTTGTGTGTTGCTGCCACGATCTTTTCCGCCTCCACGCGCGCTTCAGCCTCCAGCGTGGGGGCGTAGCCCACCGGAATGCGGGGCGCGCCCAGGCGGGCGACCTTGGCGTTGCTCCATTCGGCCACCGTGGCGACGATTTCGGCCCCAAAACCAGCGACTTGAATCGCCTCGTGCACCACCAACAGGCGGCCTGTTTTGGCCACGCTGCGCAGTACCGCGTCTTTGTCCCACGGCCACAGCGTGCGCAGGTCAATGATTTCAGCCTGCACGCCTTGTGCGGCCAGTTGCCCGGCGGCTTGCTCACAGGCTTGCAATTGGCGCGACCAAGAGACGATGGTCACGTCGCTGCCTTGGCGCGCCACGCGCGCCTGACCCAGCGGCACCACCTCGCCAGGGGTGACCGCACCGGGTGTGCCCCACAGCTCTTTATGCTCCATGTAGACCACCGGGTCGCCCGAGGCCAGCGCGGCCAGCAGCAGACCGTGGTTGTCGGCTGCCGTGGCGGGGGCTACCACCACCAGGCCGGGGATGTGGGCAAACCAGGCTTCCAGCGACTGGCTGTGCTGCGCCGCCGAAGACGACCAGATGCCAATGGGCATGCGCAGCACCATCGGCACCCGGCCCTGGCCGCCGAACATGTAGCGGTTTTTCGCCGCCTGGTTGACCACCTCGTCGATGGCGCACAAGGCGAAGTCGACCACGCGCAATTCCACCACCGGCGTGCAACCGGCCAACGCCATGCCGACGGCGGCACCGACGATGGTGCTTTCTGAGATGGGGGTGTCGATGATGCGCTGCGGCCCAAAGCGCTGCACCAGCGGCGCACCATCAGCGTCGCGGTATTGGCCGAACACGCCGCCCCGGCCCAGGTCTTCGCCCAGGGCGATGACGTGAGGGTTGGTGTCCATGGCTTGGCTGAGGGCCAGCGCCGCCGCTTGGGCATAAGTGAGTTGCACGGCGCTCATAGCCATGCCCCCGTACCCGTGTTTTGGATGTCGGTGTAGGCCGCTGCTGCATCCGGCAGCGGCGCGGCGGTGGCGGTGGCCACGGCGGCGTCGATCTCGGTTTGGGCCTCATCTTCGATCTGTTTGACGGCCACCGCATGGCCTTGCTCCACCAGTTGTACGCGGGTGCGGGCAATGCCGTCGCGCGCCAGCGCAGCGGCCACGGCGGCGGGGTCGCGGTACAGGCCGGGGTCGACCGAAACGTGGCCCTTGTGCCGGTCGGTCAGCGCGTGCAGCAGGCGCGGGCCGCTGCCTGCGCGGATTTCGCGCACCAGCGTGGCCGCAGCGACGCTGACGGCCTGTACGTCGGTGCCGTCGACTTGCACCGCAGGCAGGCCCAGTGCGGCAGCGCGCGCGCTGGCACCGGGGCCAGCCGTCATGGCACCGCTTTCGGTGGTGGCTGAGATGTGGTTGTCTTCGCACACGAACAGCACCGGCAGGTGGTAGACCACGGCCCAGTTCAGCGCCTCCATGAACGGCCCGCGGTTGATGGCCCCATCGCCAAAGAAGCAGACGACGATGGCCCCCTCGCTTTGGTGCACTCCGCGAATCTTCAAACCCTGCGCCGCGCCCACGGCAATCGGCAGGCCCGCCGCCACCACGCCGTTGGCCCCCAGCATGCCGACCGAAAAATCGGCAATGTGCATCGAGCCGCCCTTGCCGCCGTTGGTGCCGCTGGCGCGGCCGAACAGCTCGCACATCATGCGCGTCACATCGGCCCCTTTGGCCAGCGTGTGGCCGTGGCCACGGTGGGTGGAGGTGAGCAGGTCGGTGGTTTTGAGATGCGCGCACACGCCTGCGGCCACCGCTTCTTGACCCGTGGACAGGTGCAGCGGCCCGCGCACCAGCGCTGGGGTGCTGGAGGCTTGCTTGCCCCAGGCGGCCACGCCGCCCTGGCTGGCGACTTCGGCGGCGTTTTCAAATGCGCGGATGCGCACCATGGTGCGGTAGAGGCAAAGCAGATCGGGCATCGTGTATGGGGCAGCAAATGGTGTGAGCGGTACACAGTGCTGGAATTGAACAAGCCCCAAGATTAACGAAATTTCGTGTGCACACGCTCCGAAGCAGGAAAACTCAATTAACCAGTGTCCTAAATTCCAAATTCGTTGAACAAATCCACCGAGAATCGGCACCATGCGGCGTTGTAAAGCCTCGCGATACCGTCCGGTATCGCTGCGTTTTACGCCTTGCCTGGTACCGGTTTCGGCAGATTTCTCATGTCAATGAATTTACAACTCGGGACACTAGAGACAACTGGTGGATGACATTGGCGTGCTTCCAATACGACATTGGCGCGTATTGAAATCATAGATCCGGGAGTGGCCGGGATTACCTTTGGGCGAAGGCACTCCAGCCGGAATGAGAAATGTTGCCGAGTGTGCACCAACCAGCCCGGCTGGATATGTGAACTCTCTTAAAACAACATACGCGCGGTGGGGTATGGATTGTGAAGATCTGCGCCGGCCATGCTGGCCTGCAACGGGTGGGATATCGGGCGATGCCGTTGCCATCTCCCAGGCATCCATGTCGGCATGGGTGGCCGGGCGAATCACGCCTTGGGCGACGGCTTCGTCCAGGCCAGCTTGCTTGGTCAAAAAGGTGTTCGGGGCGCGAAAACTTGACGGTGGTGCAGAGGCTTCCGAGGTGAGCGCGACAACCCCTGTCTTGATCGACTCGCCCACCACGATGCTTCCAGACGGGTCACCCGGAAAGACCATGTTCACGGGTTTGCCGAACAGTTTTTGTGCGATAGGGTTTAACGAGCGGTTCTGATTCTGGCCGATATAAAAATAGCCACAGGCGCTGCCGTTGTTGTCGAGGTCATGGTTGAGTACAGGCACATTGCTTCTCAGCCCAGTGATGGCCTGGCGGTGATAGCCGGAGACGAGCACGGCGACAATCCGCGTGCCTTCTGTCCAGCCGATGTTCCAGACAGTCGGTTCATACGCGCCCAGCATCAGTGCAACGGGTTGTCCGGGGCTGTTGACGGCCACATCAAACTGGGTAGCTTGATGCCCACTTTGGTCAATTTGGAAATCCAGTTTTTGACCAGAGTAGCCGCCCGCCGCGTAGACGGCCATGTTGTCAGGAAAGTCAATGCCTTCAAATGTGCACGATTTGACTTCAAAGGGCTTGAGTGAGTCTGTCGATGTGCTCACGTTGTTGCTTTGGGTTTGTACGCGCTGCGTCGAAGGTTGTCGGGATGGATGAGGTGATTGGCGCGCAGACCGGTAAGGATTTATTCCTGCGGTGATGTCGCGCTCCTGTTGTTCGACCCAGGCCTTGGCGCGTTGGTCTGTACGTTTGCGCTCAAAGCTGGTATAGCTGTCGCATCCCGGACGATTGGATGACTTTGGTCGCCTGTGAAACAGGTGCGACTTTTCATCGTACCAATGCTTCATTGCTTCGATGGGCGTTTTGGACTTCAGGGCCGACTGCGGCA
>NZ_JBKEEE010000080.1:0-139049 GCF_047975795.1 Ottowia sp. | reverse complement strand
TTCCGCCGTGCGGTCAGGCTTGATATTGTCAACAAACAAGTCGAGATTGGCTTTGTCCAGCGCATCGGGGGCGTAGTAGACGTCAGCCATGTTCGATGTATCGACTTTAAGTAGGCGGAATCCTAAGTCGAGATCCGTATTTCTCGTAGGCAAGGTTTCTGAGAATTCTTCTCGAATTTTTTGTGCCACCCTCCGAATGCGATTTTTTCCAATCTCGGAAACTACTGAGTATCCAAGTTTTCTGGCCTCGGACTTCTCGTCACACTCCTCGGGCAATTGAACCATTATGAATCGGCGATTTGCCCCATCTTCTGCATTCAAAAGCATAAGTGCATGCGCCGCCGTGCACGAGCCAGCGAAGAAGTCGATCAATATATCGTCATTCTTGCAAACTGATTGAATTAGTCTCTTTGCCACCTGAACCGGTTTTGGTGTATCAAAAGGAATATTGAGGTCAGCAAGCAAGGCGTCGTCACTGCCACCGTAGTAAAGCAGCGAAGGGATGTTTTCAAATAAATTGTCTTTCAGTCGATATTTTCTTGTTGGCTGCGTCTTCTCGTCTGAGCCGAAAATAATCAACCCAGACTTCAGGAGTTCTTGCATTGTTGCAGGAGGGTTGCGCCACCCCCGCTCAGGAACAGGGCACTCCTTCCCTGTTACGGGATGAATTAGCGGGATGAAGTAATCTTCCGGTGCTTTTTTCTTATTCGGCCACGCCATCGAAACCGGACGGAAGACGTCGCCATTGTCATCGATTTGGTTATATGCCTTTTCGCCCCCAGTGAGATCTTGCTGGTTTACCCAGTCTTTGTATTCTCTCCTTGCTTTTTCAGTGACTCCGCCTTCCTTGCCAAGAATCTGCTTGGCTTTTGCAAGCATTTTTCCTGCGTTCTCTTTGGGACGCTGGAACTCGCAGGTCGCCTTGAAGAATTCTCGATCTTTGCAGTAAATACAAATTAGTTCATGCTGCTGCGCGACACCGGTGGCATCACCTTTTGGATTTCTTTTATCCCACACAATAGTTCCGAGATTATTCTTCTCGCCATATATTTCGGCCAGAAGCTTCTCCAAGTTGGGATATTCATTCTCATCAATATGAATTACGATGAGTCCATCATCTCGCAGCAAGTTGCGCGACAACTTTAGTCTCGAATACATCATGGACAGCCAGTCCGAGTGAAAGCGCCCGCTTGTTTCGGGGTTGGCTGTCAAGCGATTTCCTTTGCTATCCACTTGATTTGAGCGGAGAAAGAATTCAGAGACTTCGTCTGCAAAGTCGTCGGCGTAAACAAAATCGTTGCCCGTGTTGTACGGTGGGTCGATATAGACCATCTTGATTTTGCCAAGATAAGTTTCCTGAAGCAGCTTCAGTGCGTCGAGATTATCGCCCTCGATAAAGATATTTTTGGTAGTGTCGAAGTTGACGCTCTCTTCAATTTGTTCGCCTTTTGAATTCTTTGTCGTGCGTACTGGACGGAGCGTCTTTGCAATCGGTGCATTTGCCGTGAGCAGTGCCTCGCGCTTGCCTGGCCAATTAAGGTGGTAGCGCTCCTGCGGCCCCTCAACAATCGAATCGGCTAGCTCTTGGCGAAGCTGGTCAAAATCCACCGCCAGCTTCACGTTGCCGTCTTCACCCTTGGCTTCCGTCACGCAACCCGGAAACAGATCGCGAATGCGGGCGATGTTGTCTTGCGTGAGATTGGGCGAGTGCATTTTCAGTTTGTCCATGTTCGTTCCTCTGGTCGCTGCGCTTCCGATATCGGGGGTCAGCGGCTCAATTGTTCAAGTTCAGATTTCAGTTGCCGCAAGGTCGCGTTGATCTCGACCTTGCGGTTAAATTGCTTTTCCTTAGCCAGTCTCGCCTGGGTCTTCTCGACTTCGCGGCGCTTGCTTGCCGCCTGCTCGATACGCGCAATCCAGTCGGACAAGGCCTCCAGTGGACGTGCTGGCAACGGCATTAAGCCTTGCAGCAGAACGGAGTACAGGTGGGCCATGTCGAGGGCCAGCGGCATAGCCGTACGGGCAGTTGCCGCTGGCATCCAGTCGCTGGTGAAGTAGCTGGACAGCACCCAGCGACTGGCGTCGGCTTCGCTCGGGCGCTTGTAAGCCGCCGCTACCTGCGTTTTCGCCTGATCGCCCTGGCCTTGGTGTAGTTCAAACATGATCGGGAACTGCACCGCGCCATCAATGCAGCGGAGCACGTCTTCGTGCAGCTCGGTGGACTTGAGCTGGATGCTGAAAATCTGGATTTCCGGCACACCGGGCCGCGCAGGCAGGTTGATCGTCTCTGGGGCGAGCTTGTACTGCCAGATGATCTGCTCGACCTGCTCGACGAACAGTTCCTTCAGCCGGGTGTTGGCCCCGCTGTGCTCATAGATTTTGTTCTTGGGCAGAACGCGCCCGAAAGCAGCTTGCTTGGGGTAGGCGATCAGCGCTGTTTTTTGTGTGGTCACTCCTTGACTCATCTAGCCTCCTGAATCACGAGGAAGCTGATGAGTTCGAAGTCGTCCAGGCCGGAGATGGTGTCTGTCAGTGCTGTGGTCTTGCCACCGCTGAACAGGCTGTCCAAATCCTTTTCTTCCTTTACCTCGATCATCGAACGGATGGACTTGCCCAACAGATCGGAGTAGGGCTGCATCCGGCGGCCATCTGCCGTTTCCTGATTGAAACGCTGGCACACGTCGACGATGGGTTTGTCCTGGCCTTTGCAGCAGGTACGCACCAGATCCAGCAGGCGCTTCACCTCGGTGTGGTCATGAATGACCTCTCCCTCGCGGTTGATGTAGACGAGGTAGTACGGATGCAGGCGGTTGTGCTGGTTGAGGTTGATCCCGGCATTGCGATTGCGCAGCGTGAAGATCGCGCCCGGCCGTAGGCCCATCTCGGGTCTGGCGGGAACCACTGCGTGCATCCCGTTAGGCACATTGCTCAGTTCGCCATGGGCTTTGACGTAGTTGAGCAAATCCATGCGGAAGTCGTTGAGGCCCAGGTCGGTGATCGAGACGCCGGTCTTCAAATCCTCCAGCTCGATGACTTCATCCTGCAGGCGACGCAGTTGCTCCTTGCGGTACGACACGTCGTTGGCCTGTGCAGACAGCACGTTGTCGTCACCTGTGGCGGTCACGTCAGCGATCATCATTCGGCTCTCAACGCGCTCCTTGAGGTTGATGTACTCGTCGAGCGAAATGTCGGGCCAGTAATTGACTAGCTGGATGCTGCTGTTGGGCGAGCCAATGCGATCTACCCGGCCAAAGCGCTGGATGATGCGTACTGGGTTCCAGTGGATGTCGTAGTTGATCAGGTAGTCGCAGTCCTGCAGGTTCTGCCCTTCGGAGATGCAATCCGTGCCGATCAGCAGATCCACCTCGTGCGGCTCGTCCGGCAGTACCACCGCCTTCTCTTTAGAGCGAGGTGAGAACAGGGTGAGCAGCTCCTGGAAGTCATAGCTGCGCTTCTGGGTTTTGCTCTTGATGGTGGACTGCGGCGCTCCCTTGCCGGTGACCTTGGCCGTGTGGATGGCGAGCGTGGCCAGCAGCTCAGGCGCAAGGTTGGCGTACAGGTAATCTGCGGTGTCAGCAAAGGCTGTGAAGATCAGCACCTTCCTGTTGCCGGGGTTGATTGGGTTTGCAATCTTGCCGAGCAGTTGTGCTTTGAGGTGCTGCAACTTGGCGTCGTCCTGCGGCGTGATCTTGTTCATCGAAGCCAGCAAGGCATCGATGACCTGTAAGTCCACCTTCAGTTCGTGCTCCCAGGACGGCAAGTCCATGTCAGCGAGGCTGATCTTGATCTTGCTGCCAATCTCGCCGCCCTCGTCGCCGGGCATCGGCAGCTCATCGTCCTCTGCATCCAGCCCTTCCAGCACTTCCGTGAGATCGCCCACCGTGACCGCGCCGCCGGATTGATTGAACGCGGCGATCTTGGCGAGGGTGGCTTCGTTGTTGGCCCGCAGCGATTGCAGCGTTAGCCGGAACGACTGCACCGAACTTTCAAGCCGTTTGAGCAGGTTGACCGTCATCAGGGCCTGCAGGCTCTTTTCGCGGTCGGCTTGGCGCAGCGTGCCCTTGCCGCCTACCTTGGTGTCGTAGATCTCCTCGTACTTTTTCAGACGGCTGGGCAGGATGTAGCTGATGGGCGCATAAACGGCCAGCTTGAGCAGGGAGAGTTGCTCGAAAATTTCGTTGAAGCCCAACACGTCCGACCGCTCGGTCAACGGGCAGTGAAACGACAGCGGTTTGCGGCGCTCCGGAAATTGACCGATGTCCTTGGTGTCGTAGAAGGTCTGGATGTGCTTACGCGAGCGTGCGATGGTGACGCTGTCGAGCAGCTCGAAGAAGTCGAAGTCCAGTGAGTCGAGGATCGCACGCGCGGTACGTTCTTCCGGGGGGAGCTTCGACCACGCATTGAAGGCTGCTTGTGCGCCTCGGAAAATCTCCTCGACGCTTCTGTCCGTGCGCAGCTTTTTTGTGAGGTTTTCGGAGTCGCCTTCGTAGGCCAGGGCCAGTTGGTTGCGCAAGTCGGTAAAGCGGTTGTTGACTGGCGTGGCCGACAACATCAGCACCTTGGTCTTGACCCCTTCCTGGATCACCTTGCGCATCAGCTTCTGGTATCGGGTTTCCTTGTCCTTGTAGGCGTCGTTGTTGCGAAAGTTGTGCGACTCGTCGATGACGACGAGGTCGTAGTTGCCCCAGTTGATGCGGTTTAGCGGTGTACCGAACGACTCGCCGCTGGTGCGGGACAGATCCGTGTGGCAGAGAACGTCGTAGTTGAACCGGTCGCGGGCGAAGATGTTGGTCTTGAGGTTGCGGTTGTAGTTCAGCCAGTTGTCCGCCAGCTTCTTGGGGCAGAGCACCAACACCGACCGGTTTCGCAACTCGTAATACTTGATGACGGCCAGTGCGGTGAAGGTCTTGCCCAAGCCGACGCTGTCGGCAAGGATGCAACCGCTGTAGGTTTCCAGCTTGTTGATGATCCCGGTGGCAGCATCCTTCTGGTAGTTGAAGAGCTTGTTCCAGATCAGGGTGTCCTGGTAGCCCGTGCGGTCGTTGGGCAGGACGTCTTCGTCGATGTCGTCTAGAAACTCGTTGAAGATGTTGTAGAGCATCAGGAAGTAGATGCTCTCGGGTGAGTTCTCTTGGTAGACCGAGGCGATGTGCTCGCAAATCTGCGCTGTCACGTCCTCCAGCTTTTCGGGGTCGTTCCAGATCTGATCGAACAGGCTCAGGTACGTGGCGGCAAATGGTGCCTCGTCCATCTTGTTGACGAGGTTGGATACAGCATTGCCTTGCTGGTAACCGAGATCGACAGCCGTGAACCCGTGAAGGGGCATGTAAGCCGTGTCGGTGCCGCCAGCCTGCACGCAGGCGAACTGCTGCATCGGCGCTTTGGTGCGGTTGCTCTTGAATTTGGCCTTGCGCCGTATCCACTCGGCGCACTCCTTGGCCACCGCCCGCTGGGTGAGCTTGTTGCGCAGCTGGATTTCAAACTCGCTGCCGTAGAGGCTGCGCTCCCGGTCGAGCTTGGGGATGTGGAATTCCTTTCGCTCTTTGCGAATCTTGTCGGTGACCTCGTTGGCAACAAAGGTGGGCGAGGTGAAGATGAAGTCCAGCTCGTCAATCTTTTCCAGCTCGGCTTTCAGCGCCTCGAAGGCGTACATCGAAAAGCACGAGGCCGCAACCTTCAGGCGCGCGCCTGGCCGGAGGGTCTGCTTGAGATCGTCGCCAAGCAACCTGCTGATGTTGTCGATCAGTTCCATCAGTCGCTTGCCCCCGAATCTTTGTTGGTCAGATTGGCGGCAATCCACTCATCCAGGTCGCTGCGGCGGAAGCGCCACGTTCCGCCGAGCTTGAACGCGGGAAGCTTGCCTTCGGCCGCGAGGCGGTAGACGGTGCGCTTGCCAGCCTTCAAGTAGGCGGCCACCTCGTCTAGGGTCAGGATTTCACCTTCCGGGTCTGCCATCGTCTCGCCTTTGCCGATGATGAATAGGGATTGCCAAGAGTTGCCAATTTTCCCATATGACGGCGAACTAGGCCAGAGGCTGGGCGAAGAAAAGAACGGCCAAATCGTTGAAGCCACGCCCTCAAGGCCAAGGCGTTACTATCTGGCTCGGATTGCGGACGCGGGTTCGGTTCCGTGTTCCGCCACCAATACCAAGGGATCGGAAAATCTCCGGGCCCTTTTTCTTGCCTGAAATCCCCGCGCCACGCGGGGTTCCTGCCATCCGTGCTGTGGGCGATCATCACTGCGCCTGATCCAGTGGAAGCCATCAAATTGCAGATGAATCAGAACAGACTGTCTGTCAAAGACTTTGAGCCGATCATCGGCAAAAGCAACCGCGTCTACGAAGTCCTGAGCCGCAAGCGCTCGCTGACGCTGACCATGATTCGACGACTGCATAAGAGCCTGGGCATCCCGGCCGATGTGCTGATTGCGGAGACGGTTGCAGGGTGATCATCGAATACGGGACTTGGTTTTCACCTTGAACAGCATTGTCATTGGTGCATCAAGGTCACGGTGAGGCACCTGAACAGCGTTCAAAAGCGGCCCGAACAGGGATCAAGAGCTGCTTTCAACATGCGCCAGTTTGGTATGCAGCTTGAGTTCAATGATTTGATGCCGGGCTAATATTATCTGTTGCCTTCCTTCAATGCGTCTTGCACGGCCTGCATGGGGTCTATGGCCGTGTCGGGCGTGGCGGTTGCGGCTTCTGGTGGGGCGGTAGCGCCTGAGGTGTCGCCGTCCACAGGCGCATCAGGCATCACCGGCCCGGCAGGAGCAGGGAAGTCAAAGCCTGGCGGCAGGGAGGGCATGCCGTAGTCTTGCGATGGCATGTTTTCCAGTATGTTGGTGACCTGATCTAGATCCACTTTTTCTTCCTTGTCCAGCCCGCCGGTGACCAGCGCCGGAAAGAAGATCAACAGTGTGACCATGATCAACTGGATGATGACGAAGGGCACCGATCCCCAGTAGATTTGCATGGTGGTCACGGGTGCAATTGTCTTGCCGGTCACGCGGTCGGTGTATTCCTTGTCGGGGGCGACTGAGCGCAGGTAAAACAGCGCAAAGCCAAACGGCGGGTGCATGAACGAGGTTTGCATGTTCACCGCCAGCAGCACGCCAAACCAGATCAGGTCAATGCCCAGCTTGTCGGCCACCGGCCCCAGCAATGGAATGACGATGAACGACAGTTCAAAGAAGTCAAGGAAGAACGCCAGGAAGAAGATCATGATGTTCACGGCGATCAAAAAGCCGACCTGACCGCCCGGCAACTGCGTCAGCAGGTGTTCCACCCAACGTGGGCCGTCCACGCCCTGGAACACCAGGCTGAACACGGTGGCCCCTACCAGGATGAACATCACGAACGACGACAGCTTGAGCGTGGAGTTGAGCGCTTGCTTGAGCAGTGACATGTTCAGCTTGCCGCGCACCAACGCCATCACCAGCGCGCCCACGGCCCCCATGGCACCGCCTTCGGTGGGTGTGGCGATACCCAGGAAGATGGTGCCGAGAACCAGGAAGATCAGCAGCAGCGGCGGAATCAGCACGAACGTGACCCGCTCGGCCAGGCGCGACAGCAGGCCCAGGCGCAGTACCTTGTTCAGCACTGCTGCCAAAAAAGCCACCAGCACGCCGCCGCACAGGGCGACCACGATTTTTTCGTCCGTGGGCACCGATTCGATCAGCTCGCCTTGCCACCAGGTGTGCACATCGGCCATGTGGCGGGCCAGGAAAACAGCCACCAGGGCTGACACTACCGTGATGCCCACCAGCGATGCGTAGCCGCCGCTGCCATTCGGTTCGCGGTACACCCGCGCCTCAGGCGGCAGGGCAGGGGCGCGGTGGCGGAAAAAGATGGCCAGAATCGCGACATAGCCGACGTACAGACTGGTGAGCACAAAACCGGGGATGAACGCGCCTTTGTACATGTCGCCCACGCTGCGGCCCAATTGGTCGGCCATGATGATGAGTACCAGCGAGGGCGGGATGATTTGCGCCAAAGTGCCCGATGCCGCAATCACCCCCGTGGCCAGACTTCGGTTGTAGCCGTAGCGCAGCATGATGGGCAGCGAGATCAAACCCATCGAGATAACCGATGCGGCCACCACCCCAGTGGTTGCGGCCAGCAAGGCACCCACAAAAATCACGGCAAAGGCCAGGCCACCGCGCATGGGGCCGAACACCTGGCCAATGGTGTCCAGCAAATCCTCGGCCATGCCGCTGCGCTCCAGCACCAGTCCCATGAGCGTGAAAAATGGAATCGCCAGCATGGTGTCGTTTTGCATGATGCCGAAAATGCGCAGCGGCAGCGATTGCATCAATGCCGCAGGCAACAGGCCAAGCTCAATGCCCACAAAGCCAAAAAATAGCCCACACGCGCCCAGGCTGAACGCCACTGGAAAGCCCAGCAGCAGAAAAAACACCAGTCCCACGAACATCACCGGGGCAAAGTTTTGCGTCAAAAATTCCATGATGGGTTTCGCTTGGCTTAAGTTTGCTCTGGGGTGGGGGTCAGTTTTGTGGCGCGGCGTTGTCAGCGCCGTCAGTTTTCAGGCGCAGCTCATCGGCCAGCAGTTCTTCGGCCGATTTTTCGCCCGACTTATCGGTTGGGTCTGGCCCGGCACCGTACAGAAAGGCCAATCGTTTGATGGCCTCAGACCAGCCTTGCAGCATCAGCAGCACAAACCCGATGGGTAGCGACAGCCAGGCGGGCCAGCGGATCAGGCCGCCCGCGTTGTTGGACATCTCTCCGCTCTGAAACTTCAGCCAGAACTGCGGAATGCCCAGGTACAGCACCACAATGCACAGCGGCGTCAAAAAACACAGGAAGCCAAAAATGTCGATCCACAGTCGCGTGCGGTGCGACCAGCGGCTGTAAACCACGTCGATCTTCACGTGCTCTTGATTCAGCAGTGTGTAGCCCGCAGCCAGCAAAAAAGCCCAGGCAAACAAATACCACTGCACTTCCAGCCAGGCGTTGGAGCTGATGTCGAGCGTCTTGCGCACGATGGCATTGCCCGCGCTGATCAGGGTCGAGGCCAGAATCAGCCAGATGGCAAAGCGGCCCACGCGCGCGTTCAGTCCATCGATGAGGTGGCAGAGTTGGAGCAGGAGTTTCATGAAGGTAAAAGCTATGGCGGAGACTGCGCGGACAGGCATTTCAGGCAGGCATGCCGAGTGGTGTCTCGCGTTTGACAGACGCTTTGCAAAAGCGCAGCGTTGTCTTGGCGCAAGTCAAGGTAAGGCATTGTAAGAGGCGGCTTGCCTGTACTCAGGCATGCGGCACTAGGGAAATTCAGGGTTGGCAAAGCTTCGGGGCGGGCGTCACACGCGCGGCTGCTGCGCAATTACTTTTAGACTTGGTGCATTGCTCTGATTTCAATTTTCCGTTGCACGTTGCACTTCAGCATGTCTTCCTTATCCGTCAAAGCCCCTGCCAAGTCGCCGCAAACTGAAGCGACAGCCCTTGCACCGTCGGTGGACGAAGGCCAGTTCGTCAGCTTTGCGGATTCGCCGTTTCAGTTGTTCCAGCCGTACCCCCCAGCGGGCGACCAGCCGACGGCCATCGCGCAGTTGGTGGAGGGCATCAACGATGGCGAAGCGTTCCAGACCCTGCTGGGCGTCACCGGTTCGGGCAAGACTTTCACCATGGCCAACGTCATTGCCCGGTTGGGTCGGCCAGCGATCGTGTTCGCGCCCAACAAGACGCTGGCGGCGCAGCTGTACAGCGAGTTCCGCGAGTTCTTTCCCAAGAACGCGGTCGAGTACTTCGTCAGCTATTACGACTACTACCAGCCCGAGGCTTACGTGCCGCAGCGCGATTTGTTCATCGAAAAAGACAGCGCCATCAACGAACACATCGAGCAAATGCGCCTGTCGGCCACCAAGAGCGTGCTGGAGCGGCGCGACGTGGTGATCGTGGCCACGGTGAGCGCCATCTACGGCATCGGTGCGCCCGACGACTATTTGCAGATGCGGATGATCCTGAAGGTCGGCGGCAAGCAGGGCCAGCGCGAGGCCATTGCCCAGTTGGTGCGCATGCAGTACCAGCGCAACGACATGGACTTTGCGCGCGGCAGCTTTCGGGTGCGCGGCGACACCATCGACGTGTTTCCGGCCGAACACTCCGAGCTGGCGGTGCGCTTCGAGTTGTTTGACGACGAAGTGGAGAGCATCTCGCTGTTCGACCCGCTCACAGGTCGTGTGCAGCAGAAGGTGCCGCGCTTCGTCATTTACCCCTCAAGCCACTACGTGACCCCGCGCGAGAAAACGCTGGCCGCGGTGGAAACCATCAAGCAGGAGCTGGTCGAGCGGCTGAAGTTCTTCGTCGATGAAGGCAAGCTGGTGGAAGCCCAGCGCATCGAGCAGCGCACCCGGTTCGACCTGGAAATGCTGAGCGAGCTGGGCCACTGCAAGGGCATCGAGAACTACACGCGTCATCTGTCGGGCGCGCAGCCGGGCGACCCGCCGCCCACGCTGACCGACTACCTGCCGCGCGACGCGCTGATGTTTCTGGACGAAAGCCACCAGATGATCGGCCAGCTCAACGCCATGTACAACGGCGACAAGGCGCGCAAGACCACGCTGGTGGAATACGGCTTTCGCCTGCCCAGCGCGCTGGACAACCGGCCGCTGAAGTTCGCTGAATTTGAAGGCCGCATGCGCCAGGCGATCTTCGTCAGCGCCACGCCGGCCGATTACGAAAAGCAGCACGCCGGCAACGTGGTCGAGCAGGTGGTGCGTCCCACCGGCCTGGTCGACCCCGAGGTGGAAGTGCGCCCGGCCACCCACCAGGTGGACGACGTGTTGCAAGAAATCCGCGAGCGGGTGGAAAAGCACGAACGCGTGCTCATCACCACGTTGACCAAGCGCATGGCCGAGCAGCTGACCGAGTACCTGAGCGACAACGGCGTCAAGGTGCGCTACCTGCACTCCGATGTGGATACCGTGGAGCGGGTGGAGATCATTCGCGACCTGCGCCTGGGCGCGTTCGACGTGCTGGTGGGCATCAACCTGCTGCGCGAGGGGCTGGACATCCCGGAGGTGTCGCTGGTCGCCATTCTGGATGCTGACAAGGAAGGTTTTTTGCGCGCCGAGCGCAGTCTGATCCAGACCATTGGCCGGGCGGCGCGCAACGTCAACGGCAAGGCCATCCTGTACGCCGACCGCGTGACCGAGTCCATGAAAAAAGCCATGGGCGAAACCGAGCGCCGCCGCGCCAAGCAAGTCGCCTACAACGCCGAGCATGGCATCACGCCGCGCGGCATCGTCAAGCAAGTGCGCGATTTGATTGATGGCGTGTACAGCGATAAAAGCGGGCGCGATGCCGAGCGCGTGGGCGCTGCAACCCGTGGTGAGCCTGCGGACGAAGCAGCCATGTCTGAAAAAGACCTGGCCAAAGAAATCAAGCGGCTGGAAAAGCAAATGCTGGAGCACGCCCGCAACCTCGAATTTGAGCAGGCCGCCCGCGTGCGCGATCAACTGGCGCACCTGAAAACACGCATCTTTGGCGCCGCAGGCGAGGGCAGCGCAGCGGTGTGAGGGCAAGGCGCTGAGGCGTGCAAAGCCTCACACGCCACCCCGAAACCTGCTATACTCGACTTAATTACTCGGGATTTTGTTTAACTAAAAGGTGATCTTTTTATGAGTCGCCTTGATATCCATCAAAACAAAAATGAAGCCAAGCGCATGTCGGCGAAGACGTGTTCTGGCTCCTCACATTGAAACCACGATCACAGCGACCAGGAGCTTTTCCATGCGTCTGACAACCAAAGGGCGATTTGCCGTTACCGCCATGATTGATCTGGCCCTGCGCCAGGACAACGGCCCGGTCACACTGGCGGCCATCAGCCAGCGCCAGAACATTTCACTGTCTTATCTGGAGCAATTGTTCGGCAAGCTGCGCCGGGCCGATCTGGTCGAATCCACGCGCGGGCCGGGCGGCGGCTATTCGCTGGGCCGCAAGGCGGGCGACATCACGGTGGCCGACATCATCACTTCGGTGGACGAGCCGCTGGACGCCACGCATTGCGGCGGGCGCGAAAACTGCGGCGGCGACGGTGGTCGTTGCATGACGCACGATTTATGGACCACGCTGAACGAACGCATGCTGGAGTTTCTGGAATCGGTCACTTTGCAAAAGCTGGTGGACGACCAGCATGCGAACGGACTGGAAATTGAAGGCCAGCCTGCCACCAAACGTGCTATCTCCAGCGCGCCGGTGGTCAAACCGGTGCGGGTGACGGCACCCAACTCTGTGTTTGCACTGGGCGGCATGACTTCCAAGTAGGATGCTTCCAAAAAAATAGCTGCTTGCGCTTGACTGAATTAGCGTCAACGCATTTTGATTCATAGAACAATTGCATAAATAACCCATGAGTTCCACGCCGCACCTTCCCATTTACATGGACTACGCCGCCACCACGCCGGTTGATCCGCGCGTGGTGGACGCCATGATCCCGTGGTTGCGCGAGCACCACGGCAACCCGGCCAGCCGCAGCCACGCTTGGGGCTGGGCGGCTGAAAAAGCCGTTGAAACCGCACGCGAACAAGTGGCCGCGCTGATTGGCGCTGACCCGCGCGAAATCGTCTGGACCAGCGGAGCCACCGAATCCGACAACCTGGCCATCAAGGGTGCGGCGCACTTTTATCAGGGCAAAGGCAAGCACCTCATCACCGTCAAGACCGAGCACAAAGCGGTGCTCGACACCATGCGCGAGCTGGAGCGTCAGGGTTTTGAGGTGACTTATCTGGGCGTCAAGGAAGACGGCCTGATTGATCTGGACGCCTTTCGCTCCGCCATCCGGCCCGACACCATTTTGGCCAGCGTCATGCTGGTCAACAACGAGATCGGTGTGGTGCAGCCGGTGGACGACATTGGGGCTATTTGCCGCGAAAAAGGCGTGATCTTTCACGTGGATGCTGCGCAAGCCACCGGCAAGGTGCTGATCGACGTCAGCCGCCAGCCGATTGATTTGATGAGCCTGGCCAGCCACAAGATTTACGGCCCCAAAGGCATCGGCGCGCTGTACGTGCGGCGCAAGCCCCGCATTCGGCTGGAAGCGCAAATGCACGGCGGCGGTCATGAACGTGGGATGCGCAGCGGCACGCTGCCCACGCACCAGATCGTCGGCATGGGCGAAGCCTACCGGCTGGCCAAGGAAGAAATGGCCGTCGACAACGAAAAAGCCTGGGGCTTGCACCACCGGTTGGTCAATGGTTTGAAAGACCTGGAAGAAGTGTTCATCAACGGCCACGCCACCGAGCGCGTGCCGCAGAACATCAACATGAGCTTTAACTTCGTCGAGGGCGAATCGCTCATCATGGGTATCAAGGGATTGGCGGTGAGCAGCGGTTCGGCCTGCACCTCGGCGAGTCTGGAGCCTAGCTATGTGCTGCGCGCGCTGGGCCGCAGCGACGAGCTGGCGCACAGCAGTCTGCGCATGACCATCGGGCGCTTTACCACCGAAGAAGACATTGACGACGCCATCAAAGCCATTCGCGACAACGTGGGCAAGCTGCGCGAGCTGTCGCCGCTGTGGGAGATGTACAAGGACGGTGTCGATCTGTCCACCATCCAGTGGGCTGCTCACTGATGATGCTGAACACCCCCCTGAGTCGCCTGCGGCACCTTCCCCCCTCTCACTGCATGAGGGGTGACAACGCCACTGGCCGGGGAGACCCCGGCCACGGCGTCGCTGGGCTGGCCTGCTCCGCGGTCATAGGGTTGGTTTTGGAAAGATTGATTTTGAGTGAAATGTGGCTGTAGAGCTTGAATTTATCAGTGCGATTAGCTATTAAAACAGGAGTAACGACATGGCATATTCCGAAAAAGTCATCGATCACTACGAAAACCCCCGCAACGTCGGCAGCTTCGATAAAGGTGACGAGAGCGTGGGCACCGGCATGGTGGGTGCGCCCGCTTGCGGCGACGTGATGAAGCTGCAAATCAAGGTCAACCCGAGTACGGGCGTGATCGAGGATGCGCGCTTCAAGACCTATGGCTGCGGTTCGGCCATCGCGTCCAGCTCGCTCGTGACCGAGTGGGTCAAGGGCAAAACGCTGGACGAAGCGGCTGATTTGAAGAACAGCCAGATCGCTGAAGAGCTGGCGCTGCCGCCGGTCAAGATTCACTGCTCGATCCTGGCCGAAGATGCCATCAAGGCGGCCGTGTTGGATTACAAAAACAAGCACACCACCACGGTCTGACACCATGGCACTGCTCCACGCTACACAAGGTGAAGTGATCGACGTGCGCCCACACGGCACGGCGATCGAGGCCGCCCAATCAGTGGCCCTGTTCAAATCGGCGCATCTGGAAGTGCTGCGCCTGGTGTTCCCCGCAGGCCATCGCATGCCCAGTCACCAGGTGGCAGGCGAGATCACCATCCAGTGCCTGGAAGGCGAGGTTGAGGTTGAGGTGGCAGGCCGCACCACCACGCTGTCGACGGGGCAACTGCTGTTTGCCGAAGGCGGCGAGCCGCATGCGCTGCATGCGCTGCAACCCACCTCGGTGCTGGTGACCATCGCGCTGCGGTAAAGCTGGTTTCAGTGCTACAGCAGGCTCCATTTTTCAATCACACCATCATGGCCGTCACACTGACCGAAGCCGCTGCGCGGCACGTCAACAAATACCTCGCCAAGCGTGGCAAGGGCGTGGGCGTGCGCCTGGGCGTCAAAACCACCGGCTGCTCGGGTCTGGCCTACAAGCTGGAATACGTGGACGACGTGGCCCCTGAAGACGCTTTGTTTGAACAGCATGGCGTCAAGCTGATGATCGACCCTAAAAGCCTGGCCTACATCGACGGCACCGAGCTGGACTATGTGCGCGAAGGGCTGAACGAAGGCTTTCGCTTCAACAACCCCAACGAGCGCGACCGTTGCGGTTGTGGCGAATCGTTTCGCGTTTGACGGGTGCTGCCCCAAGCTGCATGACGAAAGCCGAGCTGCTGGCCATCGTCGACAACGACGGTGAGGTCGAGGCGGTTGAAGCCTGGCTTCACCGCTTCCCGACTTCCCGACGTAGTCCAACCGGTGGGTGACACAGTTTGAGGTCGGTACATACGACAACATGATGAACCTGCAATCCACTGATTTCGAGCTGTTCGACGTGTCTGCTGCCTTTGCGCAGGATGCGGCGCAGCTCGATGCGCGCTGGAAGCAGTTGCAACGCCAGGTACATCCGGACAAGTTTGCCGCCCAGGGCGCTGCCGCGCAGCGCGTGGCCATGCAATGGTCGGCCCGCATCAACGAGGCTTACCAACGCCTGAAAGACCCGGTGCGCCGCGCGGCCTATTTGTGCGAGTTGAACGGTGCAGCCATCGATGCCGAGCGCAACACCGCCATGCCCGCTGATTTTTTGATGCAGCAAATGGCGCTGCGCGAAGCGCTGGACGATGCCGATACGTCCGCTGCGTTGCAAGACATGGCCAATCAGACCGCTGCATTGCGCTGCGACATGCTGGCCCAACTGGCGCAGCACACCGATACCCGCGCCGACTGGCACGCCGCAGCGCAATCGGTGCGGGCGCTGATGTTTCTGGACAAGCTGGCAGACGAGGTCACGCGCAAGCGTGCGACACTCGGCTGATTGCGTCGGCGCTGCCCGAATTTTTGTTTTTTTGCTCTGTACGTTTTCCTTTTTTTGAATGGCCCTGCTGCAAATTTCTGAACCCGGTCAATCGCCCGACCCACATCAACGGCGCATCGCTGTGGGCATTGATCTGGGCACCACGCATTCGTTGGTGGCTGCCGTGCGCCACGGTGCGGCCGAATGCCTGCCCGACGCGCAAGGGCGTGTGCTGCTGCCTTCGGTGGTGCGTTATCTGGCGGGCGATGGCCGCCAGATTGGCCACGACGCGCAGGCGCACGCTGCTGCTGATCCCGAAAACACCATTGCATCAGCCAAGCGGCTGATGGGGCGCGGCTTTGGCGACATAGCTGCGCGCGACAAGCTGCCCTATCAATTGGTTGACCAGCCTGGCATGGTGGCTGTGCAAACCGTGCTGGGGCTGAAGTCGCCGGTCGAAATCAGCGCCGAAATTCTGGCCACGCTGCGCTACCGGGCTGAAGACAGCTTCAACGACGACCTGTACGGCGCGGTCATTACCGTGCCCGCGTACTTTGACGACGCCCAACGTCAGGCCACCAAGGATGCGGCGCAACTGGCGGGTATTCACGTGCTGCGCCTGATCAACGAACCCACCGCCGCCGCCATCGCCTACGGGCTGGACCACGGCGTGGAAGGCGTTTACGCCGTGTTTGATTTAGGCGGTGGCACATTTGACATTTCTGTCCTGCGGCTGACGCAAGGCGTGTTTGAAGTCATCGCCACCGGCGGCGATTCAGCCCTGGGCGGTGACGATTACGACCGCGCCCTGGCCGACTGGGTGCTTGAAAAAACCGGCGCTCAGGCCCAGACCGCCACCGACAAAGCTGCATTGCTGCAAGCAGCAAGGGCTGCCAAAGAAGCCTTGAGCGCTTCTGAATCCATAGCTTTCAATGCAGAATTGACGGGCGCGAACGTTGAATTCGGCGTCAAATCGGCTGATTTTGAATCAGCCGCCGCTGATCTAACGGCGCGCTGCATGGCCGCCGTGCGCCGCGTACTGCTGGATGCGGCGCTGGAGCCGGGCGACATCCAGGGCGTGGTGATGGTGGGTGGCTCCACCCGCATGCCAGTCATTCGTCGCGCCGTGGCCGACCTGTTTGGTCGTGCGCCGCTGATCAACCTCAACCCCGATGAAGTGGTGGCCTTGGGTGCTGCCATTCAGGCCAACCAACTGGCGGGCAACAACGCGGCGGGCGACTTGCTGCTGCTGGACGTGATTCCGCTGTCGCTGGGGCTGGAAACCATGGGCGGCCTGGTCGAGCGCATCGTGCCGCGCAACCAAACCATTCCCACCGCCATGGCGCAGGACTTCACCACTTACAAAGATGGCCAGACCGCGCTGGCGCTGCACGTGGTGCAGGGCGAGCGTGATCTGGTGCAGGACTGTCGCAGCCTGGCGCGCTTTGAGCTGCGCGGCATCCCGCCCATGACAGCGGGTGCGGCGCGCATCCGCGTCACTTTCACCGTTGATGCCGATGGGCTGCTGCAAGTCAACGCCCGCGAGCAAACCAGCGGTGTCGAAGCACAAATAGACGTCAAACCCAGCTATGGCCTGAGCGACGAGCAAATTGCGCACATGCTGCAAGACTCTTTTTCAACCGCCGATGCCGATGTCAAAGCCCGTGCGCTGGTCGAAGCGCGCGTGGACGCCGACCGCATGCTGCTGGCCACGCAAACCGCGCTGGACACGGATGGCACCTTGCTTTCGCCGCCAGAGCGTGCCGAGGTGGATGCCCTGATGCTGTCGCTGCGCGGCATTGCCGCCAACAGCGAAGACGCTGCCGCCA
The DNA here is from genome assembly GCF_047975795.1 of Ottowia sp. Lineage (GTDB taxonomy): Bacteria > Pseudomonadota > Gammaproteobacteria > Burkholderiales > Burkholderiaceae_C > Ottowia. The sequence continues at coordinate 121,658 of NZ_JBKEEE010000080.1, read as the reverse complement.
TCGAAGCGGCTACCAAGGCGCTGGCCGATGGCACCGAAGCTTTTGCCGCTGCGCGCATGAACGCCAGCATCCAGAAGGCACTGTCCGGCAAGCGGCTGGAATCGCTTTAAGCCTTGGATAAGAACATGCCCACCATCAAAATTCTTCCCCATCCTGAATACGCACCTGAAGGAGCCGAAATTCAGGCCAACGTGGGCGACTCGATCTGCGAGGCGCTGCTCGATCACCACATCGATATCGAGCACGCCTGCGAGATGAGCTGCGCCTGCACCACCTGCCACGTCATCGTGCGCCAGGGCGGCAACTCGCTCAACCCGGCCGAAGAGGAAGAAGAAGACCTGCTCGACCGCGCCTGGGGCCTTGAGCCGCAATCGCGCCTGTCGTGTCAGGCCATCGTGGCCAAAGAGGATTTGACGGTGGAAATCCCGCGCTACTCCATCAACCACGCCAAAGAGAACCACTGATGACGCGGCAAATCGTTCTGGACACCGAAACCACCGGCCTGTCGGCCGAGAGCGGTGACCGCATCATCGAGATTGGTTGCGTCGAACTGATGGCGCGCAAGCTGACGGGCAACAACCTGCACTTTTACATCAACCCCGAACGCGACAGCCATGAAGACGCGCTGAAAGTGCACGGCATCAGCAATGATTTCTTGCGCGACAAACCCAAGTTTGCCGAAGTGGCGGACGACATCCTGCGCTATGTGGAAGGGGCCGAGGTCATCATCCACAACGCCGCGTTTGACGTCGGCTTTCTCGACAAAGAACTGGAACGTCTGGGCAGACCAGCATTCACCAGCTTTGTGGCCGATGTCACCGACACACTGGCCATGGCCAAACAGCTTTACCCCGGCAAGCGCAACAGCCTGGATGCGTTGTGCGACCGGCTGGGTGTCGACAACTCGGGCCGCACCCTGCACGGCGCGCTGCTGGATGCCGAACTGCTGGCCGATGTGTACATCAACCTCACGCGCGGGCAAGAAGCGCTGCTGATCGATCTGGGCGACCTGGAAACTCCAGGTGTTGCCATACAACGCGTCGATTTAAGCGGTATCGATTTGCCCATTGTGCAAGCCAACACCCAGGAGCAGGCCGCGCACGAGCAAGTGTTGGCGCAAATCGAAAAGGCCAACGGAGAGCCAACGGTGTGGCAGCGGGCAGCCAGGCCCACAGTGGCCCATGAATAGAAAAGCTGGGCTATAATTTCATGCTTCGCCAGGCCGCAGCCTGTGTCGATACGGGTGATTAGCTCAGCGGTAGAGCACTGCCTTCACACGGCAGGGGTCACATGTTCGATCCATGTATCACCCACCATATTCAACACGCCTCGTAGCCACCGGCTCCGAGGCGTTTTTGTTTGAGCGGCGCTTTCAGTGGGTCAACGCCAAGCCTGTCCATCATCCTGTCGGCCATTTGGCTTGCCTCCAGGAAAAAATCAAATGAAACTTCATGAGCATGTGATTGCACTTGTTGAAGAACTAGACCGTGTGCACCCCCGCGGTGTGGCGAACCAGCAGGAGTTGAAAACATTCAATGAGCAACTGAACTTCGTGACGGCGGATAACGGGAAAGTCCGCCACTTTACGCTTGTTGCGCAGAAAAAATTGAGAGATATCGTCACCCTGCTGTACGACAACAATCCGGATTGGAAGACAAAAATAGAGCACGATGCATTCCATGATCAGACTCGACGCTGTATCGCCAACCTGCATGCCTCAGGTCAGTTGGCTAACCCAAGAGCTGATGATGCATATCAGGCATGCCAGAAAATTGGTGATCGGCTTGAACAGCAGCTCACGGACATTGCAGCCACTTTCGTTCATCACATCCCTTGCTGGACAGACGCTGTTTCGCCTGGAAGCGACTTCGTCATGGGGCCAGTGACTTTTCGAGCCGTTGATGACTGGATTGATTGGGTTGATTTTCAGCCGGCTGCCTACAGGGTTGGTTCGATCGACGAACAACAAGCCAACAAAGACTGGAAAGGTTTGCTCAAAACATGGCGGGCAGCAGCCAAGCAGAACGAGGTGGACGGGCCACCTGCGGGCCTTGCGGGTGATCTCAGCAGTGCGTTGAGTCAGTGCCCCGCTATGGCGACCGTGACGGTCAATGGCTACGAGTCTGTGCTGTCGAAAAAAGTTGCCCATGCGGTGACTCAAGCGGCGCTTGATTGCATGAGCTTGGCGCTGAAGACTCCAAACGCCTTCATTTTTCAGATTGTTGGTTCTACGCGAGCAGAACCCTTTCGTTGGACATCCATTGTTGGCACGCCAGAGGGGCTTGGGCTTCCGGGGTTTGCTCGCACTCGCCGCGCCATCGATCTTGGTTCTAAACGAACGCGCACGAGGCTGGCGAATGCGGCACCACTTTTAGATCAAGGGTCTGCAATGCTGACTTCGCTGCTCACTCCCACGTCTCACCAGCATCCCGAACTCGCCAACCGATGGCTTACGGCGTTGCAATGGCTGGCAGAGGGATGCCGCGAACAGGACGACGCCATTGCAGTCGCCAAACTGGGATCGGCGTTGGACATATTGGCTGCTGGTGGAAAGGCAAAGGGAATTACGACCATGCTCGAGAATTTTCAGCATGTCTCGAAAGATACCCCATGGATTAGAGGCCCGCGGGGTGAGCTGAATCTTGGTCAAGTGGTGAAGGCCATCTACGATTCTGGCAGGTCGCAGATACTTCATGGAACCCACTATCAGCGCTTGAAGCGTTTTGAGGAGTTGCGCGAGCTGGCGCGGCTTATCGTGCCCCAGGCGCTGATAGAGGCGGCTATGCGATTGGCTGTGTATATCGGGCCGGACAGCGAAGCAACCGCATTCCGGACGATGACGCCGCCCGGCAGTCCACCGACAGATGGCAGCGGGATCGCTATAGTGCCGCAACCTTAAAGCATGTACCGGCCTGAACGGCACTTCATCGCATGCAAACCCTGCTCACCACCATTGCCGCCACACCCGGCCCCACCGACGCCTGCCGCATCTTCCACGGTCGCGGCGGTCTGCATCCGGGCTGTGAGCAATGGACGCTGGACGCTTATCCGCCCGTTTGGGTGCTGACCAGTTTTGCACCGGTTACGGATGAGCAGTTGGCGACCATTGGTGCAGCTTTGCAAGAGCGCTGGGCGCAGATTGCCTTACCGGGTGATGGGCCGCTGTGCTGGGTGTTTCAGCAGCGGGGTGGGGTGCAGCGGCTGCAAGTGCGCGCTGATACAAGACTGATGGAGGGTGCTGTGCCTGATCCACATACAGTGACCGAGGATGGGGCATGCTACTTGGTCAATGTGTTGAAAGGGCAGAACCACGGGCTGTTTCTGGATATGGCCGCTGGTCGGCGCTGGGTGCGCGGGTTTGCGGCGTCGTTCAAGGCAGAGCATGGACGTGGATTGCGGGTGCTGAATTTGTTCGCTTACACCTGCGCCTTTTCGGTTGCGGCATTGCAGGGCGGCGCAGCGCATGTGGTGAACGTGGACATGGCGCGTGGTGCGCTGGCGGTGGGGCAGCAGAACCACCGGCTGAACAGCTTGGCTGACGGGGCCAGTTTTTGGCCGCACGACATCTTCAACTCGTGGGGAAAAGTGGGCCGCGCAGGGCCGTTTGACCTAGTGATTGTGGATCCGCCCAGTTACCAGAAGGGCAGCTTTGTGGCCACCAAGGACTATGCGCGTGTGCTGCGCCGCCTGCCCGATTTGCTGGCTCCCGGCGGTCACGCGTTGTTGTGCCTGAATGCGCCCGAGATCGGGCCTGATTTTTTGTTGACGCAAGTGGCCGAGCACGCGCCCAGCCTGCGCCTTGTGCAGCGGGTGCCCAATCCGGCTGTGTTTGCCGATGTCGATGAAGCGCGGTCACTGAAGGTGATGGTGTTTACGGCGGGCTGAATGTTTTCAAGCCCAGTTAGGCTTCATCGCTTGTGCAGCAAGTGCAGTGCCAATGGGTGCCAATGGGTGCCAATGGGTGCGTAGTGCCTTGACCTCCAAGGTGAGCGTGGGAAAAGGCAGAAAGTTGTGTATTCATGCGGCTTTCAAAAAGAACTCAAGCGGTCAACTGCCGGATCTAGGTTGAGTAGCTTTTCAAGCCAGACCGATGAAGGTGTTATGTCAGGCCGTGGCGCGCCAACCATGCCTTCGCCTGGGTGTCTGCCTGCTGGATCTTGTCGCCTTGCAACCCCAGCAGTAAGCCGCGTTTTTCGTAGCCACCTTGGATCGACAGGCCTTGCAGCACATCGGCACCTTCAGCCAGTGCGCGCACGGTGTCGAAGCCGGTGCCCACGCCGTATTCGGCGTGGGTGTTAAAGGGCAGCACGCGCTTGCCGCGCAAATCCACCTGGCTGAGCCAGCTTTTGACGGGCGGCGGCAGTTGCATGCCCCAGGTGGGAAAGCCGACCAGCACCGTGCTGTAGCGCGCCGGATCCACCGGCTTGTTCAGGGGCGGCAAAAAGCCACGCGCGTTTTCGCGCGCTACCTGATCGACATGCGCGTCGTAGTTGGCGGGATAGGGTGTTTGCACGGCCAGCGAAGCCAGCGTGCCGCCAGTGTGCGTTTGCATGATGCGCGCCAGCACTTCAGTATTGCGTGTGCGTGTGAGGTAGACGATCAATACGTTGTTACTCGCAGCGTCGGTGGCTGTTTGCGAGCGCCCGGTGGCGGGCAACGTCGACGCCACGGCCGAGGCCGACAACCAGCGCAGCACGCGCCGACGACGGGTGGAATGCGGCATGGTGGGCTGTGCGGGCATAGAGGTTTTAAGGCGATACAGGTGATTTGAGGCTGGCCATGTCGATCACAAAGCGGTATTTGACGTCGCTTTTGAGCATGCGCTCATAGGCATCGTTGATGCCCTGCATGTCAATCATTTCTACATCGCTGACGATGCCGTGCTGGCCGCAAAAGTCCAGCATCTCCTGCGTTTCGGCAATGCCACCAATGGCTGAGCCAGCCACCGACTTGCGCCCCAGCAGCAACGGCACGCTGCTGACAGGCGGCTGCAATTTGCCCACCAAACCGACCAGCACCAGCGTGCCGTCGAACTTGAGTGTGGGCAGGTAGGGATTGAGGTCGTGCTCATAGGGTACGGTGTCGATGATGAGATCGAACCGGTTAGCCACCGCCTTCATTTGTGCGCGGTCTGTCGAGATGACGACGTGGCTGGCCCCCAGTCTTTGGGCGTCGTCGCTTTTACCGGGCGAGCGCGAAAACAGCGTCACTTCAGCCCCCAGCGCGCGCGCCAGTTTGATGGCCATGTGGCCCAGACCGCCAAGGCCCACCACGGCCACGCGGCTGCCTGGCCTCACCTTCCAGTGGCGCAGTGGCGACCAGGTGGTGATGCCTGCGCACAGCAGCGGGGGCACGGCTTTTTCGTCCAGATTGCCAGGCACGCGCAGCACGAACTGGTGGTTGACGACGATCTTGTCGGAATAGCCGCCCTGGGTGCGCTGACCGTCTTTGGGGTCGGTGCCGCCATAGGTGCCGATGTGCCCATGTTCGCAATACTGCTCCAGCCCCTGCTCGCACGGTGGGCAGTGCTGGCACGAATCGACCATGCAGCCCACGCCGACCAGATCGCCCGGCTTGAAGCCGCTGACCTGCGCACCCACGGCGCTGACGCGGCCCACGATTTCGTGGCCAGGCACGATGGGGTAGGTGGTCCAGCCCCAGTCGTTGCGGGCGGTGTGCAGGTCAGAGTGGCACACGCCGCAGTAGGTGATGTCGATCAGCACGTCATCTGGCCGCACATCGCGCCGCTCGAAAGACCAGGGCACCAGCGGCGTGGTGTGGCTGTGGGCGGCGTAGGCTTGGGTGGGGATGCTCATGGTTGTTTCTCTTCTGTTGTGAAGGGGGTTACATCATGCCCAGCACGGGGTGGGTGACGTAAGGCTTTTCAAGCGCTTGTACCTCGTCGCCAGTCAACTGGATGTCCAGCGCGGCGACGGCTTCTTCGACATGCCGGATGGCGGTGGTGCCGACGATGGGCGCGGTGACGCAGGGTTTGCCCAGCATCCACGCCAGCGCCATCTGGCCCATGGTGATGCCGCGTGCCTGGGCCATGGCCTGCACGTTGTCCACCACCACCTTGTCCAGGTGGTTGGTGCTGTCCCAGACCCATTTGGACACTTCGTCGATTTTCACGCGCGGCGTCTGGGTGCCCCACGGGTGCGCCAGTCGCCCGCCCGCCAGCGGACTCCAGGGTGTGATGGCGATCTGGCGATCCTGGCACAGCGGAATCATTTCACGCTCTTCTTCGCGGTAGATCAGGTTGTACTGGTTTTGCATGGCGACGAACTTGGTCCAGCCGTTTTTCTCGGCAATGTTTTGCAACCGCTCGAATTGCCAGGCGTACATGGTCGATGCGCCGATGTAACGCACCTTGCCGCTTTTGACCACGTCGTGCAGCGCCTCCATGATTTCTTCCATGGGCGTGAGCGGGTCGAGCCGGTGGATGGTGTACAGGTCTACATGGTCCAGCCCCAGCCGCTTCAGGCTGTGGTCGATCTCGCTCAGGATGGCCTTGCGCGACAGCCCGCCGCCATTGGGCTTGCCGGCACGCATGTCCATGCGCACCTTGGTGGCGACAACGATCTCGTCCCGGTCAAGCCCAAATTCCTTGATGAGCTTGCCCGTGACTTCTTCGCTGCTGCCCATCTGGTACACGTTGGCAGTGTCGAAGTAGTTGATGCCCAGATCGACTGCTTTTTTGAAGATGGGCTTGGCGTCCTCAAAGTCGACAGCCCAGGGGAACAGGCCGTGCGCGCTGCCTGGTTTGCCAAAGCTCATCATGCCCAGGCAGATTTTCGAGACATCCAGGCCAGTATGGCCAAGCTTGGTGTATTGCATGGTTATTTCCTTTCAAGTTGCTGCAAGTTTTCAGTGCGGTTAGGTCATTGTGGTGCCAGCGGCCCATGCCAGTAAGACGCGGTCACGCCGCCATCCATCAAAAAATCACTGCCGGTGATGAAGCTGCCATCAGGCCCCATCAGCAGCGCGGCCAGCGCGCCCACCTCGTCGGGCGTGCCCGCGCGGCCCACGGGGCACAAGTCGATCATGCGGTGGTAACCCGCGCCGCGCGGGCCGGTCAGCTCGTCGTTGGCCAGCGGCGTGATGATGATGCCGGGGCTGATGCAGTTGATGCGCGCGCCGCGCTCGCCCCAGCGCACGGCTTCGGCGCGCACACGCAGGGCGTTGCCACGCTTGGACAACTGGTAGGCCCGCAGCGGATCGGTCACGCCTTGCAGCAGGGGCAGCGCCAGCAGCGCTTCGGTGGGCGTGGTGGCCAGGGCTTTGTCTTCGTCCGGTGTGAGCGCGGGCAAACGATGACCTGATTGGGAGGCAATCACCACGCCCGAGCCGCCGGGCGTGATGACGTGGCCAAACAGCTCCAGCACCAAGGCGGTGCCAACCAGATCGACCTTCAAAATGACCTCGGGCGCGGCCTGCGAGGGCGACACACCGGCGGCATGGATGATGCCGACCACATCGCCCAGCGCCGTCGCCTGATCGACCAGTGCCTGCACCGACGCGCGCGAGGCCACGTCCACCGTGGTGGTGCTGATGCGGTAGCCCGCATCGCGCATCACCTGTGCGGCGGCCTGCGTGTTGGCTGCGCGCAGATCGGCCAGCAGGATGTGCTTTCCGATGCCCACGCGGCGGGCGATGGCTTGGCCAATGGAGCCAGGGCCGATGACGACGATGACCGGGCCAGGGGTGCTGGACATGGATAACTCCGTTAAGGATTCAAGCGAAATGTACCTTTGGCGCTGGTCAGGTCAGCGCGAGAAGCTATCAAAGTTGCAGTAAATAAATGTGTATGGCATCGCTCACGCCACCCCCAATTCGCGGCTGTCGCTGACCATGAAGTTGGCGACGCGTTTGCGGATGAACCATTGGCTGCCTTGCTTCACGTAGTCGTCCAGGTAGCGCACACCGTGTGTGTGCATCATGTTCTTGCCATTCTGATGGCCGACCAGCACCACATGGCAGTAGTTGATGGCGCTGGCCGTATCGCCGTGCAGCGTAACGGTGTGCTGGCCGTTGAGGTGGTACACGGTGTGGAAGTTGGCCAGGTAATCGCTGAACACTTTGCAGATGTGCGCGCGCCCTTGGGCATCGGCAAACAACTGGCCGTCCAGATAGGTCAACACCTGCGCGTCTTCGGTGAACAGCGCCATTTGGTCGTCCATGCGCTTTTCGTCGGCCAGGTTGGAAAAGGTATCCACCAGGTCTTTCAGGGCTTGGCGGTCGATCAGTGTTTGGATGGATGCTTCGAGGGTCATGGTGTCTTCGGTGGAGGGTTGAAAGGGACGAGGTTGCAGTTCAGGCGTTGCTTACGCCCAGGCTTTCACGCACATGCAGGCCGGGCGTGGTCGCCAGTTGGGTGATGAGAGTGGCGAGGCCGTCCATCGACACCTCGTGTCCCGTAAAAGGGTCGCCCTTGTGCGTAAGCTGAACCTGCTTGCCCGGCGTGCGCGTGAACCAGCCTGGGCGCAGCACGGTGTAGTCCAGGCCGCTGGCTTCAATGACCGCAGCCGAGTCGCGGTACGGGTCGAGCACGCTGCGGTACTTCTCGCCCGGCACCTCGCCGTAGATGCCCATCGAACTGATGAAGATCAGGCGCTTGACCCCCGCCGTCTGCATGGCGCGCGCGATGGCCCGGGCCTGCGCGGCCATGTCGCTGCCGGACAGGTTGGCGTACACCACGTCCTGGCCTTGCATGGCAGCGTGCAGCGCTGCATCGTCCAGCACGTCGCCTTCGGTAATGCGCACGCGCGCGGGGTCAGGGCTGGTCAGCCGACTGGCGCGGCGCAGGTACAGGGTGAGCTGCACGCCGGGCTGGCGCAGCAGAAAAGGGGTGGTGTGGCGGGCCAGGCCGCCCGCAGCGCCGAGGATGAGAATGCGGGTCATGGGGCAAATGCTTCCTTAACGTGCTCAACGCCCCACGCGATCGGCCATGTGGGCCGGGTAGCGTTCGCCCTCCACATCGATAGCGGCCAGCGCCTGGGTGATTTGTTGCAGATCATCGGTGGTCAGTGTGACTTGTGCGGCACCAGTGTTTTCTTGCAGCCGGTGCAGCTTGGTGGTGCCGGGAATCGGCACGATCCAGGGTTGCTGCGCCAGCAGCCAGGCCAGTGCGATCTGCGCCGGAGTCACGCCCTGGGCGGCGGCCAGCGCCTTGATGATGTCCACCAGTTTTTGGTTCGTCTGGCGCGCCTCGGGGCTGAAGCGCGGCACGATGTTGCGGAAATCGGTTTTGTCGAACGTGGTGCTGGCGTCGATCTGGCCCGTCAAAAAGCCTTTGCCCAGCGGGCTGAAGGGCACCAGGCCAATCCCCAGTTCTTGCAGCGTGGGGATGATGTCTTTTTCAGGCTCGCGCCACCACAGTGAATATTCGCTCTGCAGCGCGGCCACCGGTTGCACGGCGTGCGCTCGGCGGATGGATGCAGCGCCGGCTTCAGACAGGCCGAAATGCTTGACCTTGCCTTCGGCAATGAGTTCTTTGACGGTGCCCGCCACGTCTTCCATCGGCACGTCGGTGTCGACCCGGTGCTGGTAGAACAGGTCGATGTGGTCGGTGCGCAGGCGCTTCAGGGCCGCGTCACACACGGCGCGGATGCGCTCAGGTCGACTGTCCTGGCCGTCGGCAGGCAAGCCGTTTTTAAAGCCGAACTTGGTGGCGATGACGACCTGATCGCGCATGGGGGCCAGCGCTTCGCCCAGCAACTCTTCATTGGTGAACGGGCCATAGGCTTCGGCGGTGTCGAAGAAGGTCACACCTTGGTCGAAGGCGGCGCGGATCAGTTCGATGGCCTGGGTTTTTTCGGTGGCGGGGCCGTAGCCGTAGCTCAGGCCCATGCAGCCCAGGCCGATGGCCGAAACTTGCAGGCCCTGGGAGCCGAGTTGACGTGTTTGCATGAAAATCTCCTTGAAAAGCAGTGTTCAGCGCGCAGTGCCTGGTAAAGGCGAGTGGCCGTGGCCACCGGTGGACGAGCTGCCCAGTTTGGCTCCGTCGTCGATCAACGCCATCACGGCAGGGCTGGAGCGCACGCCGTCGATGCTGATGGCCGCAAAGCCTGCATCGATGTCTTGCAAGTCAGTGGCTGTCAGTTGCAGCCCTGCGGCGGCGACGTTTTCGCGCAGGTGCGCCACCTGCGTGGTGCCGGGAATGGGCACGATGAAAGGTTTGCGCGACAGCAGCCAGGCCAGCGCCACTTGGCCCGCTTGTGCGTTATGACGTTGGGCCACGCGCTGCAACAAGGCAACGACGGGGCGGTTGGCTTGCATGGCCGCGCGGGTAAAGCGCGGCATGGTGGAGCGCAAATCGTTGGCTGCGAAGGTGGCGGTGGATGGCAGGCGCCCAGTCAGGTAGCCCTTGCCCAGCGGCCCCCACGGCACCAGGCCAATACCCAGTTCTTCGCACAGGGGGATGACTTCGCCCTCGGGGTCGCGCGTCCAGATGGAGTATTCGTTCTGGATCGCCGCCACCTGCTGCACGGCGTGCGCGCGGCGGATGGTGGCCGCGCCCGCTTCAGACAAGCCAAAGTGGCGCACCTTGCCTTGCCCGATCAGGTCTTTGACGGTGCCGGCCACGTCTTCGATCGGCACTTTGGGATCCACGCGGTGCTGGTACAGCAGGTCGATCACGTCGGTGCGCAGGCGCTTCAAGCTGGCATCGACCACGCGGCGAATTTGCGCCGGGCGGCTGTCCATGCCGCGAATCTGCCCGTTGGGCGCAATGTCAAAACCGAACTTGCTGGTGATGATGACCTCGTTGCGCACCGGGGCCAGCGCCTCGCCCACCAGTTGTTCGCTGAGGTAAGGGCCGTACACCTCGGCTGAATCAAAAAAGTTGACACCCAGATCGTGCGCCTCGCGGATGACGCGCAACGCGCGCGCCTTGTCCACCGGCGGGCCAAAGCCCCAAGCCACGTTCATGCAACCCAGACCAATGGCCGATACCTTCAGCGGCCCCAATCGGCGCATGGGCAGGGCGTGGGGGCTGGACGTGGCGGCGTTGGCCCTGTGCAAAGGCAGCGCGGTGGCGGCCAGCGCCAAGGTGGTGGACAAGAAATGACGGCGATTGGTGGAAGAAAAAGCAGTGGTGGTCATGGCGTTGGTTCCAGAACATGAATGTGTGATGCCTGAATTTAGAGCGGCGCAATTGATTTGATAAGCCGGTTTCTGTCACAAGGCTTTATGAGCATGGCTCATCAATTGAAAGGGTGCTTGCGTGTGGCCAGCGCGTCATGCGTTGGCAGGCAGCTTCATGCGGCGGCGCAGCTCCGGGGCGGTGGTGTTGGCACGAAAACCAGGGCCGCCGCGCTGGAAGGCGCGGGCGGCGGCCAGGTTGCCGACGATGACCGGCTCGCAGCCTGCATCACGCACAAGTTGTGCGGCGGTTTGCAGCGCTTGCGTGTCGTCGCTGGCCAGGGGCACGCCGAGTCGGCGGCTGGGTTCGTTTTGGCTGTACGAAGCCTCAACGGCAGTGGCGTCCACGGCGCTGAAAGCGCGCACCAGGCGCGTGCCGGGCAGCAGCCGCGCGGACAGCGCGCCCACGCCATCGGTCTCGGACTGGCGCGTCAGCGTATTGGCACTGCCGGGCGAAGGGTTGCAGGCGTCCAGAACGATCTTGTTGGAGAGGGCTTTGGCCAGGTCTTTGCCTAATTGGGGCAGCGCGTCGTAAGGCACGGCAAACAGCAGCACGTCGCCAAAGTCGGCCGCCTGTGCGGGTGTGCCGACCAGGGCGCGCTCGCCCAGACCAGCCAGGCTGTCGCGCACGCGATCGAGGTTGCGCGAGGCGAACATCACCTGATGGCCAGAGCGCACCCACAGCCGCCCCACGGTGCCGCCTAGCCACCCGGCACCAATCACGCCGATGCGCAATGGTGCAGGCGTGGGTGTGGGTGTGGGTTTTTGTTCCGGCCAGGCGGGTAGGGCGCTGGCTGCGGCCAAGCCCGCCAGTGTTTGCAGCACGCTACGGCGGCGTGGTTGACAGCCAGCATGAGAAGAGGGCTTGAGTTGCATGATGAGGCTCCTGAAAAAAAGAAAAAGAAAACTACGAACCGTGCGGTGACGCCAGGCGAGATGGGTAACGACCCAGCCAGACGCTCAATCCAACCCACAGCACGGACAGTGGCACGGCCACCCAGGCGATGCCGGACATGCCCAGCCCCAGCGCCATCAAACCCGCATAGGTCCAACTGCCGATCTGGTCGCCGCTGCGGTAGACCACCGTATCGATGAAGTTCTTGGCCTTGTAGCGGTCTTCGCGCGGCACGTGAGTAAACAGCACTTCCCGCGCGGGCTTGGCAAAGGCAAAGTTGCTGACCCGCCGCGCCACCTGCACGGCCACGAAAAGGCCTGTCGATGACGCCATGCCCAACACGCTGAAACCGATGACACTGAGCAGCGGCAGCACGCACAGCACGGTCATCACGCCCAGCCACTGCGTCAGGCGGCCCACGGCCAGAACCTGAAGCGCCAGCGTGAGGGCATTGACCCACAGGTCAATGCGGGCGAAGAAGGCGGTTCGTTCAGCGCGGCTGGCAAAGGCTGCATCGACGATGCTGGCCTGCTGAAAATAAAGAAACGTGGAGGTGATCGAATACAGCAGAATGAAGCAGGCAATGCCCAGCAAATAGGGTGAGCGCAGGGTGTGCGTGATGCCCGCCAGTGTGCCGCCGCCGATGACCTGTTGGCGAGCAATAGCGTCTGTGGTTTTAATGTCCGCGTGTGCGTGGGGGCGTTGCCAGCGTGAGAGCTGGCGTGCGGCGCGCACCGCTACTTCCAGCAGCGCCACGGCTATCAGCAGCAGCCAATGCGTGTCGATGCGCATCGCCAGCGTGGCGGTGAGCGCTGACCCAGCCATGCCGCCCAGCGTGGCACCGGCGGCCAGAAAGCCGAACAGGCGTTGGCCCTGCTCGGTGTTGAACACGTCGACCACCAGTGACCAAAATACGGATACCACGAACAGGTTGAACACTGACACCCAGATGAAGAACGCGCGCCCCATCCACACCTGCTGCGCGGTGCTGCTCCACACCAGCAGCACTGCAAATCCCAGCAGGTGGAGCATGAAAAACCGATAAGAGATGGCGATGAAGCGCTCGCGCGGCCAGCGTTTGACAGCCATGCTGAATAAAGGGCTTAGCGCCAGCATGGCCAGCAGCGTGCCGGTGAACAGCCAGGGCAGGTTGCGCACGCCCGCGGCCACGCCAAGCTCGTCCCGAATCGGCCGCAGAACGTAGTACGCAAGAAACAGCGCGAACATGTACAGCCACGACCATGCCAGCGCTTGCCCTTCGCCAGGCCGCGCGTTAACCCAGCGGCGCAGGCTGGTGGCAGGGCGTTTCAACAGTGGGCAAGGCGTATCAATTGCGCCGACTGCGGGCGGGCCAGGCATGTATGGACTGTCTTTGGGTATCAGAAAAGGGTGAGTTACTGCATTTTGGATAGCTGATGCCCATCTGACTAGGCTATAAAATCAAATAGGCTTTATGAGAAAGATTCATTAATGGCGCGACTGGACGATTTGGCGGCTTTTGCCGCTGTGGTGCGCGAAGGCAGCTTTACCCGCGCGGCGGCGCAGCTGGGGTGTCGCAATCGGCGCTCAGCCATACGGTGCGCGGCCTGGAGCAGCGGCTTGAGTTAAAGCTGCTGCATCGCACCACGCGAAGCCTGGCAACCACTGAGGCGGGCGAGCGCTTGTACCAGACCGTGGCACCACGTCTGGCAGATATTGAAGCTGAACTGCAATCGCTGGGCGAGTTGCGTGGCAGACCTGCGGGCACAGTGCGCATTACATCCACCCAGCACGCGGCGCGCACGCTGGTCTGGTCACGGCTGGCCTCCTGGCTGGTTGATTACCCCGACATTCAGGTGGAGGTGGACGCCAATGACCGCTTTACCGACATCGTGGCCGAGCGCTTTGACATTGGTGTGCGCCTGGGTTCCGACGTGGCCAAGGACATGATTGCCGTGCGCATGTCGTCTGATTTAAGGCTGGCGGTGGTGGGCAGCCCCGACTATCTGGCCCGCCATGGCCGGCCCAGAAAGCCGCAGGATTTGACGGCACACCGCTGCATTGGCCGCCGCCTGCCCACGCACGGCGGGCTGATGAGCTGGGACTTCATGCGCCGCAGCCAGCGCCTGAGCGTGCATGTGAGCGGGCCACTGGTGTTCAACGACGGTGCGCTGGCGCTGGATGCGGCGCTGCGCGGCTACGGCCTGGCCTGGTTGCCGCTGGACATGGTGCAAGCTGATGTGGATGCCGGGCGGCTGCAACTGCTGCTGAACGATTGGGCGGCGGTGTATCCCGGCTACCACCTGTATTACGCCAGCAGGCGTTCATCGCCCGCGCTGGCGCTGGTGGTGCAGGCGCTGAAGATCAAGCGCGTCAAAGATTGAGGCGCACTCCAAGCGGCCCTAATCACGCGGCCCTAATCAGGCGACCCTAATGGGAAGTGCCTTCCGAGCGCGTGATTTTGTTGTGCACGTTGTATTTGCCTACAGGCTTTTTCATCGGCAGGCGTTTGACTTCCTTGAAGGTGGCGGCATCGTAGATGATGAGCGCGCCGTCCATCTCCCACAGGCTGGCCAGGGCGTGTTTGCCTGCTTTGTCGAACTCGATGTGGGCCAGGGTTTTGCCCGGTGTGCGTACGCTGGCCACAGGCTTGAGCGTTTGCTTGTCGATGATGGTCAGCGTGTCCTTGGCCTGCGCGCTCATCATGGAATCGACCCAGGCGTAAGGCGTGGCCTCGTGGCTGCGCATGAAAAAGCCGGGGCCGGGGGTTTTGATGGTGCCCACCAGGCCCCAGTTTTGCATGTCGATCACCGTCACGTCGCCGCTTTTCAGGTTGGGGCTGGCCATGACGCGGCGACTGCCGTGGTCAAACGTGATGCCCGATCCCAGGTGCGGCATGCCGCCGATGGGCAAGTCAGCGATTTTGCGGCGCACGTCCAGATTGACCACCTGCCCGCTGGGCGAGCCATCAGCGTGTGGGCGCGAAGCCCCCAGCGCGTAAGCGTAGTTCTGGCTGAAGAAAAAGTCGTCCAGCGGTTCATCCAGCGCGGTACGGCGCACGCCTAAAAAACCATCTTTGGGCATGCCTTCGTACATTTTGTAGTCGTGCACAAAGCCGTCGTAGATGGGCGGTGCCTTGGGGTCGTAGCTGATTTCCCACAGCTCGGGGATGTCTTTCAGGGCCACCACAAAGCTGCGGCGCGGTGCGGCGTCGTAGACGGCCGATACGCGCGAGGTGTTCTTGCCGTCGAGTGAGCGCGCATCGTAGGTTTTGAGCAGTTTCAGATCGGCGTCAAACAGCGCCAGGGTGTGCGGCAGGTAGTTGGCGGCCATGACGTAGCGGCCATCGCCGCTGACGGCGATGTTGCGCATGTTGATGCCTGCGCGCACTTCGGTCACGACTTTCAGGTTGTACAGGTCGTATTTGGTGATCCAGCCGTCGCGCGAGCCAAAGTACACGTAGCGCCCGTCGGGTGTGAACTTGGGGCCGCCATGCAACGCAAAGCGGCTGGCAAAGCGGTGGATGACCTCGAACTTGTCGCCGTCCAGCAGCGACACGTGATGATCGCCCGCTTCCACCACCACGAACAGGTTCATCGGGTCGGCGCGCCACTGCGGCTGGGCAGGCCAGTCGCGCCAGCCAGCCGCATCGACGCGGCTGGTGGTGATGTCGGTGGCCGACCAGGTGGGGGCGGGACTGACGGGGGTGTAGATCCAGTCGGTCAAAGCCGCAATTTCTTCAGGCTTGAGCTGTGCGGCAAAGCCTGCCATCTGCGTGGCGGCGCGGCCTTCGGTGGTGACTTTCAGTGCTTCAGCTTTTTTAAGCCGCGCCAGACTTTCGGGCAGCAGGGCAGGCCCCATGCCGCCCAGGCGTTGCGCGCCGTGGCAACTGGCGCAGTGCTGCTGGTAAAGCGCGGGGACATTGATGGTTGGTTGGGTGGGGGATGCAGTCTGGGCAGCGACGACGCTTGGCAAGGCCGCAAGAAGCGCGCACAAGCCAAGTGACTGCCAGACGGTTGCTTTTGATTTCATAGCTGTTTGCGCAATGTGAACAAGCGCTGGAGCGTGATTTGACTTAAATGATGGCTTAAATACTGGCGTTCAGCCGGATGACCCGATGCGCCATGGGTGTGGTTTGATCCACGTTCGCCTGAGCAGGGGTGGGCAGGCCGATTTCGTCGTCGCTCAGGTAGCACCCGGGGTCTTCGGCCCAGGCATCGCGCGTGACCTGATGGGCGCGCACGCGGGTGTTGCCGTTGCAGATGGCCAAGTGGCGACACGCACCGCAGCGGCCGTGCACGGGGCGCGGGCGGCGCTTGAGGCCCGCCATCAGCGGATCGCTCAGGTCGTGCCAAATGGCGGAGAAAGGCCGCGCCTTGACGTTGCCCAGCCGGTGGTGCCACCACATGGTGTCGGGGTGCACGTCGCCCAGGTTGTCGATATTGGCCACGTTGACGCCCGAGCTGTTGCCGCCCCAGGCGATGAGGCGTTCGCGCACCGCATCGGCCCAGCGGGGCAAGTGCTGCTGCACCCATTGCAGCAGGTAAATGCCGTCGGCGTCGTTGTTGCCGGTGACGAATTCTTGCTGCCCACCGGCCTGGGCGTTGCGCCAGGCGGTGGCAAACATCAAGTCCAAGGCCTGCCGGGTGGCCAGGTGGTGCGCGTCTTTGCCGCGGTGAATGTTGCCGCGCCCAGCGTAGTTCAGGTGGCTGAAATAGAACTTGTCCACCCCTTCGTCCTGCATCAGTTGCAGCAGCGGGGGCAAGTCGTGCGCGTTCAGCTCGGTCATGGTGAAGCGCAGGCCGACTTTGGTGCCCAGTTTTTGCAGGTGGCGCACGGCGCTCAATGAACGGTCAAACGCGCCTTCAAGACGGCGGAATTTGTCGTGCGTAGCCCCAATGCCGTCTAAGCTGATGCCTACGTAGTCAAAACCGTGGGCGTGAATGCGCTCGGCCAAGGGCTGGTCGATCAGTGTGCCGTTGGTGGACAGGCCGACGTAAAACTTCAATTGACGCGCGCGTTCGGCCACTTCAAAAATGTCGGGCCGCAGCAGCGGTTCGCCGCCTGAGAGGATCAGCGCGGGCACGCGAAACGCCTTGAGGTCGTCCATGACATCGAACACCTGGGCCGTGGTCAGCTCGCCGGGGTAGTCGTGGTCGGCGCTGAAGGCGTAGCAGTGCTTGCAGGTGAGGTTGCAGCGGCGGATCAGGTTCCAGATCACCACCGGCCCTGGTCGCACGCCACCCGGCGCACCGCGCCGTGCAGGCGCAGGGTAGCTGCCGGTGGCCTCGGCCTGGGCCAGCTCGTGCATGAAGTGGGAGATGCGGAACATGGGCAGCGCAGATGTGTGGACGATGAATGCCCCATGCTAGGTGGCCGCTGTAGGGCCAACCATGACATGCGTCAATTCTGCGGAGCCGGGCGCTGGCGGTGGGCACCTTCATGCTACGCTGGTTGGCGATGAAAACCTTGCTCATCGTTTACCACTCCATGACTGGCGGCACCCGCCAGATGGCCGAAGCGGCGGCACAGGCTGCGCGCGGACAGGAAGGCGTGACCGTGCGTCTGTTGCAGGCCGTGCAAGCAGGCCCTGACGACGTGTTGGCAGCCAGCGGCTACTTGTTTGCCGCGCCTGAAAATCTGGCCGCGATGGCGGGCTTGATGAAGGACTTTTTTGATCGCTGTTACTACCCGGCGCTGGATCGCCTGAACGGTCGGCCTTATGCCGTCATGGTGTGCGCAGGCAGCGATGGCAGCAATGCCTTGCGGCAAATGCAACGCGTTGCTACCGGCTGGCGTCTGAACGCCGTGGCACCGGGGCTGATCGTCAACACCCAGGCACAGACGCCTGAACGCATTTTGGCCCCTAAAACTATTGGCACCCAAGACTTGCAGCGCTGCGCCGAACTGGGCGAAGGGTTGGCCGCGGGGCTGGCTACGGGGGTGTTTTGATGGGTTTGGTGAACATTTAGGTCAATTAACCTAAGTTTTTGACAATCCTGGTTTGCGCTCCCTATGTGCACAGGCAGATCATGAGGGTATGGCAGATCAAGGTCTGCCCCTTATTTCCATATCCTTGATACAGAAAGGTTTCATCATGTCGGTACAAACATTGAGCAAAGCAACCCAAGACGTGGTTACGCATTACCAGCACGCAGGCCAGAGCCTGAACGATTTGTGGAGCAGCCGCAGCCAGCGCGTGCTGGCCGCCACCCAAAAACGCCTGGACAAGGCGGTGAGCAACGCGCGCCTGCCGTGGCTCAAAGACGGGGCCAAGAGCAAGGTGATTGGTGCACAAAGCCGTGTGATCGGTGGCGTGGTGCGTGGCTGTGAATTCCGTTCCAGCCAGACGCACAAATTGCTGGACTGGACGGCCAATGTCCTGCATCGCGGCATTGCAGGCACGGCCAAAGTGGCCGAGCGTGTCGACGCTGCCTTGCCAGGACACCTGATCAACAAGGCCAGCGAAGCCAGCCTGCCGGTGGCGCACCTGTCGCTGTTTGCCGCTGCTGCGGTCGACAGTGGTGTCAGGCGCCTGGGTCGGCGTGCCCATTCTTCGGGCAAGCAAGAGGCCACCGCCACCAAAGCCCATGCCGCTCCGCGCACGACTGCCAAGCGCAAGCCTGCAACCAAAGCTGCTGTCAAGCCAGCCGCCAAGGCGGCAGCACGCCAGCGCGCAGCCAAGAAAGCCTGAGCCTCAGGCGCTGCGGCTCAAAGGTGCCCATGACCGGTTCGGACAAGCCCACAACGCGGCCTGATAAAAAGCGCAACGCCCAGGCCAGTGCTTCAGACAGGGAGCGCGCGAAAACCTTGCTGAGCGTGGGCGTAAATGCGCTCAAGGGTGCCAGCAAAGGCGTGCTGGCCAGGCAGGTGCGGATTTTTGATGCCCTGTTTTTGCCGGGCACCCAGACGCATCATCAAGAGCGCGCTGAAAGCTCGTCGCAGAATTTCGAGACGGTGCTTGATGAGCGTGTAGCGCGCTCCCTGGCCAGATTGGGCTACCCCCCGCCGGAAGTGCTCAATGCTCTGGTGTCTGCCCTGTTGGGTATGGCTGATGAGCCAAGTCAGTCATCGAGCGCCAGTGCATCGAAGTCGCAAGAGCGGGCATCGCAAGCAACTCCAGCCAAGGAACGTGCCAAGTCGTCTGCCCCATCCAGACGTACGTCGGCCAAGGCCGCAACTGCATCGCCCAAGAAGCGAAAGCCTCGGGGTGACGGTGGAACGAAGGTGTCTGCGGATTCGAGCAGGTAACGGTTTTGCGTACCCGAGACCGCATTCTGGAGGCCAGCCGGCAACTGTTCAATCAGGAAGGGTTGGCTGGCGTGACGACGCACCGGATTGCGACCGAGCTGGGGTTGAGCCAAGGCAATCTGCACTATCACTTCAGGACACGGGATGCCATCGTTACCACCTTGTTCAGACGGTTTGAAAGCAGGTTGTCTGGGTGCATTGAGTCGCATGCGGATGCCGATGCCCTGGACGATTTGTGGCTGACCCTGCATTTGACTTACGAGGTGATTGATGAATACCAGTTTGTGTACCGTGACATTGCCTATCTGCTGGCCGAGCATCCTGCACTGGAGCCAGACATTCAGGCACTGACGGGGCGCCAACTGGTGGCCACGCGCAACCAGATGCAACGGCTTCGATCCGCAGGTGTATTAAGCATGAGTGAGGAAGATGCGGAGATGCTGGCGCTGCAACTGGTGTTTTCCATGACGTGCTGGACCACGTTCAAAAGGATGATGCCCAAACGACCGAAAGGACATTCTGATTCAGCGCTGGCCACGTACTACACGCTGACTTTGCTGTCGCCCTTTGTGTCAGAGCCGTCCAGGCCGTACCTGGATTACTTGCGGCATAAGTATGTGAGCTAGCCAATCAAGCGTTCAACGCCCTTGGCCTTGCATTGACGATATGAACCACTGTGTACGGGAGGAAGACATAGAAACAGATACAACATTTGAGTTTGCTGCGGCGGCCAAGAAGCCGCTCCTGCCGGGTTTTTGATGGCATGGCACTGACAACCGAACTCATATTTCTGCGCCCGATGCATGGGCTTGCGCGCATGCGAGCGACATGATGTCTGGGGCAGGCCCATCATTTCAAACGTTTTCAATATTTCATCATGACAGCATCTACAGCAACACACAGCGCTCCACGCGTGGCCAAAAAGGCCAAGACTGCCACCACTCGGGCCAAGCCTAAAAAAATGCCCGCACACCCGCCCGAGGTCATCTCGCCGAACAATGACCAGTACGACGAGCACCGCTTTGAGATCGAGATGGTCACCGTGGGTGACCAAGAGGTTCGCGTTGGCAGGCAGCGCGGCAATGGCAAAGGCGTGCCCCTGTTCATGTTCAATGGCATTGGCGGCAACATCGAATTGCTCAGTGCCGTGGCAGCATGGATGCCTGAGCGTGAAGTGATCACCTTTGACGTACCTGGCGTTGGACATTCGCCCTTACCCAAGCGACCGTACAGCCTGCGCACCATGGCCGATCTGGCGGCGGGCATCCTGGATCATTACGAGCACGATCAGGCCGATATTTTTGGTATCTCGTGGGGCGGTGGTGCGGCGCAGCAGTTTGTGCGTACCCACCCAGATCGTTGCCGCCGCCTGGTGCTGTGCGCCACGTCGATGGGCATGATCATGATGCCCAGCCACCCCAGTGTGGCGCTCAAAATGGCCACTCCGCGCCGCTACATGAACAAGGGCTACGCGCAGCAGGTCAGCGGCGATATTTATGGCGGAGATTGTCGTAACAATCCAGGGCTGGTAGCCACTTTGTTCAAGCACGTGCACTGGCAGTCGCGCAAAGGTTACTACCTGCAAGTGATGGCCTTGATTGGCTGGACCAGCTTTCACTGGCTGCACAAAATCAAGCAACCCACTTTGATCATGGCCGGCTTTGACGATCCGCTGGTGCCGGTGCTCAATGCGCGCATGATGAACCGCCTGATTCCCAACAGCGAGCTGGAAATGTTCGATTGCGGCCATCTGTTTCTGATGACACGGCCAGAGGCATCATCAAAAGCTTTGTCAGAGTTCCTGGATCGGGCTTGATAAGCTCGGGGCACGTTAATTCACTATAAAAGGAGACAACCTTGAACCAGCCAAAGCGCTTGCAACCCATGGAGCTGACTGCCCATGTGGGCGAAGAGATGGGGGTGTCCAGATGGATTACCCTTGATCAGCCTCGCATCAACGAGTTTGCCCATTGCACTGAGGACGATCAGTGGATCCATGTGGACGTGGCGCGAGCCACCAAAGAAACGCCGTTTGGTGGCACCATTGCCCATGGCTACTTGACCCTGTCGCTGCTGGCCCCTACCAACTTTGATGTGCTGCTGTCGCGCCTGGATGTCAAGCAGGCGATGAACTATGGTATCGACAAGGTGCGCTTCATTGCCCCCGTGCGTGCTGGCAAGCGCGTGCGCAATCGCATCAAGATGGCCGCAGTGGAAGACAAAGGCGATGGCCGCACGCTGGTGACGATTGAAAACACCATCGAGATTGAAGACGAAGAAAAGCCGGCATTGATTGCCACGGTACTGGCGATGCTGATAAGCTGAAGTCCAGCTTGCTATTCATAAACCGAAGGAGACATGCCAATGGCAACCAACACCACGGCCAGCGCAGAAGACGTGCTGGAATCTGCTTCTGCATCGACATCGGCGCCCGCATCAACACCTGCCGCCAAAGCCAGCGCCAAGCGCGGCACGGCTACGGCCAAAAAAACAGCACGCTCCAGTACGGCCAAGCGTGCCAGCGCCAAGACCGGCACAAAGGCCAGTGCGAAGGCCAGCGTGAAAACCAGCGCCAAAGCCAAACCAGCAGCTCGCCGCAGCGCGCCCGCTAAAGACACTGGTGCCGCTGCTACCGCCAAAAAACGTCCTCCAGTCAAAAAATCAAAGATTGACGTGGCGCAGCAGGAAGCAACGGCTTCTGCGCCTCAAGCTTCGCGTTCGGCACCGACGGGGCGCGCGGCCATGGAAGATTTGGCCGCGCAAGCCTCGCAGAACACGCTGGCGGTCAATCCCCTGATTGGCCTCAATGGACGCGACATGATGGTGGCTGCCAAAGCCTTGTACAAAGGTTTGAGCGGCGCACCCGCATCGACGCTGAAGCACTACGCAGGCTATTTGTCGGACTTGAGCGATGTGATGCAAGGCTCCTCTGAGCTGGCACCTGACCCCAAGGACAAGCGTTTTGTCGATCCGGCGTGGAAGTCAAGCTGGATGTATTCTCGTTTGGCGCAAATTTATCTGGCCACGCAAAAGGCGTTGTCCGGGGCGATTGAAGAATCCAACCTCACCAATATCGAAAAGGGTCGTGCCCAGTTTATTTCTACCCTTGTGACGGACGCTCTGGCACCGACCAACTTTGCCATGGGTAACCCGGCTGCTGTGCGCAAAACCGTCGACACCGGGGGTAAGAACCTGCTCGATGGATGGCGTAATCTGTTGAACGATATTCGCTACAACAACATGATGCCCAGCCAGGTCGATGCCACGCCGTTCAAGGTGGGCGAGAACATGGCCACTTCACCTGGGCAGGTGGTGTTTCGGCATCCCATGTTCGAGCTGCTTCAGTTTTCGCCCACCACCCCCCAGGTTCATGCCCGGCCGCTGGTGATGAGTCCGCCCCAGGTCAACAAGTACTACGCCATCGATCTGGCACCCGAAAAAAGCCTGATCAAATGGACGGTCGATTCTGGCGTGCAGATGTTCGTGGTGAGCTGGCGCAACCCGACCATCGAACACCGTGACTGGAGCCTGGAAGATTACTGCATGGCGCTGGATGCGGCTGTCGATGTGGCCAGAGAAATCACCGGCAGCCCCGACGTCAACATGTGGGGAAGCTGCTCTGGCGGCATGACGCTGGCCGCTTATCTGGGCTGGCTGGCCGCGCGGGGCGATACCAAGGTGGTCAACACGACCTGGGCGGTGTGCGTGCTCAATACCGAGGCATCGCTACAGGATTCGACGCTGGGCTTGTTCAATACCCCAACCACGATCAAGGCGGCCAAGGCGCGCTCAAAGAGCAAGGGCTTGGTGCTGGGTGAGCAAATGGCGTCGATGTTTGCGTGGCTGCGTCCGAATGACCTGATCTGGAACTACTGGGTCAACAACTATTTGCTGGGCAACAAGCCGCCAGCATTCGATATTCTGGCCTGGAATGCCGACGTCACCCGGCTGCCGGGCCAGTATCACTGCGACTTGCTGGACATGGTGGAGAAAAACCCCTTCATCAATCCGAATACGCTGGAGATTGCGGGCGAGAAGATTGATTTCCGCAAAGTGCGCCTGGGGGCCTATGTGATCGGTGGCGTCACCGACCACATCACGCCTTGGCGCGCCTGCTACGGCACGGCGCGGCTGTTTGGCCCAGACACCACTTTCGTGTTGGCCAATGCGGGCCATTTGCAAAGCATGATTAACCCGCCAGGGGCGCCCAAAGCTTTCTTTTATTCCGGCAAAGCCCTTGAGGACGATCCCATGGCCTGGGCCGAGCGCACGCAAGCCAACCGGCAAGAAGGCAGTTGGTGGCCACACTGGCGTGCGTGGATGCAGCAGTGTTCAGGCAAATTGGTGGATGCGCCATCAACACTGGGGTCGAAAAAGCACAAACCACTGGGCGCAGCGCCAGGCAGTTATGTGGCAGCGAAGTAAAAGGGTTGTAGTTGAGCGATTGATCTGCTGACACTGAACTGCAAATCCAGTTGACCCCACGCGCTGTTCTTGATGGCGTGCTGGGGTTTTCTTTTGCGCAAACCCAAAAAAGATCAAACGCGCAGGAAGAGGGCTTTCAGAAAGTCATCCATCGCGCGTACAAAGCGGCGATCCAGATGCCGCCAGCCAGCAGCAAGGCCAGGAGCACGGCGGCTGACCCCATGTCTTTGGCGCGCTTGGACAAATCGTGCCATTCCGAGCCGACGCGATCGACTACCGCTTCGACGGCGGTGTTGAGCAACTCCACGACCATGACCAAGATGACTGAGCCAGCCAAGAGGGCGGTTTCAGCCCATCCTCGACCCAGCCAGAATGCGGCAGGCACCAGCACGATAGAAGCCAAGGCTTCTTGCCGAAATGCGGTTTCATTCCAGCCCGCCTTCAGTCCGGCGAGCGAATAGGTGGTGGCGTAAGCCCACCTTTTCCACCCGGTACGGGCTTTTTGAGGATTGATGGAATCAGTGGGCTTCATGTGCTGATTGTGAGCGATCAAGTGAACGGTGAAAGACCGGGGCGAGGCTGAAAGCCCATTTCTAACTGCGGCGCTTGGTCAGGTCGGGCTGGATGTCGATCAGGCGTGTGCCTGCCCAAATGTCGTGCCAGAACTGTCGCTGCGGCTGAAAGCGGCTGAGCAAAGCCCAAATGGCCACCCAGCCCAGTAGGAGCACAGTGACCTCGCCGCCGCTCAGCGTGAAGGGGGCAATGGCTGCCAGCGGCGGCAAGAACCAGATCCAGGACAGTACATAACGCCACAGGGCCATGCGGGCGGTGGCTGGCTGGCCGTGGCGATCAACCACACGGATATGCCAGGTCTTCATGGCCAGTGTCTGGCCTTTGCGCCAGAAAAAAACGAAGTACAGGCCCAGCACGACGAATAACAGCGCTTGCAGCGCATGCCGGTTTTGCAGTGCATGTCGAGAGTTGGTGAGCACGCCAAAAATCAGACCGGGTAGCACCACGATACCGAACAGCAACACGCCTTCGTAAAGCCATGCGGCCATGCGACGGCGCAATGAAGGCGCAACCAGTGCAGGCGTGCTGTGGCTGGGCTGTGGTGTTGACACCATGGTGGCTGGATCGTTCATGCGGTCAGGAAGTGCTAATGCGCCAGGAGTGTTCTGGGTATGCCCATGCGCGACACCGTTGACATTGATTAGCGTGACGATTGGGGCAGCAAGGTATCGCGATGGACGGGCAAGGCTGATCCAGCCGAAGGGGTGTTGTCGGTTGCCACGCCCGTGCCTGGATTGTCCTGTCCACCAGTTCCAGCAGACGGACGGACGATGCGGACATTAGGCGTGGGCTGTAATGCGGGCGCTGCGCCGCTGGGGCGGGCAGGGCGGGTGTTGGCCAGGCGTTGGCGCTCTTCGGTGGGAAGTGCTTGGTATTCCTCCCATTTGGCGCGTCGTTCATCGGCAGGTGCGGCGCGGCGCGCTTCACCAAAATTCAGTCGTGCCTGGGTGCGCTGCGCAGGAGACAGTTGCGCCCATTCGGCCATGCGGCTTTGCAGTGTGGCTTGATCTTCAGCGCGCATGCGGTTGAAATTGCTGGCCAGTGCCACCCACTTGCGCTGCTGTTCGGCCTCCAGCGTGGGCCATAGCGTGGCTAAAGGACGCAAGGCTTTGCGCTGCTCCGTCGTTAACGCCCCCCAATGGACAGCGTCTGTTACCAGTTGGGTGTTGACCGTATGGGAGGGGGACGGGGCTGGCTGTGCCAGTGCTGGCCACGCCCATGCGAGAAGGCAGACCACAGTCAGGGCAGGCAACAGCGAAGACATCAAGGACAGGAGAAAAGAATGGCTGATTTCAGTCAGTGGGCGGTGCTTTGCTGGTCGCGCCCGGCTTTCAGGTATTGCAAAAAACCCGGATCGGCATAGGCTTCTGGTGGCAAATCGTCGGTCAGCAGTACGGCGTCCAGATCGGCCACCTCAATGGCGCGGTTGTCGTTTTGCTGGCTGTTAATGGCCATCAATCCCATCGTCAGCGCCAAAACCATCAGTCCTGACGCCAGCCAGCCCGCCCAGCCCATGCGGTCGTCGCTTCCATGGAGTGCGGCGGTATGGCCGTTGTGGGCTATTTCTGTTGCTCGGCGCAAACGGGTGACGGTTTGCGGTTTTTTGCGCTGCATCACCGCTTGTTGGCGTGCCACGCGCAAGCGCTCGGTCACACCATGGGGCAAGTTATCCAGGTCGGCTGACAGGCGGGCACTCAGACGCAAACTGTAACGTGCCTGTAGTACATCGGTATAAATGGTGTTGGTGTGTGTGGTCATGGCACGATTCCTTTGGCGCGCAAAGCCTTGGCCAGTGCCTGAACTGCGCGCGAGCAGTGTGTTTTAACACTGCCTTGCGAGCATCCCATCGCCACTGCCGTCTCTGCGACATCCATTTCCTCCCAGTAACGCATTAAAAATGCTTCGCGTTGACGGCCTGGGAGTGCTTGAATTTGTAACTCAATCTCGTGAAGAATTTGGGCGCGGCGGGTAGAGTCTTCGGCGCTCTCAATTTGTTCATTGGTGGCCGCGCCTGCAAAGGTTTCCAGCAGATCAAAGTCGTTGTCGGTGCCTAGCGACTCAAAGTCGCTCATGTTGGAAAACACTGCCTTGCGTGTTTTCTGGCGCCGAAACCAGTCGAGGGTGGTGTTGGACAGAATGCGCTGAAACAGCATGGGCAGCTCGGCCAGGGGCTTGTCGCCGTAATGGTGGGCCAGTTTCATCATGCTGTCCTGCACGATGTCCAGAGCTGCGTCTTCATCGCGCACATGGTAGAGCGCGCGCTTGAACGCCCGTTTCTCAACGCTTTTGAGGAAATCGGAAAGTTCTTGTTCGGAGGCCAAGGCGTCTGCTTGAGGTGGTTGCTGCGGGTTTTGTCGAAGGCTGCGGCCAAGCCAGAAAACCCTAGATTTCTTGTGTTGGACAACAATTATGGCATTGGCTGGGGGTGATTTTTTGCATCGGTTTGTCACCGCCCATGCTGCAGTGCGATAATGTGGATTGCATTCAAGAAAGCAAACGGGTCACCGCCCGACGGTTGAGCAATGGCCGTTCATGGTGTGTGGTCTCAAGTCCTGAAGCGGCCTCACAAGGGTTGGCAAGGGGCACCCAAGGTTTTTCGTCAGAGAAATTCTCGAAAGGTTGATCAAAATGGAAATCTCCAAAGCCGAAATCAAGTCGGCCGCCGCTGCATCTTCGCAGAGTGCCGCTCAAGACACTCCTCAAGAACTCCGCGGCGCTGAAATCCTCGTCAAAGCGCTGCAAGCTGAAGACGTCAAGTACGTCTGGGGCTATCCCGGCGGTGCGGTGTTGCACATCTACGACGCGTTTTACAAGCAAGACACCATCCAGCATGTGCTGGTGCGTCACGAACAGGCCGCCGTGCACGCCGCCGATGGCTATGCCCGTGCCACGGGCGACGTGGGTGTGGCATTGGTCACGTCCGGCCCCGGTTTGACCAACGCAGTGACTGGCATTGCCACGGCCTACATGGATTCGATCCCCATGGTCATCATTTCCGGCCAGGTGCCCACCGCCGCGATTGGCCTGGACGCTTTTCAGGAATGCGACACCGTGGGCATTACCCGCCCGGTGGTCAAGCACAACTTTTTGGTCAAAGACGTGCGCGACATGGCCGATGTGATGAAAAAAGCCTTTCATATCGCACGCTCGGGTCGCCCCGGCCCGGTGGTGGTGGATATTCCGAAGGACGTGTCTTTCAACAAGACCGCGTTCGCCGGTTATCCCGAGAAGCTGTCGATGCGCTCGTACAACCCGGTCAAAAAAGGGCACAGCGGTCAGATCCGCAAAGCGCTGCAACTGTTGCTGTCGGCCAAGCGGCCCTACATCTACACCGGTGGTGGGGTGCTGCTGGCCAATGCATCGCCCGAATTGCGTGCTTTGGTGGATTTGCTGAACTACCCCGTCACCAACACGCTGATGGGGTTGGGGGCTTTTCCGGCCACCGATCAACGCTTTTTGGGCATGCTGGGCATGCACGGCACCTGGGAAGCCAACAACGCCATGCAAAACTGCGACGTCTTGCTGGCCGTAGGCGCGCGCTTTGATGACCGCGTGATCGGCAACCCCAAGCACTTCGCATCGGTGGATCGCAAGATCATCCACATCGACATCGACCCGTCCAGCATTTCCAAGCGTGTGCGGGTGGACGTGCCCATCGTAGGCGACGTGAAAGACGTGCTGACCGACATGATCGGCATGATCCGCGAAGGCGCTGTGCAGCCCGCACTGCCTGATGCAGCCGCGCTGGCCGACTGGTGGCAGCAAATCGAAGGCTGGCGCGCGCGCGATTGCCTGAGTTACGACCGCGCCAACACCGAAGTCATCAAACCTCAGCACGTGATCGAAACGCTGTGGAACATGACCCAGGACGCCGATGCCTACGTCACCTCCGACGTTGGCCAGCACCAGATGTGGGCAGCGCAGTACTACAAGTTCAATGAGCCGCGCCGCTGGATCAACTCTGGCGGGTTGGGCACCATGGGCGTAGGCATTCCGTATGCCATGGGCATCAAGCTGGCCCGGCCTGACAGCGAGGTGTATTGCGTCACCGGTGAAGGCTCGGTGCAGATGTGCATTCAGGAGCTGTCCACCTGCTTGCAATACAACACGCCCATCAAGATCGTCTCGCTCAACAACCGTTACCTCGGCATGGTGCGCCAGTGGCAGGAAATTGAATATTCCGGCCGCTACAGCCACAGCTACATGGACGCGCTGCCCAACTTCGTCAAGCTGGCCGAAGCCTATGGCCACGTCGGCATGTTGATTGAGCGCCCGCAAGATGTGGAGCCTGCGCTGCGCGAGGCGCGCAAGCTCAAAGATCGCACCGTGTTCATGGACTTCCGCACCGATCCGACCGAAAACGTCTTTCCCATGGTGCAGGCGGGCAAGGGCATCACCGAAATGCTGCTGGGGTCTGAGGACTTATAAGTCAAATGCGCTTCTAACGCTTGTGTGACAAGCGAAATAAGCTACTTTTATAATAGCAATTATCTCAACTTTTTTTTCAAGATGAATCTATTGCCCACCAAGCCCGCTTCGCTTACCGGCGGCGGGGGAGGGTGGCGAAAACGGCAGTTTCTGCGACCTGTTGAAGGTTGCTTGCCGTCGCAAAAAGAGGAATCGACACATGAAACACATCATCGCCGTATTGATTGAAAACGAAGCGGGCGCGCTGTCCCGCGTGGTGGGCCTGTTCTCAGCCCGGGGCTACAACATCGAGTCGCTGATCGTCGCGCCGACCGAGGACGAAAGCCTCTCACGCATGACCATCCAAACGCGCGGCTCGGACGAAACCATCGAGCAAATCACCAAACACCTGAACCGCCTGATCGAGGTGGTGAAAGTGGTCGACTTGACCGAAGGCAGCTACATCGAGCGCGAGCACATGATGGTCAAGGTGCGTGCGGTGGGCAAAGAGCGCGAAGAAATCAAGCGCACCACCGACATCTTCCGCGGTCGCGTCATCGACGTCACCGACAAGAGCTACACCATTGAGCTGACCGGCGACCAGGGCAAGAACGACGCCTTTTTGAATGCCATCGACAAAACCGCCATTCTGGAGACTGTGCGCACTGGTGCCAGCGGGATCGGGCGGGGAGAGCGGTTGTTGAGGGTTTGACGGCAACCGTATTGCGCGATGCAGCATTTCGTTTGCGAAGTGACGCCTAATCCCGATGCTTGGCCGGAGGGATTGCCATCGAATGTGGCAGGTGCATTTGTGGAGTGCTGGATTGACTTTCGAGATTTGGAGGGCACCGAGGCATTGTGTCGACATTACCTTGGCTCCGAATGGATTATTGCGGGCGATGTGGAATCAACCCGCGTCAAGAAGGTGGATTTGACGAGAAAACGTGACCGAAAAAGCTGGCGCGAAGCCAAGCGATTTGGATACAGCATGACATTTAACCTTTGGCCTAATTCTTCACCAAATGGTGCGAATTAAACGGCTAATTTGTTCTAGTTTTAATTCTGACACTCACCCAGGAGAAACCATGAAAGTGTTCTACGACAAAGACTGCGACCTGAGCCTGATCAAGGGCAAGACCGTCGCCATCATCGGCTATGGCAGCCAAGGCCATGCGCATGCGCAAAACCTGAACGACTCGGGCGTGAAGGTCGTGGTTGGCCTGCGCAAGGGCGGTGCCAGCTGGGACAAGGTGGGCAAGGCCGGTTTGAACGTGCTGGAAGTCAACGACGCTGTCAAGGCAGCCGACGTGGTGATGATCCTGCTGCCCGATGAACAGATCGCCGAGGTGTACAAGAACAACGTGGAGCCGAACATCAAAAAGGGTGCTTCGCTGGCCTTTGCGCACGGCTTCAACGTGCACTACAACCAGGTCGTGCCGCGCGCCGATCTGGACGTGTGGATGGTGGCCCCCAAGGCACCCGGCCACACCGTGCGCAGCACCTACGCCCAGGGCGGCGGCGTGCCGCACCTGGTGGCCGTGCACCAAGACCAGAGCGGCAAGGCGCGTGATCTGGCGTTGAGCTACGCCATGGCCAACGGTGGCGGCAAGGCCGGCATTATCGAGACCAACTTCAAGGAAGAGACCGAGACCGATCTGTTCGGCGAGCAGGCGGTGCTGTGCGGTGGCGCGGTTGAGCTGATCAAGATGGGCTATGAGACCCTGACCGAAGCCGGTTATGCGCCCGAGATGGCCTATTTCGAGTGCCTGCACGAGCTGAAGCTGATCGTTGACCTGATTTATGAAGGCGGCATTGCCAACATGAACTACTCGATCTCCAACAACGCCGAGTTTGGCGAATACGTCACCGGCCCCGAGGTCATCAACGAGCAGTCGCGTGCGGCCATGCGCCACGCGCTCAAGCGCATCCAGAACGGTGACTACGCCAAGATGTTCATCACCGAGGGCCGCACCAACTACCCGGCCATGACCGCACGCCGCCGCAACATGGCCGACCACAGCATCGAGCAGGTGGGTGGCCAGTTGCGCGCCATGATGCCCTGGATCGCCAAGAACAAGCTGGTGGATCAGAGCCGGAACTAAGAGGCAAGTTAAGAGGCAACTGCTACGCTGTGCCCAGTCTGCCGGGGCCACCCATTGCGGTGGCCCCGTTTTTTTGCTGCCCGGGCAGCGCTGGGCGTACACTGGGACATGCGAGTTGGCAAATACTGCTTTTGCAATCGATAAGCTACTTAAATGATAGCTTTGGCGTTTGATGAACAGGCGCTAAAGGCTTCTTTAACACTGATGAATCTTCAAACTCCGCCCCCATCTGAAGGCCGCGTCGGCCCGCCTGAGGCGCGCGTGGCGCGTGCGCGCCGCAAGGGCATCTATGTGCTGCCCAACCTGTTCACGCTGGCGGCGCTGTTTGGCGGCTTTTACGCCGTGGTCATGGCCATCAATGGCCGCTTTGCCGAAGCCACCACCGGCATCTTCGCCGCCATGGTGCTCGACAGCCTGGATGGCCGCGTGGCCCGCATTACCGGCACCCAGAGCGCGTTTGGCGAGCAAATGGATTCGCTCTCGGACATGGTCAGCTTTGGCGCGGCCCCGGCGCTGGTGGCCTACCAGTGGGCCTTGCAGCCGCTGGGTCGGGCGGGCTGGTTTGCGGCCTTTATCTATTGTGCCTGTGCGGCGTTGCGGTTGGCGCGTTTTAACGTCAACACGGCGGTGGTGGACAAGCGCTACTTCCAGGGCCTGCCTTCGCCTGCGGCGGCGGCGTTGGTGGCGGGCTTTATCTGGTTGACCAGCGCCATGGTGGATGCTCACCGCGAGGTGCCGCTGTTTCGCGAGTTCATGACCGCACTGGGCGGCGCGCGCGTGGCACGGGGTGATTTTTCGTGGCTGATGTTTGGCGTGACCCTGTTCGCCGGGCTGACCATGGTCACCAATATTCCGTACTACAGCTTCAAGGATTTTGGTGGCCGCCGCAGTGTGCCCTTTGCCGTGCTGGTGGCGGTGGCCTTGTTGCTGGCCGTGGTCAGTATTGAACCGGCGACGCTGCTGTTTCTGATTTTTGTCATCTACGCGCTGTCTGGCTACGTGATCTATGGCGTGCGCAAGGCGCGCGGCCAGCACGTGAGCATGGTCAGCACCTCCACCGACGAGCCTGATGAACGTGGTCTACACCATGACTGAGGCAACGCCTGCGCGACAGCGCTGGCCAAGGGCTGCGCACAAGGCGGCAAAGTCTGTGCTACATTCGCACACCATGAACAAGTCGCTGGCTCTACTACTGAACACGCCGAACGGGCGGGATCGGTAGCGCACGCAACTTTTCCTCATAAAGGCCCGTTTGCACCCGCAGCGGGCCTTTTGTTTTGTTCGATCCTTTTTCCCTGCGGATGCCCCCACGACTTACCTTGGAGTACCTGACATGACCGACCAGCTCATCATCTTCGACACCACCTTGCGCGACGGCGAACAATCGCCCGGCGCTTCGATGACCAAGGACGAAAAGCTGCGCATTGCGCGTCAGTTGGAGCGCCTGAAGGTGGACGTGATTGAGGCGGGCTTTGCCGCCAGCTCCAACGGCGACTTTGAGTGCGTGCAGGCGATTGCCAATGTCATCAAGGATTCCACGGTGTGTTCGCTGGCGCGCGCCAACGATCGCGATATCGGGCGCGCGGCCGAGGCGCTCAAGGGTGCGGCGCGGGCGCGCATTCACACCTTCATCGCCACCAGCGCGCTGCACATGGAGAAAAAACTGCGCATGACACCCGATGAGGTGTTCGAGCAATCAAAGCTGGCCGTGCGCTTTGCGCGCAACCAGATGGACGACATCGAGTTCAGCGCCGAAGATGGCTACCGCAGCGATATCGACTTTCTGGCCCGCGTGTGCGAGGCCGTGATCAAAGAGGGTGCGCGCACCATCAACATCCCCGACACCGTGGGTTATGCCATTCCCGATTTGTACGGCCAGTTCATCAAGACGCTGCGCGAGAAGGTGCCCAACAGCGACCAGGCCATCTGGTCGGTGCATTGCCACAACGACTTAGGCATGGCCGTGGCCAACAGTCTGGCGGGCGTGAAGCTCGGTGGTGCGCGGCAAATCGAATGCACCATCAACGGCCTGGGCGAGCGCGCGGGCAATTGTTCGCTGGAAGAGGTGGTGATGGCGGTAAAGACGCGCCGTGATTACTTTGGGCTGAACGTGGGCGTGGACGCCTCGCAGATCGTGGCCGCCAGCAAGATGGTCAGCCACACCACGGGTTTTGTGGTGCAGCCCAACAAGGCCGTGGTGGGGGCCAACGCGTTTGCGCACGCCAGCGGTATTCACCAGGATGGCGTGCTGAAGGCGCGCGACACCTACGAGATCATGCGCGCTGAAGACGTGGGCTGGAGCGCCAACAAGATCGTGCTGGGCAAGCTCAGTGGGCGTAATGCGTTCAAGCAGCGCCTGCAGGAACTGGGGGTGGTGCTGGAGTCTGAAGGTGAGATCATGGCTGCGTTTGCCAAGTTCAAAGAGCTGGCTGACCGCAAGAGTGAAATTTTTGACGAAGACATTCTGGCGTTGGTCACCGATGAAAGCGTGACGGCTGAGAAGGAGCAGTACGGCTTTATTTCGCTGAACCAGCGCAGCGAAACGGGTGAGCGCCCGCAGGCGGAAATGGTGTTCACCATCGACGGTGCCGAGTTCAAGGGCCAGGCTGAGGGTAATGGCCCGGTGGATGCCTCGCTGAAAGCGATTGAGTTGCACGTCAAAAGCGGCGCAGAACTTTTGTTGTATTCGGTGAATGCCATTACCAGCGGCTCGACCGAAAGCCAGGGCGAGGTCACGGTGCGCCTGCAAAATGGCGGCCGGGTGGTCAATGGCGTGGGGGCCGACCCCGACATCGTGGTCGCCTCAGCCAAGGCTTATCTGAGTGCTCTCAACAAGTTACACAGCAAAGCTGAGCGCGTGGCGGCTCAAGGCTAGGCTTAACGCCGTAAGTTCTGAAAGTAAATCATGAACTAATTGCAAGTTACTGATATTGCATGTGTTTTTGTGTTTGGATACACTCTCGCTTCAATCTGTGGTTTTTTGATGTGGCGAGGTGGTCTCTGATGACAAACAGGGCAATCGGCAAACGGGTAATTTTCTGGATGCGTGGCGTCGGTGTACTGGTCGCCAGCATCCTGATGGCGTTGACGCCACTGTCGCAGGCCAGCGCTGCTTCGGCCAAGAAAAATACCGCCAAAGTGGCTAAAACCACCAAGGCGTCGTCGAAGACAGCCAAACGCCCGGTCAGTAAAAACGCATCCACACCGAAGGCTCGCGCGAAAAAGACGGTATCTACCCAAAAGGCCACCCGATCCGCAGGCCGCAAAACCAAATCGACAACCACGGCCAAAAGCAAAGGCCGCACCAAAACCACGCTGGCAGCCAAGCGCAGCAGTCCGCGCGGAGCCAGCCTGGCGTCGCGCAAAACCCGCCTGAGTTTGAGTGCCCGCAACGCCACCACCGAGGCTGAGCGTCTGCCGCGTTTGTCTTTGGGGCAAATGGCCGGTTTGCACGAAACGGCTGATCCGCTGGATTTGAAGTCGAGCGTGGCCCTGGTGATGGATCAGGACACCAATGAAGTGCTGTTCAGCAAGAACGATCATGCGGTGCTGCCCATTGCCTCCATCACCAAGCTGATGACTGGGCTGATCGTGTCCGACGCCCGCCTGCCGTTGGATGAATCCATTGCCATCACCGCAGAAGATGTGGACACCGAAAAAGGCAGCCGCTCGCGCTTGACGGTGGGCACCACGCTGACCCGGGGTGAATTGATGCATCTGGCGCTGATGTCCAGCGAAAATCGCGCTGCCCATGCGTTGGGCCGCACCTATCCAGGCGGGATGAACCGTTTTGTCAGCCTGATGAACGCGCGCGCCATCATGCTGGGCATGAAGGACACGCGCTATGTGGAACCCACGGGCCTGTCCAGCGCCAACCGCTCCAGTGCCAGCGACTTGGCCACGCTGGTGGCGGCTGCTTCCAAAGACGCGCTGCTGCGCCAATTGACAACTTCCACCGGTTATGAAGTGGCCGTAGGTGACCGTGTCGTGCAGTACAACAACACCAACCGCCTGGTGCACAACCCCGAGTGGCAAATTGGTCTGCAAAAAACCGGCTACATCTCTGAGGCAGGCCGTTGCCTGGTCATGCAAGCCAATGTAGCGGGCCGCAAACTGATCATGGTGTTTCTGGATTCGTCCGGCAAATACAGCCGCTTGGCCGACGCCGAGCGCGTGCGCCGCTGGGTGGAGCTGCAACACCCAGCCAATACGGTGGTGAGCAGCCATTATTCAGGCTGATTTGCTTCTATATTGATAGCTTATAAGGTTTACTACGCAAGCGTTACAGCCTGTTTTTATTGACGGGTGTTGCGCAAGTAACAAGGGCTGCTGGGTGCGGCCCTTGTTGTTGGTGTGTAAGAGCGTGTTCAACATCTCTGCGCGGGTGTGTGGGCGCGGCCTCGGGCGGTTTGCGCCTTGCAGCCCATCCCGATCCGCATCCCACACCCCTCACGCTGAGACGTTGAACACGCTCTAACGGGTGCCGGTGGTTAACGCCCGGTCTGCTGATGGCCCAGCGCCAGCGAAATCTGTTGCGCCGTGTGTTGCAGTTTGGGCAGCCAGTCATCGTCCAGCCGGTCAGCCGGGGCTGAGATGGACAGGCCCGCCACCAGCCGCCCCTGGTCGTCGTGAATACCTGCGGCCATGCAGCGCACGCCCAATTCCAACTCTTCATTGTCGTGCGCTACGCCCGCGTGGCGGGCGCGTACCAGCTCGCGCTCTAGTGCGGGCAACTGGGTGATGCTGTTGCGCGTGTGCCCGGCCAGGCCCGTGCGGGTGGCGTAGGCGCGCACGCGCTGTGCGTCTTCGGCGGCCAAAAACAGCTTGCCGGTGGACGTCAAATGTAGCGGCGCACGCCCGCCAATGGCGCGTACCACCTGCATGCCCGAGCGTTCGCTGTAGGCGCGCTCGATATAGACGATTTCGTCGCCCTGGCGCACGCTCAGGTTCACCGGTTGCTGGATCAGCTTGTGCAGATCGCGCATCGGCTCCAGTGCCGCATCGCGCACGTTCAGGCGTGCCTTCACCGCGTTGCCCAGCTCCAGCAGGCGCATGCCCAGGCGGTAGGTACCGGCCTCGGGGCGGTCTATGAAGCGGCCGACGGCCAGATCGTTCAAGATGCGGTGGGTGGTCGATGGGTGCAGACCGGTTTGCTGGCTGATGTCTTTCAGCGACATGGGGTCTTCGTGCGCGGCCAGCACGTCGATCAACGCGAACATGCGTTCAATGACCTGAATGGTCGGAGTGGTGTGGGCGTTGGGTGGGGATTTACGCATCGGATTCGGTGATTTTTGGGGCGTGTCAGACGGTATCGCAGGGCTGCCATTGACCGTCTGTCAACCGCTCGGCCGGGCGAAAGCGTGCCTTATACGCCATCTTGGCGCTGCCTTCGATCCAGTAGCCCAGGTACACGTAAGGCAGCCCCATTGAGGCGGCCTGCTCGATCTGCCACAGCACGCCATAGGTGCCGTAGCTGGCGCGGGGATCGGGGTCGTAAAAGGTGTAGACCGCCGAGAGGCCGTCATTCAGCACGTCGACGATGGCGACCATGCGCAACGGGCTGAGGCCGCCGCTCGGGCATGGCTCACGAAACTCGATCAGGCGCGAGTTGACGTGGCTTTGCAGCAGAAACTGCGCGTATTGATCGGCACTGTCCTGATCCATGCCGCCGCCGCTGTGGCGACCTGTTTGGTAACGCAAGTAGAGCTGGTAATGTTCAGGCAGGTAGCACAGTTTGAGCACGCGCACCTGCAAGTTGGCATGCTGCGCGCGGGCGCGTCGCTGGCTGCGTGATGGCTTGAAGGTTTGCGCGCAAATGCGCATTGGCATGCAGGCATGGCAGCCGTCGCAATACGGCCGGTAGGTGAACATGCCGCTGCGCCGAAAGCCCGCTTGCACCAAGCTGGAGTAGGTGTCACTGTTGATCAGGTGGCTGGGTGTGGCCACTTGCGAGCGCGCTTGCCGCTCCGGCAGGTAGCTGCACGGATAGGGCGCGGTGGCATAAAACTGAAGCGCCTGAAGCGGGAGATCCTTGAGGTGCGTCACGGTGGGTGGGTGCTCGTGGGCAGGATTGCATTCCAGTATACGGGGTCGAATTTCCAGACTGGTGCGGGCAGGGCGGTGAGGGCTTGCACGTGTTGGGCGAAGTCGTCGCGGGGCATCTCTTGCGCGCCCATGAAAGCCAGGTGTTCGGTGTTTTGCTGGCAATCGATCAGCGGCAGCCCGTGCATGCGGCAAAAGGCCACCAGTGCGGCCAGCGCTATTTTTGAACCGTCTGAGACCTGGGTGAACATCGATTCGCCAAACACCGCCTGCCCGATGGACACCAGGTACAGCCCCGCCACCAGTTGGCCGTCCACCCAGGTTTCGACGCTGTGCGCATGGCCTGCGGCATGCAACTGGATATAGGCCGCCTGCATTTCGGGGCCGATCCAGGTGCCATTCTGGCCGGGGCGCTGCATGGCGGCGCAGGCGGCGATGACTTGATCAAACGCTGTGTTGAAGTGTATTTGGCAGCGTGCGTCGGCACGAAAGCGCTGGATGGTCTTGCGCAGTGACCTGTGCAGGCGCAGCCGGTCAGGGTGCAGCACCATGCGTGGGTTGGTGCTCCACCACAAGATGGGTTCATCCGCGTTGAACCAAGGGAACACCGTGTGGCGGTACGCGGCCAGCAAAGTCGGCGCATCCAGCGCGCCGCCTATGGCCAGCAAGCCTGGAGCCGGGGAGTTGTCGGGCCACGTTTGGTCCAGCGGCGGAAACGGCTCACCAGGCACCAGCACCGCAAGTTCAGGCAGCCGCACGCTCATGGTTTTGGGATGCGCCGCGTCGCTTCAGCCAATGCGCAGGTCGTGCAGCCCGAAGCTGCCCCGGCGGCGGTCATCAAAGAAGCGGCGCAGCGTTTCGCGCACGGTGGGAAAGGCGATCTCGTCCCACGGAATGCCCGCTTCGTCAAACAGGCATGCCTCCAGGCTTTCAGTGCCGGGGTTGAAGCGGTCGTGCCGCAGGCGGGCCAGATAAAACACGTGCACCTGGCCCACGCGCGGCACGCTCAGGGTGCTGAACAAGGGGCCAATATCGACCTCGGCACCCGCTTCTTCAGCAGTTTCACGCGCGGCACCTTCGTCCATGGCTTCGTCCATTTCCATGAAACCGGCCGGCAAAGTCCACTTGCCGTAGCGTGGCTCAATGGCGCGTTTGCACAGCAGCACCTGATCGCCCAGATAAGGCACGGTGCCCACCACCAGCAGCGGGTTGATGTAATGAATGGTGCCGCAGGCCGGGCAAACGGCACGTTCGCGGGTGTCGCCGTCGTCAGGTATGCGCGAGTGCACGGCGGTGCCGCATTGGCGGCAGTGTTTGATGGCGCGGTGATGCATGTGACTGGCAGTGTAGTGCCAAGACATGGGCGTCAAGAGATGAAGCTTCATGCGAGAGCCGGTTTGGATAGGCAGGCGCTTGTGCATTAACGTCTTGTTGCTATCTGCTGGGCCAAGACATTGAAGACCAGCACTTACAACCTTGCGCGCTGTTGACCCACTGAATTACAGTGCGTCTTGCAGGGGGTTTGGCTTGTCAAATTCCCATCCTGAGTGTGTTCGGAAGAAAGGGAAAGTGCTATGAAATCGTTTATTGCTACCCCACACCATCTGGCGATCGCCAGTGCCACCGCAGCGGCTTTGCTGATCAGCGGCTGCGCCAATATGACCGAAACGCAACGCAACACCGCCATTGGCGCAGGTGTGGGGGCCGTGGCTGGTGGCCTGATTGGCGATGGCAAAGGTGCTGCCATTGGCGCGGGCGTAGGCGCTTTGGGCGGCTACGGTTGGTCGAAATACATGGAGAACAAACGCCAGCAGATGCAGCAGGCCACAGCGGGCACGGGCGTACAGGTGTCGCAGACCGCCGACAACAGACTGAAGTTGAACATCCCCAGCGACGTGTCGTTCGATACCGGCAGCGCCGCCATCCGATCCAATCTGCAGCCCGTGCTGGACCAGTTTGCGCAGGGGCTGGATCAACAGCCGAACATGGAAATCACCATCATTGGCCACACTGATTCCACCGGTACCGATGCCATCAACAACCCGTTGTCGGTGCAGCGCGCCAACAGCGTGCGTGACTATCTGTCGGCGCGGGGTGTGGCGGCCAGCCGCGTTCAGACCGCAGGCCGTGGCTCGTACGAACCCATTGCCGACAACGGCACCGCAGCAGGCCGCGCCGCCAACCGGCGGGTAGAAATCTTCCTGGCTGAACGCGTAGCCCAGGCGGGCGCGCCAGGCAATACCCCGGTGGGAACGCCTGTGGGCACGCCGCGCTGAACGACCGAAGCGCTGGCTTCGTCATTCAAAAGGCCGCTGCGAGCGGCCTTTTCTTTACCCATGCATTTGCATCACCAGCCTTGCACTCGGTATGCTTGGTTGGCATGAAGCTTTACAACTACTTTCGCTCATCAGCCTCTTTTCGCGTGCGCATTGCGTTGCAGCTCAAAGGGCTGACGTATGGCTACGTGCCGGTGCATCTGGTCAAGGGCGAGCAAAAGCAGGCTGAATTTGCGGCCATTACTGCCGAGCAACTGGTGCCGGTGCTGGAATTGGATGATGGGCAGCGGCTGACGCAATCGATGGCCATCATTGAATATTTGGACGAAGCCTATCCGCAGCCTGTGCTGCTGCCGGGCGACGCGCTGGGCCGGGCGCGGGTGCGTGCGCTGGCGCAAATCGTGGCGTGTGAGGTGCATCCGCTGAACAATCTGCGGGTGCTGAAATATCTGGTGCGTGATTTGAAAGTGACCGATGACGCCAAGAACGGCTGGTACCGCCACTGGGTGCGGCTGGGCTTGCAGGCGTATGAAGCGCAACTGGCCCAGCACCCGCAAGAGGGCGCATTCAGCCACGGCGATGCGCCGACGTTGGCCGATTGCTGCCTGGTGCCACAAATCTTCAACGCCCAGCGCTTTGACTGTGACCTGGGGGGCTTGCCACGCACCATGGCGGTGTTCGATGCCTGCATGGCGCTGCCCGCTTTTCAGCAGGCGCAGCCTTCGGCTTGCCCGGACGCCCAGGTGTGATGTCTTTGCACATCCCGGCGCTGCAACCCGACTGGCCTGCACCGCCCCGTGTGCGGGCCATGTTCACGCTGCGGGGGGGCGGTGTGCAAGACGGCGCTTCAACCGCACCACGCCAGTTTTTCAATCTGGGTGACCATGTGGGCGATGCGCCTGCTGCGGTGGCAGCGAACCGGCAGCGGCTGATGCGGGCAATGGCACAGAAAGGCGGCGCGCGGCCCGTGTTCATGCAGCAGGTGCACGGTGTGCAGGTGGCGCAGTTGGTTTTAGATACCGCCGACGGCGTGCAGGCCGACGCGGCGGTGTGTGCTCAGCCCGGCGTGGCCTGCACGGTGATGGTGGCCGACTGTTTGCCGGTGCTTTTCACCAACGCGACGGGCAGCGTGGTGGCGGCAGCGCATGCGGGTTGGCGCGGACTGGCAGCGGGGGTGCTGGAGCAGACCTTGGAGCGTTTTAGGGCGCTAGCGTATGCTCAGCAGGCGCAGGGCGCTATCAAAAATGAATTCAATGAAGACGAGGTTCATGAAGTGATGGCCTGGCTTGGCCCCTGCATCGGCCCCAGCGCGTTTGAGGTGGGTGCTGAAGTGCGTGATGCTTTTGTTGCGCAGGACGCGAGCGCGGTGACATGCTTTCAGCCGTTGGGCGCGGGTCAATACCTGGCCGATCTGCCCGCCCTGGCGCGCCGCCGCCTGGCTGTGCAGGGCGTCACGCGCGTGTTTGGCAACGACGGCAGCGCGCGCTGGTGCACCGTGGCGCAGCCAGCGCATTTTTTTTCGTACCGGCGCGATCAGGCTGCGTTAGGCGGCAGCGGCCGCATGGCAGCGTGCATCTGGCTGACGTGACGGTCAAGCCGCATTGGACGATGACGGGGAATCAACACGCCGAGCCAATTGCGTCAAGTGACTTCATTCACCCATCCCCAATCGTCGCCGCCTGCTTCAGCACCAGTTCCACCGGAGCGTCGGCCTAAACCGGCGAATATTTGCATTTCCACAGCAGCCGCTTCACCATCATCCTATTGATTCCTACACCATCCTGACCCACTGTTGCCATCCAGTCTGCCCTGAACCACCCCGGATTTCGTGGAAACTGGTTGGCGTAAGTCAGGCTAGGATAGTCTGCTGACTTCGGCTTTCGGCCTCGGCCGACGGAATGTAGTCAATTGGTTCTAGCGGGCCATAATGGTTGAACCACGAACGACCGAGATCAGCCTTCAACGAATGCATACAACCGAAGCTATCCTTGAGTCACTGACCCCCGGCACCAACAGAAGTCCAACTTCAGTGACGTAAAAACCCAAGTCCAGTTGCGGAATGTCATTTAACCCCTTGCTCTTGAAGTGGCTGTATTTGCCCTTATGATTAGCACTCGTTGAGGTTGAGTGCTAACAAAACGCACTGTCACCCCATCGCATTGCAGCCAGGTGGCGGGTTTGTTCAAAGCCCCTCAATCAGGCACAACCCTTTTCATATCTTGTACTTAGGAGAACTCATGAAGCTGCGTCCTCTCGCCGATCGCGTGATCGTCAAGCGCCTGGAGAGCGAAACCCAAACCGCCTCGGGCAT
The DNA here is from genome assembly GCF_047975795.1 of Ottowia sp. Classification (GTDB taxonomy): domain Bacteria; phylum Pseudomonadota; class Gammaproteobacteria; order Burkholderiales; family Burkholderiaceae_C; genus Ottowia. Next base: position 80,255 of record NZ_JBKEEE010000080.1, on the reverse strand, counting down.
CGTCATTCCCGACAATGCAGCCGAAAAGCCCGATCAGGGCGAAGTGCTGGCCGTCGGCCCGGGCAAGAAAAACGACAAAGGTGAATTGCAGGCCATGAACGTCAAGGTGGGTGACCGCGTGCTGTTCAGCAAATACGGCCACCAGGCCGTCAAGGTCAGCGGCGATGAGCTGCTGGTGATGAAAGAAGAAGACCTGTTTGCTGTGGTCGAGAAGTAAGCTCTTCCGCAACCTTCAAAAACTCTTAATTTAATAGCTTCTCACGCATGTTGCCCTTGCGTTAGAGCCATTTTTTATTCATATTTTCAGGAGCCACACAAATGGCAGCAAAAGACGTAGTTTTCGGCGCGGATGCCCGTGCACGTATGGTGGAAGGCGTGAACATTCTGGCCAACGCGGTCAAGACCACACTAGGCCCGAAAGGCCGCAACGTGGTGCTGGAGCGCAGCTTTGGCGCGCCCACGGTGACCAAAGACGGCGTGTCGGTCGCCAAAGAGATCGAGTTGAAAGATAAGCTCCAGAACATGGGCGCACAAATGGTCAAGGAAGTCGCTTCCAAAACCAGCGACAACGCCGGTGACGGCACCACTACCGCCACCGTGCTGGCCCAGGCCATCGTGCGCGAGGGCATGAAGTATGTGGCCGCCGGCATGAACCCGATGGATCTCAAGCGCGGCATCGACAAGGCCGTGGCAGCGCTGGTCGAGCAACTGAAAAAGGCCAGCAAAGCCACTACCACCAGCAAAGAAATTGCCCAGGTTGGCTCCATCTCTGCCAACAGCGATGAGTCCATCGGCAAGATCATTGCCGACGCCATGGACAAGGTGGGCAAAGAGGGCGTAATCACCGTCGAAGACGGCAAGAGCCTGGACAACGAACTGGACGTGGTCGAAGGCATGCAGTTCGACCGCGGCTACCTCAGCCCCTACTTCATCAACAACCCCGAGAAGCAGGCCGCGATTCTTGAGAACCCTTACGTGCTGCTGTTCGACAAGAAGATTGGCAACATCCGCGAGCTGCTGCCCACACTGGAAGCCGTGCAAAAAGGCGGCCGCCCGCTGCTGATCATTGCCGAAGAAGTCGAAGGCGAAGCGCTGGCCACGCTGGTTGTGAACACCATCCGCGGCATCCTGAAAGTGGTGGCCGTCAAGGCACCGGGCTTTGGCGACCGCCGCAAGGCCATGCTGGAAGACATCGCCATCCTGACGGGCGGCAAGGTCATCGCTGAAGAAGTGGGCCTGTCCCTGGAGAAAGTGACGCTGGCCGACCTGGGCCAGGCCAAGACCATCGAAGTGGGCAAGGAAAACACCACCATCATCGACGGTGCGGGCAAAGCCGACGACATCGAGGCGCGCGTCAAGCAAATCCGCGTGCAAATCGAAGAAGCCACCAGCGACTACGACCGCGAAAAGCTGCAAGAGCGTGTGGCCAAGCTGGCCGGCGGTGTGGCCGTCATCAAAGTGGGTGCCGCCACCGAAGTCGAGATGAAGGAAAAGAAAGCCCGCGTGGAAGATGCCCTGCACGCCACCCGCGCTGCGGTGGAAGAAGGCATTGTGGCCGGTGGTGGCGTGGCCCTGCTGCGCGCCAAGCAAGCCGCTGGTGCCATCAAGGGCAGCAACGCCGATCAGGAAGCCGGTGTCAAGCTGGTGCTCAAGGCTATCGAAGCGCCTCTGCGCGAGATTGTCTACAACGCCGGTGACGAAGCCAGCGTGGTCGTCAACAAAGTGCTGGAAGGCAAAGGCAACTTTGGCTTCAACGCCGCCAACGGCGAGTACGGCGACATGATCGAGATGGGCATTCTGGATCCGACGAAGGTGACCCGTACCGCGCTGCAAAACGCCGCTTCTGTGGCGGGCCTGATGCTGACCACCGAAGCCATGATTGCCGAGGCCCCGAAAGAAGACGCCCCGGCCGCAGGCGGCATGCCTGACATGGGTGGTATGGGTGGTATGGGCGGCATGATGTAAAGCCTCCTTGTGGGCTGCACAGCGCCTACCTGAAAAGCCGCTGCTTGATGCAGCGGCTTTTTTCATGACCGTCACGGCGGGCGCATGAAACTCGGTCAAAACTCATGAAAAAACCCCGCCGCAGCGGGGTGTGGTGGTCACACTGAATTAAGCCCAATCAGCCCATGTGCAGCCCACCGTTGCAACTGAAGTCAGCACCGGTGGTAAAGCCCGAATCTTCGCCGGACAACCAAGCAACGATAGAGCCAATTTCTTCGGGCGTGCCCAGGCGCTTAACGGGGATGGTGGCGACAATCTTCTCCAGCACGTCAGGGCGAATGGCTTTGACCATGTCGGTGCCGATGTAGCCGGGGCTGACCGTGTTGACCGTGACGCCCTTGCCTGCCAACTCTTGCGCCAGCGCCATGGTAAAGCCGTGCATACCCGCCTTGGCAGCCGAATAATTGGTCTGGCCCGCCTGGCCTTTTTCACCGTTGACCGAGCTGATCTGCACCACACGGCCCCAGCCGCGCTCCACCATGTCGGGGATGACCTGCTTGGTCACGTTGAACATGCTGGTCAGATTGGTGTCGATCACGGCGTCCCAGTCTTCGCGCGTCATTTTCAAAAACATGCGATCCCGCGTGATACCCGCGTTGTTGACCAGCACGTCGATTGGGCCGTGCTCGGCCTTGGCCTTGGCAAAAGCGTCGGCGGTGGATTGCCAGTCGCTCACGTTACCCACGCTGGCGTAGAAGGTGTAGCCAGCGGCCTTTTGCTCCCCCAGCCACTTTTGGAAGTCGCGCGTGGGGCCACAACCGGCAATGACCTTGAAGCCTTCTTTGTGCAGGCGCTGGCAGATGGCCGTACCAATACCGCCCATGCCGCCGGTGACGTACGCTACTTTTTGACTCATTTGAGTTTGCTCCTCTTGAAAATACTGCGAAATTAATAGCTGCTTGTGCAGGTCTGAACTGCGCCAAACCCGTTTTTTACTCTAAACCTCAACGCTCCAGCGCTAGGGCAACCCCCATGCCGCCGCCAATGCACAGGCCCGCCAGCCCTTTCTTGGCACCGCTGCGTTGCATCTCGTGCAGCAGCGTGACCAGGATGCGGCAGCCCGAGGCCCCGATGGGATGGCCGATGGCAATGGCACCACCGTTGACGTTGACCTTGGCCGGGTCGGCGTCCAGCAGCTTGTTGACGGCACAAGCCTGGGCGGCAAAGGCCTCGTTCAGCTCAAACAAATCGACATCGCCCATCTTCCAGCCCGCGCGTTGCAGCGCCTTTTGCGTGGCACCCACCGGCCCCAGGCCCATGGTGGCCGGGTCCAGCCCCACGGTGGCGTAGCTGGCAATGCGCGCCAGCGGCGTCAGGCCCAGGGCGGCGGCTTTTTTGGCCGACATCACCACCACGGCAGCGGCACCATCATTGATGCCGCTGGCGTTGCCTGCCGTCACCGTGCCCGCCTTGTCAAAAGCGGGGCGCAGACCAGCCAGCGCCTCGGCACTGGTCTTGGTGTTGATGTATTCATCGGTGGCAAACACCACGGGATCGCCCTTGCGTTGCGGGATACTGACGGGCACGATTTCGTCTTTGAACTTGCCTGCCGCCTGCGCTGCTGCTGCACGCTGCTGGCTGGCGAGGGCCAGCGCGTCCTGCATCTCACGCGTGATGCCTTCTTGCTTGGCCACGTTTTCAGCCGTGATGCCCATGTGGTACTGGTTGTACACGTCCCACAGGCCATCGACGATCATCGAATCGACCATCTTCCAGTCGCCCATGCGCTGACCGTCGCGGCTGCCTTGCAGCACGTGCGGACTGGCGCTCATGTTTTCCTGACCACCGGCGACCACGATGTCGCTGTCGCCCGTGGCCACCGCCTGGTGCGCCAGCATCACAGCTTTGAGGCCCGAGCCGCACACCACGTTGATGGTCATGCCCGGCACGGCCTTGGGCAAACCGGCTTTCAGCAGTGCCTGGCGCGCCGGGTTTTGCCCCGCACCAGCAGCCAGTACCTGGCCCATGACGACCTCGCCCACCTGGTCGCCAGCGACCTTGGCGCGCTCCAGTGCGGCCTTGATGGCAATGCTGCCCAGCTCTGGCGCAGCCACTTTGGCCAGCGACCCGCCAAACTTGCCCACACCCGTGCGTGCGGCTGAAACGATCACGATATCTTCCACTTGATTGCTCTCCTATTTATAGCTATTTGCGCTTTATTTACAAGCGTCAACAGCCGTTTTGAATCATAAAATTTAAGCCTTGGCTTTCACGTAACGGCCCGGTGCCGCCTCAATCGCTTTGTACTTGGGCGCTCGTCCATACGCCTTAGGGGCGGGCACCTGTTTGCCAGCGTGGCCCTTGAGCCAATCAGCCCAGTCGGGCCACCAACTTCCGGGTGTTTCTTTGGCACCGGTGATCCAGTCGTGCGCATTGGGTGGAAACTTGCCGTCGTCGCGCACCCAGTGGCTGCGCTTTTTGGCGGCGGGCGGGTTGATCACACCCGCAATGTGGCCCGACGCCCCCATCACAAAGCGCTTTTTGCCTGGCAGGTGCTGGGTGGTGGCGTAAGCGCCTTCGATCGGCACGATGTGGTCTTCGCGCGAGCCGTAGATGTAAAACGGCATATCGAGTCGGCGCAAGTCAATCTTCTGGCCACACACCTTGGCCTTGCCGGGTTTGACCAGGTTGTTTTCAAGATAGGTGTTGCGCAGATACCAGGCGTAATACGGGCCGGGCAGGTTGGTGGAATCGCTGTTCCAGTACAGCAGATCGAATGGCGGCGGGGTTTCACCCTTGAGGTAGTTGCCCACCACGTAGTTCCACACCAGATCATTGGGCCGCAAAAAGCTGAAAGTGCTGGCCAAGTCTTGCCCGCGCATCATGCCGCCTGCGCCCATTTGCATCTCGCGGTAGCGCACGAAGTTTTCGTCGATGAACACGTCCAGAATGCCGGTATCAGAAAAGTCCACCAGCGTGGTCAGCAGCGTGACGGCCGAAACGGGCTTTTGGCCGCGCGCGGCCAGCACCGCCAGGCCCGTGGTCAGCATGGTGCCGCCCACGCAAAATCCCAGGGCGTTGATGTGTTTGGCACCCGTGAGGTCTTGCACCGTCTCGATGGCCTTGATGATGGCGTGCTCGATGTAGTCGTCCCAGGTTTTTTGCTCCATGCGCTGGTCGGGGTTGCGCCAACTCACCACAAAAGTGTGATGGCCTTGGCTGACGGCGTAGCGGATGACCGAGTTTTCGGGCTGCAAATCGAGGATGTAGAACTTGTTGATGCACGGTGGCACCAGCAAAAACGGCTTTTCATACACCTTGGCGGTGAGCGGCTTGTATTCGATGAGCTGGAAGAATTCGTTTTCGAACACCACCTGCCCTTCGGTGGTGGCGACGTTGCGGCCCACCTCGAACAAGCTTTCGTCGGTCATCGACATGTGGCCTTGTTTGGCGTCGTGCAGCATGTTGGCCAGCCCCTTGGCCAGGCTTTCGCCCTGGGTGTCGATGGCTTTTTGCTGCGCATCGGCGTTGAAGGCCAAAAAGTTGCTGGGCGCAGCCGCCGCAGCCCATTGCTCAACCGCAAAGCGCAGGCGGTTTTTGGATTTGGCGTCGCCCTCGGCGGCTTCTGCCAGGCGCATCATGGTGCGGGCGTTGAGCAAATACACCGCCGCCGTGAACGAGGCCAGCGGATTGTGCAGCCAGGCCGTGCCGCTGAAGCGCCGGTCTTTGATGGCCGGGTTGGTTTGCAGGCTCTGATTCCACAACTCGGTGGCCTGCTGCACGTAGTCTTGTTGCAGCGCCAGCATTTTCTCGGGTGAAAAACTCAGTTGCGGCATGCCCAGCTTGGGCATGTTCAGCGCGGCACTTTCGGTGTTCAGGCCACCCAGATCCATGTGTTGAAACTGCCGGAAGGCGCTCATCCATGAGTCGGCCAACTGCTCGGGGCTGAGTGCGGACGCTGCACCCGGCATGGCCTTGATCAGTTCTTGCCACATGGCAGAAGCCTGTTGGGGGATCATGTTTGTCTCCTGATTCATCACATCTTGCGGGCGTTGCATGGCCTTGTCCGCCCTAGTATCCACTGTATGCCCTTCAAGGCATCACAGGCCCCAATATACGCGCAGTTTGTGACCGCACTAGGTCGTGCCCCCAATTTTTATGCGTCACCCTGGTGTGGTATTGGGCGCAGCCAACCGTGCGAGCTGACCTTGCCCCTGGAAAACGAATCCCTTGCCGAATGTTTCAATACAGGCAAGGAGAGATGGAATGTAGCTCCCTCTCTCACCCCGGATAGCTACACTCACCATTTCGGCGTATGCCTTGACCACAGTTGTTGTAGCTCCCTCTCTCACCCCGGATAGCTACACTCGCGCATTTGCGACGGTACGCTGTGCACTGCGTTGTAGCTCCCTCTCTCACCCCGGATAGCTACACTCTTACCCGTAGAGACTTGTTGACCGTCCCAGGTTGTAGCTCCCTCTCTCACCCCGGATAGCTACACTCTTCTTTTTCTACATTCAGTACAACAGACATGTTGTAGCTCCCTCTCTCACCCCGGATAGCTACACTCTCGGCAGGCCACTTATCCACCTCGTCGGCTGTTGTAGCTCCCTCTCTCACCCCGGATAGCTACACTCAAAACCACTGCCGACCTGATCGCCATGATCGTTGTAGCTCCCTCTCTCACCCCGGATAGCTACACTCGCACCGGCTGCAATGGCCGCGCCGCAATGCGTTGTAGCTCCCTCTCTCACCCCGGATAGCTACACTCCACGTGCGCCAACTGGTCAGCACTCCGTCGGTTGTAGCTCCCTCTCTCACCCCGGATAGCTACACTCAGGCCCTCTGGAAACCCGCGCTCCGCAAGGCGGAGCGCGGGTTTTCTTTTCTCAGAAGGCGCTTCAGAACAGAGCGATCTGGGTGGCGTTGACCTTTTTTTCCTGAAACAGCGGCAGTCCGACCAGCAGTTTCATGCTGGCAAACTGCTTTTCGGTCACCGTGAGCATGCGTATCGACCCTTCGGGCGGCAGGTTGGTCAGCAGTCGTTTCATGTGCTTTTGCTCGGCGTCGGTACCGTTGAGGATGCGGCCATAGACCGAAAACTGGATCATGTCGTAGCCATCGTTCAGCAAAAATCGCCGAAATACGGTGTAGGCACGCCGCTCGGCCTTGGTGACCACCGGCAGGTCGAAGAACACCAGCATCCGCATGAAGCGCCTCGTGTCCTGGCTCATGGTGCCGGTGCGGCTACATCTCGAACACGTGCTGGCGCAGGGCGATGAGGCTGGGCAACTCCAGCGCCTGTTCGTTGCTGCCGTCGTATACGCGGGCCAGCGCCTCGGTCGCCTGTTCGATGGAAGCCAGCACGCTCATCTGGCCGCGCGGCATGGCCACGTCGATGTTCAGCAGGCCGACCAGCGCGACCTTGTCAGCCGGGAGCAGCTCGCCCTGATCGTCAGACGTGCGGTGTTGGGCGACGTGCAGGTCCACGATGGGGCGGTAGGGCTCGATCAGGTCGTCGGCCAGATTGAAGGCGTTCTGCTCGCTGCTGTGAAACAGCCCCAGACTGGGCAGCAGCCCATGCGCCACCAGCGCCCGGGCGCAGGCACCGCGTAGCACGGCGTAACCGTAGTCGAGTGCGGCGTTGGTCCAGCTGGTCTGACTGCGGTGAAAGCTGCGGCCAAACACCTGCGGAAAGTAGAACGCACTGGCCTGTGCCTCCATGTTGCCGGTGTCGCCCGAGCGCACCCGGCGCGCGTAAGAGGCCAGCCGGTCGGCACCTTGCGCAGCCAGCAGCTCCATGCAGCGTGCCTGGTTCTGAATCTTGGCCTGCACGATGCGCGCCCAGGCGCGCTTGGTGGTGGGCTTGTCCAGATCCAGCTGCAGGCGCTGCATGCGTGTGGCGCGGCTGTGCTGCAGAAACGGGATGAACACGCCGTTGGGCTGGTGGTTGTCGCCGGTGCTGTACAGACCAATGCCGTATTCGGCGCAGGCCGACAGCACCGGGTGGGTGAGCGTGATCTCGCGGTGATTCAGCACGATGACGGCGATGTCCTCGAACGGCACGTGGGCGCTTTGCTCCTGCTCGACCAGCAGGGAAAAGTGATCGCGCCGGAGCCTGGCCGGTTGGTTGATCACCACGCTACGCCAGACCACGGCGTGGCTCCGGTGGTGCAGGGTAGACGTGGCCTAGGACATCGACGTTGAACTTTTCTAGGGACAAGGCGGTTTTGACACCGATGCCACGAATCAGTCCTTTCATCCCTATTGAAACTGATCGGTCATGCGACCAGATGTTGATTGCGGCAGTTGAGCGATCTGTTCCAGAGTAATAGCCATGCAGCGTTTCTTTTTTTAAGGCGACACGAACCAGGTCGTTCGGATAAACCGAGAATAGAAAAGCGAACGAATCGTCAATCAGCGTCCATTCGTTTTCGTCTTTGAAAGCCACGATGGCCCGATTCGGCAACCCAGTCACCCGATGGTGCACATACACCGGCACTAGGTGAAACTTGCCCGCCTTGGTGAACACGTCGACACGCAGCATGGTGTCGTTCTTGGCGATGCCACCGCGAATGGGGATGCCGCTCATCTTGTCGCGTTCCAGCCGGACACTGCGCACGATGGGGCCGCTGGGCTGGCCGTCCTTGCTCGGCTTGCGAAGCGGGTGGGCTGGGCCGAAGGCCTTGTCGGCCTTGCCGCCGTGGGCTTCCAGCCGTTCACGAATGGCGGCGTAGAGCTTGGCGTTGCGGTGCGGGTCGACCAGGCGATCGAGGTCCTTGAGCGTCAAACTGGTCAGTGCCGTTTTTTCGACCACGCCGCCCTGGGCTTGCAGTCGCTCAGGTTGGGCATAGATGGTGTCCTTGTGCACAGCACCGCCGTTGCGGCGCTGCGGGGCACGTGACACGAACACGGTGCGCAGCGCGTCGAGATCAGCGTCGGAATACGTACCCAGGCGACGCATGTCGTCCTTGAGCGCCTCCAGATCGTCGGTGAACAGGCGCGCCTGCAATTCATGCCTGAAGTGCGGCCACGGCTCCGGGAAGTGTCGGCGTCCGCGATCAAAGGCATCGGAGTTCAGGATTTCGCCAGTTTCGGGATCCGGGAACCCCTCATGCAGAAACTCCAACTCCTTCTTGCGCGCGTAATCGGCGAGCGCCTTGACCATGCCGTGGGTGCATGCGGCCACGACCGCAGCGTCCAACGCGTGGTGGCGGTCGCTCTCCGAGCGCACTTTGGTCAAACCCCAGCGCGCGCGCAAAAAAGCGGTGAGTTGGCCGTTCACAACCACGCAACGCCGGTTGGTGTCGCCGTCCTCGCGCGGGGTCAATTGCAGGTTCTGCTCGACGTAGTTCTTGAAGAACTTGCAGATGTAGCGCGTGTCGTTGAGGTTGCGGTCGATGAAGCCGCGCGATTCTTCCTGCCCGTAGTGCTTGCGCAGCAGCCGGTTGCGCTTGGCGGCGCGGTAGGCCTTGTTCTGGTGTACCCAGGCCGAGAAATTGCGCCAGCGCTCACCCTCTTCGCCACCGGGGAAGCTGGTGAGGTACTCGAACGGTGTACGGTTGCCCTTGTTCTGGTTCTCGCGGGTCAGCACCAGCACCTTGTTGTTCTTGCTGTCGTCGTAGCTGCGCGAGTAGGGCAGGGCGTGATCGATCTGCGCGTAGTTCGGGTCGTCCAGCACGCGCTGGATGTCCAGCCCTTGCTGGCTGTAGGCGCACTGGCCCAGTTGCTCGCGGTAGAGCATCCATTTCTCGAACACGGCGCCCTTGGGTTTGTAGCCAAAGTCTTTTTCAAAGTCCGCGCGCGCTTTGTCGTTGCGGTCTCGGTATTCGTCCTGCGCTTTCTTGACCTTGTCGCGCTCGTCGAATGGGCGAGAAAGGTCACGCGCCATCTCGATGTGGACCGCCGTGGGGCTACCGTATTCGCGGATCAGCGCATTGACGACCTTGCGCGCCTGGTTGAGCGCACGCAGCACGACAGGGTTGCGCGGAACGTCGATACCTTCGCGAAACTGCATGGAGCCGACGTGGTCGTTCTTGCACTGATATTTGCGTTCGTTTTCGTAGAACGGCGGCAGGAAAGGGCGTTTGGGTGCATCACGGCTGACCCGTTGGCTGTGGTGGCCGTATTCCGGAATGCTGGCCACTGCCTCGTCATAGCGTTGGCCTCGCTCCATCAAGGGGACGATCTTGCGCAGCGCTTTCAATGACAGGTTCGAGAATTTGTCGAAGCTGAGTTTTTCAAGAATCGGAATACAAATTTCTGGTTCAGGCAACGGCAAGCGGTGCAGTTGTTCTTCAACCTCGGCGCCATCTTTGTAGACGCTGAGAACCCAGCCGATCTGGTCCAGCAGGGCAGGATCGCCGTCCAGTGCCGGCGTGCTGATGCGCTGCCACAGCGTGGTTTGCTCGGCTTTCTTGAACGCCTGCCGCATCTCGTGCCAGGCGGGGAGCTTGACCAGGATTTGATCTTCCGGGTTCTTGGCCTTGCCCTCGTCCAGTTGGGTCTGGCTGGGATAGGCCATGCCGCCGAAGCGGATGTCATCAGCCCAAAGCCCAGCCTTGATGAGCGCGGTTTTGAGCGATTTGTATTTGAAGGTTTCGGTCTGGTAGGGCAGGGACAGTGCGATGGCGCGCTCGGCTTCGGTCAAGGCGCGCAAGCGGCCGTCTTCGACCACCCGAAGGTTGTTGAGCCGGGTCAGCCAGACGTGGCGCTCGGCGCTGAAACTGGCTTTGGGCGCGCGGAATTCGGTTTTTTCAAACTGGCATTTGCCCAGCATTTTGAGCAGATCAGCGCCTGACAAAGCGGGTTTTTGCTGCCAGAACAAGCCACTGCGGCGGTTGCCTGTTCCGAGAATCTGCGCTTCAAAGGAGGCGCTGGCGTGCGGGTTGCCAAGGCGGCGTTGCGTGTCGAACAGCAGCGTCAGTTCCTGCGCCAGCAATACGCGCGACAGCGCTTTGTCGTATTGCCTCTGCTTGTTGCGCTGCGCATTGGGGAACTCGGCCAGCACCATTTCGGCGGCGCTGCGGTAGCCTTTTGCTTCCATCAGCGCTGCGGTGCTCTTGAGCCCCTGCTTGACGCGGCCACCCTCGGCGTCGCTGTCGGCCTTGGCTTCTTCAGCTTTGCTGACCCAGTGAAAACCGCGGTGTTTGCACAGATGGTAAATCACCCGCGCCCATTCCAGAGGCGTCAGCAGACGGTCCAGGCCTTCGCGGCGCAGCGCCCACGCGCTGACCAGCTCCAGGCGCTTGCCTGAAGGATCATTGAGGTCTGGATGCGTGAACGTCGGGCTGCGGGCAAACAGTTTGGCGTCATCGATCAGGCCTTCACGCTTGAGCAGGCGGGCCAGTTGAGTTAGTCGCCACGCACGCCGGTATAGGCGGCGGCGCAGCAGGCGCGCCTGACGCCGCGCCAGATTGAGCGGATCACCTTCCTTGGCGGTCTCTGCTTTGTCAAAACATCGCACACCAAGGTCGACGATGCGCGTGTCGTCCAGCACTGCCCAGCCGACTGAGGCGATGCCGATATCAAGTCCAAACACCATTTGAGTCATCATTGTCCCTGCTATACTGGCTCTCGATTGTGGTTATCCGGGGTGAGAGCCGTTGCTGCAATAAGGAGGGATCGAAAGATCCCATTCCGTACCCAAAGCTCAGTCGGGCAACCGACTGGGCTTTTCTTATGTACCATACTATTTTGGGTTCATCGTTGCGCAACCCATTTTGCGCAATGACTTGAATTTTTTGCGCGGCATTCTTCAGGCCGTTGCGCCCTTCTTGCTGGCGGTCCAGCCGGTTGAAATACCCACTGGCACTGACCTCCAGCACCTCGTAGAAAATGCTATTGTTTGCGGCGGAAAGAGGATTAGGGCGTCGTTATGATCATCACATGGGCAGCCCGCGCGGTTGATTGGTACTGTGCGCAGGGCGTGAGAAATGGTGTTGAATGTGTCGCTGATACTGCTTCAAATCATTGTTTTTTTGTTGGAGGTGCTGACCACTCTGGTGGGTGGCGCCTGTTTGCTGCGCATGTACATGCGCTGGACGGGTGTGCCGTTCAACCATCCGCTGGTGCGGTTTGTGCACGCCCTGTCTGACTGGCTGGTGGTGCCGCTGCAAAAAGTGATTCCGCTGCGTGGGCGGGTGGATGCGGCCAGCTTGCTGGCGGCGTGGGGATTGAAGCTGGTGCACTATGCCCTGCTGCTGGTGCTGATGGGGGCAGGGCATTGGGCGGCTTTGCCGGTGGTGGCGCTGCTGGGGGTGGCCAAGCTGGCGGTATCCGCTGCGACGGCGCTGGTGATTGTGGCGGCGGTGCTGAGCTGGACGCAAAGCCGCTCGCCGCTGCTGGACATGGTTCAGCGCCTGTGTGGGCCGCTGCTGGCACCTGTGCGCAAGTTGGTGCCGCTGGTGGGTGGGGTGGATTTGTCGCCGGTGATCGTGGTGGTGGCGATGCAGGTGTTGTCGATGTTGATGAGCGCCGCACAAGACGGTTTGCTGGCGGCGGGCCGTTTGCCGCCCATGCTTTGATGACCAAGGGCGGTGTACTGGGTTGCTGCGCTTATTGCACGGCGTCAGCGGGCTGGCGCTGCAACATGGCCAGTATGCTGGCCACTTTGTCGCGCAACTCGCGGCGATCGCAAATGAAATCGACCGCGCCTTTGTCCTGCAAAAACTCGGCACGCTGAAAGCCTTCGGGCAGTTTGACGCGCACGGTGTTTTCGATCACGCGTGGGCCGGCAAAGCCAATCAACGCCTTCGGCTCGGCAATCACTACGTCGCCCACAAAGGCAAACCCGGCTGATACGCCGCCCATGGTGGGGTCGGTCAGCACGCTGATGTAGGGCAGGCTTTTTTTGGCCAGGCGGGTGAGGGCGGCGTTGGTTTTGGCCATTTGCATCAGGCTGAGCAAGCCTTCTTGCATGCGTGCGCCGCCGGTGGCGGTAAAGCAAATGAAGGGCACCTTTTGCTCGATGGCGGTTTCCACACCGCGCGCAAAGCGCTCGCCCACGACGCTGCCCATCGAGCCGCCCATGAAGTCGAACTCAAATGCGGCGGCCACCACAGGCACGCTTTTGACGGCACCGCCCATGACGATCAGCGCATCGGTTTCGCCGGTGGCCTCCAGCGCTTCTTTCAGGCGCTCGGGGTATTTGCGGCTGTCTTTGAACTTGAGCGCATCGAGGGGCAGCACTTCTTGTCCGATTTCGTAGCGGCCTTCGCCGTCCAGAAACACGTTCAGCCGCTGGCGTGCGCCCATGCGGTGGTGATGGCTGCAATTGGGGCAGACGTTCTGGTTTTGCTGCAAGTCGGTGGCGTAGAGCACGGTTTCGCACTCAGGGCATTTGATCCACAGCCCTTCGGGCACCTGGCGGCGCGCGGTGGCAGATTTCTGGAGTTTTGGGGGCAGTAGTTTTTCGAGCCAGCTCATGAATGCTCCTTGTTGGGTGCAATGATTGTGGGGCCGTTGTCGAGCGCGGCGCGGATCGGTTGCAGGAACTCAATGGCCGCAGCCACCACCTTTTCAGACGGTTGGTATTCGATCAATTGAATCAGCCGACTGCCAATGACCACCGCATCGGCCACACGACCAATGGCCTGGGCGGTGTCGGCGTCGCGAATGCCAAAACCCACGCCTACGGGCACGTGCGCGTGCTGGCGGATGCGCGGCAGCATGGCTTCGACTTGCGCTGTGTCGAGCGTGCCTGAGCCGGTGACGCCTTTGAGCGAGACGTAGTAGACGTAGCCGCTGGCCACTTTGGCCACTTGCTGCATGCGTTGATCGGTGGAGGTGGGGGCCAGCAAAAAAATCAGATCCATGCCGTGGGCGTGCAATTGGGCTGAAAAATCCATGCACTCTTCGGGCGGGTAATCGACCACGAGCACGCCATCAACCCCTACTTTGGCGGCGTGGCGCACAAAAGCACCGTCGCTGTGGGTTTGGTCGTAACGCTCGATGGGGTTGGCGTAGCCCATCAGCACCACCGGGGTCTTGTCGTCTTTTTTGCGAAAAATGGCGACCATGTTCAGCACCTCGGCCATGCCGATGCCCAGTGACAGGGCCAGATCGCCCGCTTTTTGGATCACCGGGCCGTCGGCGCTGGGGTCGGAAAAAGGCACGCCCAGCTCGATGATGTCGGCCCCGGCGGTGACCATGCCGTGCATCAGCTCGGGCGTGATGTCGGCATAAGGAAAACCGGCGGTGACGTAGGGAATGAGCGCCTTGCGGCCCTGCTCTTTCAGTGCGGCGAAGGTGGCGGCGATGCGGCTCATTGGGCAGCTCCCGGTTTGAAAGCGCCTTTGACCACGTGGCCGCGCATGGAGGGGCGGTCGTAAAAATCAGCCCCGTCCAGGTCGGCCACGGTGCCGATGTCTTTGTCGCCCCGGCCCGAGAGGCAAACGAGGAGGGACTGGTCGGCCCGCATGGTGGGGGCCAGCTTCATGGCATGGGCAAAAGCGTGGCTGGATTCGAGCGCGGGGATGATGCCCTCGGTGCGGCACAGGTGGTGAAAGGCTGCCAGTGCCTCGGCGTCGGTGGCACCCACGTATTCGGCGCGGCCGGTGTCTTTGAGCCAGGCGTGCTCGGGGCCGACGCCGGGGTAGTCCAGCCCGGCGGAAATGCTGTGGGTTTCGGTAATCTGGCCGTTTTTGTCTTGCAGCACGTAGGTGCGGTTGCCGTGCAGCACGCCCGCGCTGCCACGTTGCAGGCTGGCCGAGTGTTTGCCGCTGTCCAGTCCTTCGCCCGCTGCCTCCACACCGATCAGACGCGTTTTTTCGTAAGGGATGTAGGGGTAGAAAATGCCCATGGCGTTGCTGCCACCGCCCACGCAGGCGATGACGGCATCAGGTTGTTCGGCAGCGATTTTTTGATTTGCCAGCATGGTCGGCATCTGCGTCAGGCATTCTTGGCCGATGACGCTCTGGAAGTCGCGCACCATCATCGGGTAGGGATGTGGCCCGGCCACGGTGCCGATGATGTAGAAGGTGTTGTCCACGTTGGCCACCCAGTCGCGCATGGCTTCGTTCAACGCGTCTTTCAGCGTTTTGCTGCCGCTTTCGACCGGCACCACGGTGGCACCCAGCAGCTTCATGCGGTAGACGTTGGGGCTTTGACGCTTGACGTCTTCGCTGCCCATGTAAACCACGCATTCCAGCCCATAGCGCGCGCAAATGGTGGCGGTGGCCACGCCGTGCTGGCCGGCACCGGTTTCGGCAATGATGCGCGGCTTGCCCATGCGCTTGGCCAGCATGGCCTGACCGATGACGTTGTTGATCTTGTGTGCGCCAGTGTGGTTGAGGTCTTCGCGCTTGAGGTAAATTTGCGCGCCACCCAGCTCGCGGCTGGTGCGCGCGGCGTGGTAGATGGGCGAGGGGCGACCCACGTAGTGCGCCAGCTCGTAGTTGAATTCGGCCAGAAAGTCGGCGTCGTGCTGATATTTGGCGTAGGCACCCTTCAACTCGTTGATGGCGTAGGTAAGTGTTTCGGAGATGAAACTGCCGCCGTAGCGGCCAAAGTGGCCGCTGGCGTCGGGTTGCTGGTAAGTGGTCATTTTGCTACTAAAAACTGAGCGTCTGCGGCACGCACGGCGCGCACAAACGCGTGAATCTTGTCGACGTCCTTGATGCCCTTGAGCGGCTTGCCGTCAGGACCATCGGCTTCGACGCCGGAGGAAACGTCAACCGCGAGCGAGAAGCCGCGCCCGCAAAGTGCGGCGATTGCCTCGCCCACGTTTGCAGGTGTAAGCCCACCAGACAAGACGAGGTGAGCAGGAACGTTTGGTGGCAGCTGTGACCAATCGAATGTCTTTCCGCCGCCGCCATACCCGTCAACGTGGGCGTCGAGCAAGATGGCTTGGGCTGAGGCGTAATCGTGCGCAAATTTTACCAAGTCGAACGCTGCCGTTTGATCATCGGGTATGCGGGCAGCACGCCAGAACTGCCGCCCCGCCTGCTCGGCAGCAGTGCGGCAGTTGGCAACGGTTTCATCACCATGAAATTGCAGCACAGCGCCCGCCACACTTACGCAAGCAGCTACGATTTTTGCGGTATTTTCATTAACGAACAGCAACACTGGCGTGACCATGGGAGGCAGCCTCTGGGCCAGTTCAGCCGCTCGATCAAGAGTGACATAGCGAGCGCTTTTGGGGTAAAGCACGAAGCCGATGGCGTCGGCTCCGGCGGCCACGGCGGCATCCACGTCCTGCTCGCGTGTCAGGCCGCAGATTTTGATACGAGTACGCAACGGTAATCCACTCATGGGAGCCAATCATAGGCGGCTGTGCGCTCGGGCAGATTCCAGTGCGCGGCGTATCGAGGGCCGAGAAAATACAGCCCGTCGGGGGCGAAAGTAGGGGCAGTGGCATCACGGTTGCGTGCGCGCAGCACTTCGCTGATCCATTCCGGCGGCTGTGCGCCCTGACCAATGTGCAGCAGGCAGCCCATGAGGTTACGGATCATGTGGTGCAAAAAGGCGTTGGCTTCAAAATCAAAACGCCAGTAGGGGCCACGGCGACTGATGGCGATGCGCCGCAATTCTTTGATGGGTGTCAATGATTGGCAGGCACTGGCACGGAAAGAGCTGAAGTCGTGCTCGCCTATCAACCGGTTGGCTGCCGCCTGCATGTGGGCTTGATTCAGCGGACGAAACACCCAGCCCACGCGTCCGGCTTCGATGCTGGGGCGGGTGGGGGATTCGAGCACGATGTAGGCATAGCGGCGCGCCTGTGCGCTGGATCGGGCATGAAACGCATCGGGCACAGGTTGCGCCCACTGCACTGCGATATCGGCAGGTAAATAGCGGTTGGTGCCACGCACCCAGGAAAAGGGATCACGGGCCAGATCTGTATCGAAATGAACCACCTGCATCAGCCCATGCACGCCAGCGTCTGTGCGGCCTGCACAGTGGGTGGTGATGGGGGTGGTGGCAAACTGGGTCAGCGCATGCTCCAGCCGGTCTTGTACGGTTTGGCCGCTTGGTTGGCTTTGCCAGCCCTGGTAGGCCGATCCCAGGTAGCTGATGCCCAGAGCAATTCTCACGGCTGTGATTGTCGCGCATGGACGGAGGCGGAAGGCATAAAAAAACGGCACCAGAGAAGGTGCCGTTTTACAAAGATGAAGTTGGCGTCTTTAGCTCAGTTCAGCCAGGAAGCGTTCTGCCCGTGCTTTGATGTCGCCGGAGCTTTCAGCAATGACTTCTTTGACCAGTGTGCGTGCACCGTCGGCATCGCCAATGGCGTAGAACTCCTTGGCCAGCGCCAGTTTGGTGGCGATGGGGTCGTCGTCGATATTGGCTTGCTCAGTCAGTGGCCCTTCATTGGCTGGCGAATTAGAGTCGGCTGACAGATCACCTAAGTCGAACTCAATCATTCCTGAGTTGTGCACGGGTGGGGCTGGCTCGGCGGCGGGTTTTTCAGGCATTAACTCTGAAGGTGGAGCAAATTCCATGCCTTGTTCGGCCTGGGTGCCCGGAGAAGCCGTTGTGCCCAAGTCCATATCTACCGGCCCGGTGGTTGTGGCTGCCGCAACAGCTGCTGCAGCAGCAGATGTAGAGTGTCCTGCGGCTGGAGAACGAACAGGAGCATTTTCCAGATCCAGCATGGATTCTGGAGAAATGGCCGTGTTGACGCGTGTTTTGTCTAGCAATTGTGCGGTTTGCGGTTCAGTGTCGGCACCGAAGGTGTGTCGTGCAGAAGCAGGTGCCGTTTTTAAAACCGGTGCACCACCTGGTTTGTACAGTGGGTTGTCCGGATCAATCTCGACACCAAGGGTGGAGATGGCTTGCCAATCAGGGCCGTCGCCACGGGTTAACTCATAGGCTTCAGTGGCAATCGACTCCAATGCGCGTGCATCGCGGCGTTTGGCGTAAATTTCGGCCAGCTTGCGATGAACGCCCACACGCCCGGTATGAGTACGCAAGGCTTCTTTCAGAATTTCTTCAGCTTGCATGTCCCGGCCATAAGCCAGATAGACGTCGGCCTCAGCCACAGGGTCGACATCGCCAGCAGCATCCAGCTGGCTGGGTGAATAGGCCATGGAGGAGCTGCCCGAATTGGCAGTTTCGCGGGTGTTCACCCGTTGACCACCGCTGGCACCAAAGAAAGAGTCGGGCTGTAAACGGCTTTCGATGAATGAGCTGTCGAGCGATGATGTTGTTTGTTTTTTGCGTTGGCGCGTACGGTAAACGCCAAACAGTGCCAGCAGCGCAGCCAGTGCACCGCCAGCAAGCACTAACGGGTTGCCTGCTAGTGATTCCAGGAAGCTGGGTTCTTCAGGAGGAGGTGGTGGTGCAGGCCGGGGCTTGGGTTTGACCACTGGTGTAGCAACAGGTGCAGAGGCCACGGGCGCAGCTGCTTCGCTGGCAGCTATCGAGGCAGCAGAAGCTGATTCCGTTAGCGCAGGGGCAGCAATTACATCGCTGGCGGCTGAAGCTACCAAGGCTGGTACGGATGCTGATGCAGCCTGATCAGGCGCGGATGCAACAGACTCACTCACAGGCGTAGGGGCAGATGCTGGCAAGTCGCTGGTAGCTGATGGAGTACTTACGGGCACATTCAGCCCCGGTGCGCTGGCGGCTTTTTGTAATGCATCCAGTTCTTGACGGGTGCGGTCAAGCTCTGCAACCCGGTCGGTTTGCTCTTTGGCTTGACGTGATTGCGCTGCTGTAGATTCAACGCTCGACGCAGAGCCACTTGGGGCTATGGTCAAGCGGTCTTGTTTGGGCGGCGGCGCTGCACGGTCATCGACCTGCGGTTGTACGCTGCCTGAGGCGCTGCGGCTGCTGGATGTAGAGGCGGTGACGCGCGCGTTTTGTGCCAAGCCGCGGCGATAGGCATTGAAGCTGCGCGACTGGGCCACCACGGCGCGGCGCGCGGCGCGGCGCGATACAGCGCTGGCTTGTTCGGCGGTGGGCATGTTGAGCACGGCACCAGCGCGCACCAGATTGACGTTGCCGTTGATGAACGCCTTCGGGTTGGCGCGCAGCAGTGCAATCAGCATTTGATCGAGCGACACGCCATCCACGCGCTGCGCGCTGACGATGCCGTAAGCTGTGTCGCCACGCTGTACGGTGACCTGGCCACCGCCGCCACTGATTGGAGATGGAGTGTCTGGAGCGGGAGCACGGCGTGACGCACGTGCGCGCGAAGCCTTGCGGTTGGATGACGTGGCTTCGCTGTCTGGGGTGACCTGCTGGGCGCGTGGCGTCGTACGGGAAGGGCGGTTCGAGGAAGTGACTTGGGATTCTGTGACGGTCACAGACGCAGGCTCGCTGCGCTTAGGCGGATCGACCAGCATGGTGTAGTCGCGCACGATGCGGCCATTGGCCCAGTTGGCTTCAATTACCACGCCCATGAAAGGCTCGTTGATGGGCCTGTCGCTGATCAGACGCAAATAGGCCTGCCCATTTGGGCGGCGTTGCAGGGTCAGTTTGGCACCAGTCAAAGCAGGTGAAAATTCAACGCCTGCAGCTTGAAAGTCCTGCTGGGATGCGATGGCGGCCTGAAAGGTGGCCGCTTCTTCCGACGAGATCTGCGGCACTTCAATGTCAGCCCGCAGTGGTTCGCCCAGTGCCGAGCGTACGGTCACGGCACCCAGTGCCAAAGCTTGTGCATCGACGCTGATTCCTAAAAGGGCGAGCGCGGCGGCAGAGGCCAAAACGGTGGTTTTCCAGCGCGGCAGTGCGGCGTGGCGGATGGAGTCCTCAGAAATCTCGGCGATTTTGTTGTGCATAGTGTGATGGGGCGAAGCCAAACCTCGCCGATACAAACGTGAAAATCAACATTAACAGCAACGAATTAGGCTGACAAGCTGAGACATTGCTTAACTATATTCACTTGTTCACACAGCTTGCAATCAGCTTTGATAATGTTGTCTGATGACAACGGGTCAGCCTGCCCCCAACGTACCCGGCGGGGGCAGGAGGCGGCCCATGTCAAGCTTGCAGCAGGATGCGTAGCATGCGACGCAGTGGTTCGGCGGCACCCCACAGCAACTGGTCGCCAATGGTAAACGCGCCCAGATATTCAGGCCCCATGGCCAGCTTGCGAATGCGGCCGACCGGAATGGTCATAGTGCCGGTGACGGCCACTGGGGTCAAATCGGCCAGCGTGGACTCTTTGTTGTTGGGAACGACTTTGACCCAGGCGTTGTCGGCAGCGATCATGGCTTCGATATCGGCCACGGGCACGTCTTTTTTCAGCTTGAAAGTCAGCGCCTGGCTGTGGCAGCGCATGGCACCGATGCGTACGCAAAAGCCATCCACCGGAATGGCAGCCGTGCCAAAGCCTTCGCCCAGTCCCATGATCTTGTTGGTTTCGGCCATGCCTTTCCATTCTTCGCGCGAATAGCCATCGCCCAGATCCTTGTCGATCCATGGGATCAGGCTGCCGCCCAGTGGTACGCCAAAGTGGGCGGTTTCAGCTGCGCTCAGACTGCGTTGTTTGGCGATCACTTGGCGGTCGATTTCCAAAATTGCGCTTTTTGGGTCGTCCAGCAGTGCTTTGACTTCGGCGTTCAGCGTGCCGTACTGCGTCAGCAGCTCTCGCATGTGCTGTGCGCCGCCGCCGCTGGCTGCCTGGTAGGTCTGGGTGCTCATCCATTCGACCAGTCCGGCCTTGAACAACGCGCCCACGCCCATCAGCATGCAACTGACGGTGCAGTTGCCGCCGATCCAATTGTTGCCACCTTTGGCCAGGGCAGCTTCGATGACTGGCATGTTGATTGGGTCGAGCACGATCACTGCGTCACTCTTCATGCGCAAGGTGCTGGCCGCATCAATCCAGTGGCCCGTCCAGCCCGCAGCGCGCAGTTTGGGAAATACTTCGGTGGTGTAGTCGCCGCCCTGGCAGGTCAGGATGATGTCGCACTTCTTTAATGCCTCAATGTCGTGGGCGTCTTTCAGCGTTTTTTCGTTTTTGGCCATGGCAGGGGCCGTGCCGCCTGCGTTGCTGGTGGAGAAAAACACCGGCTCGATCAGGCTGAAATCATCTTCAGCCTGCATACGGTCCATCAAGACCGAGCCGACCATGCCGCGCCAACCGACGAGGCCAACTGCGTTACCGATTTTCATGAGAATGCGCGCCTTTCAAACAAAGTGAATCTGTCTGACTTGGCCTCCGGCTCGTCTGGCTGCGGAAGGCGTGCGCACGACGAACCAAAGGCTTTAGTCAGCCCTTTTTGGTGGTCGTGGTAATGATGAGAGAAGGGAAGAAAGAAGATGCCATGCACGCCGCAGCGCGGCGGCAAAGCGCCTGCGCAGATGGATCAAGGGTGATCGGGACATGCATAGTGAGTCGCATTGTATAGCTTGCCGCCGCAGGCAGACGCTATGAATCGGTGCCGTGTTGTGCTGGCGGCACAGCAGCATCTTCTCTGACCCAGCCCATGAACACCTGATAGCCCAGCGCCAGCAGGGTGGCACCGACGAACATGCCCACAATGCCGCCGCTGGCCATGCCGCCCAAGGCTCCCAGCAAGATGACAGGCATGGGCGCATCGACGCCGCGGCCCAGCATCAGGGGTTTGAGCACGTTGTCCACCATGCCCGCTACGGCCAGCAGCACGGTGTAGACGATCGCCATGACGGTGGTGTGCTCGCCGCTCATCCAGATATAGACGATGGCGGGCAGGGTGACCAGCAATGCGGGCAATTGCGCAATGGCCAAAATCAGCACCACCACGCTCAAGATGCCGGCCAACGGCACGCCCGCCACCAGCAGGCAAAGGCCAATCAGCAGCGACTGGATCAACGCCACACCAATCACGCCTTGTGCCACTGCCCGTACGGTGGTGGCGGCCAGCCGGGCATATTGCACGCCCCGCGCTGGCCCCATGATGCGGGCAAAAATGGCCTGACCAGTTTGCGGCCCCAAGGCCCCACGCGACAAAATCAGTCCGGCGATAACGATGGCACCAATGAACATCAGCACCCCCAGACCAATGCCCGCCACAAAACCTAACGCGGCCTTGGCCACTTCGCCAATCTTGGGTTGCAGGCTGTGCACCAAAGCGGGCAGATCGGCGTGAGCGCGTTGCCACACGTCAAACAGCGGCTGGCCAATCAGGGGCCAGCGGGCTATGCTTTCGCGCGGGGGCGGCACTTGCAAGGTGTTGGCCTGCACGCCATGAATCAATTGCTGGACAGAGTCGCCCATCGAATTCATCAACACCGCCGTGGGCACCACGATCAACAGCAGGCCCAGCAGCACCAACACGGCGGCGGCCCAGCCCTGGCGCCCGCCCATGCGGCGCGCCAGCATTTGATGCAGCGGGTATTGGGCGATGGCCATGATCAGCGCCCATGCCATCAGGGTTAAAAAAGGTGAAAAAATTTGATAGCACAACACCGCCAGACCAGCGATCAGACCCGCGCGGATCAGCACATCCATCAGGCGCGACGTGTTGGGCGGTGACAGCTGCGCATCGGCCTCATCGGATAATGGTGTGGCGGGTATCTGGGCGGTGCGGGGTTCCACGGCAGGCTCCAAGGAAAGAGGCTTTGAATTAAATCTATTGTCGTACTTTAGATGGACTTTGGGCAGCACCAATACGCTTGAGTGCTTGGGCCGAAAATTCCGGCGTGCGACCAAAGAGGGCGAGGATAATTCAGCCTCACATGAAAAACGTGGTCATTCTTATCTCAGGCACCGGCTCCAACATGGCCGCCATTGTGCGCACGGCGCAGCAGCAAAACTGGGCAACCCGTCTGGGTGCGCGGGTGGCTGCGGTCATCAGCAATCGGCCCGGTGCAGGCGGCTTGCGCACGGCAGCTGATGCGGGCATTGCCACTGCGGTGGTTGACCACAAGGCGTACCCCAGCCGCGAAGCGTTCGACGCTGCACTGATGCAGGCCATCGACGCCCATGACCCCGCTGGGCAGCCCGCCCTGGTCGTGCTGGCCGGGTTCATGCGCATCCTCACGCCTGATTTTGTGGCGCACTACGAGGGAAGATTGATCAACATCCACCCCAGCTTGTTGCCTGCCTTTCCTGGTCTGCACACACACCAGCGCGCGCTGGACGAAGGCTGCAAGCTGGCGGGTGTGACCGTGCACCGCGTGACGGCCGAACTCGATCATGGCCAAATCCTGGCCCAGGCTGCCGTGCCCGTGCTGCCCGGTGACACCGCTGATACGTTGGCCGCGCGGGTGCTGACGCAAGAGCATCTGATCTACCCACGCGCAGTGGCGCAATTGCTTCAAGAACCTATTTGTTAGAGCAAAAACGCTGTTAAACCAAAGTGCCACCCCATGATTTTTGTGCAGACCAGTGGCTGGATGGGCGAGTGTTCGTTCGCACTATGTACAAGCTCTCTCAACGCCACCGCCTGCACCAGCTCCACCGCTCCAATAGCTGGCGTTGCCGCCCAGCGCACTGAGCGTGCCGCCCGATAACATCTGGAAACTCCGGGCCAAGCAGGTCAACCCGGTGGCACGGCATTGCTTTCTCATGAAGTGGGATCCTTAGAGCGTGTTCAAAGTCTCTGCGCGGGTGTGTCGGCGCGGCCTCGGGCGGTCTGCTGCGTTGCAAATGCTCGCGATACCGCCAGGTATCGCTGCGGTTTGCGCCTTGCAGCCCATCCCGATTCGCATCCCATACTCCTCACGCTGAGACTTTGAACACGCTTTTAGCCATCTTGTCTGGTGACCAGTTTTTTGAGCTGATACAGCGCATCCAGCGCGTCGCGGGGGCTCAGGCTGTCGGGCTCGATCCGGGTCAGGGCGGCTTCGACAGGGCTGGGGCCGCTGATCTCGGCGGCGGCCGGTGGCGGCGCGGCAAACAGATCGACCTGCGCGCGGCTGTCGCTGGCACCTTGCTCCAGTTGCGCCAGCGCGTGGCTGGCGTGGCGCACCACGGCGGCGGGCACGCCGGCCAGGCGCGCCACCTGAATGCCGTAGCTGCGGCTGGCCGGGCCGGGCTGCAATTCGTGCAGAAACACGATGTCGGTGCCGCTTTCGGTGGCTCTGACGTGCATGTTGACGGCGGCGCGGTGGCTGGCGGGGAACTCGGTCAGCTCAAAGTACTGTGTGGCAAACAGGGTGAAGGCCTGCACCTTGTCGTGCAGGTGGGTGGCGATGCCGCTGGCCAGCGCCAGGCCGTCGAAGGTGCTGGTGCCGCGGCCAATCTCGTCCATCAGCACCAGCGATGCGGCGCTGGCGGTGTGCAGGATTTGCGCCGCCTCGGTCATCTCCAGCATGAAGGTGGACTGGGCGTTGGCCAGGTCGTCCGCCGCGCCGATGCGGGTGTGGATGGCGTCCACCGGCCCCAGGCGGCAGCTTTGCGCGGGCACATGACTGCCCATGCTGGCCAGCAGCACGATCAGCGCCACTTGCCGCATGTAGGTGCTTTTGCCGCCCATGTTGGGGCCGGTAATAACCTGCATGCGGCTTTTCAGGCCCAGTACCGTGTCGTTGGCGATGAAGGGTGCACCGCTGGTCTCAGCCAGGCGCGCTTCGACCACCGGGTGGCGGCCCGCGCGAATTTCAATGCATGGCTCGCGCACGAGCTGCGGTGCGCACCAGTTCAGGGTGAGCGCGCGTTCGGCCAGGCTGCACAGGACGTCCAGCGTAGCCAGGGCGGAGGCAAAGCGCGTGAGTTGCGGGATGTGGGGTTGCAATTGAGCCAGTAACTGCTCGTACAGCCACTTTTCGCGCGCCAGTGCGCGTTCTTGCGCTGACAGGGCCTTGTCTTCAAATGTCTTCAATTCGGGCGTGATGAAGCGCTCGGCGTTCTTCAGCGTCTGGCGGCGGCGGTAGTCCTCGGGCACTTTGGAGGTCTGCGCTGCGCTGACCTCGATGTAAAAGCCGTGCACCTTGTTGAACTGCACGCGCAGGTTATTGATGCCGGTGCGCTGGCGCTCACGGCCCTCCAGCTCGATCAGAAAGGCGTCGCAGTTGTCCGAGATGGCGCGCAACTCGTCCAGCTCGGCGTCCAGGCCGGGGGCGATGACGCCGCCGTCGCGGATCAGCGCAGCCGGCTCATCCAGCAGCGCCGCTTGCAGCAGGGCGGTGGCTTCGGTGGGCGGTGAGAGGTCGGCAGCAATTTGAGTTAAATATGGCTCTGTGGCTTGTTCAATAAGCGTAGTCAGCTCTGTTTTTTGTAGCGTCTGGCGCAGCGCCACCAGCTCGCGCGGGCGCACCTGGCCCAGCGCCAGACGGGCCGTGATGCGCTCCACATCGCTGGTGCCTTTGAGCTGCGCACGCAGCTTCTGCCACAAGCCGCCGTTTGGCCCGCCGCCTTGCAGTGCGCCGATGGCGCCCAGCCGCGCGCTGGCAGCGGCGCGGTCGCGCGCGGGCGACAGCAGCCACTGGCGCAGCAGGCGGCTGCCCATGCCGGTCATGCAGGTATCCAGCAGCGACAGCAGCGTGGGCGCGTCTTCGCCGCGCAGGGTCTGCACCAGTTCGAGGTTGCGGCGGGTGGCAGCGGGCAGCTCGATCAGCTCGTCAGCGCGCTCCACGTGCAGGCTGTGCACGTGTGTCAGCGCACGGCCCTGGGTGTGCTCGGCGTAGGCCAGCAGCGCGGCGCAGGCGGCCTGGGCTTGGGGCAGGTCTTCGGCGTTCCAGGCGGCCAGGCTGGCGCTCTTCAACTGCTCCAGCAGTTTTCGGCGGCCCAGCACGGCGTCAAACTGAAAGTCGGGCCGCCGCGTGACGGCTGGCACGTGGCCTGAGGCTGGGCGCAGCGTGCTCAGGCGCTGGGCCAAGGCGTGGGGCGCGTCGGCGGGGAAAAGCAGCTCGCTGGGGCCGATGCGCTCCAGCCAGGCGGGCAGCTCATCCATGTGACATTCAGCCAGGTGCACGCGCCCTTGTGTGACGGCCAGCCAGGCCAGGCCGCAATGCTGGCGCGCGCCGGGGGCCACCGCCAGCAGCAGCGATTCGGCTTTGTCGTTCAGCAGTTCGGCATCGGTCAGCGTGCCGGGCGTGACCACGCGCACCACCTTGCGTTCCACCGGCCCCTTGCTGGCACCCACGTCGCCCACCTGCTCGCAGATCGCGACCGACTCGCCCAGCTTGATCAGCCGTGCCAGATAGCCCTCGACCGAGTGGAAGGGCACCCCCGCCATCGGAATCGGCTGCCCGGCCGACTGCCCGCGCGTGGTCAGCGTGATGTCCAGCAGGCCGGCAGCCTTTTGCGCGTCGGCGTAGAACATCTCGTAGAAGTCACCCATGCGGTAGAACAGCAGGGTGTCGGGAAAGTCAGCCTTCAGGCGCAGGTACTGCGCCATCATGGGGGTGTGCTGGGAGAGGTCCGGTTGATCCATACCGGGCGATTATTCCCTCAGCCGGGGGCATCGCTTTTGATGGTGCGCCGATGCCGCGCTGCTTGCGGGGGGTAGCACACCGGCTGACGAGGGTGCCGGGTGGGCCACCGCCGCTTACATGAAGTACGGCTTGTCGCCGTCGCTGCCGGGTTTGTTCATGCCCAGGTTGGCACCCACGTGCAACGCAGGGTTGGCGATGATCTTGGCGATCAGGCCGTTCTCGGCCAGCTTCTTCGCGTACAGGCCAGCGGTCTGCTCCTTGACGCCGCCACCGGGGTGCGACACGACCACCGCAGGATATTGCCTGCCTTCGTCAAAGCCGGGTGGAAAGTTCACCACCGCCGCCATGGTGATGCCCTGGCCATTGAGGTTCTTGAAGTTGACTTTTTGCGCTTTCATTCGGCTTTCTTCCTTGTATTTGAGTATGGGAAACCGGACAGAGTAGCCCCGAAATTTTGTTCCAACATAAGCCTGAAATTCGGACATCACTGTTAAGCGCTGATTGACAATGGAGCCTTTCGATCCCGCCCGACTGCCGTCGCTGGCCTGGTTTGCGTACATCGCCCGGCACGGCAGCTTTACCCGGGCGGCGGCGGAGATGGGGGTGTCGCGCGCGGCGCTGTCACAGAAGCTGAAGGCGCTGGAGCGTCAGCTGGGCGTCAAGCTGCTTCAGCGCACCACGCGCGACATGGCATTGACCGAGGAAGGCCAGCGCCTGTACACGCAACTGCGCCCGGCGCTGCAATCGATCGCCCAGGCGGTGCGCGGCCTGGGCGACGCGCGTGCCGAGCCGGCTGGTCTGCTGCGCATCAACAACTCGCGCGTGGCGGCGCACTTTGTCATCGAGCCGCATCTGGCGGAGTTTTTGGCGCGCTACCCGCTCCTGCGGCTGGTGCTGGACGACGGCCTTTCCAACATCGTGGCCGATGGGGTGGACGCTGGCATCCGCCTGGGCGAGAGTCTGGCACCGCACATGGTGGCGGTACCGCTGACGCCCAGGCAGGAGCTGGCCGTGGTGGGCGCGCCAGCCTACCTGGCGCGTCGCGGTGTGCCGACCACCCCGGCCGAGCTGATGCAGCACGACTGCGTGGCCTATCGCCACGCGTCCAGTGGTGCCATCTTTCAGTGGGCGTTCCGCCACCCGGACGCGGGCGGCATTGGCTTGGCCGTCGCGCCACAGGGCACGTTGGTGCTCAACGACACCGAGGCCATGGTGCGCGCTGCGCTGCACGGCCTGGGTCTGGTGCAGATGCTCGAAATCGCGGTGCGCCCGCGCATGTGCAGGCGGGCGAGCTGGTGCGCCTGCTGGTGCCCTGGTGCCCGCCGTTTGCCGGCTTTTACTTGTACGTGCCCTCGCGCGAGGCGATGCCGGCGCGGGTGCGGGCGCTGGTGGATTTTCTGGTCGAAAAGCAGCGGGGCACGCCGGTCGGCCAAGGCTGAAGAGGTGGTGAGTGAGGGCTGGGTGCCGGCTCAGGTCGGCTGGTTGGGCGCAGCGGCGGTCGGCCAGGCGTTGGCGCGTCAAGGTTGCAAGGTTGTGGCGGCAGGCGGCGATTTTTCCACGCAGGCACCGCACCGCCCGGTGAAGTGGCGGGCTACCATGGGCACCTGTACCGTATTCAGATAATCTGCCCGTGAGCAAGGCCTTCACCCGCGAAACCGACCACGACCACGAGGACGACGTCGCGGCCCTGCCGACGTTGCCCGTCGGTGGCAAGAACTACATCACGCCGCAAGGCTATGCCCGGCTGCGCGCCGAGTTGCTGACACTGATCGACGACGAGCGGCCTCAGGTGGTGGAGACGGTGCACTGGGCGGCCAAGAACGGTGATCGCAGCGAGAACGGCGACTACCTGTACGGCAAAAAACGCCTGCGCGAGATCGACCGTCGCATCCGCTTTCTGACCAAGCGGCTGGAAGTGGCCGAGGTGACCGACCCCAGCGTGCACCACGGCTGCGATCAGGTGTTTTTTGGAGCCATCGTCACTTACGCTGAAGAAGGTGGCGAAGGTAAAAGTGACGATAGCCATACCGAGCGCACGCTGACCATCAAAGGCATTGATGAGGCTGACAGCCGCCAGCAAGAGGTGAGCTGGGTCAGCCCCATCGCCCGCACTTTGCTGCGCGCCCGCGTGGGCGATGTGCTGTCGCTGGCCACGCCCGCAGGCGTGCGTCAGATTGAAGTGCTGGCGGTGCAGTACCCCGCGCCTGCGCCCACCGGCAAGCGCTGAACTGCCGCCATCAGCCAGGGTACAGCGCGATGGACTTGAGCATCAGCGCTGTACCGGGCTGGCCACGCCAGATCAGTCGCAGTTGCTGAAATGGCGGCATGCGGCTGGCGGTATTCAGCGGCACCCAGGCACCGGCTGCCGAAGATTTCAACGTGCTCCAGGCGGTGGCGGGCAGCGCGGTGTGCCAGATGCCGTCGTGGGTGCCATCACAGATGTGGCCCTGCACTTCGAGCGAGATGTTCGCATCAGGGTTGTCCAGACGAACAACCAAAACCATCCCGGCTGCCGCCAGCTCGGCAGGTGAGGTTAGCGTGGCGCGGCCTTGACGACCCAATGGCAGCGGCAGCTGGCCTGCATGCTTGGACTTGGCAGGAACGCCGTCGATACGCCAGCCATCGTCATCGGCGTGCGTGGCGCAGCCGAATGTCCACAGGCGTGCGCTGCGGGGCAGATCGGCCCGCGCCAGCATGAAATGCTGCATGGCTTCTTCCAGCGGCGAGCGGCGCAGCGCGGTATAGCTGCGAAAGCCCGGCGTGCCCACGGTGTCGCCAGGGCTGCCGTTCCAGGCCATGGGCGAGATGAAGCGGCCGCCGTAATTGGCGATATCCCGTAAAGCACGGTAGGCGTCGCTGTACGGCGCGAGGCGATCGGGGGCGGTAAGGTCGGCGGTATTGAATTCGACCACGGCCCAACCAGGGCTGTAGCGGCGGAATTCGTCGAACAACGAAGCAGGGCCTTCCATTTTGATGTCGTTGACGGCGCTTTTGCCGTAGATGATGGCCCCTAGGTGCCCATGTGTGGGGGCTGAGCCTTCGATGCTCATGCCGCCCGTGTCGTAATTTTTGGCCGGGCTGTCCAGCCGCACCGGCAGCGGGTCGATCAGATCGGCAGGAGGCATGAAGCCTTGCGAGGTGTAAACGCGTTCACGTGACACGCCTGCTTCAGCCACCCATTGCGACAGCTCGTCGTAGTGTTGCTGCACCAAATGGCGGCGAAAGTGTTCCCAAACGCCCACCCAGGGGTCTTTCCAGAACTTTTGCAGTTTGGTTGGAAACTGCCGCGGCGCATCCACTTCATCCCAGTTGCGGTGCTGCTGGCCCGTCAAGGCGTCAACTTCGGCCAGCGTCAATGGCTTGGCGCGCCGGTAGCGCGACAAGTCGGGCACGCCTGGTTCGCATTGGCCCGCATAGGGGCCGTCGCCGCGCAGCCAGTGGCGAAACTGGCGCAATGTGGCAGGGTTGTAGTCGTACCACTGCGCGCCTTCAAAAAACGGGTTGATGTACACGTCGGGGTCAAGATTGACGCCAATGAACAGCGCCGGATATTCGGTTGCAAACCGGGCAATCAAGGCCGCCGCCTGTTGCAGATTGCGCTTTTTGTAGTGGCGCACCTTGGGCAAAAACACGCTCAG
This sequence comes from Ottowia sp., assembly GCF_047975795.1. Lineage (GTDB taxonomy): Bacteria > Pseudomonadota > Gammaproteobacteria > Burkholderiales > Burkholderiaceae_C > Ottowia. The sequence continues at coordinate 50,424 of NZ_JBKEEE010000080.1, read as the reverse complement.
GCTCAGGCAGCGCCCCAATTCGGGTGAAGCGACCGAGCCGGGTAGATCAGACAGCGCCGAATCGGGCATGACCTGGTTTTTCTCGTTCCACTGGCACAGGCTTTCGTCCTGCTCCAGCGCGTCGTTCGCGTCCCACTCGACAGACTCGCACGCTGAATCGGCCCAGATGCCACCGTTGAGCGTGAACAGTACCGGCAAATCCTGTGCGATGGCCACGCGGATCACCTCGTTCAGACTGTCTTCGGCCACCAGCCGCTCGCCCACGTACTTGTCGGCCACGAAGTCGGGGTCAAACGTGTAATCGGCCTGAGCGCCATGCGTGGTGCGCAGATACAGAATCTGCACCCGCATGCCGACCTTGACGGTGCGGCTTTCGTAAGCGGCAAACGTGTCCTTGATGTCCACCGCGCCCGTTTGGCCCACGTGGCTGGTGGCGATGGGCAGGTAAAACACGTCGTCTTCGCTCGTACCGCGCTCATCCAGCAAAGCCGACCAGGCGTGCTGGTAACCATGCGGCAGCACAATGCGGCGTCCCAGCGAAACAGGTGCCGCTGGTGGCATCAGGGCCAGCAGCTCGATGGTGTGGACGGCTTCGCTTAAGTGGCCCACCTCAACCTCGCCCTCAAAACCTGCACACTCGGCATGGGGTGTGCCGACAAAAGCGGCCTCCACGTCGGCACGGTGCAAGCCGGCGTTCAGCTGTGCCAGCGGCTGACCGTCAAGCAGTACCTGCACGCCGGCCAGTGCGTGCGACCCAATGGCCCAGCCCTGAACATACAGACGTTGATTGCCTACCCATTCAAAGCGGTCGATGCTGGAGCGTACCGGTGCTGCAGCAGCGGCGTAGGCGCTTGGCACTGCCGATTCGGCTGGGTGACGTGCGGGCGGTGGTGCGGTTTGATCGCCCAGTGCGCGTTTGAAGGCATTGCGCAAACGACGGACACTGGTTTTCCATGGGTTGTTGGGATGGCGGGGCAGGGGATTGGCTCCTCGAATGTGCGTGGATCGGGAGTTTAGGTCCAGAGGCCAGCCAAGGCGCAGAGACCGGTTTCCCCGAGTCTGATCAGCAGGAGTGTCACTGAGCCGCAGCCAACGGGTGGGCACGAAACGGGCGTGCAAGGCAGGCATGGTCTGGCGACGCAGTCATTCGGCCAGTTGGGTGTCGATCGGTGCCGAGGGCACATGGGGAGCCGACCGCAAGTTCTTGGTGCTCAAGCTCGGTGAGGCCATGGGCCTGACCGTGATTGGCAAGTTTAAGGGGCTGATGGGTATTGCCTTACTTTGAGTTGGGCCATGGCGTGTGCAGCCGTGGTGCAACTGGTCCTGCACCCCGCCCACCCCTGGCGATGCCGGGGCTGGCCGATGTTTTGCGCATCTCGGTGTCTGCGTTGGTATCGAAGAAACCGAATGCGCTGCCTTCCTGTCGGTGACTGTTTTTCCAGAGGGCACAAAGGTCTGTCCCGTTGTCGAATGCGGAGTCATCGAAAGCACACTGACCTGCTGCGTGCGTGAGCACGACATTGACGTGGTGGTGATGGGTAATCATGGCCACAGCAGTTTCATGAGCCTGTTGTTGGGCAGCACGATCGCCAAACTATTGGACTGGCTGCCGTGCGACACCCTGCCGGCACGTGAACCAACCGCCGCAGTGTGACGGCTCGCCGGGTTCAAGAGTGGGTGGTCGCTGTGGCTTGATTGCTGACTTGCGGATCAAACCGCTTCAGTATGTACCCGGCCATACCCTTGGCGAGCTCTTCCTCACCAAAGAAGATCGCGCCAATACCATCTTTGCGCAGCAGCGCCGACTCCTCTTCGCTGTGCGTGCGCAAGACGATTTCGATGCCTGGGTTGAGGGTGCGTGCAGTCGCTGCCATCTGCCGCACGTTGAGTGGATCGGGGGTCGCCACGACCAGCATGGCGGCATCCGCGATATGAGCTTGGATCAGCACAGCCGGATCGGCAGCATTGCCCGATACGGCCACTACCCCCTTTTTGCGCAGGTCTTCGACTAGTTCACGGTTTTGTTCGGCAACCACATAGGGAATGCCTTGAGCATCCAACGCACTGGCAATTCTCTTCCCGACACGGCCATAGCCCACCAGCACGATCTGCTTTTGCAGGTACTTGCGTTCAGTACTCATCGGCAGTTCTGCATACGGGTCGGTCCTTTGCTCCAAGCGGCGAGCCAAGTCTGAGCGTTGCAAAATCCAGCGACGCACCGGCTCGATGGCCGCGAACAACACCGAATTGAGCGCGATCGAGATGAGAGCGCCGGCCAGCACCAGGCTCATGCCATCCGCAGGCAGCAGACCCAGGGTCAATCCCAGGCCAGCCAGGATGAATGAGAACTCGCCAATCTGTGCCAGACTGGCCGAGACAGTCAGCGCTGTGTTCAGCGGATAGCGGAAAACCAACACCAGACCAAAAGCTGCAATGGACTTGCCAAAAATGATGATGGCGACCACCCCAAAGACGCGAATTGGTTGTTCGATCAGAATGCTCGGCTCGAACAGCATGCCCACCGACACGAAAAAAAGCACCGAGAAAGCATCGCGCAGGGGCAGGGACTCTTCGGCTGCACGGTGGCTGAATTCCGACTCGCGCAGGACCATGCCAGCAAAGAATGCGCCAAGGGCAAACGAGACGCTGAACAGTTGCGCCGCACCGTAAGCGATGCCGATAGCGGCGGCGATTACCGAGAGTGTGAACAGCTCACGCGAGCCGGTGCGCGAAATCTGCCACAACAACCAGGGGAGTACACGGCGACCGGCTACCAGCATGATGGCGATAAAGGCCGCGACCTGGAGCAAGGTTTTTCCAATTGTCATCCATAGTGCTTGGCCGTTCCCTGCTTCGGCAGCCGATCCACCCAGAACGCCAGCAAGCGGTGGCAGCAGAACCAGTACAAGAACGGTGGACAGGTCCTCCACGACCAGCCAACCGACCGCGATGCGGCCGTTCATGCTTTCAAGCACGCCTCGAGCTTCCAACGCCTTGAGCAGCACCACGGTGCTCGCGCACGACAGCGACAATCCGAAAATAAGACCAGCGCCCCAACTCCATCCCCACCACCAAGCCACCGCCATGCCAAGAACAGTAGCCATGCCCATCTGCACGACAGCACCTGGTACTGCGATGCGTTTGACCGCCAGCAGGTCATTGAGTGAGAAATGCAGGCCGACACCGAACATCAGCAGCATGACGCCGATTTCGGAGAGCTGAGAAGCCAGATGTATATCAGCGACGAACCCCGGCGTGCCCGGTCCGATGATGATCCCGGCGATGAGATAGCCTACCAGGGTCGGCACCTTGATACGCTCAGCGAGAAAGCCAAGAATGAGCGCAAAACCGAAGCCAGCCGCGAGCGTGGTAATCAGGGATATGTTGTGTTCCATTCGTTTGTCATTTCAATTTCGGATTAAGGCTAAGGCTACGTTGAATAAGCCCATCATTACCGATCTGCCTACGTTGTAATGCAGTGAAGCAACAGACCCTTGCCGCGGCAGCCGATCAGGGCGGCGGATTCGAACAATACCAGCGCACGACCAAGCACGATGTGTTCCTCGCGTTGATGGACCGATCGTGCCGTGGCCGGCGCTGCGTGCGGTGGATCGAGCCGCACTACCCGAAGCCAGGTAACGGGCACCCGCTAGTGGGGCTGCAACGCATGCTGCGCATGTACTTCGTGCAGCAGTTGTGCTACCGGGTCAGCGGCCTCAACCTGGTGACGGCGGCCATCATGCTGTGGAACCCGATGTACTTGGAGCGGGCCGCAAACGCCTTGCGCGGCCATGGACAACCTCTGGCGCAGCAGCGCCAAGATCGGTGCAGGCAGGCTCAGGCCGCTACGACCACGGCAATTGGCTTAGCGTGCTTTATTTTCCGTTTTCTGAGACAACCCCATATAGACTCCATTGTCGAGGCATAAAGTTGGTCAGCCACCGCAGGAGAACACATGGACTTAGGCATTGCAGGCAAATGGGCGCTGGTGTGCGGCGCCAGCAAGGGTTTGGGCCTGGGCTGCGCACAAGCGCTGGCGGGCGAGGGCGTCAACGTAGTGATGGTGGCGCGCGGGGTCGAGACGCTGGAGGCTGCAGCGGCAGCACTGTGCGCCAGTGCGGGCCGGGCCTCGAAGGTGCAGCTGCTCACCGTGGCGGCCGACATCACCACAGCAGCGGGCCGCGAGGCGGCGCTGGCGGCCCACAGCGGCTACGACATTGTCATCAATAACGCTGCCGGGCCACCGCCCGGCAGCTTTCGGGATTGGGACCGCGAGGCTTGGCTGAAGGCCATTGACACCAACATGCTGACCCCCATCGAACTGATCAAGGCCACGCTGGACGGCATGCTGGAGCGCGGCTTTGGCCGCATTGTCAACATCACCTCCAGCGCGGTGAAGGCACCCATCGACATTCTGGGGTTGTCCAACGGCGCACGTTCTGGCCTGACGGGTTTTGTGGCCGGACTGGCGCGCAACCCCGACATTGCCGCGCGCGGCGTGACCATCAACAACCTGCTGCCGGGCAAGTTCGACACTGACCGCCTGGCGGCCACCATGCAGGGTGCGGCGCAAAAAACCGGCAAACCGCTGCAAGATATTCGCGCCATGCAGCAGGCGCAGATTCCGGCGCAGCGCTTTGGCACGGCGCAAGAGTTTGGCGCGGTGTGCGCCTTTTTGTGCAGCCAGCAGGCCGCGTACCTGACGGGGCAAAACGTTTTGCTGGACGGCGGCGCTTATCCTGGTACGTATTGACGGCATGTCTTGACTCGGCGTGGGCGCAACACATGGCAGGATGTCAACGTCGTGCAATCTGGCGTGTGTATGCTGGCAGGGTATGACACTTGAATCTCACACCAACGCCACTATGGCGTTCGATGCGGTAGCTTCGGGCATGGTCGAAAACGTGCCTTTCGACGAGCTGTTCATTGGCCAGACGGCGGAGCGTGCACAGCGCCTGACGCTGACCGACGTGCAGGCATTTGCCGCAGTTTCAGGCGATACCAACCCGGCCCATCTGGATTCAACCTATGCGGCCCAGACGCGGTTTCACGACATCGTGGCGCATGGCATGTGGACGGGTGCGCTCATCTCTGCCGTGCTGGGCACCCAACTGCCGGGGCTGGGCACGATTTACCTGGGGCAGAATTTGCGCTTTTCACGCCCCGTGCGCCTCGGCGATACCGTGACGGTGCGCGTGACGGTGCGCGAGCTGCATGCTGAAAAGCGGCGTGTGGTGCTGGATTGCCAGGCGGTCAACCAGCAAGGCGAGGCTGTGGTGTCGGGCGATGCGCTGGTGATTGCCCCTGAGCACAAGCTGCGTCGCCCGCCCGTGGCGTTGCCCAGGCTGCAACTCGATCTGGCTGACGCCACGGTATAAATGCTGCGTCGCCCGCAGGCGGCCCGCTTTTTATTTGCGTGACGACACCACGATGCCCGCCACAATCAGTGCGAACGCGGCGGCGTGGTAAAGGTGTGGCGCTTCGCCCAGAAAAAGCGTGGACAGCACGGCCGCAAACACTGGCGTCAGGTTGCTGAAAAAACCCGCCACCGCAGGCCCGGCCCGCTGCACACCCAGACCCCAAGCGCGGTAAGCCAGCACGGCGGGGCCGATGGCCACGTAAAGCAGCGTGGCCACCAGCGGCCAGCCCCATTCAATGTGCGCAGCGTCCGTCAGTGCCCATTCGCCCGCCGTCAACAGGCCCGACCAGCCCAGTCCGAACACCATCTGCGCCAGCAAAAACGCTGCCCAGTCGCCGCGCACGGCTGCAGGCTCGGCAGTGCGGGCCAGCAGCCACGAATAAAACGCCCAGCACATGGTGGCCACCAGCATGTACACGTCACCCGGCACCAGCTTCAACTGGGCCAGTTGCGTCCATTCGCCGCGCGACAGCACCAGCGCCACACCCGCCATCGAAAATGCCGCCCCGACCAACTGTGTCCGGGCGATAGGGGTTTGAAAAAATACACGGCCAATGGCCAGCATCCACAACGGCATGCTGGAAGCCACCAGCGTTACATTGATCGGCGTGGATGTGCCCAGCGCCATGTATTGAAAGGCGTTGTAAAGTCCCACGCCCAGCAGGCCCAGCAGCGCATAACGCCGCCAGTGTGCCCACAGCAGGCTGGACGGGGCCAGCACCCACGCTGCCAATGGCAGCAAGAGAATAAAGGCCAGCGTCCAGCGCAAAAAATTCAGCGTGATGGGCGGCACCAGCCCCACCACCAGCCGCCCCACCACGGCATTGCCCGCCCACAGCAGGGGCGGCACAACGAGCAGGGCGGCGGTCGATGGGGTCAGGCGCTGGGTCATCAAGCGGTCGATGGTGCCACGTCTGCCGCGCCGCATGGGGCGATGTCGAATCTGATCTTTTCAAACAACCCGTTCAATTTACGCGCGCGCGTGGCGCAGACAAAGCGCTGCATCCAGCCCAAGCGGCCTTGCAGCTCGGCACGCCGGTGGTACGCCACCGCAGGTTGATGGCCTAACTGATGCAGTTCTGCGCGAAAGCGGTCGTATTCAACTCGGCTGATGTGCGGTGTCTGGTTGACCACCAGCCCGGTCACCCGCTGCTGGCGATGTGCAGGCATGCGGCGGCATTTGCCAGGGTGCAATGCAAAGCCTTCGGCGCGCACGATCGCATCGACCCAGGCATGCAACTGGCGAAAGCGGGCATTCAGGCAGGCAGGGCCTGAAAAAACCAGGTCATCGGCATAGCGCGAATAACGCGCCCCAAAGCGTTCGGCCAGCCCGCTCAGGCGCACATCAAGCTGAAACGTGCACAGGTTGGCCAAAGCGGGCGAAGTGGGCGCGCCCTGAGCCAGGTGCGGGCTGGCCATGCGCAGGCTCTGGCGAAAGTCCAACGCACCGGATTCAGACAGCCGGGCGCGCACCGGTGCCGGGGTGCGTGTGGTGGTCAGCGCCGTCAGGCAACGCGCGGTGCCTTCCGGATAGCCCAGGCTGCGCCACACGGCGGTGATGCGCGCGGCCCCAATGCTGGTAAAAAAGTCTTGCAGATCAAAGGCGGCCACGAAGCCCTGGCCAGCGTGCACGCTGGCGTGGCTGGACACGTCGCGATTGCGCACGAAACCGTGGGCCGCTTCGTGCACGGGCACATGATGGAGCAGTTGCGCCAGCAAAAGACGCTGGGTTTGCTTCAGTTTGGGCAAGGGTGCTTCCAGCAGCCGCCAGCCGCCGCGCGGCTTGGGCCGCAAGATGCAGCGGTAGTGCGGTGCCACCCTGGCGGTGGGGCGTGCAGGGGCAGGTTCGCGCCAGCCCAGCGCGGGGTGGCAAAGCCAGTGCAGCTCGTCCATGCTCAGACGCAGACCACCGGCCAGATCACGCGGGGTCGGCCAATGCGGCAAGGCCAGTGGCGCAGGCAGCCCCGGCGTTTGCTCGCGCATGGCCGCAGGGCGCAACAACAGGTGGCGCACCCGCAGCGGCGATGTGGAGCTGACCAGATTGTGAAACTGCGCCAGGCTGGCGAGGTGCTGGCTCAGCGTAGGAACGGTGTGTCGCCGCCAGAATGACCGGGGTTGGCGCGCCAGCGCACGGGCCAAAGCGCGCAAAGGTGGTGCGCTGCACACATTCAGGCAGGCGCGCATGCGGGCCTGTAACACCGTCGGCGTGCAGGTGCGCGGGTGTTCAGCATCGGCCAGCAAGGCATGCGCCAGGGCGGTGGCGATCCATCGGGGGTATGCGCTTCGACGGTGTGGCATGTGTGAAGAAGTGGCCCACGGCGCGCCAACCAGTCGGTCGGGCGCGAACCTGTCTGCGCCGTTGGCGCAGCGCGGTTCGTGCGCTGTGATGACACCGTTGAAAAAATCGCCGTGAGGATGCCCCACGGCCCGCTAGCGGTAAAACGCTGGCGAGAGATCTTGGATCGCGCCGGGGCCGCTGGCATTATGCAGTGCGTAGTGGGCACCAGCACGGGCAGGCCATTCATGGCAGGATAGACCGTATTGGCTACCTCAAAATTCAGGAGAAAAACCATGCCCCTTGCCGTTCAAATCGCCCGCCCCGGTGGCGCTGAAGAAATGCACCTGGTCGATGTGCCCGTGGGCGATCCGGGGCCGGGCGAGGTGCGCATTCGCCACCACGCCATTGGGCTGAATTACATCGACGTGTACCAGCGCACCGGCCTGTACCCACTGCCCATGCCGCTGACGCTGGGCATGGAAGGCGCGGGCGTGGTGGAAGCGGTGGGCGAGGGTGTGGCGCACCTGAAAGCGGGCGACCGCGCCGCCTACACCAGCAACCCGCCCGGCAGCTACAGCCAAGTGCGGGTGATGCCCGCGCTGGCGGTGTGCAAGCTGCCGGAGGGCATCAGCTTTGAAACTGGCGCGGCCATGATGCTCAAAGGACTGACAGTGCAGTATTTACTGCGCAAGACGCTGCCGGTGGAAGGGCTGCAAGCGGGCGACCACATCCTGTGGCATGCTGCCGCAGGCGGTGTGGGTTTGATTGCCTGCCAGTGGGCCAAGGCGCTGGGCTACCAGTTGATCGCCACCGCAGGTTCAGACGAAAAATGCCAGTTGGCGCTGGCCAATGGTGCAAGTGCAGCTATTAATTACAGAGCGGAAAACTTTGTGGACAAGGTGGCTGAGATCACCGGTGGCCGTGGCGTGAAGGTGGTGTATGACTCGGTGGGCAAAGACACTTGGGAAGGCTCGCTGAAGTGCCTGCGTGAATTTGGCCTGATGGCCAGCTTTGGCAACGCCAGCGGCGTGGTGCCACCGTTTGCACCCACGGTGCTGGCCCCCAAGTGCCTGTACGTCACGCGCACCACCATCTTCACCCATATCGCCCAGCGAGAGCGTTGCCAGCAGATGGCCGATGATTTGTTCAATGTGGTGAGTAGCGGCCAAGTGAAAATCCACGTCGAGCAGCGCTTTGCACTGTCAGAAGTGCAGGCCGCGCACCGGGCGCTGGAGGCGCGCCAAACGGTGGGGTCGAGCGTGCTGTTGCCTTAAAACTGTGGTGGTGCAGGAGTGCGGTCAGGGTGTACCCAAATATCGCGGGTCATGAAATTTACGCGCAGCTTATGCTGTTTGGCCAGCTTGTCCATGAGCGGGCCGCGCATGATGGCGGCCAGCACTGAATCGACTGCTTTGCTAAAAGCCTCATCGTCCTTGGGCAGCATCAAGGCGTAAGGTTCGACGGTAAGCTGTTGTCGACGCACAGAAATTTCTGAATCTTGTGGTATCAGTTGTCCGTCGGCCGCAAAAGTATCAATCTTGCCTGCTTTGAGCCATTCAATACCTTGCTCATACGATTCCAGAGGCACAACAGTGGCCGCGTTATCGCGCTTGGCCCGAATGGTGGCAATCTTGGCTGCGGTAGAGCCTTTCAGCGCACCAATACGACCGTATTTGTCTGGGTTGGCGTACTGCGCATCTTCTGTACGATAGGCCACGGCGATGCCTGAGATAAACAATGAGTAAGAAAAATTTACCCGCTGCGCACGTTCCTGTGTGTGGGTGGTGCTGCCGCATTGCATATCAATTTTGCTGTCGCGAAGCATGGTGAATGATTCTTCGAGAGAAACCGGCACTACCTTGATCTCTAGGGGGGACTGGAGCGTTTCAGACAGCGCATTGACTACTGCCTTGCACAAGTCCCAGGTAAAACCAGCAGCTTGTCCCTGAGCATTGATGGATGCAAATGGGGCTGCGCTATTGCGTACCCCCAAGGTGATGGTCTTGGTGGTTTGCAAGCGCTCCAGTGTGCTGGTTGGTACAGCGGTGGCCGGTGCAGGACTTTGGGCTTGAGCGTTGACGGCTGTGAATGCGGCAAGACCTATGAAAAGAAGGTGACGCCAGAAGGGGGGTAATGGCAGGTGATTGAATAGCATGTCGCGGCCTGAGATGAGGTATAGGTGGTGGATTTTTCATCGTATTCAGAACCGTACGCTAAGAACACATTGGCCAGAACCACGGAGAGTGCTCATACCCCCAAACGCCAACAATTTATGCACATTTGTCTGGCTTGATCTGTAGTCTGATGATTACGACAAGATTCAGCCCTCGCGCCGTACCCGCCGCAACTCGTCCACGATCAGGCAGATGGCACCCAAAGTGATGGCGCTGTCGGCCAGGTTGAAGGCGGGAAAGTGCCCGCGGTAGAACAGGGGTGACAAAAACGACCAGTGGAAGTCCAGAAAGTCCACCACGTAGCCGTGCACGCTGCGGTCGATGACGTTGCCGATGGCACCGCCTAAAATCATGCTGAGGGCAAATGCGAACAGCTTTTGCCCCGCGTGAGCGTGCAGCAGCCAGACGATGAAGGCTGATGCGGCCAGCCCCAGCACGGTGAAAAACCAGCGCTGCCAGCCCCCGGCCGAGGCCAGAAAGGAAAATGCCGCGCCCGTGTTGTGCGCCCGCACGATGTTGAAAAAGTGGGTGATGGTGGTGCTGTCGCCCAACTGGTAGCGCGCCAGGATCGACCATTTGGTGAGCTGGTCGAGCACCACCACCAGTGCGGCCAGCGCCAGCCACAGCGCCATGCCGTCGCCTGCGGTGGCGTGGTGGCTACTACTACTGCGGCTGGTGCGGCTATTGTGGTTGTTGCGGCGTGCCATCAGGCTGTGGTGCGTTGTTCGCCAGCGCCGTACAGGTTGCTGACGCAGCGGCCGCACAGTGTGGGGTGTGTTGTATCTGCCCCCACATCAGCACAGTAATGCCAGCAGCGCTCGCACTTGGTGTCTTCTGAAGCGTTGACGCTGATTTGCAAGGCATCTCCAGCGATCAAGTCAATCGCCGACGTGATGAACACAAAGCGCAGATCATCGCCCAGGCTGGCCAGCAACGCATGATCATCCTTGGGCACGGTGAGCTGGACGTTGGCTTGCAACGATGAGCCTACCGCGCCCTTTTCGCGCAGCGCCTCGATGTCCTTGTTGGCCGCCTCGCGCAGGGTGCGGATGCGCGCCCATTTGCTCAGCAGGGCGGTGGCTGGCGCATCAAACTTGCAGAACTCTTCCAGAAAGATGGAGTCACTGTTGCCGACGATTTTCCACGCCTCTTCAGCGGTGAAGCTCAAAAAAGGTGCCATCCAGCGCAGCAGGGCCTGGGTCAGCTGCCACAGCGCGGTCTGCGCGCTGCGCCGCGCCAGGCTGTTTTCTTGCGTGGTGTAGAGCCTGTCTTTCAGCACGTCGAGGTAAAAGCCGCCCAAGTCTTCCGAGCAGAACAGTTGCAGCTTGGCCACCACGGGGTGAAATTCGTACACTTCGTAATGCGCCAGCACCTCGGCTTGAAATTGAGCCGCGCGCGCCAGCATCCAGCGGTCGATCTCCAGCAACTCGGCCGGCGCCACGGCGTCGGTGACGGGGTTGAAGTCGCTGGTGTTGGCCAGCAGAAAGCGCAGCGTGTTTCGGATGCGGCGGTAGGCGTCGATCACGCGCGCCATGATCTTGTCGTCACCCGCAATGTCGCCCGAATAGTCGCTGGCGGCCACCCACAGGCGCAGGATTTCGGCACCCCATTTTTCGCCCGCCTTTTGCAGATCAATACCGTTGCCCAGCGACTTGCTCATCTTGCGGCCCTGCGCGTCCACCGTAAAGCCGTGCGTGAGCAGGCTGCGGTAGGGCGCGCGGCCACGGATGGCGCTGGCCAGCAAGAGCGATGAGTGGAACCAGCCGCGGTGCTGGTCGTGGCCTTCGAGGTACATGTCCGCTTCCGGCCCCGCGACATGATGTTCATTGGGGTGCGTGCCGCAGAGCACGTGCGAGAAGGTGGAGCCGGAGTCGAACCACACCTCCAGGATGTCGTTGAACTTGCGGTAGTGGCGTGCGTCTTCGTCGCCCAGGATTTCTTCGGGCGTCACACGGCTCCAGGCTTCGATGCCGCCTTGCTCGATGATGTCGGCGGCTTGATCAAGGATTTCCATGGTGCGCGGGTGCAGCTCGTCGGTTTCTTTGTGCAAAAAGAACGCGATCGGCACGCCCCAGGCACGCTGGCGGCTGATGACCCAGTCGGGCCGACCGGCAATCATGTCGCGCAGGCGGGCCTTGCCGCTGGGGGGGTAGAAGGCCGTGTCTTCAATGGCCTTCAGCGCCGTGGTGCGCAGGGTTTCGGACGCCTTGTCCTTGGTGAACACGCCAACGCCTTCGTCCATGCGCACGAACCATTGCGAGGCGGCGCGGTAGATCACCGGCGACTTGTGGCGCCAGCAGTGCGGGTAGCTGTGGGTGATGGTGCTGGTGGCCAGCAGGCGGCCAGCGTCCTTCAGCGTCTGGATGATGATGGGTTGGGCTTTCCAGATGTTTTGCCCGCCAAACAGCGCAAAGTCGGTCTCGTAGCTGCCGCCGCCTTGCACGGGGTTCAGGATGTCTTCGTGCTTGAGGCCGTGCGATACGCAGGAGTTGAAATCTTCCACGCCGTAGGCCGGGGCTGAATGCACGGCACCGGTGCCGTCGGTGTCGGTGGCGTAGTCGGCCAGGTATACCGGGGCGAGGCGCTGGTAGGCGGCGTCCACCTCGTACAGCGGGTGCTTGAAGTTCAGCCCGCCCAGCTTGTCGCCCATCGTGGTGGCGATGACCTTGCCTTCGAGTTCGTAGCGCTTGAGACAGTCCTCGACCCGCGCCTTGGCCAGCACCAGCAGGCCCTTGGGTGTATCGACCAGGGCATATTCGATGTGCGGCCCCAGGTTGAGCGCCTGGTTGGCCGGGATGGTCCAGGCGGTGGTAGTCCAGATGACGAGGAAGGCTGGTTTGTCCAGCTTTGGCAGGTCGAAGGCGGCCGCCAACTTGGCGGGATCGGCGGCCTCGAACGCCACGTCCACCGTGCTGCTTTTTTTGTCCTGATATTCGATCTCGGCTTCGGCCAGGGCGGAGCCGCAGTCGAAACACCAGTACACGGGTTTCAGGCCACGGTAGACAAAGCCGCGTTCCATCAGGCGCTTGAACAGGCGCAGCTCGCCCGCTTCGTTGGCGAAGTTCATGGTCTTGTAGGGGTTGTCCCACTCGCCCAGCACGCCCAGGCGCTTGAAATCTTTCATCTGCTGGGCGATTTGCTCGGTGGCGTAGGCGCGGCCCTTGGCCTGCATCTCGTCGCGGCTGAGGCCCCGGCCAAACTGTTTTTCGATCTGGTTTTCGATCGGCAGGCCGTGGCAGTCCCAGCCGGGCACGTAGTGCGCGTCCAGGCCCTTGAGCTGGCGCGTTTTGACGATCATGTCTTTGAGTATTTTGTTGACTGCGTGCCCCGCATGCAACTGGCCGTTGGCGTAGGGCGGGCCGTCGTGCAGGATGAATTTTTCGCGCCCGGCGCGGGCCTGCCGCAGGCGGTGGTAAACACCTTTGTCTTCCCATTCGGCCACCCAGCCCGGTTCGCGCTGGGGCAGATTGCCGCGCATGGGAAAGGGTGTGTCGGGCAGGTTGAGGGTTTGGCGGTAGTCGGTTTTGCTGTCGGTGCTCATGGGTTTGAAACCGTTCAAGATGGATGGATCAAATGTGGCTTATGCGCAGGTTTGGCAAGCGCAAAGCGCTATCAAACAAGGAGTAATTGGATGGTGGGGCGTGGGGCGGAGCAGGCCAGGGGTTGAAGCCGGGGCGTCCGCCGCCCCTTCAAATTCGGCCCGTGCGTGCGGCCAGCCAGGCGCGGGCGTCGGCCAAGTCGCGTGCGATGCCCTCGGTCAGCGCCGCCAGGCTGTGATAGCGCAACTCGTCGTGCAGTTTGTGTAGCAGATCCACGCGGATGATTTTACCGTAGGCCCCTTCTGCACCCAGGTGCTCAGGCCATTGCAGGCAGTGGGTTTCCAGCAAAACCCGGCCGCCGTTGGCATCGTTGGGATCGAGCGAGGGGCGCACGCCCAGATTGGCCACGCCGGGCAGGGGCTGTGCGGCCAAACCATGCACCTCAACCACGAAGATGCCGCTGGCGGCGGGCCTCCAGGCGTGGGCGCGGCGCGAAAAGCGCAGGTTCAGCGTGCGAAAACCATCGTGGCGGCCGGGGGCACTTTCGGCCAGCGCGCGGCCCAGTTTGCGCCCGTGCACCACGTGGCCGCTGATGCTGTAGGGGCGGCCCAGCAAGGTGGCGGCATCCTGCATGCGGCCTTCGGCCAGCGCTTCGCGCACGGCAGACGAGGACACGCGCAGCCCGTGCACCTCATAGCTTTGCATGCGCGCCACATCAAAGCCGTGCGCAGTGCCTTCCGTGTCCAGCATGGCGTAGTCACCTGCGCGCTTGGCACCAAAGCGGAAGTCGTCGCCCACCAACACATAGCGCACGCCCAAACCAGCCACCAGCACGTCGTTGATGAAAGTTTGTGCTGGCTGGCTGGCCAGCTTGGCATTGAAAGGCAGCACAATGGTTTGGTCAACGCCGCAGCGCGCCAGCTCGGCCAGCTTGTCGCGGAAGGTGGCGATGCGCGCCGGGGCCAGGTCGGGCTTGCCCTGGATGGCGGCAAAGTAATCGCGCGGGTGCGGCTCAAACGTCATCACGCAACTGGGCACGCCGCGGTGTGCGGCCTCGCTTTTGAGCAGCGCCAGCATGGCCTGGTGGCCACGGTGCACGCCGTCGAAGTTGCCAATCGTCAACGCACAACCTGCGGCGATATCGGGGTGGTGCAGACCGCGAAAAATCTTCATGCCGTCGATAGTGTGTGAATGGTGTGTCAGATTGCGTTTTTGATAGCGGCTTGTGCATGCCAGATCAGCATCGGGACACTGAACGGTCATTAAACAAGAGTATATTGCCAAGTGCGTTGCGCACTTGGATGTACAGCGCAGCAAGCACAGTATGTGCAGCGAATGCAAGGTGCATTCAGGCGGCCCGCCCTGGCAACGCAGGCCCGAGACGATAGGTTCTTCGACAAGAGGGGGTCGTTTTGTGAAAGTGCTCAAGCTGTCGGCACAGGGGTTGCCGCAATCGTGGATTTCGCTGGAGCAGGCGGTGATTCACTACGCCTCGGACGAGGTGCGCTGGGAAGCGGGTCAGCAAGTGGCCGTGTTTCGCGGTGGTCACAACGCCGTCACGGGCGTGCAGTCGGTGGTGGCCATTAACAGCATCATCGGCACCAAGGGTGTGCCGCGCATCAGCCCGTTTGAGCTGCGTCCCTCGTTAACCAACACCAAGCTGTTCGCACGCGATCGCAACATTTGCGCCTATTGCGGCAGCCATTTTCATGAAACCGAGTTGACGCGCGAGCACATCATCCCGTTCGCACAAAAAGGCCGTGACGGCTGGATGAACGTGGTCACCGCCTGCCGCGCCTGCAACCACCGCAAAAGTGACCGCACCCCCGAACAGGCCCGCATGCCGCTGCTGTACACGCCTTACGTACCCAGCCTGTGGGAGGACTTCATCCTGCGCAACCGCCGCATTCTGGCCGATCAGATGGAGTTCTTGATGGCGCATCTGCCCAAAAATTCGCGCCTGCATGGGTGAAGGCGCATGCCTCTTTCTTTAGGGGCACGTTGACCGCATGCGGTGGCATGAGCGGGCCGTCATCAGCGCGAGAGAAAATCTGGTGTCAGGCGCTTGACATATCATGTCGAATGACATAATATGACGAAACCGTGTGGTTCAAGCGGTTGTCAAAAAATCAAAACGACAGAGGAACTCGACATGCCAATGACCTTGTTGCAGCAGTTACGTCAGCTCGACACACTGACCTCCGCACTGATGGGGGGTGTTAGCGTGCAGTTGCAGCCCATCTCGGGTGACGTGCCCGTGCTTCAGGTGAGCATTGATGGGCGGAACGAGCTGCCCATCTTCATCACCTGCTCCGATACCCAGATCATCTGCCTGTGCTATCTCTGGACCGATCAGGATGTTCGCCCAGAACGCCGGGGCGAGTTGCTGGAGGTCATGCTTGATCTGAACCCCTCGGTGCCGCTGTCATCGTTTGGCCGCATTGGCGAGCGTTTCGTTTTGACCGGGGCACTGGCACGCAGCGCACGCGCTGAAGATGTGGCGCATGAAGTGGCCGTGCTGAGTGATAACGCCCTGGACGCCCTTGATGCACTGACTGAGTTTTTGCGCTGATTTTCTTTGCGAACCCCCGCTTTCCTTGAAAGGAGAACCGACATGACCGTGATCAAAAAACTGGTGACCCTGTTGCGCGGCAGCACGCGCGAGCTGGGCCAAAGCCTGGTGGACGCCAACGCCACCCGCATTTATGAACAAGAAATCGTTGATGCCAAGGCCAGCGTCAGCGAGGCCAAAACCGAACTGACCGGCGTGATGGCCCAGGAAAAACAGAGCGCGCGAGAAATCGACCGGATTCAGGGCGATATCCGTCGCTTTGAAGACATGGCTGTGCAGGCGCTGGACAAAACCAACGAACCGCTGGCGCTGGAAGTGGCCGAGCGCGTGGCCGCGCTGGAAATCGAGCTGGCCGAACAAACGCAGGCGCATGCCGACTATGCGGTGCAGGTCAGCCGACTGAAGGATTTGATCAGTGCCGCCGAAGCCCGCATCCGCGAGCACGAGCGCGAAATCGGCATCGCCAAAACCACCGAAAGCGTGTACCGCGCTACCCAGAAAATCTCTGACAGCATGGGGGCGAGTGGTTCCAAGCTGGTGACAGCACGTGAATCGCTGGAGCGCATCAAAAAACGCCATGAAGACCTGGCCGATCGCATGGCCGCTGCTGACGAGCTGGATCAAGAGTTTGGGCACCGCGCTTTGGAGCGCAAGCTGGCCGATGCAGGCATTGGCGACAACCCCAAGGTGCGCGCGGCTGACGTGATGGCGCGTCTGCGTGCGCGGCAGCAAAACGCTGCCGCTGTGCCTGTGCTGTCGGCTCCAAAGTCAGACGCGCCATGAAATCACTGGGCAGCGTGAGGGCGGCGCGGTGAGTTCCGCCCCACCACCCAAGCCAGTGCGCTGGCAAGGCTCGGACAACGCGCTGCGCGCCGTGCAAGTGGCGTTCGACGTTGAAGAAACGGTGATGGAAGCCATTCGCGTGGCGGCGTTTCAAGCCAATGTCTCCACTTCAACGCAAATTCGCCATGTGCTGGGTTTGCCTGTGCCTGTTGAACGTCCCAAGCGCCCGCGCCTGACCGTCACGCTGAACAGCGAAGACTATGCTTTGCTGGGTGAGCGCTACCATTTGGCCTCAGAAGATCGCCTGGCGATCAAAGAAGCGGCCACCCGTGAGCTGATGGCATTCGTGCCAGCCGCGGCCACCGGCAAGAAACGCAAGAGCAGGTAAAGCACCACATCTCGAGGGAGGAGCCATCTTATGGACGTCAGTGCAAACGTCGGCGTAAACGTCGGCGCAAATGTTGACGCAAGTACCAGCGTATGGGCCACCATCATTGGCTTTCCTACGGCCATTTACACCGTGCTGCTGGGCGTGCTGCTGGTGTACTGGCTGCTGGCCGTGCTGGGCATGGTCGATTTTGAATCCAGCGGGATTGATGTCGACATCGACACCCACGCCGACGCCAGCCCAGAAGATTTGGGCACGCTGGCGGGCTACGTTGTGGCGTTTGGCTTGTCGGGCGTGCCGTTTTCAATTGTCGTCAGCTTGCTGGTGCTGGTCGGTTGGTTGATCACTGCGCTGGCCAGTGTGCTGGTGCTGCCGCTGGTACCCACCGAGCTGCTGCGGGTGGTCGCTGGTGCTGCGCTGCTGGTGGTGGCAGCGGCCTTGTCCATCGTCATCACGGCGCGCTTGATACGGCCATTGCGCGGGCTTTTCGTCACCCATGCGGCGCAAAGCAATGCGGCGCTGGTGGGGCAGGTGTGCCGGATCATCACCGGTGTGGTGGACGAGCGCCAGGGCCGCGCTGAAATCGCCCAGCGTGGTGCCAGCCTCAACATCCGCGTGTGGGCGGCCAGCCCCAATCCACTCAAGCGCGGTGATCGTGCCTTGGTGATCGACTATGACCCGGCAACCCAGCGCTACCGTGTCGATCCTCTGCCAGAAGATGCCTGAGTCGGGCGTCTGGTTTTTCAACTTCCAACCTTCTTTCTTCCATTTTCAAGAAAGCCAACCATGTCCGAATCCTTGATGCTCATCCTGATCGCCATTGGCGTGCTCGTGCTCTTCATCCTGGGCGCGTTTGCCTTGTTTGCAAAGTTCTATCACAAGGTTGAACAAGGCAACGCGCTGATCGTCAACACCCTGCGCGCAGCGCCCGAGGTCACGTTCACCGGCCGCATGGTCTACCCCATCATCCACAAGGCCGAGTTGATGGACATCTCGATCAAGACGATCGAGATCGACCGTTCTGGCAACCAGGGCTTGATCTGCCAGGACAACATTCGCGCAGACATCAAGGTCAAGTTCTTCGTGCGCGTCAACCAGACGGCTGAAGACGTGCTGCGCGTTGCGCAAGGCATTGGCTGCGAGCGGGCCTCCAACCACGAAATTCTGGAAGACCTGTTTTCGGCCAAGTTTTCCGAGGCGCTCAAAACCGTCGGCAAATCGCTGGACTTTGTAGAGCTGTACCAGGCGCGCGACCGCTTCCGCGACAAGATCATCGAGCAAATTGGTGACGACCTGTCGGGCTACGTACTGGAAGACGCCGCCATCGACTACCTGGAGCAAACGCCGCTGGAGCGGCTGGACACCAACAACATTCTTGACGCGCAAGGCATCAAGAAAATCACTGAACTCACGGCTGTCGAGCACGTGGTCACCAACGAGCTGCGCCGCAACGAAGAGATGCAGATCAAGAAAAAAGACGTGGAAACGCGCGAGGCCCTGCTGGAGCTGGAGCGCCAGCAAGCCGACGCCACCGCCCGCCAGCAGCGGGAAGTGGCCACGGTGCAGGCGAGAGAACAGGCTGAAACCTCCAAGATTCAGTCTGAAGAACACACCCGCTCCGAACTGGCACGCCTGCAGGCAGAGCAGCAAATTGCCGTGCAAAACGAAAACGTGCTGCGCGAAAAAGAAGTGGCCGAAAACAACCGCAAACGTGCTGTGGTGATCGAGCAAGAGCGCGTCACACGCGCCAAGGACCTGGAAGTGGTGGCGCGCGAGAAAGAGGTCACCTTGCAACGCATTGACGCTGACAAGGCCGTTGAAGTGCAGAAAAAAGCCATTGCCGACGTGGTGCGCGAGCGCATCGTGGTCGAACGCACCGTGGCTGAGCAGGAAGAAGCCATCAAGGAAGTGCGCGAGGTGGCCGAGGCCGACCGCACCGGCAAGGCCACGGTGATTACCGCACAGGCGTCGGCCGAAGAAAAGCTGGTCATCGAAGTCAAGGCCGCCGAGGCGCAAGAGCGCCGCGCCCGCCACAAGGCCGCCGAAGACTTGGTGCTGGCCGATGCGCGCCTGAAAGTGGCCGAGCGCGAGGCCGAAGCCAAAAAGCGCGAAGCCGAAGGCGTTGAGGCCATTACCGCTGCGCCTGGTCTGGCGCAGGCCAAGGTGCAAATGGCCGACGCCGGTGCCAGGCTGGCGCAGATGGAAGCCGAAGCCGTGGGCAAAGAAAAGGTGGGCCGTGCCGAGGCGCAGGTCATTGAAGTGCAGGCGCAGGCCGAAGCCGTTGGTCTGCGTGCCAAGATGGGTGCCGAAGCGGATGGCAAAGAAAAAATCGGCCAGGCCGAGGCCAACGTGCGCACCGCCGAGGCCGAGGCGCTGACCAAGACCGGCGACGCCGAGGCGCACAACATCGACGTCAAGTTCAACGCCGAAGCGCGTGGCCTGAAAGAAAAGTTCGAAGCCATGAAAGTCATGAGTGCCGAAACCCGCGACCACGAGGAATACCGCATGCGCCTGGAGCGTGCGCACATCGAGGCGCTCAAAGGCATCGAGGCGCAAACCGCAATTGCCAAAGAACAGGCCGACGTGCTGGGCACGGCGCTGGGCAACGCCAAGATCGACATCGTGGGCGGTGATGGCGCGTACTTCGACAGTTTTGTGCGCGCGCTTTCTGTCGGCAAAGGGCTGGATGGAGCCATCGCCAAGAGCAATACGCTGCAAGTGGCTTTCAAAGACCAGTTGGATGGCACGCGCGACGTGGTCGAAGACGTCAAACAGATTCTGAGTGCCGCGGGCAGCTCGGCCAGCGAGCTGCAAAACCTCAGCGTCGCTGCCATGCTGAGCAAGATCGCCACGCAAGGCAGCGATGCGCAAAAGCAGGCGCTGGGTCAGTTGATGAATAGCCTGCGTTCCTGACACTATTCTTGACGAAAGGCCACTCCATGCTCCCAACACTGCGCTGCACTTGCGGATCGCCTCATGTGCTGAAAACCGTCTTGCTGGAGCCGGGCTTGCCCGCCGCCGAATGCCAGGACTGCGGCACCGTGCTGCTGGACATGCAAGACTGGCGGCGCTGGCAAAGCAAGCCTGCACCGGACGAGTCTGTGGGTGCGCCTGCATCGACTGTGGCTGAAATCAATGACCATCCCCATGCCAGAAACTGCCCTGCGTGCAGCCGATGGATGGAACGTTTGTGGGTAGACGCCAGCAACTGCTTTCGCGTTGACCGCTGCGTGTCCTGCCAATACGTGTGGCTTGACCGTGGTGAGTGGCAAGCGCTGGTAGAGCAGGGACTGGATCGTGTGCTGGACACGTTGCTGTCAGATGCAGGCCAGAAAAAAATTCAGCAAGAGCGGATGCAAGCCCTTCGGACCGATGCCTTGCGCCAGCGGCATGGCAACGACTGCATTGATGAAGTGCTGCGCATTCGCCGCTGGCTGGTGGGGCAAACCCACCGCGACGAGGTGTTGGCGCTGATCAGCACGGCTGATGCGTGGCAGCCGTAAGCCAATTGGTTTTAGCAGTTATTGCTTTTATTTCGATAGCGTATCAAGTTTGATTGACACGCGAAACGTTCGATTTGATGGACAGAATAATGACCGAACCTCTCGACCCGACCGCTGCTGCGCCAGAGGCTGACTCTGCCGCCATGGACGACGCCGTAGACGGTGCGGTGACCGCCAGCAGCAGCTACGATCTGCTCAAAAAACGCTTGCACACGCAAGGCGATGTGCTGCTAGGCAAGGCGCAGGCGTTGAATGCGGCGCGGCTGGACGCTTTTGGCCAGCAAGAGCAGCACCTGCTGCTGCGTACCCGCGCACGCACCGAACACGCCTGCGTGGCGCGCGACATGGTGCGCATTGGCACAGATAAGGTGCTGCTGGGCTTTAACGTGTTCATGGGCCTGCGCCGCGAAACAGGCGTCAGCGATGTGTTTGCGCTGTATGCGCTGCGCCAGCACAAAGGCACTGGCACCGGATCGGACGAGGCAGACACTTTCAACGAAGATCTGATCCCTGTGCCTTTGGCAGGCAGCTTTCTCGACGACGGCCGGTTCAAGGCTGATTTCAGCGAACTGTACACCTATTACAAGCAAGCCACGCTGCAGGCGCTGCGCATCACCACCGACTGGCTGCTGGCGGCCTTTCAGATCGGCGCGCAGCACAGCGACATCCGTGTATTTCGCTGGCGGATTGAAAACGACGGTGCGCTGACCTACATCGACAACCGGGGTGAGCGTGATATCGCGCTGCCCGCCAGCCACGATTTTGAGTGGACACCCATCACGCGCGAACAGCATGTGGGTGGTCGCCATCCGCACATCAACATCCTCGACACCGTGTTTATTGAAACCACGGGGGGCGACC
This sequence comes from Ottowia sp., assembly GCF_047975795.1. GTDB lineage: Bacteria > Pseudomonadota > Gammaproteobacteria > Burkholderiales > Burkholderiaceae_C > Ottowia. The sequence goes on along the minus strand of NZ_JBKEEE010000080.1, from coordinate 28,907 downwards.
TGACCGTCAAGGTGGAAAACAACACCGAGACTGGCCTGGGCATTTACAGCGAGCCGGTGGACGATGCCACCCAGGCGCTGGGTGATGCCGATATCGCCTACGCGCGGCTGGGGCGGCTGATTTTGCTGCGCGTCAAACCCTATCGAGAGGCCGCCACACGCCATCTGGTGTTCAACGAACGCACGCGCGAGGTGCTGCGCATCGACGCCATCGGCGCATCGTGCGTGCAACTGCCCGAAGACCACGGCATTATTTTCCCCGGCGGGTATTACCTGCAATCGGGCGAACACAAGCGATTTGACTTGCCCGCCGATCTGGCCGATGCACTGCGTTTCAAGCGCATGATCCGCTCGCCCAACGGTGAAGACGTGGCCTATATCTTCTATGGCACGCTGCCAGCAGCCGCCGCAGGCGCGGCAGGTGGTGGCGGGCAGGATTCGGGCATCTACGTCCTGTTCACCTACAACCTGATCGACAAAAGGCTGCTCGCGCCCATTCTGGCCGACGGCTATGCGCGCTTTGCCGACGGGCGCATGCTGGTATTTCAGACCACAGCAGGAGAAGCCACACGTCTGCACCCCATGCAACTGTGGCAAACGCCGTTTGCGCACGACGAGCATGCCGCCGCCCAGCCGCCCGGTGCGGGATTTTTTGGGCGTGTGGGCAACGCCGATCTGGTGCGCGGCGTGTCCGATCTGATGGGCATTGCCCGCGCACTGCGCGAGCAGGCCCCCACGCGCACGGCCTACGCCGACTTGGCCCGTCAGTGCCAGCGCGCGCGCGATGCCTACTTCTGGCTGGACGCGCCGGAAGCCCAGCACGCCATTGCAGACCTCGCTGCCATTGAGCAGGGCGCACAGGCCACGCTGGCCGAATTTGAAAAAGTCGAAACCATCCGCACCGAGACCGCACGCGCGTTCGACCGTGCTGACAGCGCTCAGCGCGAATTGCTCAGCGAGCTGGCCGCGCAGATGTGGCGCGCGCCGTCCGACTTTGTGCACGCACTTGATCGCCTGCGCCAGCGCCAGGGCGATTTGCACACCTTGCGTGAGCTGCGCTACGCCGATCTGGCGCGCGTGGACGGCATGGCGCAGCAACTGGCGCAAGAGCAGCAGCGCGTGGGCGAGAGGGCGCTTCAGTTTTTAAGCGATGCCAAGGCGTTTGACAGTCAGCAGGCGGCGCTGACCAAAGTAGGGGCCGACCTGCCAGACGCCCACACCGCCACGAAAATTGGTGACTTGCTCACCGTGCTGGACGATCAGGCCCGTGGCCTGGATTTGCTGAGCGAGCAGCTGGGCAGTCTGCCCGGCGGTGACGCTGTGCAACGCACCGCCATTTTGGACCGCATCGCACTGCTGTATGCCGACATCAACCGCCTGCGCGCCGATGCGCGCCAGCGCCGCCGCACACTGGGCGTGGCTGAGCAGAGAGCTGAGTTTGGCGCGCAGTTCAAACTGTTTGCGCAAGGCGTGGAAAACGCGCTGGAGCTGGCTGATACGCCCGAAAAATGCGACGAAGCGCTGACTCGCCTGCTTGCGCAGCTTGAAGAAATCGAAGCGCGTTTTGCCGAGCAGGAAGATTTTCTGACCGACATTGCCGACAAGCGCGAATCGGTCTATGAAGCGCTGGCTGCGCGCCGCCAAAGCCTGCTGGATGCCCGCCAGCGCCGTGCCAAAGCCCTGGCCGATGCGGCAGGCCGCATTCTGGATGGCGTGCCACGCCGCGTGGGCGGCATGACCGATCTGGCCGAGGTGCATGGCTACTTTGCCGCCGACCCCATGCTGGGCAAGCTGCGCGAGCAAATTGGCGAGCTGCGCCGCTTGGGTGCGGTGGTGGCTGCTGACGATCTGGCCACGCGCCTGAAGACGGCGCAAGACCAGGCCGTGCGCGCCGTGCGTGACCAGCGCGATCTGGCCGCAGGCGGCGCAGGCGATATCCAGATCGGCGCGCACGGCTTTACCGTCAACCGCCAGCCGCTCGATTTGACCCTGGTTGCCCACGATGATGGTATGGCCTGGCAAATTACGGGCACCGATTACCTGCTGCCGGTGCAGGATGCGCGACTGCAAGCGCTGCACGCTTACTGGAGTCAGGCGCTGGTGTCTGAAACGCCGCAACTGGCCCGCGCCGAATACCTGGCCGCCGAATGGCTGGATGCCGTGCACCAAGGCACGGCTGATCTGTCCTGGTCTGCGCTGCTGGCGCAGCTGACCGCCTGGCCTGCCGATCAGCCCAGTGCGCCGCCCGCGCTGCTGGAGCCGCTGCGCCGATTTGCTTCCACGCGTTATCAAGAGGGATACCAGCGTGGCATCCACGACGACGATGCGCTGGCCATCGTGCGCGCGTTGGCCCCGTTGCAGTCGGCAGCGGGCTTGCTCGTCTACGGCCCGCAAGCGAGGGCGTTGGCGCTGCTGGCGTGGCAAAACGGCTTGCGCGATGAAACACGCCAGTCGCTGGCCCGCCGCGCGCGCGCAGCGCGGCGCATGGCCGAATGGTTGGCGCAACCGCAGGCGCGTGAGGCTCTGGCGCACGAAGTGGCGAGCCTGCTGCGCGAGTTTTTCGACAAGCATCAAGTACTGGCGCAGGATTGGCAAACGCCAGCAGCGAGTGATTCAGCAGCGGTTGGTTCAGCCGCGGTTGACGACATGGCCGCTGTGCTGTGTCAAGAATCGGCCGCTTATCTGGTGCGCGAGCTGGCGGCGCTGGAGGGCGAATCTGCCACGCCCGAAGCATTGCCAAGCACGCCCATGAGCTGGGTGGTCAGCGGCCGTGGGCAGGATCTGGCTGCTGCGCTGGAGCGTGCGCTTGACCAGGGCGGCCAGCGCGCCGCGTGGCAACGTGACCTGGCCGCAGCCGAACCACTGGAGCGCTGGCGGCTGGCACGCCAATGGGTGCAGGCCTTCGTGCAATCGCAGGCCAAAAACGATGACGCCACGGACGTCGACGCTTGGGCCGTCAGCATCGACGACGCCGCCACGCAATTGGCTGTGGAGGCACCGCGCCACCGCATCAATGCCGAGCTGCAAACCGAAGTCAGTGGCCTGCGCAGCGAGCACCCGCGCATCCAGCACGGAATGCTGGCGCTGGACATCAATGATTTCGAGCAGCGCCTGCGCCAGCACCGCACGCATGCACAGCCCGGCTATCAGGCGCTGCAAGCGCTGCGCCATGATTTGCTTGCCGCTGAGCGCGAACGCCTGCATTTGGCGCAGTTCCAGGCCAAACCTATGGCGGGCTTCGTGCGCAACCGGCTGATCGACGAGGTGTATTTGCCGTTGATTGGTGCCAACCTGGCCAAGCAAATTGGTGCCGCAGGCGATGCTGCACGAGCCGATCGTTCGGGCCTGCTGCTGCTGATCTCGCCGCCCGGCTACGGCAAAACCACGCTGATGGAATACATCGCCGACCGGCTGGGGCTGGTGTTCGTGCGCATCAACGGCCCGGCACTCGGCCATGCGGTGACCAGCATCGACCCGGCCACCGCACCCAACAGCGCCGCCCGGCTGGAGCTGGAAAAGCTCAACCTCGGTCTGGCCATGGGCAGCAACGTGATGCTGTACATCGACGACATTCAGCACACGCACCCAGAGTTTTTACAGAAGTTCATAGCCCTGGCCGACGGCACGCGCCGCATTGAAGGCGTGTGGAATTCCCAAGCGCGCACCTGGGACATGCGTGGCAAGCGCTTTGCCATCGTCATGGCTGGCAACCCTTACACCGAATCGGGTGAGGCGTTTCGCATTCCTGACATGCTGGCCAACCGGGCCGACATCTACAACCTGGGCGATGTGCTGTCGGGCCGCGAAGCGGTGTTTGCGCTGTCTTATATAGAAAACAGCCTGACCGCCAACCCGGTTACCCAGCCGCTGGCCGCCCGCGAGCCGAAAGACGTGCAACTGCTGGTGCGCATGGCCCAGGGCGAGCCGGTGGACATCTCGCAATTGGCGCACCCGTACAGCGCGGTCGAGCTGGACGAGATCAAAAGCCTGCTTCAGCGCCTGTTTCAAGTGCGTGACGTGCTGTTAAAGGTGAATCTGGCCTACATCCAGTCGGCTGCGCAGGATGACCGCTACCGGCAAGCGCCGCCTTTTAAGCTGCAAGGCAGCTACCGCAATATGGCGCGGCTGGCACCGCAAGTCACCCCGTTGATGACACCCGCCGAGCTGGATGCCCTGCTGCGTGATCATTACCGAGGGGAAGCGCAAACACTGACCACCGGCGCGGAAGAAAACCTGCTGCAACTGGCCCACCTGATCGGCCAGCCTGCGGATGAAGAAGCCAGGCGCTGGCAGCAGATTCAGGGCGACTACCAGCGGCAGCGGCAATTGGGCGGTGCCGACGACGACCCCAGTGTGCGCGTTACGCGTGGCCTGCTCGACATTGCGCGCAGCGTGGACGCACTGCAACCGGCAACGACCACCCAGCAATGGCTTGACCGCGCTGATGCGGCTCTGGAAACATTCAGCACCCGCCTCGCCCAGCCGCTGACCGCGCTGGCGCAAGGCCAGGAAGGCACCAAGGAGCAGCAGCAGGCATGGCAGGCGCAGATGGCACCCGCCCTGATCGCGCTGGCCGATCTGGCGCGCCAGTTGCAAGACGGGCAAACCCAGAGCCAGCAAGCCCTGCGCGCCAGCCTGGATGGCAGCGCCGAGGCTTTGCGCGCCCTGCAAGCCAGCACGCAAACCCTGCACAAGCACAGCAACCGCGCGCAAGAGCAAAGCATGGTCGATGCGCTGCTGTCGCTGTCGGTCACCTACCGCCAATTGATTCTGCCCCTGGTGCGCGCCGTCGAAGCGCGGACGGGCGAAGATGCGAAGCTGCACAAGCAGTTGCAGCAACTGGAAGAGCAGTTCAACCAGATCGGGCGGTCTTGAGCGCTATGGAGTGCAGCACTGTGATAACGAAAGATCAGTTTCCAGGCTGTGCATGCTGGGGGAGAGCCTGCTTCAAGCAACGTCATAGGGGCACTGCTGGAGCCACCTCTTTCTTTATGAGTCGCTTCCTCCGCTTTCTATTGGTTGCCTGAGCCGCAGCCCGGTTTTTTTCAGGATGGTGCTGGAAAACAGCACGTCGCGTGCGCGGCAGGCGCTGCCCAGCAGGGCAGCGACGTGCTCGGCCTGGGTCAGCACGTCGGTGCGGGTGTGGCCGTGCAACATGGCGAACAGGTTGTAGGGCCACAAGGGCAGATCGCGCGGGCGGCGGTAACAGTGGCTGACGCCGGACAATTGGCCCACCTGTTCGCCCAGTGTGTCGACCAGTTCGTCAGGGATGTCCCACACGCTCATGCCGTTGGCGACGTAGCCCAGCCGGTAATGGTTGGGCACTGCGGCGATGCGGCGCACCACACCGGTGACCAGCAGATCGCCCAGGCGCTGGCGCACTTGTGGTTCATCCGCGCCCAGCAATGCGGCCACGCTGGCAAAGGGTTGGGGCGTCAGGGGCAAGCCGGCTTGGGTGGCGGCGATCAGGTTGCGGTCGAATTCGGTCAGCGGCTGCGGGGTCGCTGTCTGCTGGGGTGGCGATGCTTGCCGGGTCATCGTTTGTACCGAAATGTGGCTGGGCGTGGATGCGACCGAAGGCGTCGGTGCGTCGGCCAGCACCGGCAGGTACAGGCTGACGAAGTATTCACGTTCTTTGGGAAAGGCGTACACGGGCAAACCGGTGGCCGCCTCGATGGCATCGCGCGTGGCCCAGGCGGCAGCGGGGGTTTCGGCGGCGATGACGAACCACATGTTCAGCACATGCTCGCGCCGGTAGTTGTGCGCCACTTCAGCGAGGGCGTTGACCTGACTGGTGACTTGCTCAAAGCGATCTTCAGGCACTTGCAGTGCGGCAAGGATGAACTGCCCGCCCGCGCGTTCGATGTGAAACAACGGCCCCAGCCGGGTGAGTACACCGGTTTTGAGCAGGCGATCCAGGCGGTCGATGACCTGGCCTTCGCCAAGGCCGAGTTCGGTGCCTACGTCGGCAAACGGGCGCTGGCTCAAGGGCAGGCTGATTTGCAGCCGGTCAATGAGCTGCGCGTCCACCAAGTCGATGCCTGGGGGCAGGGCCGGTTGTGGGCGCGAATCAGCCGACATGAAGGGCCGGTGCAATGACTGGCGAGGAGGAGGGTGCATGGGCGGCAAAGTAGCGCCCGCCTTGCTGCTTGAAGCGGCGCTGACTGAACAGCACTTCGTGTGGCAGCCGGGCCAACCCGGCGGCGCTGATGGCTGTTTGCAAGGCGGCCAGGGTTTCAGCGCGGTGGCGGCCGTGCACCATGCAGTACAGGTTGTACGGCCAGCCGGGTGCGCGCGTGCGGCGGTAGCACAGGGTGACGCCGGGCTGGGTGGCCAGCCGCTCGCCCAGCGCATCAACGGCATCGTCGGGTGCGTTGAAAACGGTCATGGCGTTGGCGGTAAAGCCTGCTTCATGGTGGCGCACCACTAGCCCCAGGCGGCGCAGTGTGCCTTGCGCCAACCAGCGCTCAAGCGTGTCCAGCACACGCTGCAAGGGCCAGCCCAATGCAGCAGCCCAGGGAGAGAATGGCTCCGGTGTCAGAGGCAAACCCGATTCGAGCAGGGCAGCCAAAGGCATGTCGGCGCTGATGACGGAAGGCGCAGCTTGTTGGGGTGCGTGGTGGTTGGAGTGGGGCTGGTGCAGATCAAACCCCAGGTCGATGCGGTAAGCGCGCTGCATGCGCAGGCGCAGCACGGGCAGTTGGGTTTGTGCCTCGATGGCACTGGTGGCGGCTTCGACCTGCGCAGCATCGCAGCCGGTCAAGACGAACCACAGGTTGATGGTGTGCTCGCGCTCGTAATTGTGGTTAACACCCGGCTGGGCCGATACCATGGCGGCCACTTGTTCCAGCCGATCAGGCGGCACCTGCATGGCGCATAGCTGCGCTGCGCCGCCCACGCGCGGTGCCCACACGCCGCCCACACGGCTGATGGCTCCTTGCGCCAACAAACCTCGGCAGGCGTCTATTACTTCAGTTTCTGTAGCTGAAAGCGCTTGTCCCATATGCGCAAACGGCCTTTTTTGTATGGGAAAACCACGCTGCCAGTTGTTCAGTAGCTGTGCAGCGATGGGGGCGTGTGCGGGTCGATCCATATCAAAAGGTCGTGGAGCAGGCCCGTCCAGCGATCGCCGTGGCCGGGCATGTACCGGCTACTGGCGATGTACCCCTCCCGAAGAGAGAGGGGGAAGGCGCGAAGCGACTCAGGGGGTGCATCTCAAAACCCCGTCCGCGCCGCGCGCGATGAAAAGAAAATGCCGCTGGGCGACTGCGCAGGCAGCACGGCCAGCGTCTTGAAGCTGGTGGTGTCGATAACGCTGATGTGGCCCGCATCGCGGCTGCTGATCCACACGGCTTCGCCGCGCGGGGTGAATTCCATATGCAGCACGGCCTTGCCGGGCTTGAGGCTTTTGACGATCTGGCGCGTGGGCGTATCGATCACCTGCACGGTGTCGTAATCGGGCACGGCAAAGTTGACCCACACCTGCCGCCCGTCGGGCCGCGCCATGACGAATACGGGTTGTCCGGCGACAGGGATGCGTGCCACTTCCTGCCAGGTACTGGTGTCGACCACCAGCACCTCATGACGCCCAATGGCGGGCAAATAGGCGTAACGGCCTGCCACGGCCCAGCCGCGCAGGTGAGGCATTTTGAAGACAGGCAAAGGCTGCTCGCCCCGACCATAGCCATCCAGAATCCGTTCTACCCGCGGCTGTGCAGCCCACAGGTCGAGTTTGGCCAGGCCGTCTTCGCCAAACAGACCCGCAATATAGGTGCGGCCGTCGGGGGTGACCAAGGCGTCGTAAGGCTGCTTGCCAATGTTGGCAAATTGGGTGATCTGCGGTTGGGCCGGGTTGCTCAAGTCAGCAATCCAGATTTGGCCAGCATCAAACAGTGAATAAACAAAGCGCTGGCCAGGCAGGTCGGCTAGGCCGACCACGCGTGAGGGCTGACCGCCCACCACGGCCGGAATGTCGGCCACCAGCGCCAGCGTGCGGGCGTCAAACACTTTGATGCCGCCGGGCTTGTAGTTTTGCGCCACCACCAGCGTGCCGTCTTGCGAGATGGCCCCGCCAATGCTGTTTCCCGCCTGCTGCACACGGCTTTCGATTTGGCCGGTGAGCAAGTTGACCTTGGTCAGCGCGCCATCGCGCCCGAATACGTAGGCGGTGGCACCGTCGCGTCCATACACCACCGAGGCGTGCGACAGATCGCCCAGGCCCGTGATGGTGCCCAGGCGCGTGCGCGCCGTGGTGTCCAACACGCCCAGGCTGCCGGTTTCGCGCTCAATGACCAGCCCCAAGTCGCCGCTGCCGCGGCCTGCGGGTACCAAAGGGGCTGCGGCTGCATCAGAAGGCGAGTGCGCGCATCCAGCCAGGCTCAAGGCTCCGGCGCTGATGGACAAACCGGCCAGACTGGCCAGAGCGCTGCGGCGAGAGGGTAGAGCAAAAGGCGTCATCGTGACTCAAGAGGAAAACCGGCTTGCAGTTGGCTGGCGATCCAGCGCGCTTCAGGCTCGGTGAGCATGGATTGCCAGCCCGGCATGGGGGTGCCGGGGCGGCCGGTGTAGATGGTGGCGGTCAGGCTGTCCAGGGGCAGGACGGACATGGCGGGGGCAGTTAATGCGGGGCCAAGGCCGCCAGTCAAGTGGATGCCATGGCATGAGCCGCAGTCTTGCCGCACCATCCGCACGAGCTGGGTTTGGCGCGCCATGCTGGGCGTGTCATTGGATGTGCTTGCGGATGTGCTTGCCGTGGTTTGCGCAAAGGCTGGCACAACCAGCAGCACCGCAGCAAGAAGCAGTGAAATCCGAAAATGCCGGAAATTCTGAAAAACCCAATGTGTCATGTGAGGAACAGAAAAAATGGGCGCAGTGAATACAAAAAACCCGCAGCGTGTCCCTTTTGCAAAAACGGGGCAAGCGGCGGGCCTGGTGCTTCAAACCACCAGCGCAGCTTATGAAAGCGAGCGCTGGCAGTTTATGCGAGCCATCAATACACGTCGTGCATGGTGTTGTACACGTTGAACTTGCCCGTGGGGGTGATCAGCTTGGGATCTTTCAGCACGGTTTTGCAAGTGCGTGTCTTGTCGTCCACCACCACCAGGGCCGATTCCTTGTTCTTGGCGCTCCACACCGAGAACCAGACTTCGTCACCCTTTTGGTTGTACTCAGGCTGCACCACACGCTTGGCACCATCGTCCTTGATCTCGGCGCAGGCGGCGATGTCGATGATTTGGGCAGGCTTGCTCAAGTCACGAATGTCGAACACCGCAATGCTCTGGCTGATCTTCGGATCGGGGTTGAGCGTGGTGTCCACCCACAGGTTGGTGGACTTGGGGTGCGTCTTGATGAACAGCGAACCGCCACCTTGGCCCTTCAGGCTTTGCACCACTTTCCAGGCGTTGGCTTTGTGCTTGTCGGGGTCGGTGCCGATGACGGCAATGCTTTCATCGCCCAAGCCAGAGGTTGCCCAGACGGGGCCGAACTGCGGGTGCTTGAAGTTGGCACCGCGACCAGGGTGAGGGGTTTTGCCCACGTCGACGATGGAGGCCAGTTTGCTGGTCTTGGTGTCGATCACCACGATCTTGTCGGACGCATTGGCCGCTGTCATGAAGTAGCGCTTGCTGCTGTCAAAACCACCATCGTGCAGGAACTTGGCGGTATCGATCTGGGTGGTTTTCAGGTTGACCAAGTCGGTGTAGTCCACCATCCAGACCTTGCCGGTTTCCTTGGCGTTGACCAGGAACTCGGGCTTTTCGTGGCTGGCCACGATGGCGGCCACACGCGGCTCGGGGTGGTATTCGTTGTCCACCGTCATGCCGCGGGTTGCGACGACTTTGCGTGGCTTGAGCGTGTCGCCGTCCATCAGCACAAACTGGGGCGGCCAGTAGGTGCCGGCAATGGCGATCTTGTCTTCCCAGCCCTTGAATTTGCTGGTTTCCACGCTGCGCGCTTCCAGACCAATCTTGATTTCAGCCACGTTGTCGGGCTTTTCCATCCACAAATCGATCAGGTTCAGGCGTGCGTCACGGCCAATCACGTACAGGTAGCGGCCCGATGCCGACAGGCGCGAGATGTGCACCGCGTAGCCGGTTTTGATGACGTTGATGATCTTCTTGGTGTCGCCATCGATCAACATCACCTCGCCCGCGTCACGCAGCGTGACCGAGAAGATGTTGTTGATGTTGTAGTTGTTCATCTTCTTCGTCGGCCGCTGGGCGACGGGGATGTACTCCTTGCGCGACTTTTCCATGTCGGCCAGGCTGAATTCAGGCGGTGTGGGAGGGTCGTGCTGGATGTAACGGGCCATCAGGTCCACGGTGGCTTCGTCAAAGTCGCCCGAGGTCAGCCAGTTGGGCATGCCAGCGGGCGAGCCATAGCCGATGAAAACTTTCAGGTAATCCGTGCCCTTGGCAACGGTTAGATCCGGTGTCAGTGGTTTGCCGGTCGCTCCTTTACGCAGCACGCCGTGGCAGCCTGCGCAGCGCTCGAAATAGATTTGGCGGGCCTTGTCGAATTCAGCCTGCGTCATCGGAGGCGCTTTTGGGTTGGACGACTGGTGCATTTCAGCGCCCGCCAGCGGAGAGGCCGCGCCCTGGTACTGGGCTTCGGCTGAATTCGTGGTGGTGGTCGCTTCGCCTGGTTTGGCGGGAGCGCCCTGGGCCATGGCCAGGCCGGAACCCAGCAGCATGGCGGTCGTCAGTACCGCAGTGAGCGGCGAAAGTTTAGACTTCCTCATTAATTTCTTCATCATGTGTTCCATGTCGCCTAGAGCAGCCGAAGGTGGAATGCCCGTCGACGGCTGCTTGGATCAGGTCGGGCACCCAGCATCTTCCGGGCCGCTGGGGGGTGCGTCCTTGACTTGGTTCAACTTGGAAAGTCTGACCCTGTTAATTGCGTGGTTATCGCCCTTCGACAGGTTGCCAGCGGCCCGACTTGAGCGCCTTGCGCCACAATGCGGGACATTTTTTTTGTTTCAGGAGCGTTTTTTCATGTCCCGTCCATTCAAGGTGCTCGGTATCCAACAAGTGGCCATTGGCGGCCCTGACAAGCTCAGGCTGCAAAAGCTGTGGGTTGACATGCTGGGCCTGGAGATCACGGGCACTTTTCGCAGCGAGCGCGAGAACGTGGACGAAGACATTTGCGCCATGGGGCGCGGCCCTTACAAAGTTGAAGTGGATTTGATGCAGCCGTTGGATCCGGCCAAAAAGCCTGCCGTGCACACCACCCCACTCAACCACATTGGCCTGTGGATCGACGATTTGCCCCAGGCGGTGGAGTGGCTGACGGCCCAGGGCGTGCGCTTTGCGCCGGGTGGCATTCGCAAAGGTGCGGCGGGTTACGACATCATCTTTTTGCACCCCAAGTCGAACGACGAATTTCCGATTGCGGGCGAAGGCGTGCTGATCGAGCTGGTGCAGGCTCCTGCCGAGGTGGTGGAGGCATTGGGAGCGCTGTAATGGGGCGGTGGAATCTGACCATGTGGCTTTCAAAGTGACAAAAACATGAAGTTCTTTGCCATCTTGGTCCTGCCCAAAGACACAGACGTTGCCCATACCGAGATGGTCGAGGACGCGGCATCAAAAATGATGCAACCCTTCAAGATGTGGGAAGAAGGCGATACCGTTGATGGTGCCGGTTTTCCCTTGGAAGGTGATGGGTACTGGGATTACTACTCGTGTTGCTCCAAAGATTGCATGGCGCACAGAGAGGCGGAAGGGCGCTTCGGTTATTCGGCTTATGCGGGAGTGCCGGAAAATCAGCCGCTCGTCGTCTTTCCTGTTGAGCAAGTTGGTGGCGAAGGCGTAACCGATTCGATCGTGACCCCCGATGGCCAGTGGCACAGAAGCCAAGCAAGCTACACCCAAGACGATTCCTCGTGGGAGGCGAAAGCGCTGGGTATCTGCCAATCGTATTCAGGCTATTTTGGGGTTTTGCTTTTCTGCCACGGCTGACCCAGGTGGCGTGCGCTCTTCAAGCTCAGGCTTGGTCGCGCTTTGCGCGGGCGCGGGCCAGGGCGGCTTCAACAATGGCGCGTTTGCGTTCCAGCTCAGTGCCCTGGGCGTTTTTGGTCAACTCAGGCAGGTGGGCCAGTGTGTGGGCGGCTTCTTTTTCCAGCCGATCGACACGTTCTTGCTTGGCGCGCTGGCGGCGCGTGCGGGTTTGCTCGTAACGCAGGCGCGCAGATTCGGCCTGTTCAGGTGACCAAGCGGCCCAACCGGTTTGTGCGCCGGTGACGTTGTCGAGGTGAATGCAATCAACCGGGCAGGCGGGCACGCACAGCTCGCAGCCGGTGCATTGCGGCTCGATCACGGTGTGCATGCGCTTGTGGCTGCCGATGATGCAATCGATCGGACAAGCCTTGATGCACAGGGTGCAGCCGATGCACCAGTTTTCGTCGATCCAGGCCACCTGGCGCGGGCCTTCAACGCCGTTTTCGGGGTTGAGCGGCTGGACGGGTTGGCCGGTAAGGGTGGCCAGGCGCGCCACGCCTTCAGCGCCGCCGGGTGGGCACTGGTTGATGGGCACGTTACCCGTTGCAATGGCCTGTGCATAGGCGGCACAGTCCGGGTAGCCGCAGCGCGTGCACTGGGTTTGTGGCAGCGCGTCCAGCAGCCGCTGGACCAGCACGTGAGCGGGTTGAGGTTGTTGGCCTTTGAATTCAGTCAACGCGTTGCGATAGCGCCGGAGCGGCGGCGCGACGTGGCTTTTTTGACCGGTGTGCGGCTCGCGCTGGTTTTCTTGGCGGGTGCAGCCGTTTTGGCGCGTGCCTGAGGCCGTGCTTGGGATCGTGTTTTGCTGGCAGGCTTGGCAACGCTGTTGACAGGCTTGACAGGCGCTGAGGCGGTTGCTGCCGACTTGCTGGCGCGGCGCTCTTCATGAATGTCGGCGTTGCTGCCATGTTGGGCGATGAAGGCTTTGACGCGCGGGTACACCACGGTGCGCCAGCGGCGACCGCTGAAGATGCCGTAATGTCCGGCATTGGGCACTTCCATGTGCTCGGCCTGCGTGCGGGGGATGCCCTGGCACAGGCCGTGGGCGGCGCGGGTCTGGCCTTTGCCTGAAATGTCGTCCAGCTCGCCTTCGACGGTGAGCAGGGCCGTGTGGGCGATGTCTTGCGGGCGCACGCGCTCGATCTTGCCCTTGGGCGAGCGCACGTCCCAGGTGCCGTTGACCAGCTTGAAATCCTGGAACACGGTGCGGATGGTTTCCAGGTAGTAATCGGCGTCCATGTCGAGCACGGCGTTGTACTCGTCGTAGAACTTGCGGTGCGAATCGGCGCTGGATTCGTCGCCTTTGATCAAGTCCTGAAAGTAATCGAAATGGCTGTTGGCGTGGCGGTCGGGGTTCATGGCCACAAAGCCCGCGTGCTGCAAAAAGCCGGGGTACACGCGCCTGCCTGCACCGGGGTAGTTGGGAGGCACGCGGTAGATGACGTTGTTTTCAAACCAGTTGTGGCTGCGTTCTACGGCCAGATCGTTGACGGCGGTGGGTGATTTGCGCGCGTCGATGGGGCCGCCCATCATGGTCATGGTGACGGGGGTCTTCTCGCCCCGGCTGGCCATCAGCGACACCGCCGCCAGCACTGGCACCGTGGGCTGGCATACGCTGATGACGTGGCAGTTGCCGTAAATGTCTTGCAGGTGGCGGATGAAGTCCTGCACGTAGTTGACGTAATCGTCCAGATGAAATTCGCCTTCGGACAGTGGCACCATGCGGGCGTTTTTCCAGTCGGTGATGTAGACCTTGTGGCCCTCGAGCATGGTTTGAACCGTGTCGCGCAGCAGCGTGGCGTAGTGGCCGGACAGCGGGGCCACGATCAGCACTGGGGGCTGCTTTTTCAGCGCGATCAGCGTGTCCGGGTCGTCCGAAAAGCGCTTGAAGCGGCGCAGCTCGCAAAACGGCTTTTCAATCTCGACCCGCTCGTCGATGGCCACGTGCACGCCGTTGATGTCGATGGCGCGGATGTCGAACTGAGGCTTTTCGTAATCTTTGCCCAGTCGGTGCATCAGCGCATAGGCGGCGGCCACGCGCTGGGCCATGGGCATCTGGCCCAGCAGGGTGTGCGGGTTGCCATAGACCTTGGAGGCGGCGTCGGCCATGTCGGCAAAGGGTTCGATCAGGTTGCGCTGGGCTTCGTAGATTTGATAGAGCATAAGGACGTTGAAAGTACGGTTCAGCAGGTACGTTTGGTCACACTGTTGCGGTGCAATATAACGCAGCGGAGCGAAAAAATCAGTGGGTGGTTTTCTCTAAACCGGGCACCAGTCACGACAGCGACATGGCAAGAGATGTTGCGACGCAAAAGCTGTCAGCAGGCTGACGGCCAGCGGGCGAGGGTGTTCGTTTTACGAACATGGCGGTCACACGTTTCGCTGAGTTGTGATGCTTCTTGATTGATAGCGTTGATTGAAGGTGGCAAGCGCGTATCATGGTGGTATGAGCGTTGAATTTTCGTTGAACCAATGGCTGCTGGATGTGGGCCAGCGCGTGGGGCAGTGGCTGCGCGGCTGGTGGTTGATGCTGTTCATTGGTGTGCAACTGGCGGTGCTGGCGCTGTCGCCATCAAGTTACCGGCGTGCAGGGCGCAGCGCGGTGCTGCGGCAGGTGTACGCCGCGGCGGCACCGGGGCTGCCGGGCTTTACCACGCTGATGGCGCTGTTCAACGTGGTGGTGATCCGCATCGTGGTGGTCACCGCTTTTGCCTATGGGCTGACGCCTTACGCATTGGACACTGTGGTGCGCGTGCTGGTGCTGGAGCTGATTCCGCTGGCCGCAGCGCTGTTCGTGGCGGTGGAATACAGCATTCCCGGCGGCTCAGCCTTGTACAAGCTCAAGCGCGATGGCGGTTTTGCCGCTTTGCGCGCGCGCGGGATCGATCCGCTGATCCACGAGGTGCTGCCGCGTGTGCTGGCTGGTGTGGCCGCCACGCTGCTGCTGGCCGCGCTCAGTTGCGTGATCTCGCTGGTGCTGGCCTATATTGGGGTGCACGGCTTCACGCTGGCAGGCATGGCGTCGTACAACCGGGCGGTGGGCAGCATTTTTGACCCCGTAGTGTCAATGATCTTTGGGCTGAAAACGCTGCTGTTTGCCGCTGCCGTGGCTCTGCTGCCGGTGGTCAACGCCCTGCGCGAGCACCGACCGCGCACTGGACGCACCAGTGTCGAGTTGCAAGGGCTGGTGCGCATGTTCGTGCTGATGCTGGTGATTGAAATGGCGTCGCTGGTCGGCAACTACTATTGACAACCCATGAGTGCTTTATCTTCAGACTCCGCCGCCGCACTGCCGCTGGACAGTGACCGCGCCCAGCGCCGCCTGGAGCGTCGCGCCGTGCTGCTGCTTTTGACCATGGCGCTGCTGATTGCGGGCGCGGTGCTGTACCTGATGTGGGCGCGTGGCGCGTTCGAGCAAACCCAGGCACTGGTGCTCACGGCCGATGATTCTGATGGCGTGTCGGTCGGTATGGACATGACGTTTTCGGGCTTTCCGATAGGCCGCGTGCGTCGCATCGAGCTGGCCGCGCAGGGCACGGTGCGCATTTTGGTCGACGTGCCGGTCAAAGACGCGCACTGGCTACGCACCTCCAGTGTGTTCACGCTGGAAAAAGGGCTGGTGGGCGCAGCCCGGTTGCGCGCTTTTACTGGCATTGCGGACGATCCGCCTTTGCCAGCGGGGGCTGAGCGTATGGTGCTGCGTGGCGACGTGTCGGCGGAAATCCCGCGCATGGTGGCCGACGTGCGTGACGTGCTGCAAAACGCCAAGCGCATGACGGACGAAGGCTCATCGCTGTCGCAGACGCTGGAGCAGGTGCGCACGCTGGCAGAAAAGCTCAACAGCACCCAGGGCGGCGTGATGGGCGCGCTGACCGGCAACGAAGCCGATGCCCGCCGCCTGGGTGAGCTGCTGGCGCGCAGCAGCCAACTGGTGAAAAACCTGGATGCTGTGGCGCAACGCACCGATGGGTTGCTGAAAAAAGCCGACCAACAAGTGTTGGGCGACAACGGCTTGGTGACCGATGCGCGCGCTACCGTGCAGCAATTGAACACGTTGCTGCAAGGCGTGGGGCAAAGCCTGACCAAGGTCGACGGCATGCTGAAAGACGCACAGGCCACCGCCAGCAACGCACGTGCAGCCAGCGCCAATCTGGGTGATCTGCGTGCCGATGTCGAAGCCAGCCTGGCCCGCATCGACGCCCTGATCACCGAGCTGAACCGCCAATGGCCGTTTGCCCCCAAAGCGCAAGAGGTGGAGCTGCCATGACACGATCTCTTCACCACAAGCTGACACCGCAGCCACGGCATAGCACTTGTTCTTACAAGCCAAACCAAGCTTTACCGAAGGTGCGCCATGCGCTTGCGATTATTGGTTTGACCGCTTTTCTGGGTGCGTGCAGCAGCGGCCCGCCCGTGCCCGATTGGAGCTTGAGTGCGCACGGCCATGTCGAGCGTGCCCGCGTGGCCTGGCTGCGCGGACAAGACCGCGTGGCTGCACGCGAATTTGACTTGGCCCGTGCCGACATGGCCCGCACCGGGCGGCCTGAGCTGGTGGCGCGGGTGGAACTCAACCGCTGTGCCGTGCGCGTGGCCGCACTCGACTTTGACGACTGCCCCGGTTTTGCCCCGTTGGCTGCCGACGTGACCGAAGCCGAGCGCGCTTACGTCGCCTACTTGCAAGGTCAAACCACGCCCGCGCAGGCCGCTTTGCTGACTGAAGCGCAGCGCGCCGTGGCTGGTGGCCGCGCCAGCTTGGGCGGCGCCCAAGATGCGGTGTCGCAACTGGTGGCCGCCGGTGTGTTGTTCCGTCAGGGGCAGGCCACGCCTGAGGTGGTGGCCCAGGCCGCCGAGATCGCCTCGCACCAAGGCTGGCCGCGCGCGCTGCTGGCCTGGCTGGGCGTGCAGCTCAGGCTGGCCGAGCAGCGCGGCGATGCGCAAGAGGCCGCGCGTCTGCGGCGGCGCATGGATCTGGTGGCCCCGGCTGACAAACGCCTGGCCGCACCTTAAGCCGAATGAAAGCCAGATCGGCGCACTTCAATACGCATGCTTTGCATGCCGCAAAAGTTTCGAGCGACCACAGTCTGCCGCGCCTTTCAACAGATTCATGATCTCAGCGCAGCACTGGCGCAAGGCGCAGGCTTGGATTGAATCCGGCAAGATGTATGGCCGCCGGGGCAGCGCATAGCTTGCGATTCTTGCCGCGCGGTGATCGTTCGTGGTTGAGCATCATTCGGACGTTGGATCTGCGCGCTTGGACTGGCGAAACGGCGTGCGCGTTTGCAGGTGAGCCATGTAGCGCGCCACGCCCGCACCTTCGCGGTGCAAAAAGTCGTCTACCGCCTGGGCAAAAGCAGGGTGCGCCAGCCAATGGGCGCTTTCGGTAACGACTGGCATCAGCGCACGCGCCATTTTGTGTTCGCCCTGCGCGCCACCTTCAAAGCGCGCTACACCGTGCGCAATGCACCACTGCAAGGGCTGGTAGTAACAGGCTTCGAAGTGCAGACTGTCCACCCGCTCCAGTGCGCCCCAGTAACGACCATAGGCGACAGTTTGGGCATAAAACTGACCGTTTCCGCTCATTTGGCTTGTATTGATAGCTATTAAACTGGTAGCAATCGGTGTGCCATCCCGTTCGGCCGTGAACAACACCCAGTGCTCGGCCATGTCCTGCGCCATCGCGGTGAAGAAGGCAGGATTGAGGTACGGCGGGTTGCCGTGCTCAAGGTACGTGCGTTCGTAGCAGCGGTAAAAAAAAGCCCAGTCTGCCGGGCTGATGTCCGCCCCGCGCGCCCACCGAAAGCGCATACCCGCTTGCTGCACCTTGCGGCGCTCTTGCCGAATTTTTTTGCGCTTGTCCTGCGTGAGCGAGGTTAGAAAGTCGTCGAAACTGGAAAACTGTTCTCCCGATACCTCCGATCCGTCGCCGGGCAGCGCAGCAGGCAAGCGCGGGGGCGAAGAAACCGTCGCTGGGCCGTTCCCAAGGCGGTTTGCGGCCCCCTCGGGGGGCAGCGTACCGCGCGCAGCGGGGGAGCGTGGGGGCTTCATGTTCTTCCAGTGAAACTGCACCTGCTCGCGCCGCATAAGGCCCGCAGCGTTGCAGGCGGTGTGGTCGGCGGTATCGCCAAACAGCACGTGCAGCGATGACAAGCCCTTGTCTTCGCACCAGCAGCGCACGGCGTCGATCAGCGCCCGCCGCGTGGCCGCATCGCGCGCCAGCAGGCGCGAGCCGGGTACGGGGGTAAAGGGCACGGCGATCACCGCCTTGGGGTAGTAGGGCAGGTCATGCTCTTCGTAAGCATGTGCCCAGGCCCAGTCGAACACATATTCGCCATACGAGTGGCTTTTGACGTACAGCGGGCAGGCGGCGGCCAGATCCGGG
Organism: Ottowia sp.; assembly: GCF_047975795.1. Taxonomy (GTDB): domain Bacteria; phylum Pseudomonadota; class Gammaproteobacteria; order Burkholderiales; family Burkholderiaceae_C; genus Ottowia. The sequence continues at coordinate 10,536 of NZ_JBKEEE010000080.1, read as the reverse complement.
CCGTCCCACAGCAGGGCAAAGCGCGGCACCCAGCCGGTGCGGGGCACTGCGCTGTCGCTGGTGTGCAGCGCGCTCAGATACTCGTGCCGCATGAAGGGCGTGGGCGTGGCCTGGCGGGCCAGCAGGGCGTTCCAGGCCGCCGCGCTGACGGCCTGCGGGGAGTCGATGATTTGCAGGCGCAAGGGCAAGGGCGATGGTGCGCGCAGCGCGGTACCATGCGGGTCGGTTTTGTTTTCAGGCACCGTGTATGACTCTCCAAATTGCCGTGGCGCAACTCAATTTCACCGTGGGTGACATGACAGGCAACGCGCAAAAAATCATCGACGCTGCGCACACTGCATACGCCCAGGGCGCGCGTTTGCTGCTCACGCCTGAGTTGTCGGTTTGCGCGTACATCGCTGAGGATTTGTTCTTGCGTCCGTCGTTCATCACAGCCTGCGATGATGCCGTGAAAACTATCGCCCGCGAGACGGCGGGGTTGAACGGCATGGCCATTGTGGTCGGCCACCCGGTGGGGCGCGACCAGCGCAACAAAAGCATCAACATCAGCCAGCGCATCAACGTCGCCAGCGTGATCCGCGAAGGCCGGGTGATCGAAAATTACGCCAAGCGCATGCTGCCCAATTACCAGGTGTTTGACGAGCGCCGTTATTTCGCGCCGGGGCAGGGCATTGGCGTGTTTCAGGTGGGCGATGTCAGCGTGGGCCTGCTGATTTGCGAAGACGCCTGGTTTGAAGAACCCGCCCAACTGGCCAAAGAAGCGGGTGCCGAGCTGCTGGCCGTCATCAATGCTTCGCCCTTTCATGTAGGCAAAGGCTATGAGCGCGAGGCCATGATGATCGAGCGCGTCAAGGCCACGGGCCTGCCGTTGGTGTATGCGCACATGGTGGGTGGGCAGGACGAGGTGGTGTTTGAAGGCCACTCCTTCGCCGTCGGGGCCAACGCCCAACTGGCAGGCCGTGCGCCCAGCTTTGTCGAGCAGTTGTATTTTGTGGACGTAACCCGCACGGCGAATGGCCTGACGCTTGCGGCCCCCACCGCGCCCGCGCGCGACCATGATGCCGATTTGTGGGACGCGCTGGTCATGGGCCTGCGCGACTATGTGGATAAAAACGGTTTCAAAAGCGTGGCGCTGGGCCTGTCGGGCGGCATTGATTCGGCCCTGGTGCTGGCCATTGCCGTCGATGCGCTGGGCAAAGACGCCGTGCACGCCGTGATGATGCCCAGTCCCTACACCGCCAGCATCAGCTTGCAAGACGCGCGCGAGATGGTGCGCCGCCTGGGGGTGCGCTACGACGAGATTTCCATTCTGCCCGCATTCGAGGCGTTCAAAATATCTTTGCAGCCGCTGTTTGGCGACAAGCCCGAAGACACCACCGAAGAAAACATTCAGGCGCGCATTCGCGGCGTGATGCTGATGGCGCTTTCCAACAAGCATGGCCATCTGGTGCTGACCACCGGCAACAAAAGCGAATACGCTGTGGGTTACTGCACTCTGTACGGCGACATGTGTGGCGGCTATGCGCCCATCAAGGACGTGGTGAAAACGGCGGTGTTCCGCATGGCGCGCTGGCGCAATGTCCACGACCCTTATGGCACCGGCAGCAACCCGATTCCTGAACGCATCATCACCCGCCCGCCCAGCGCCGAGCTGCGCGAGGATCAGACCGATCAGGACAGCCTGCCGCCCTATGAAGTGCTGGACGCCATCATCGAGCGTTACATGGAAAACGATATGGGCATAGCCGAGCTGGTGGCTGAAGGCTTTGCACAGGCCGATGTGGAGCAGGTCACGCGCCTGATCAAGCTCAACGAATACAAGCGCCAGCAGTCTGCGGTGGGCACGCGCGTGACGCACCGCAGCTTCGGCAAGGACTGGCGTTATCCTATAACCAACAAGTTCAGAGCCTGAACCCGGTTTGCCCTTCGCGTGTTTGTGGCGCAAATATGCGGCACATGCATGCGGCACATGTATGCGACGCGAAGCATTGGTTTTTTTATATCCAGGAGCCTGTCATGAAACAGATCACCGCCGTCATCAAACCCTTCAAGCTGGAAGAAGTGCGCGAAAGCCTGGCCGAAGTGGGCGTTACCGGCCTGACGGTGACCGAAGTCAAAGGCTTTGGTCGCCAAAAAGGCCATACCGAGCTGTATCGCGGTGCGGAATACGTGGTCGATTTCTTGCCCAAGGTCAAAATCGAAGTGGTGGTCAGCGAAGCCGATGTCGAGCGCTGCGTGGAAGCCGTGGTCAAGGCCGCGCGCACCGGCAAGATTGGTGATGGCAAGATTTTCGTCACCCCGGTCGATCGCGTGGTGCGCATTCGCACGGGTGAAGAAGACGATTCGGCGGTGTAAAAGCGTACCCAAAGGGCTGAGAGCGTGTTCAAAGTCTCTGCGCGGGTGTGTGGGCGCGGCCTCGGGCGGTCTGCTGCATTGCAAATCCTCGCGATACCGCCAGGTATCGCTGCGGTTTGCGCCTTGCAGCCCATCCCGATCCGCATCCCACACCCCTCACGCTGAGACGTTGAACACGCTCTGACACGCAGCCACGTTCTTCAGCGGGCTGACTTTTCCCGCGCTGCGTCGCGCAAACGCAAACGGATGAAGTCGGCCGCCGCCTCGCGCTGGTCGGATAGCAGCAGTTCAATCAACACTTTGTGCTCACGACAACGGCGTGCAGCGGCGTTGCGGTCAACGTTTTTCTTGTATTCCATCAAGCGGCGTAAACGGTTGATGCGTTTGAGAGATTCGATGATGAACACATTGCCCGAAAAACTGGCAATGGTTTCGTGCAATCGGGCATTGGCGTCAAACAGTTGCGCTGGTGATGCCCATTCCACTGCGCCGTCAATCAACGCTTGCTGCTCGACAAGGCATTGGCGTAGCGCTGGCACATCGATCTGAAAGCCTGGCTCCAGGATCGCCGCAGATTCGACCAGGATGCGAAAGCGATAGCCTTGGTCGTAGGTGTCCGGCGAGGTCAGAATGGGCAAAAAACGCCATCCGTGCCCAGGTGCCCGCTCAGCCCAGCCCTCGTGCACGATGCGCTGTAGCAGCATGCCCAACTGCGTTTTGGTCAGGTTGTAGCGACGCATCAGGTCGCTTTCGCTGAGTTTGTCTGGGAGCTTGCCGCTCAACCGGTCGTCGGCCACTTGCAGGTACAGCGCTTCGGTGTCGTCGGCCTCTGCTGGCGGCAGCAGCGCCAGCGTTGGCCGTCGAGCGGTGTGGGCCACCACGTAACCGCCGTCCTCGCGTGCTTTGACAGCGCCCTTGGTTTCCAGCCGCTTCAGGGCCTGGCGGATAGGCGAGCGCGAAACATCCAAGCGCTCGGCCAGGGTGCGTTCGGCCAGCGCTTGGCCGGGACGCAACTCGCCTTGGGCCATCAGGGTTTCGATGCTGAGCGCCAGTTGCTCGGCCAGTTTGCTTTGGCGGCGGCGTGGCGTGGCCTGTGTCTGACTCAAGGTGCGGCTTTCAGGGCGTTTGGGGCGCTTCAAAGTGTTCGACCAGCGGTGCCTGCACAAAGTAGGGGCCGATGATGGTGCGCCACTCGGCAAATGCGGGTGACTGACGAAAGCCCACGGTGTGCGCTTCCAGCGTCTGCCAGCGCACGATCAGAAGCACACGCTCCGGGCTTTCCAGGCCGCTCAGGATCTCGTGGCCCAGGTAGCCTTCGGCCTTGCTCAACACGCGCTGCACGGCATCTGCCATGGCGGATTGAAACTCGCCCCGTTTTTCGGGCGCAACGCGGAAATCTGCAACCTCAATGATCATGCCCTGGACTCCTGAATACGTGAAAATCAATCGGATGTGATGCGGTTTTTGTCGATGACGGCTCTCCACCGATCAGATTCAGCCTGGATGAAGTCGCCGAAAGCTTCGGTCGATCCACCTGCGGGTACCGCGCCCATTTGCAACAATTTCTGCTGCGTGGCAGGCTCGTGCAGGATGTGCTCCACCTCCTGATTCAGCCATTGTAGGACTGGGCCTGGTGTGCCTGCGGGGGCCAACAGGCCGTACCAAGCGGGGGCGTCGAAAGTGGGCACCCCGGCTTCGGCAAATGTGGGAACGCTGGGCAGCTCGGTCAGGCGCTTTGGGCCAGACACTGCCAGTGCCTTGACTTTGCCGCCCTTGATGTGGTCCAGGGCCGAGGGGGCAGTGTCGAAAATCATTTGAATCTGCCCGCCGATCAGGTCGGTCATCGCGGGTGCGCTGCCTTTGTAAGAAATGTGTGTCATCGACACGCCAGTGATGGAGGTGAACAGCTCGCCCGCCAGATGGACGGAGGTGCCTTTGCCACCCGAGCCGTAGTTGAGTGCATTGGGTTTGGACTTGGCCAGCGCCATCAAATCCTGCACGGACTGCACCGGCAGTGCCTGATTGATCACCAGCACGGTGGGCGAATTGGCGATGTGGGCGACGGGGGTGAAGTTTTTGCGCACGTCGTACTTCAGGTTTTTGTACAGCGTGGGGTTGATCGACAGCGTGACCTGGCCGAACAGCAGCGTCTGGCCGTCGGGTTTGGCGCGTGAAGCCAGTTCGTTGGCGATGTTGGTGCCAGCACCGGGCTTGTTTTCGATGATGAAGCTGGCCCCAGTACGCTCGGTCAGGCGCGAAGCGACGATGCGGGCCACGTTGTCGCTGTCGCCCCCAGGGGAAAAGGGCACGATGATGGGCACTGGACGGCTGGGGTAGCCGTCAGGGCCTGCGGCTTGAGCGGTGAAAGCGGCTACGGCGGTGGCGATGGCCACGATGAATTGAGCGTTGCGTTGCATGAGCGTCTCCTGTGGTGGTGCGAAGGTTTTCAGGCATTCAGCGCCTAGGCAACGGCTTGGCCAAAGGCTCGTGTGCCGCTGTTGCCACCAATGTCAGCGGTGCGGGTGTCGGGATTGGCCAGCGTGGCTTCGACGGCGGCGTGCATGGCGCGGCCAGCGTCAGCGAAGGCGTGTAACTGGCGCTTGGCACCGATCCAGTCCAGCAGCATGGCCACCGACAGCAGCATCGAGGTTGGGTCTGGATATCGGGTGCTGAGCCATGCTGGGCTTGGGCGCAGCACAGTTCGTCACCGGCCATCACCGAGCCGGCCAGGCCCAGGCTACCGGAGAGTTCACTGGCCAGATCGGACAGGATGTCGCCGTAAAAGTTTTCCGCCACCAGCACGTCAAAGCGCTCAGGGTGGCGCACCAGCCAGGCGGTGCTGGCATCGACCAACAGGTCGTTGAATTCGACTTCGGGAAAGTCCTTCGCCACGCTGTGCGCGCACTCCAGGAACAGTCCATCGGTCATGTGAAAACTGTTGGCCTTGTGGATGGCAGTGACTTTCTTGCGCCGCGTCATGGCCAGTTCAAAGGCGCGCCTGGCAATGCGCAGGCTACAGTGGCGCGTGATCTTGCGCACGCCGATGGCCATGTCGGGGCTGCTGTGGTGCATGCCGTGGTCGTCACGGAGGAGACAATTTCGCCCGCCTTTTTTTGGACGTACCCCGGTAGGATGCGTGACGCGGTGCCTCCCGCGCTGCGCTGAAGAAACAACAGGAGACACCCCATGCGCCCGCACTTTCAGTTCTGGCCCGCGCGCCTGCCGCACGCCATCACGCCGCCTGCCACCAACTTGTGGCACAACCTCGTCATCAGTGCCCAGCGCTACCCGGACAAGCCAGCCGTGGTGTTCTTTGGCCGCGTGTTGACTTATGCCGGTTTGAAGGCGCAGGCCGAGCAATTGGCGGGCCACCTGCGCGCCCTGGGCGTGGCCAAGGGCGACCGCGTGGTGCTGAACATGCAGAACACGCCGCAGTTGATCGTGGCGCACTTTGCCATTCTTCGTGCTGATGCGGTGGTGGTGCCCGTCAACCCGATGAACCGGGCCGAGGAACTGAAGCACTACATTCTCGACCCCGAGGCCAAAGTGGCCCTGACCACTGGCGATCTGGCCCCTGAGCTGGCAGCGGCCAACAACGCGCTGCCTGCGGACCAGCGCTTGCAACACCTGATCGTCACGCAGTTCACCGATGCCTTTGATGCCGACGGGAGTGCAGCAGGTGACGACGCGCCGCCCGCCACCTGGCGCGACTGGTTGTTCATGCGCCACCCGCTGCCTGTGCTCGATGGTGGTCAGGTGCATGACTGGAACGAAGCGCTGGCGCGCGGTGGCCCGCTGGGCGATTTGACCCATAGCCCTGCCGATCTGAGCGTGCTGCCCTATACCAGCGGCACCACGGGCCTGCCCAAGGGCTGCATGCACACGCACGCGTCGGTCATGCACAACGCGGTGGCCTCGGCGCTGTGGGGCAATGGCACGGCAGAAACCGTGGCGCTGTGCGTGGTGCCCATGTTCCACATCACTGGCCTGGTCTGCGTGATGCATGCAGCGGTTTACCTGGGGGCCACGCTGGTGGTCATGCCGCGCTGGGACCGCGAACTGGCCGGCCGCCTGATTTCGCGCTGGAAGGTCAGCAACTGGACCAACATCCCCACCATGATCATCGACTTGCTGGGCAGCCCCAACCTGGACAGTTTTGATTTGAGCAGCCTGCGCCTGATTGGTGGTGGCGGTGCGGCCATGCCCGCTGCCGTGGCCCAGCGCCTGCAAGAACAATACGGCCTGAAATACGCTGAAGGCTATGGCCTGACCGAAACCGCCGCACCGTCGCACCAAAACCCGCTCGATCGCCCGAAGCAGCAGTGCCTGGGCATTCCCTTCATCAACACCGACGCGCGGGTGGTTGACCCCGATACTTTGCAGGAAGTGCCGCAGGGCGAGCAGGGCGAAATCGTCATCCACGGGCCGCAGGTGTTCTCGGGCTACTGGCGACGGCCCGACGCTACCTCAGCGGTGTTTTTCGAGCTGGATGGCAAGCGCTTTTTTCGCTCAGGCGATCTGGGGCGGGTGGACGAGGAGGGCTACTTCTTCATCACCGATCGCTTAAAGCGCATGATCAACGCCAGCGGCTTCAAAGTCTGGCCCGCCGAGGTCGAAGCGCTGATGTTCAAACATCCGGCTATTCAGGAAGCTTGTGTGATCGGCACGCAAGACGCCTACCGGGGTGAATCGGTCAAGGCCGTGGTGGTGTTGCGCGCTGCACACCAGGGCCAGGTGAGCGAACAGGACATCATGGACTGGTGCCGCGAACACATGGCCGCCTACAAAGCGCCGCGCCAGGTGCAGTTTGTCGACAGCCTGCCCAAAAGCGGCTCAGGCAAGGTGATGTGGCGTGCGCTGCAAGAGGCAGAAAGCAAAGCCACCTGATGATTTCAAAACAATGGCTCATTACGCTTGATAAACAAGTGTTGGAAGTCAGTTTGATGCTCAATCCTCTTCGCTTGGCGGCGTGGCCATCTTGCGCAGGAAAAAACGCAGGTACCACACGCCCATGCCCAGCATGAACACGATGACGGCCAGGCTCAGCAGCCCATAGTCAGTCGAAAACAAGTCTTGCCATAGTTTCATCGCAGCGTTCTTTCATAAGATGTGTTTTGAGGAAGATGCGATGACTTTGCGCCTCAGCGCACGGTGCTGTGTTGCGGCGTATCAAAAGCGGAGATATATATAAGTAATTGCGCAACTACATTGATCTGCATCAGAAGCGGACAGTGGCGGATGTCGGCGTAGGTGACGGATACAGCCGCAGCAACAGACCCCGTCAGCACGCATCAGCGTGAATCAGTGCGAAGGTGAGGGCGGTTTGCCAAGGTACAGTGGGTCTGACCAGGTGGCCAGCCAGTGCGGTTTGAAGGCCACGCAAATGGCCACCATCATGCCGGTCAGCACCGCGTCGCCCCAGGCGATGAGCCAGCGTGCGACCATGGCCAGATCAGGCTCGACGGTCACGGCCAGGGCGTGGCCCGTCCATTGCGCCAGCGCGCCGGTGATGAACATGCACAGCGCTGTGCCCAGAAAAGCGCGCCCCAGAATGTAGACAAACAGGTTGCGCCACACCCAGCGCCGCAGCGCCATGCCCAGGGCGAAAGACAGCGTCACCGGCACGATGCCCAGCCACACCCACATGTCCACTTGCTGCTGCCAGCTCATGGGTGCCACCACGCCCACCAGCAATGCCACCACGCCCAGCATGGGCACCGCCAGCGGCCAGCCCAGAGCCAGTCCGATCAGGCAGGCCCCCGACAATTGCAACTGCACCGGCATGCGGTGCAGCCAGGGCAGTGCCCACAGCCAGGGCGTGATGACCAGCGTGGCCAGCAGGGGCGAGATCAAGCCCGCATGACCCAGCAAGCGCCATGGACGCAGGGCCATGGCCACAGCCAGTGCCACGACAGCCATTGAAAGGGAAAGCAGTTCCATCAAAAATTCAAGGTGGTGCAGTTGCGTCAATGAAAGACGACACTGCCATACTTGTCCCCAATTTTCACACCGCCATGTAGCGTCCTGGGCGGTGGTTGATGGCCAGCGTCATGTTCAGCACCACCGCGCCCAGCACCGACAGTGCGACATGCCAGGCGTCGGTGACGCTGAAGGCGGCCAGCACGATCAGCGAGTCGATCACCAATTGCACGCGCCCAGCGCGCCAGCCCCAGCGGTTTTGCAAAAACAGCGCCACCACGTTGATGCCGCCCAGGCTGGCCTGGTGCCTGAACAAAATCAGCAAGCCTGTGCCCACCAGCAGCCCGCCCAGGATGGCGGCGAACGTGGGTGACAGATGATCCAGCCCAATGACCTGCGGCAACTGCCATGAAATCAACGACATCAAACTTACTGCCGCCACAGTGCGCAGGGTAAAGCTGCGCCCCATCATCTTCCAGGCGAACAGGTAAAACGGCAGGTTGACGGCAAAAAACACCGGCCCGAACGCCCAGCCCATGGTGTAGCTGATGAGCAGAGCCAGCCCCGCCGTGCCGCCGGTAAGCAGGCGCGCATCGCTGAACAGCATGGCACCCAGCGCCACGAACAGCGTGCCCGTCAGCAGGCCCAGCACGTCTTCGTGCGCACGATGCGCCAGCGAAGGTGCGGCAGGCGATTCAAATGCCGAGATGTCTGTCGGTGCGGGCGATGTGGGTATGGCAGTGTGGGCTGAATTCACGCGGCAGAGACTGAAGTGGATGTGGCAGAAGTGGATGTGGCGTCAGCAGCAGTGTCTGGCTCGCTGCATGTGGCACCGCCGCAGCCATGAATGGCCTCGGCAGGCACGGCCTGGGCGTGGGCGATGGTGCCGGTGGCAGGATCAAAGCCCACGCGCTGCAAATGCATGGCCAGCGCCGCATCCATGGTGTCGGCGTGGTGTACGAACCAGGTGGCCAGCTCGCGCGCCATCTGGCGGATGGGGGCCATGTCGCCCGCCTGGCCCATGGTCAGGCCCTTGCGCATCACGCCCAGCACCATGGCGTGCTGAGTGGTGTGACAGTTGGTGGCGGCAAAGCCAGTGGTGTGCATGTACTGGTCTTCGTTGTCGAAATGGATTTGCGTGTGGTCCACCAGTGCAGACCAGGCCGGTATCAACGTATCGTCGGGCGCGGCTTCCACGGTGGCCAGCAAGTCTACAAACTCTCGATGCGTGGTGTCCATGGCGGGCACGCCCAGCAGCAACTCATCGGTCCAGACCAAGGTGGGCATGAGACAGGTTCCTTTATGTCAAGTTCAGCGTCGGGCGAGATCTCGCGCCGGAGACAAAAACAGCCAAGCAAAAACAAGCAAGCCTATGCGGCCAAGGTGATGAAGCCCTTGATGCATGTCATCCCTTGGCTGCGTTGGCATTCGCCGCATGTCAATGAACGCGCACGCGGGTGCACAATGGGGGTTAAGTTTTGCAGCAAGGAGTTCATCATGTTCAAGCACATTCTGGTACCGATTGACGGATCTGCCACGTCGCTGCGGGCGATCGACAAAGCCACCAGCCTGGCCAAGGCGTTTGGCAGCAAGGTAACCGCGTTGTACGTGATTGACCCTTACCCTTTCACCGGCGTCGGGGCTGACTTTGCGCTGGGGCAAGACCAGTACCTGGATGCGGCCAAGTCCGAGGCCAATGCCGCCATGGAGGCCGCGCGCGTGCAGGCACAAAACGTCGGCGCGACGATCGATTCGCTGGTGACCGAGGCGCACACCGCCTGGCGCGGCATCATCGACACTGCCACCCAACTGGGAGTGGATTTGCTGGTGATGGGATCGCACGGTCGCCGCGGGCTGGAAAAATTGGTGCTGGGCAGCGTCACGCAAAGCGTGCTGGCCCACACCCGCATCACCACGCTGGTGGTGCGCGACGCCGCAGATTGAGAGCCTGTTCAAAGTCTCTGCGCGGGTGTGTGGGCGCGGCCCCGGGCGGTCTGCTGCGTTGCAAATGCTCGCGATACCGCCAAGTATCGCTGCGGTTTGCACCTTACAGCCCATCCCGATCCGCACCCCACCCCTCACGCTGAGACGTTGAACACGCTCTGAGTGATCGAGTACCGAGCGGCCCATCATCGGCAAGTTAGGGAAGGTCTGCAAAAGTCAGCCCCATGACGGCCTGATCTGAGACAGTGGAGCGATGCAACAGACAAGCCTTGCCACCACTGGATTCGAGCTTGCAGCCAAACGCACGCGCAAGCGTGC
>NZ_JBKEEE010000077.1:0-8153 GCF_047975795.1 Ottowia sp. | reverse complement strand
AAAATCAGGGTCAAGCGAACCAAAAACAGCGCAAAACGATGAGAAATTCAACGCTCGTTTCGCCATGTGAACATTCACGCGTCACCTCGCCCTGCAGCGGGGGTTGTGCAGACCTTCCCTAAATCTTTATTTTTAAAAGTAATCAATCACTATCGTCATGCTTTTTAACTCAATGTAGTGGCCTGTCGACAATGGGGCATGAAGTGCCTGGTCTGGCATCACAGGTGCTTCCTTGCCGCTATGATTTGATGGCTCCGGGCGGGGCACTTGGCTTTATTCATACCTTCTTCATGTCTTGGTCGCCGCTGTGACGATTTCACCTTCTGCCGACCTGCGCGCGCGCGTGGCACACCTGTTCGTTCACCCGGTCAAGTCCTGCGCGGGCGTGGCGTTGTCCGAGGTGCGATTGATGGACACCGGGCTGGATCTTGATCGCGCCTGGATGGTGGTGGACGACACCGGCTGCTTTGTCACGCAGCGCGAACTGCCCCGCATGGCGCTGATTGCGCCCCAGATCAAAGCCACTGAAGTGGTGTTGCGCGCTCCCGGCATGCTGGCGCTGCACCTGGACGTGGACAGGGTGGAAACGCCCACCCGCGCCACGGTATGGCGCGACGAAGTGCCCGCCTGGGACATGGGCCATGTGGCGGCGCAGTGGCTCAGCGATTTTCTGGGCCGCCCCGGCTTGCGGCTGGTGCGCTTTGACCCCGATACCCAGCGCCTGGCCGACCAAAAATGGACGGGTGATGTCGCTGCCCCGGTGGAGTTTGTAGACGGCTTTCCGCTGCTGGTGGTCAGTCAGGCTTCGCTGGACGAGTTGAACGCCAAATTGCAGGCCGCAGGCCACGCTGCGGTGGACATGGCACGTTTTCGCCCCAACATCGTGCTGGATGGCCTGCAAGCGCAAGATGAAGACCGATTGGCCGAGCTGCGTATTGCCACTATCGAAGGTGCGGTGGTGCTGCGCCCCTGCAAACCGTGCAGCCGCTGCCCCATCCCCAACATCGACCCGGCTACAGGGCAGAGCAGCCCCGAGGTGCTGGACACTCTCAGCACCTACCGCGCCAATGCGACGCTGAATGGCGCGATCACCTTTGGCATGAACGCCGTGATCGTCAACGGCCAGGGCCACATGCTGCGTGTGGGCGATGCGGTGACTGCCGACTGGCGGTTTTAAGCCAGATGCTTGGGCAGGCGAAGCCTAATCACGCGTCCGCGTACTGCGGTTTCCCGCTTTACAGTGATTTTTTCAGCAGATGCCCAATTTCGCCCACGATGCCACGGCGAAACAGCAAGACACACAAAACGAAGATGACGCCTTGCACCACCGTCACCCAGGCACCCAGCTGCGCCAGATAGTTTTGCATGGTGACGATGACCGCCGCGCCCACCACAGGGCCAAAAATGGTGCCCATGCCGCCCACCAGCGTCATCAACACCACCTCGCCCGACATGCTCCAGTGCACGTCGGTCAGCGAAGCCAGTTGGAACACGATGGCCTTGGTGGCACCAGCCAAACCCGCCAGTGCAGCTGACAGCACGAAGGCGCGGTGTTTGAATTTGTCGGCGTCGTAGCCCAGCGAGATGGCGCGCGGCTCGTTCTCGCGGATGGCTTTTAACACCTGCCCAAACGGCGAATGCACGATGCGATAAATCAGCAAGAATCCGCCCAGAAACACCACCAGCACCAGGCCGTACATGTTCATGGGTACGGACAAATCCAGCAGGCCCAGCAGCTTGCCGCGCGGCACGGCCTGAATGCCGTCTTCGCCGCCCGTGAAAGGCGCTTGCAGGCTGAAAAAGAAGATCATCTGCGCCAGCGCCAGCGTGATCATGGCGAAATAAATACCCTGCCTGCGAATGGCCAGCAAGCCCACCACCCAGCCCAGTGCGGCAGCGCACAGCGTGGCAGCAACAATGGACAGCTCAGGCGTCAAACCCCAGACCTTGGCAGCGTGGGCCGACACATAGCCGGCACCGCCCAAAAACATGGCATGCCCGAACGACAGCAGGCCGCCAAAGCCCAGCAGCAGATTGAAGGCGCATGCAAACAGCGCAAAGCACATCACCTTCATCAAGAACACGGGGTAGACGCCCAGCAGCGGGGCCAGCACCAGCACGGTCGCCATGATGGCAAACGCGATCTGGTGCGTGCGCGTATTTTTTTCTGAGGTGTTGGCCTGCGCAGACGATTCAGCGGCAGAAATGGATGCAGTGTTCATGGCTTATTTTTGAGTCCCGAACAGGCCAGCCGGGCGAATCAGCAGGACGATGGTCATGATGATGAAAATGACCGTGGACGATGCCTCGGGGTAAAACACCTTGGTCAGCCCTTCGACCAGACCCAGACCAAAGCCGGTCACGATGGCCCCCATGATCGATCCCATGCCGCCAATCACCACCACCGCGAACACCACGATGATCAGATCCGCCCCCATTTGCGGGCTGACTTGGTAAATCGGTGCCGCCATCACGCCAGCCAGCGCGGCCAGCGCTACGCCAAAGCCGTAGGTCAGTGTGATCATGCGCGGCACGTTGATGCCAAAGGCTTGCACCAGTTGAGGATTCTCGGTGGCCGCACGCAGGTAACCGCCGAGCTTGGTGCGCTCAATCACGAACCAGGTGCTCACGCACACCAGCAGTGAGGCAACGATGACCCAGCCGCGGTAGTTGGGCAAGAACATAAAGCCCAGGTTCTGCCCGCCTTGCAGTGCCTCAGGCATGGCGTAAGGCAGGCCGGTGGAGCCATATTCGTTGCGGAAAATGCCCTGAATGATCAGCGCCAGGCCAAACGTCAGCAGCAGGCCGTACAAATGGTCCAGCTTGTACAGCGGCTTGAGCATCGTGCGTTCGATCAGCACACCGGTGGCCCCCACCAGCAGCGGCACGACGATGAGCGCCCACCAGTAATTCAGCCCCAGTTTGTTGAACAGCAGATAAGCCCCAAAAGCGCCCAGCATGTACTGGGCACCATGGGCAAAGTTGATGATGTTGAGCAGGCCAAAAATGACCGCCAACCCGAGCGAGAGCAGGGCGTAGAACGACCCGTTGATCAGCCCGATGAGCAACTGCCCCATCAGGGCCTGGATCGGTATGTCGAACATGCTTGGTGCGCCCTTTGCGTCTCGTCAGATGGCGAATCGGTGACGGATGATTACTTCACCAGCGGGCAGCCGCCATCCTTCAGCGGACGAAATGCCTTGTCTGCCGGGATGGTTTGCAGCACCTTGTAGTAGTCGTAAGGGCCTTTGGACTCGCTGGGCTTCTTAACCTCGACCAGATAGACCGGATGCACTTTACGGCCATCCACACGAACCTGGCCTTTGCCAAACAGCGGATCATCGGTGGGCAGCTCCTTCATCTTGCTGACGGCTTTCAGGCCATCGTCCGAGCCAGCCGCTTCCACGGCCTTCAGGTAGTGCAGAGTCTCGGCGTAAACCCCTGCATGCACCATGGTCGGGTATTTGCCGCTATTGGCTGCTGCAAAGCGCTTGGTCCAGGCGCGTGTGCCGTCGTTCAAGTCCCAGTAAAACGGCGTGGTGATTTGTAAGCCCTGCGCACGTTGAAGGCCCAGGCCGTGCACGTCCGACAGGAACACCAACAGGCCCGCCAATTTTTGGCCGCTGGCCACGATGCCAAATTCAGACGCCTGCTTGATCGAGTTGATGGTGTCGCCACCGGCATTGGCCAGGCCGACGATCTTGGCCTTGGATGCCTGCGCTTGCAGCAAGAAAGAGGAGAAATCCTGCGTGTTCAGCGGCACCTTGACGCCGCCCACGATCTTGCCGCCTGCGGCCTTGACGACCTCGCTGGTGTCGCGCTCCAGCGCATGGCCAAAGGCGTAGTCGGCGGTCAGGAAGTACCACGTATCGCCACCGCTTTTAACCACCGCGCTGCCGGTGCCGTTGGCCAGCATCCAGGTGTCGTACGGCCAGTGCACGGTGGTGGGCGAACAGGCTTTGCCGGTCAGGTCAGACGAGGCCGCGCCTGAATCCAGAAACGCTTTGCCTTTCTCGCGCGCCACTTCGTTGACGGCCAGCGCCACCGAAGATGTAGGCACGTCAACGATCACGTCCACGCCTTCCGAGTCGTACCACTTGCGTGCCACGCTGGAGCCGACGTCGGGCTTGTTCTGGTGGTCGGCCGAAATGACCTCAATCTTGGGCTTGGTTTTGCTGGTCTTCAGAAAATCTTCAACCGCCAGCTTGGCCGCCACCACCGAGCCAGGCCCGCCCAGATCGGCGTACAGGCCCGACTGGTCGTTCAGCACGCCGATCTTGATGACGTTGCCCGACACCTGCGCACCAGCCATGCTGGCCGACAACAGGCCCGCAGCGCCCAACAAGGATGTCAACAGTTTGCGTTTCATGAAAGGTCTCCTTTATAGAAGTGGACTGCCAAAAAAATCAGACACCCAGGTATTCGTGCAACATGTCCATGTTGCCTTGCAACTCTGCGGCGGTGAATTCGCGCACGATCAGGCCGCGCTCGACGATGTAAAAGCGATCGGCCAGCGGCGCAGCAAAGCGAAAGTTCTGCTCCACCATCAGCACCGTGAAGCCCCGTGCGCGCAGCTCACGGATCATGCGTGCCAGCGCCTGCACGATCACCGGGGCCAAACCTTCCGAGATTTCGTCCAGCAACAGCACCTTGGCACCTGTGCGCAAAATGCGCGCTACCGCCAGCATCTGCTGCTCGCCACCCGACAGGCGTCCGCCGGGGCTATTGCGGCGCGTTTTCAGGTTGGGGAACATGTCGTAGATTTCGTCCACGCCCATGCCACCATCGGCTACCTTGGGCGGCAGCATCAGGTTTTCCTGACAGGTCAGCGAGGTCATGATGCCGCGCTCTTCGGGGCAATAGCCCAGACCCAGGCGCGCAATGTGGTGCGGTGGCATCTGGATGGTTTCAACGCCATTGATCTGGATTGAACCCGTGCGCTTGCCCGTCAGCCCCATGATGGCGCGCAGCGCGGTGGTACGCCCGGCACCATTGCGCCCCAGCAAAGTCACCACTTCGCCCGGCTGCACGTCGATGTGAATGCCGTGCAGGATGTGCGATTCACCATACCAAGTGTGCAAGTCCTGAATGCGGATGGCGGGGGTAGTGCTCATATCAGATTTTCACAACGCGCAGTGGCGTTATCCCCCTCGCGCAGCAAGAGGGGGAAAGGTGCCGCAGGCAACTCAGGGGGGGGGCTCGCCATATTCAATGCGCGCCCTGCAAAGCTTCTTCGGCGCTGCCCATGTACGCTTCCAGCACCTGGGGGTTGCGCGACACCTCGTCGTATGACCCTTCGGCAATCACCTGGCCAAATTGCAGCACGGTGATGCTGTCGGCAATGCGGCCCACCACGCCCATGTTGTGCTCCACCATCAGCACGGTGCGGTTTTCGGCCACGCGCTTGATGAGCTGGGTGACCATGTCTACATCCTCGTGGCCCATGCCTTGGGTGGGTTCGTCCAACAGCATCAGCTTGGGCTCCATCGCCAGCGTGGTGGCGATCTCCAGCGCGCGCTTGCGGCCATAGGGCAGCTCGACCGCTTCCAGGGACGCAAACTCGCCCAACCCCACGTGTTCAAGCAGCTCCATGCAGCGGCTGTTGAGCTGGTTCAGCGTGCGCTCGGGCTTCCAGAAGCTGAAGGCGGTGCCCAGTTGCTGCTGCAAGGCCACGCGCACGTTTTCAAGCACTGTCATGTGCGGAAAAGTAGAAGAAATCTGAAATGAACGCACTACGCCACGGCGCGCAATCTGCGCCGGTTTTTCGCGCGTGATGTCGTGGCCGTCCAGCAGGATTTGGCCTCGGGTTGGCTCCAAAAACTTGGTCAGCAGGTTGAAGCAGGTGGTCTTACCCGCGCCGTTGGGACCAATCAGGGCGTGGATGCTGCCCCGGCGGATATTCAAGTTAACGTCATTAACCGCCACAAAGCCTTTGAATTCCTTGACGAGGCCCTGTGTTTGCAAAATGAATTCGCCGCTCATGCGTTATGTGTTGTCCGGTGACTGCTTGTGAAGGCAATCATTATAGGAGCACGCATGCAGCCATTCGATAGGGTTTTACCCCTGCGCGTCGCTCAGGCGACCACGTCGTACCCTGATCTCACCACCTTGGTATCCGCGCCACCGCCGCCACCCGCATCACCACCGTGCGCGCGGTAGTGATCGCGGTTGGCAGTGTCGATGGCGGGCGGCAGGTGCACGGGCTGAAAGCTGTGCGCCGACGCCAGCGGCCAGAACAGCCGATACACCGTGGGCAGGCCGTCCAGGTCATCCAAAATGGCACGCTCGGGCAGCAGCGGCATCAGCGTGGACAGCAGGCGCACCTCAGCGTCGTCGATGCGGCGCACG
This sequence comes from Ottowia sp., assembly GCF_047975795.1. GTDB lineage: Bacteria > Pseudomonadota > Gammaproteobacteria > Burkholderiales > Burkholderiaceae_C > Ottowia. The sequence continues at coordinate 1,805 of NZ_JBKEEE010000077.1, read as the reverse complement.
ATGTGGTGTGCGGTGACTTCATCGGTTTCTGTCAGGCCCGCCGCCTGCAACAGCTCTTGCAGGGCATGCAGCGTGTTTTTATGAAACTGCGCCACGCGTGGTGCCTTATCGGCGGGCACCAGAGCGCGTTGGCGCACGGGGTCTTGCGTGGTCACGCCCGTGGGGCAATGGCCGGTGTGGCAGGTCTGCGCTTGCAGGCAACCCACGGCCATCATGAAGCCACGGGCTGAGTTGCACCAGTCGGCCCCCAGCGCCAGCATGCGCACGATGTCGAATGCGGTGATTACTTTGCCCGCACAGCCAATCTTTACCCGCTCGCGCAGGCCCACGCCGCGCAGTGTGTTGTGCACCATGCGCAAGCCCTCTTGCAGCGGCACGCCCACGTGGTCGGCAAACTCCACCGGTGCGGCACCGGTGCCGCCTTCGGCACCGTCCACCACGATGAAGTCGGGCGTGATGTCGGTCTCGACCATGGCTTTGGCAATGGCAAACCACTCCCACGGGTGGCCAATGCACAGCTTGAATCCTGTGGGCTTGCCGCCCGACAGGTCGCGCAGACGGGCCACAAATTGCAGCAATTGCACCGGGGTGGAAAACGCGCTATGCCCGGCCGGCGAGATGCAGTCCTTGCCCTGCGGTATACCGCGTGCGGCGGCAATCTCGGGCGTGACTTTGGCAGCGGGCAACATGCCGCCGTGGCCCGGCTTGGCTCCCTGGCTGAGTTTGATCTCCACCATCTTCACCTGTGGATCGCGCGCCTGCTCGGCAAAGCGCTCGGCGTTGAACGTGCCGTCGTCATTGCGGCAACCAAAGTAGCCCGAGCCAATTTCCCAAATCAAGTCGCCGCCGTGCTCGCGGTGGTACTGCGAAATCGACCCTTCGCCCGTATCGTGCGCGAACCCGCCCATGCGCGCGCCCAGGTTGAGCGCCAGCACCGCATTGGCCGACAGCGCGCCAAAACTCATGGCCGATATGTTGAACACGCTGGCGTGGTACGGCTGCGTGCAAGGCTGCGCGCCCGGCAGGGGTTGCCCCGGTTGTCCGCCAATCCACAGTCGAAAATCGTGCGACGGCAACCGGGTGGGTTGCAGTGAATGGTTGATCCACTCATAACCTTCTGCGCCCACATCCAGTTGCGTGCCAAACGGACGCTGGTCAGGCTCGGCCTTGGCGCGCTGGTACACCACCGAACGCTGTGCGCGCGAAAACGGCTGTTGCTCGGTGTCGCTTTCGACAAAATACTGGCGAATTTCGGGCCGCACAAACTCCAGCAAAAACCGCAAATGCCCCAGCACTGGGTAATTGCGCAAGATGGCGTGTTTTTGCTGCACCAGGTCGTACACCCCTACGCCAACCAATGCGCCAAACACCAGCAGCGCCAGCAGCCCTCGGCCAAACCCGATCAGCGTGAACAGGCTCAGCACCAGCCCCAGCACGCACAGCGCCAGTGTGCTGTAACGGACGGTGTTCCAGAAAGTCAGTTTCGTGGGCAAGGACATGATTTTTATTTCCTTAGAAGAGAACACTTTAAGACCGTATTGACGGTCACACTGCTTTCAGGCTTCACCATCCACCGCAAGCGTTTTTTATATGACAACTGCGATCCGCCAAAAAACCACCACATTGCACACGGGGTCGCGTGGCAACGCTTTTAGAGCGTGTTCAAAGTCTCTGCACGGGTGTATGGGCGCGGCCCCGGGCGGTCTGCTGCGTTGCAAATCCTCGCGATACCGCCAGGTATCGCTGCGGTTTGCGCCTTGCAGCGCATCCCGATCCGCATCCCACACCCCTCACGCTGAGACGTT
>NZ_JBKEEE010000094.1:0-14223 GCF_047975795.1 Ottowia sp. | reverse complement strand
TGATGGCACTTATAAAAATGATGGATTTGTTGTCATGGCAAGGCGCAAACCGCAGCGATAGCCGTAGCTACCGCGAGGATTTGCAACGCCGCCATGGCGGCAAAGACGCGTTTTTATGTGCTAGATAGCGTCGAACACTACACTAGCATTGGCACTCAAGAAAAACCCGATGCGGGCGCGCCCTGATGCGGCACCGGCTGACCTGATTTACGGTACGCGCCTAGTGTCCTGAGTTGTAAGTTCGTTGAAATGAGAAATCTGCCGAAATCGGCACCAGGCAAGGCGCAAAACGTAGCGATACCGGGCGGTATCGCGAGGCTTTGCAACGCCGCATGGTGCCGATTTTCGGTGGATTTGTTCAATGAATTTGCAATTCGGGACACTAGCATTCATTGACATTCCCACCCATAGGCGTTCGACGTGTTCGGCACCTCATCTTCTTTACCGATTTCTCGCCGCCGCCTGCTGGCTGGTGCGTCAGCTTTGGCGTTGACTGTGCCGGTTGCGTCGTCTGCGCGCGCCCAATCATCAGCACTATCCGAGCCTCCATCACAGCCCGAGATCGCCGCCGTGCGCTTAGGTCTGGGCGGCAAGACGGCGCTGTACCACCTGCCGCTGATGCTGGCCGAGCAGTTGGGCTACTTCAAGGCTGAGGGGCTGCAGGTAGAGCTGCAAGACCATGCCGGTGGCGGGCAGGTCACACAGGCTCTGGTGCAGGGTCAGGCTGATGTAGCCGCTGGAGGCTTTGAGCACACCATCTTCTTGCGCCAGCGCGGTGTGCCATGCCAGGCGTTTGCGCTGTACGGGCGGGCACCGCAAATCGTGTTGGGCGTCAGCACGCGCGTGTGGCCTGATTTTCACGGGCTGTACCAGTTGCGTGGACGGCGGGTGGGGGTGTCATCGCTGGGGGCATCTACCCACTGGCTGGCCCAGGTGGTGCTGGCGCGCGCCAATATGGCTTCAGACAGCGTGGAGTTTGTCAGCGTGGGCACGGGCCTGGCTGCGGTCATGGCGCTGCGCGAAGGGCGGGTGGATGCCTTGTCCAATACCGATCCGGCCATCAGTGCGCTGGAATTCAGCGGGCAATTGCGGGTGCTGAGTGATATGCGCTCGCTGCGCGGCACGCAGGATGTGTTTGGCGGCCTGATGCCTGGCGGTTGCCTGTACGCGCCACAGGATTTTGTGCAGCGCCACCCCAAAACCCTGCAAGCGCTGACCAACGCCGTAGTGCGTGCGCTGACATGGCTGCAAACCGCAGGCCCGAGCGATCTGGTGCGCGTTGTGCCCGAGACGTACATGCAAGGCGATCGGGCCGTGTATCTGGCGGCGTTTGAAAAAGCGCGTGAAGGGTTTTCGCCCGATGGGTTGTTCAGCGAAGGTGGGGTGCGCACAGCATGGCGGGCGGTGGCCCGCTATGGCCATCGGACAGAGGCCTTGCCACCGGTGGGTTTAAGCCGTCTTTTTTATACCAACGAGTTTACGCAACGCGCCAAGCAGCGCTTTCAGACTTGAAGCATTTTCAGCTTTGATGGCGGTGGGCCGCTACTTCTTTTTGCTGGACGATTTGGTTTTTTTGGTGCTCTTTGTGGTGCTTTTTTTGGCACTGCTTTTGGAGGTGCTCTTGGCCGTACTTTTGCGGCTGGATTTTTTGCCGCTGGATTTAGATTTGGATTTTGCGGTGGTGGACCGGCTGGAGCGCTTTTTGCCAGCGGCCACACCATCGCGTGCGGCAGCGGCAGCCGCACGCACCGGCAGGTACACCACCACCCGTTGTCCGTGTTTGAGGCGCGTGTTGGTGCGTTTTTTGTTCCAGCCTGCCACAGTGCTGGCGGGCAGGTCGTAGCGCGCGGCAAGGCGGGCGATGGAGTCACCCTTGCGGGCGCGCACCGTGGTGCGGCGCAGCACGATTTCAGGCGTGTAGGCCAGTTGTGCGTTGTTGACCACATGGTCGGCCACGGCGGCGGCCGCGCCGTTGCTGCGACGCACCAGCACCGTCGAGCCAGACTTGATGATCATGCCGCGCGGGATATTGTTCATCTCGCGGAAGTCTTCTTCGCTCATGCCAAAGCGGCTGGCCACTTCACGCGAAGGTTGGGTGGATGACGCCACCCAGGCCGTCCAGGAAGCCAGCGAATCGGTAGGGGTGGCGGCCAGGTTTTTCTTGAAGGTGGCCGCGTTTTCCCACGGCAGCAGCACCTGCGGTGTGCCTGCGGCAAAGATGACCGGTTTGCGCTGCGAGGGGTTGAGCGCCTTGAAGTCTTCCAGCCGCACCTCGGCCAGGCGCGCGGCCACTTCCACGTCCATGTCGCGCGTGATGTCCACGGTGTCGAAAAAGGGGTGGTTTTCGATCACCGGCAGCACGGTGCTGAACGCCTGTGGTCGGGCAATGATGTTTTTGACGGCTTGCAGCTTGGGCACGTAGTTTTGCGTCTCGGCCGGCATTTTCAGATCCATGTAGCCGGTCGGCAGGCCCGCGGCCTGGTTGCGCTCAATGGCGCGCTTGACGCTGCCCTGGCCCCAGTTGTAGGCGGCCAGTGCCAGATGCCAGTCGCCAAACATGGTGTGCAGCATTTGCAGGTAGTCCAGCGCGGCGCGGGTCGAGTCGATAACGTCGCGGCGGTCGTCGCGCAGGATGTTTTGCGTCAGCTCAAAGTCGCGCCCGGTGGCGGGCATGAACTGCCACATGCCCGCTGCGCGGGCGCTGGACACGGCTTGCGGGTTGAAGGCCGATTCGATGTAGGGCAGCAGCGCCAGCTCGGTCGGCATGCCACGCAGCTCCAGCTCTTCAACAATGTGAAAGATGTACATGCGCGAGCGCTCGACCATGCGTCCGATGTAATCGGGCCGACTGGCGTACCACTCCTCGTGCTTGCGCACCAGGTCGTTGTCGAGATCAGGCATGGCGTAGCCGCGGCGGATACGGTCCCAAATGTCGGTGGGCGCATCCAGTGAGGCCACGGCGGTGGAAGGCAGCTCGGTCACCGCCACCGAGGGCATGTCGCCATAACTGGGCGGCACGCTGCTGACGGCAGGGGCGTTGTCGTCCGAAGGTGTGTCGCTGGGGGTGGTTCCGGGGACGGCGCAGCCCGCCAGCCACACGCTGGTGGCCAGCGTCAGTGCAAAAGACCATTTCATTTGAATTCGTTCTTCCATTGGCGAAGCGCGGCAAACACGGCCACGTCGTCGTTTGTTGATGGCAGGGCCGCATGGGTCTGCACTGAGCGCATGACCTCAGGCGTGCGGCTGCGCAAGAATGGGTTGATGGTGCGTTCCAGCCCCATACGGGACGGCAGCGTGGGTTGGCCTTGCCTGCGCAGCAACTGGCAGTGCTGCTCGTAAGCGGCCAGCGCTGTGTTGTCTGGCTCTACCGTGCGGGCAAAACGCAGGTTGCTCAGGGTGTATTCGTGCGCGCAGCACACGCGGGTGTCGTCTGGCAACGCGGCCAGCGTATCCAGCGAGACCAGCATTTGCGCGGGCGTGCCTTCAAACAAGCGCCCACAGCCGCCAGAAAACAGGGTGTCACCGCAAAACAGCAGGGGCGCGCCCGCGGCATTGTCGGCCAAGTAAGCGACGTGCCCCGCCGTATGGCCCGGCACGTCAATGGCGCGAAATCCGATGCCCAGCGCCTGAAACTGGTCGCCGCCTTGCAGGGGCTGGTAAGGCGCGGGAATGCGCTCGCGCGCCGGGCCAAGCACCTGCGCGCCCGTGGACTGGCGCAAGGCCGCCACGCCGCCGGTGTGATCGGCGTGGTGGTGCGTGACTAGAATGCTCAAGAGCTTCAGCCCCAGGCCGCTTAATGCCTGCTCGACAGGGGCGGCATCGCCCGGGTCGACCACCAGGGCCTGTTGCCCGTTGTGCAGCAACCAGACATAGTTGTCCTCAAAAGCGGGCAGTGCAATCAATTTCATGAAGCGTGAATTATAAAAAGCGATGACCTGCCTTTTGGCCACCGCCACCTTCTTTGTAACCAGCGTCAAGCTGCCGCCTCTGGCGCTGCTCTGCGTGCGCCCATGACCGATCTGAACGACTGGTTTCAAACGCCACCCGGCCAGTACCTGCTGGAGTGGGAACGCGCCCAGTTCGACGCCGCGCTGGCCGACGTGTTTGGCTACCACGCGGTGCAACTGGGCCTGCCCGCCGTGGATGCGCTGAGCGCCAACCGCATGCCGCACCGCTGGCTGGCGAGCACCGGGGTGGCATCTCTGGAGGCAGTCACCCGTCTTTCGACGGGCACCGAACAAACGCCTGCCTACTCGCGTGTGGCTTTCGCCGCCGACGCCACGGCCTTGCCATTTGCCGAGGCCAGCCTGGATTTGCTGGTGCTGCCGCACACGCTGGAACTCAGCGGCGACCCGCACGCCACCTTGCGCGAAGTGCAGCGTGTGCTGGTGCATGAGGGCAAAGTGGCCATTGCGGGCTTCAGCCCCGCCAGCCTGTGGGGTCTGCGCCAGTGGCGCGCGCGGCAATGGCAGCGCGTGGGCCATGGCAGCACGTACCTGCCAGACGTGGGTGAATTCATCAGCCCGTGGCGTTTGCGCGACTGGCTGCGGCTGCTGGAGTTTGAGCTGGAAGACACCGCCCACGGCTGCTGGCGACCCGCTGTGCGCAGCGAACGGGCGTTGGCGCGCTTTGGCTGGATGGATCGGGCGGGCGCGCGCTGGTGGCCGTTTTTTGGCGCGGCCTATTTCATGCTGGCCGTCAAGCGCACGCATGGGGCCAGGCTGGTGGGTGCGGCCTGGAAAAAAACGCCTGCCGTGGTGGGCGCGCCCGCTTCGGTGGCCAATCGGTCGGCACAGCCCTCACGACCTTCAACACGCTTGAGCGAGAAAACCTGTGGATCAGATTGAGATGTACACCGACGGTGCCTGCAAAGGCAACCCCGGCCCCGGCGGCTGGGGCGTTTGGCTGCGTGCGGGCGCGCACGAAAAAGAGCTGTTTGGCGGCGAGGCATCGACCACCAACAATCGCATGGAGTTGACGGCGGTGATCGAAGGGCTGTCCGCCCTCAAGCGTCCGTGCGAGGTGGATGTGTACCTGGACAGTCAGTACGTGCGACAGGGCATCACGCAATGGATCACAGGCTGGAAAGCCAAGGGCTGGCGCACGGCCAGCAAGCAGCCGGTGAAAAACGTCGATTTGTGGCAAAAGCTGGACGCGCTGGTCAGCGACGGGCCGCACCGCATCCGCTGGCATTGGGTCAAAGGGCACGCCGGACACGAAGGCAACGAACGCGCCGATGCGCTGGCCAACCGGGGCGTGCCTGTGACCTGACCCGCATGGGCAAGGGGCTGATAGACGTCTTTTTGCTCCTGAAAAAGAAGCTTTCATGGCAGTTGCGGGCAGCATTAAAGCCATTTTTTGCCATCAACATCAGAGAGGCCCAAAAAGCGATGCGGCGACTGGGTGCAATGGCCCGGCATGGGCGTGCCTGAGGTGCTACATTTTGTAGAACATCGTGCGCCACTTGTCATGGCGACTCGGACACATTTTTGAAATCTTCCTCCTTCTTCATCGCCATGCTGGCGCTGGCTGGTGCCACAGGCACCGCCTGGTGGCTGCAACGGCCCGCGCCAGAGCGGGCGGTGAATGCTGCACCTGCACTTGCACCTGGGTCGGCCACGGCCAGCGCTGCGCAGGCGGCTTCCACCGCCGATGGCCCGGTGGTCGAGTCGGCGCGCGTGCAGCGGCGCACCCTGGCCGACACGGTGGACGCCGTGGGTTCGCTGCGCGCGCGCCAGGGCACCGTGGTGCGCGCCGAGGTGGGCGGGCGCGTGACACAAATCAATTTCCGCGATAGCCAGCGCGTGACCAAGGGGCAACTGCTGGTGCAACTGGACGACCGCTTGCCCCAGGCGCAGGTGCGGCAAGCGGTGGCCGAGCTGTCGATCGCGCAAAACCGGCACCGGCGCAACAGCGATCTGGTCAAACAAGGCTTTATCAGCCAGCAGGCCGTGGACGAAAGTGCCGCCGCCTTGCAGGTGGCCAAGGCCAAGGCCGAGCTGGCCCGCGCCAGCGCCGACCGGCTGCGCGTGCACGCGCCATTTGCGGGCGTGACCGGGCTGCGCAACATCAGCGTGGGCGACTACCTGAAAGAAGGCGACGACATCGCCAGCCTGGAAGACATGAGCGCCATGTACGTCGACTTTCGCCTGCCCGAGCGTTTGCAGGCGCGGGTGCGCCCCGGCCAGACGGCGCGCGTGCAGGTGGATGCGTTTGCCGACCGCGCGTTTGCCGCCGTGGTGACGGCGGTGGATCCGCTGATCGACGCCGATGGCCGCAGCGTGGTGGCGCGCGGCTGCATCGACAACCGCTTGCAGCATTTGCGCTCGGGCATGTTTGCTCGGGTCAGCGCTCGCCTGGGCGACGACCGTGCGGTGCTGATGGTGCCTGAATCGGCGGTGGTGTCCCTGGGTGGTCGGCAAACCGTGGTGCGTCTGCGGCAAGACCAAGCCGCCTGGACGGCTGAACGGGTGGTGGTGGAAACCGGCGCGCGTGAAGCGGGCAGGGTGGAAATCGTGCGCCCGCTGGCCGCAGGCGAGCGCATTGTCACGGCGGGCCAGCAGCGTATTCAACGCGATGGTCAGCGCGTTCGGCTGATGGACGGCGACAGTGCGGCACCGGCACAAGTCCAGGCTGCGTCTGACGCTGAAGTCGTCGGGGCCAACAGCGCAGTCCAGCCCACCAGTGCAGACGAGGTGGCTGCTGCACTGCCGCTGGCCGACACCGCGCCAGGCGTCAACCCCTGCGCGGCCCTGCTGGCGGCGGCGCGGCGCTAAAAAAAGAGCGCGCCATGCAACTGGCCGAAGTGTCCATTCGCCGCCCGGTATTCGCCACCGTGCTGGCGCTGCTGATTTTGCTGATTGGGGCGGTGAGCTACACGCGTCTGTCGGTGCGCGAATATCCCAAGATCGATGAACCTGTGGTGACGGTGAACGTGCGCTACGCAGGCGCTTCGGCCGAGGTGATGGAAAGCCAGGTGACCAAGCCGCTGGAAGACTCGATTGCCGGTATTGATGCGGTGGACGTGCTGACGTCGATCAGCCGTCCGGAGCAGACGCAAGTCAGCGTGCGCTTTCGGCTGGAAAAAGACGCTGACACTGCCGCGTCTGAAGTGCGCGACCGTGTCTCGCGCGTGCGCAACCGGCTGCCGCAGGCGATCGATGAGCCGGTGATCTCCAAGGTTGAAGCGGATGCCTTTCCCATCATGTGGCTGGCGTTTTCCAGCCCCACGCGCTCGCCGCTGGAAATCACCGACCTGATCAACCGCGTGGTCAAGCCCCGGCTGCAAACCGTCAGCGGTGTGTCTGACGTGCGTATTTATGGCGAGCGCAAATTTGCCATGCGGGTGTGGCTGAACGCTGACCGCCTGGCCGCTTACCGGTTGACCACGCAGGACGTGGAAGATGCCATCCGCCGCAACAACCTGGAAGTGCCTGCGGGCCGCATCGAGTCGTCGCAGCGCGAATTTTCAGTCACCTCTGAAACCGATTTGAACCAGCCCGCGCAGTTTGCCGATATCGTCATCAAGACGGTGAACGGCTTTTCAGTGCGCCTGCGCGACGTCGGTCGGGTGGAAGAAACCGCCGCTGACGAACGCACCGCCGTGCGTCTGAACGGTGTGCCTGCGGTATCGGCGGGGGTGATTCGCCAGGCCACGGCCAACCCGCTGGAGCTGGCCCAGGGCGTGCGCGCCATGCTGCCGCGCGTGCAGCAGGATTTGCCTGCCGACGTGAAGGTGGACATTGCCAACGACAACTCGGTGTTCATCGACCGTGCCATGCAAAGCGTGTACCGGACCATCCTGGAAGCGGTGGCGTTGGTAGCGCTGGTAATTTTTGTGTTTTTGCGCACCGTTCGCGCGTCCATCATCCCCATCGTCACCATTCCGGTCAGTCTGGTGGGCAGCTTTGCGCTGATGAACCTGGCCGGTTTTTCGGTCAACACCCTGACACTGCTGGCGCTGGTGCTGGCCATTGGCCTGGTGGTGGACGACGCCATCGTGATGCTGGAAAACATTTACCGCCACATTGAAGATGGCATGAAACCGTTTGATGCCGCCATCCACGGTGCGCGCGAAATCGGTTTTGCCATCGTCGCGATGACGCTGACGCTGGCGGCGGTGTATGCGCCGCTGGCCTTCACGCCGGGGCGCACGGGCCGACTGTTCATGGAGTTTGCGCTGGCGCTGGCGGGCGCTGTGGTGGTGTCGGGCTTTGTGGCGCTGACGCTTTCGCCCATGATGTGCTCGTTGCTGCTGCGGCACAACCCCAGCCCCGGCCCATTCGATCGGGGTATGGAGCGTGTGCTGACGAGTATTTCCAATGGCTACGGAAAGCTGCTGCGCCGCGTGCTGAAAAGCGGGCGCTGGCTGGTGCTGCTGGTGATGGTAGGTTGCGGGGCGGCCATTGCCTGGCTGTATCCACACATGCGGCAAGAGCTGTCGCCGCCGGAAGACCGGGGCGTCATTTTGGCCAGCATCAACGCGCCTGATGGGGCCACGCTGGCCTTTACCGACCATTACGCTCGCCGACTGGAGCGCATCGGGCAAGACTATCCCGAGTTCAACCGCATTTTTGCCAGCCTGGGCAACCCTACGGTGTCGCAGGGTTCGATGATTTACCGCGCCAAAGACTGGAGTGAGCGCGAGCGCTCGACGCTGGATCTGGCGCGTGAGCTGCAACCGCGCCTGGATCAGCAGGCAGGCGTGAACGCCTACGTCATTACGCCGCCGTCGCTGGGTCAGCGCTTTCGGGAGCGGCCCGTGAACTTTGTGGTGCAAACCTCAGACAGCTACGACAACCTCAGCCAGGTGATGGGCCAGATCATGGCCGAGGTGGCCCAGAACCCGGGTTTTGTGGCGCCTGATCTGGACTTGCGCCTGTCCAAACCCGAGTTGCGGGTAGAGGTTGACCGTGAACGCGCCGCTGATTTGGGTGTGAGCGTGGAATCGGTCGCGCGCGCCATCGAGACCATGCTGGGCGGGCGCGTGGTCACGCGCTACAAGCGCGACGCCGAGCAGTACGACGTGATGGTGCAGACCAGCGCCCAGGGCCGCGCTGTGCCCGAGGATATCGACCGCATTCAGTTGCGTGCGCGTGGTGATGCGATGGTGCCGCTGTCGGCCTTGGTCAAGGTGCGCGAAGGCGTGTCGCCGCGCGAGCTGAACCACTTTGGCCAGCGCCGCTCGGCCACGCTGACGGCCAACCTGGCCCCGGACTATTCGCTGGGCCAGGCGCTGGATTTTTTGGAGCAGACTTCGGCCCGCGTGCTGCCCAGTGGATCGACGACCGACCTGAATGGCATCTCGCGCGAATTCCGCAGCGCGCAAGGCGCTTTGAGTACGGTGTTTGTGCTGGCACTGCTGTTCATCTTCTTGGTGCTGGCGGCGCAGTTCGAGAGCTTTGTCGACCCGCTGGTCATTATGTTCTCGGTGCCGCTGTCGATGGTGGGTGCGCTGCTGGCGCTGCAATTGACGGGCGGGTCGCTGAACGTGTATTCGCAAATCGGCCTGATTACCCTGGTGGGGCTGGTGACCAAGCACGGCATTTTGATTGTGGAGTTCACCAACCAGCTGCGCCAGCGTGGCGAAGACATGGCCGAGGCGCTGGTGCACGCCAGCGCGCAGCGCCTGCGCCCTATTTTGATGACCACCGGGGCCATGGTGTTGGGGGCGTTGCCGCTGGCTTTGTCGACCGGTGCCGGGGCCGAAAGCCGCCGCCAGATCGGTTGGGTGATTGTGGGCGGCATGAGCGTGGGCACGCTGCTGACCATCTTTGTGGTGCCCACGGTGTATTCGCTGCTGGCGCGCCGCCGCGTGCCGGGGGCCATTACCGCCGAGGTGGCTCCGCTGCCCGAGGACAGCAGTTCGGTGGTGAAAGCGCCGCCTCAGTCAGCCTGACGGACGCTGGGGCGCTGGCTTTTGCTGTGTCAGATCGGCGGTGTCAGCGCGATGACTTGGGGTTACGTATCACCACCGCGCCCGACGGCTCGTCCAGCCGGGAAGGTGCACGCGTGAACTGGGTGGAGGTGATGGGCTTGCCAAAGGTGCGCGTGGTCGTGGTGGCGTAGGGGTTGCTTGCGGGCCGGTTTGGGCGGTCAGTATTGCCGTAGGGATTGCGGGTTCTGTGGGACGGGTAGTAAGTGGGGTAGCTGGGTTGCACCACCACGATGTCAGCGGGTGGCTGCTGGCCGCAGGCCAAGGCGGCGTTGTAGCGCGCGGTGCGGATTTCTTCTTCTGAGGCGGCAAAGCTGGCAGCCCGAAAGCTGGCCTCGGCACGCGCTGCGCGGCAGGCTTGGGATTCGGCCTGTGATTGTCCGGCGCGGGCGTATTCCAGTGCCACGGCGTTTTGATCGGCCTGCAATTGCTGGCGCGCGCGCTCCAGCGCCAGTTGCTCGCGCCGGTCGGCATCTTCGCGGGCCAAGGCGGCAGCGTCGGCGTCGCGCTGCACATCGTCCGGGGTTCGTGCGGGCACTACCAGCTCGCCACCTTTGCAGGGCTGGTCGGTGTACAGCGTTTTTCCGGTTTTGGGGTCCAGGCATTTGATGGCCTGGGCGTTGGCCAGCAGCGGCATGCACAGCACGGCGGTCAGCAACAGGGGGCGAATCATCGGGCTTTCCTTGAGAGATACTGGTTTTAACGCATTCAAGCCATTGGATGCCGACAGTGCCAGATCGTTCACGCCAGCGCGTTCAGAGTGAACGTCACCTACCATTGGCCACACCATGCTTGAGCGTTTGACGCCTTACCTGCCATTTCTGCGCTGGCCGCGCCCGTCGGCGGCGTTGCTGCGCAGTGAGCTGATGGCGGGGCTGGCGGTGGGGATGATGGTGATCCCCCAGGGCGTGGCCTACGCGCAACTGGCAGGCATGCCTTTGGTGACGGGCATTTATGCGTCCATGCTGCCCGCTTTGGTGGCGGTGCTGCTGTCGGCTTCGGCGCGGCTGTCGGTGGGGCCGACGGCGCTGACTTCGCTGCTGATTTATGCCTCGTTGTCGCCGCTGGCGCAGCCCGGCAGTGCCCAGTGGGTGTCGCTGGCGGTGTGGCTGGCCTTGATGTCGGGCGCGCTGCAAGTGGTGCTGGGGGTGGTGCGTTTTGGCTGGCTGTTGAATCTGGTCAATTCACCGGTGCTGATGGCGTTCACGCAGGCGGCGGCGGTGCTCATCATCGCCTCGCAGTTGCCTGCGCTGCTGGGTGCGGCGGGTGGGTGGGCATCGCTGCTGCACGCGCCTTCGGTGCACGGCTGGGCACTGGTGTTTGGTGTGGCAGCGCTGGCGCTGCTGATGCTGGTGCGGCGCTGGAAACCTGCGTTTCCTTCGGTGCTGGTGCTGGTGCTGGTGGCGGCGGGTTTGAGTTATGTGCTGGGCTTTGAGCAAGGCGGTGGCCGTGTGGTGGGGCCGCTGCCGCAGGGGCTGCCAGCGCTGTATTGGCCGGGCTGGCCGGGCTGGCAAGTGCTGGGGCAACTGGTGATGCCTACGTTGGTTATCACCCTGGTCAGCTTTTTGGAGACCGCCTCCAGCGCCAAGGTGGACAGCCAGCGCAAGGGCGAGCGTTGGGATCAGGATCAGGACTTGATTGGCCAGGGGCTGGCCAAGGTGGCGTCGGGTCTGTCGGGGGCGTTTGCCACCAGTTCGTCGTTTTCGCGCTCGGCGCTCAATCTGTATGCCGGGGCGCAAACCGGCTGGGCCACGATTTTTTCAGTGCTGGTGGTGTTGTTGGCCTTGCTGGTGCTCACGCCCGTGCTGCGCTTTGTGCCGCAGGCGGTGCTGGCAGCGATTGTGGTGGTGGCTGTGACGGGGCTGTTAAAGCCCCGAGAGTTCATTAAGTTATGGGCTGTATCGCGTGTGGAATTTGCCATTGCAGCTACTACATTTATAGTGACCATTGCCGCTGCACCGGCGCTGTACTGGGGTGTTCTGGTGGGGGTGCTGGGGTCGTTATCGCATTTTTTGTACCTGCACCTGCACCCGCGCATCATCGAGGTGGGCTTGCACCAGGATGGCAGCCTGCGTGATCGCCATTTGTGGCATCTGCCAGCGCTGGCTCCTCATACCTGTGCGTTGCGCATGGACGCGGCGCTGGATTTTGCAGCCGCGGCCCAGTTCGAGCGGCACGTCAGCGAGCACCTGAGCGCACACCCCGATACCCGCCATGTGTGCCTGTTTGCCTATCCCATCAACCGCATCGACGCTACCGGGGCCGAGGCCCTCGACCGCCTGATGCAACAGTGGCGTGCGCAGCAAATCACGCTGCACATCAGCGGCATGAAGTTGCCGGTAGAAAAAGTGTTGCGCGCAGCGGGCGTGTTGGCTGCGCACAGCTTGCTGCGCCTGTACCGCACGGATGCCGAGGCTTTGCAGGCACTGGATACGTTGCGCAGGCAGGCCAGCGTGCCCGACCCACATGATTTGCCTGCGGCAGCGATTTGAAGCGAAGGCGCCCAGGCTCAGGCGCTCAGGCGTTGCGCTTGCTCGCGCACGCGCTGGCCAAAGGCGCGCGCCGTGTCCAGGTCGCCCGTGGCCATTTCGGCGGCGCTGGCGTCTGACGGCGTGGTGGCCAGCGCACCGGCAAAACCGCCCATATGGTTCAGGTCGTTGCGGCTGGCCGCCTTGGTGTTGGCGGGCATCATGCCGGTGCCCACCCACAGGCCGCCGTGCTGCATGGCCAGGTGCATCAGGTAGCTGATGGTTTGGCCTTTGTCGCCGTTCATGCTGGCGCTGTTGGTAAAACCGGCGAACAGCTTGTTGCGCCAGCCCTGCGCAAACCAGGGCTTGCTGCTGGCTTCGGCAAACTTCTTGAACTGCCAACTCGGGCCACCCATGTAAGTCGGTGTGCCCAACACGATGGTGCTGGCCGCGGCCAGCTTGTCCCAGCCGCCTTCGGGCAGTTGGCCTTCGGCGTCAATCGCCAGCAATTCGGCTTGCGCGCCTTCGGCCACGGCCTGGGCCATGCGCTGGGTGTGGCCGTAGCCAGAGTGGTACACAACAACAATCGAGTTCATAAAAGGCCAATTCCTTGTTGATTTGAGAATGAAAAGGAAGGGCATTATCCCGCCCCATCGACTTGGCTGGAGGGTGGCTTTCGATGGCATGATTCAAATTATTTGAAATCAAGTTGCCCATGCCGCCCACCCGCAACCCACTCACGCCCGAAGCTTTGACCATGCTGCAAGCGGTGGCTGATCACGGCAGTCTGGCGGGTGCCGCGCGCGCTCTGGGGTTGGTGCCCAGCGCGCTGAGCTACCGCGTGCGCCAGCTTGAAGAAGCGCTGGACGTGCTGCTGTTCGACCGCAGCACGCGCCAGGCACGCCTGACCGAAGCGGGCACCGAGTTGCTGCGCGAAGGTGCGCGCCTGCTGGCTGAGATCGACGCGGTGGCCAACCGCGTGCGCCGTGTCGCCACCGGCTGGGAGCCTCAATTGACGATCGCGCTCGACACCGTGATTGCTCCCACGCCGGTCATGGAGTTGGCTGCGACCTTTTACGAACTGGCCGCACCCACGCGGCTGAAATTGCTGGACGAGTCGCTGCTGGGCACGGTGCAGGCCGTCACGCAAGGCCATGCCGACCTGGCCATTGGCACCGTGGCCGATGCGGCCAGTCTGAGCTATGCCGCCCCCGGCGTGCACAGCCGCTGGCTGGGCGAGTTGCGCTTTGTGTATTGCGTGGCTCCGCAGCACCCTTTGGCGCGTCTGGCTGGCCCGCTGACCGATGCCCGGTTGCGCCAGCACCGGGCCGTGGCCACGGCCGATTCAAGCCGCAGTGGCCAGGGTATGACGGTGAATCTGGTGAGCGGGCAAGATGTGCTGACGGTGCCCAGCACGTCCGCCAAGCTGCTGGCTTTGCTGCATGGTCTGGGTGGCGGTTTTTTGCCTGAGCCTATGGCCAGACTCCACATAGCCGCCGGACATTTGGTGGCCTGTGAGACGGTGCGCAGCGTACCGCTGGCCCAGTTGCACTGCGCCTGGCGGGTCGCCGCGCACGGCCAGTCAGGGCGCGCTATGCAATGGTGGCTGGCGCGGCTGGACAGCGACACCACGCGCCGTGCGCTGTTGCAAGGCCATGAGGCGCGGCGGTCAACGCTTGACGCCTGAGAGCGTGTTCAACGTCTCTGCGCGGGTGTGTGGGCGCGGCCCCGGGCGGTCTGCTGCGTTGCAAATCCTCGCGATACCGCCAGGTATCGCTGCGGTTTGCGCCTTGCAGCCCATCCCGATCCGCATCCCGCACT
>NZ_JBKEEE010000074.1:0-50913 GCF_047975795.1 Ottowia sp. | reverse complement strand
AAGCGAACCAAAAACAGCGCAAAACGATGAGAAATTCAACGCTCGTTTCGCCATGTGAACATTCACGCGTCACCTCGCCCTGCAGCGGGGGTTGTGCAGACCTTCCCTAGTTCTTTATCTCTTAAATTTTTGAAATGCTCTGATATTGAAAAGCCATCTTTCAAGATAACATTAAAACCTTTGCTTTTCTTGTCTATTAAATATTCATTGACTAAATGGCTGTAGTGCTTTGCCTTGTTCTGCAATGTGCAATATGAAAACCTGGCTTTTGCAATACTGTAATTTATTACGGTTGACACATCATTTAAAGCAGTATCATTTTTGTCAGGGCATTCAAATAGGCAATATTGCCTCTTCTCAATCAATGTGATGTTTCCTTGCTCTTCATAAGCAACACCTAAAAATATGACATCATTAGATATAGACTTGAATTTATCTTTGTGATGAATTAAAAAGCTGTATAAATCACGACTAGAAAAAACATCAATAAGGTTCTGAGTCAATATTTTTTCGTAGCTCTTGTAATTAGAACAAAGATGGTTGAATGTATTTATTTTTCCGTCTAGGCCAAAGTGATTAAATGCACGGGCAGAATAGAAGCTTCTGCAAGCTTCAACGGTTAAGGTTTCTTTGTTATCTAGGCTTTTTGATATGTATTTGAATAGGTAAGAGCTTGCCTTTGCTTTCCCATTGTTCAATTTAATGTCAAATTTGAATTTGACTTTTTTAATTGAAATGCCTTGGGCTTTTGCAATTGCTTGCCTTTCTCTATGTTCAACATCTTTTATGACTTGATGAATTAGAGCAATATTCTTCTTGCTATGGTAAATCATCAAGTGCTTATGCAATGTGCTATCTTTGTGAGCTTCATTAACTTGAAGACCGAAGAAATCATCACCAACCTTTAATCCTGCCTTTGCAAGATTTGCTCTAATTAACTCCCAATAGCTATTTATCTTTGCTTTGGCTTGGCTTGGAGTTTTGCCAGAATATGAGCAGTGTCCGAACTTTGGGTTCGGGTGATACTCTGGTGGAAGGGTTAAAGTAATAAAAGAGAAAGTAAATTTCTTATCCTCTGCGATCTGTTCAAATGTCTTTGATATTCGGTAATTCTGGGCATTTCTCTGCTTTCTTTTATTCTTGCTAAGCTTGTAAGACTTGCCATTTAAGCCAATTAACCTGTGGTTATTGATAAAGGCCTCTTGAGCTTCTAGGCTCTCTTTGTATTCATTGACCAGAGCCAAAGGCAATGCACCACCTCTGCCACTTCCTACCAGCTTGAGGAGCTGGCAGGCCCATAGGAGAAGCTCTTTTCTCTCACTGTTGTGCTTCCTATGGCTATCGTCTTTTTTCTTGTCTATGAGCCTGTTTGCAAGCCTGCATATTCTTGGGTGAATAGCTTTTCAAACATGGGCACAGAAGCACGATAAGCCCCTACATCGTTTTTAAATTCATTCTTTACAACATAGAGGACATAGCTTTGTAAAATCTCAGGGATGAGGTTTATAAAGTCTTTATGAGCTTTTAGGAATTGTTTGAGAGGGTCTGATTTTTCAATCTGTTTGACCTGGCAGGCTTCTGCTTGTTCGTGGAGTTTGATAAACTTTTCAAAAATTGAAGCATTGTCAATGCTGATGTTTGATATTAAATTGAAATATTGTTCATTGTTATCCATATGATTTGTGTTTTAAGTATTTATAAAATAACAGAGCAATAAAATAAGTCAATAAAAAAGCCCCATTTCTGGAGCTTTTTATTCTGCTTACTTAAGGCAGATGTTTAAAACACAGATGAATAACAATTTAATCTATATATTTTTGGTATTTCATAATTTTTGTTTTGTCAATGGCTTTGTATAATAATTATTATTCGCTTTTTTTCTTCTTCCTTGTTTTTATATTCTGCTACTTGCTGTTTAAGTTCTATATTCTCTTTGACAATATTTTGATACTTTGAAACACTCTCAAAATATTCAGCCCTTAGATTTGATAAATCTTTTTCTTTAGCTTTAATTGCATCAGCTTCTTTGGACTTCTTCCAATAGTCTTTGGAAGACTGCAAAGCAGTTTTAAGATTTTTGTTTTTTCTGGTCAATCTATTGACTGTGTGAATAAAAAAAGCTTTTGCATCAGTATATTTGATGTAGCCCATTCTTGATTTTGCTTTTAATGCTTTATCAAAGGCTTCTTCTATTGCTTCATCAACATTAAGGGAGAGAGACTTTTTAACATCTGCTTGAAACTCTTTAAGCTCTTTATGCCTTGCCTTTGAGTTAAGCAATCCACGATTTAAGCCAAATCGCTTGTTATGCTGTGCATACTTTGACTGCAAGGCAATCAAATACTCTCTATTGAAGTGCCTAGAGTTAAGTGTTGTTTTCTCTTTGAAGAACTCACCCTTCTGGTTTTTGTATTTGTGTATCTTTCTTTCTTCTAATGAGATAACTGCATGAAAATGGGGGCTTGTCTCATCTTCATGGCATACCAAGAATTTTAGCCTCTTTCCGTATTCTGCTTTTAAAAAATCAACTTGTGATTTTTTCCAAGCCTCTAATTTATCTTTTGAGATGTTCTCAAAAAACTCAGGGGAGGCAGTTAAAACCAATTCAATCGCTTTTACACTGTTTGATTTTTCTTGTACTTCTAATTCATCGTAGTAGCTTTTGAGTTCACTACTAGATATTATTTTATCTATGTAGACTTTGTTTGATGGGCTTCTGCTTTTGTCTACATTGGTTGCATACTTCTGTCTCAAATTATGTTTAAACATATTTGAAACGGCTGTATAGTCTTTTATTCTTTTTGTTCTTAGTATTGCAAACATATATCACCTGTTATTATTATTCTTATTTTTATAATAGCAGGCGGTTTCATAAAAGCAACGGCTTTTATTCACTCACTATGCAAACCCCCAGGGGTTTTTGTTCGGCCTTCGGCAATACCAATGCAAACAGCCAGCAAGCTACTGGAACCAGCTTTACAGCTTTCCTATAGTGCAGGGTCTAGCCGACCCACTAGGCACACAATCCAACTAGTTAATTTTTTATGTTTCTTGTATAATTTGCTTCTGATTTTTATTTGAAAGATTACTCCTATGCTGCCTTATCTCACTATTTTTAGTAGTTCATTGGTCTTCTTGTTCGGTGTTTATAAGTATTTGGATTCAAGAAATAGAGAAGAGAAAAATAAAAGGTTTGATCAATTTCGGGCGGTATTTATTTGGTTCTCGGGGCGAGATGAGAAAGGACAAATTCTTACTGCGGTTCAACAAGCTGTTGCTACTTATCAACTGATGGAATTTCCAGAATATAAGTCAATGTCTTTGCCTGTTATAAAGCATCTTATATCAGTAACTGAAAATGAAGAGCCTCCTTCAATATTCAGAAAAGCATTGCTTGAAGTAGAGCAACGGTTGGAAAACTGAACATCCCTCAGATGGTGTTTAAGGGTTGGGGCCCCCAGGGCTGGGGGTCATTGGTTCCAGCCTTTGGCTAGATCCAACGACCTTAAAAATAATAGCAATGTAATAAATTCAAGTTCTTTCTTTGTGGTAAGAGAAAGTTTTTTAAAGAAAATTCAGCAACTTCAAAGAGCAGTCAAAAACCTTGCTACAATGCAGCCCATCGGTAGCAAAATTTTTACAACAACTGCCACCTAAGTAGTTGATTTGCAAAGGTTTTTAGGAGCGGGAACGGTTGTCCCGCCCTCTCCGCCAGTCGACAAAAATCAAGCGGCCTTCGGGCCGCTTTTTTTATGACCATTGCAGGATAAACAGCGTGATGGCGGGGAACATCACCAGAATCACCACGCGCGCCAAGTCGCTGGCGACGAAGGGCCAGACGCCGCGGTAGGTATCGGTGATTTTGATGTCGGGGGCCATGGCCTGGATGACGAACAGGTTCATGCCCACGGGCGGGGTAATCAAGCCGACCTCCACCACGATCAGCACCAACACGCCGAACCAGATGGCCATTTCTTCCGGCGGCAAGCCGAAGTCAAGTCCGGAGACCATGGGAAAGAAGATGGGCACCGTCAGCAAGATCATGGACAGCGAATCCATGACGCAGCCGAACACCAGATAAAAAATCAGAATGGCCCACAACACTGTGTAGGGCGAAAAGCCCTGGTCGCCGACCCAGAAGGCCAGCTCTTGCGGCAGTTGGGATAGCGCTAAAAAATTGTTGAAGGCAGCGGCCCCCAGCACGATCAAGAACACCATGCCGGTGCCGCTGGCGGTGGCCTCCAGCGAAGCCAGCAGGCTTTGACGCCTTAAGCCACCTTTGATCCAGGCCAGCAAGCCCGTGCCGCCCGCGCCCACGGCAGCGCCTTCGGTGGGGGTGAAGATACCGGCGTAGATACCGCCAATCACCAGCAAGAAGATCAGCGCCACGGGCCAGATGGCCAGCAGTGCGTCGATGCGCTCTTTGCGCGTGGCAGGCTCCATCGTGCCTGCCAGTTTGGGGTTCAGGCGCACCTGAATGGCGATCACCAATATGTAGCCCACGGCGGCCAGCACGCCGGGCACGATGGCGGCAGTGAACATCTTGGCGATGTTTTGCTCGGCCAGCACGGCGTAAATCACCAGCACGATAGAGGGCGGAATCAAGATGCCCAGCGTGCCGCCTGCCGCCAGTGCGCCCGTGGCCAGGCTGCCCGCATAGCCGGCGCGGCGCAGCTCGGGCAAGGCCACTTGCCCCATGGTGGCGGCGGTGGCCAGTGACGAGCCGCAAATTGACCCAAAGCCCGCACACGCCCCCACTGCGGCCATGGCCACGCCGCCTTTGCGGTGGCCAATAAAGGCTTCGGCGGCCTTGAACAGCGCGGTGGACATGCCGCCCAGCGCAGCAAACTGGCCCATCAGCAAGAACAGCGGCACCACCGACAGCGATGCGCTGGAAAAGCTGCTGAAAGTGAACGTCTTCAAATTGGCCACCAGCGGCCCCACGCTGCCATACACCTGCCACGAACCGACCAGCCCCACCGCCAGCATCGACAGGCCAATCGGCACGCGCAGCATGATCAGCACCAGCATGGCGGCAATGCCCCACAGGGCCATGGTCATCGGCTCCATCAGTGGCCTCCTGCGCTGAACTGCATTTGCTCGGGCGGTGCGACAACGCCTAACGATTCCAGCAGCGTCCACACGTACACCAGAGTGCCCAGTACCGCAGGCACCATGCAGGCGGCATAACCCCACCAGACGGGCATGTGCAGGATGAAGCTGGTTTCGCCGTTGCCGTGGTAATCCATCAAGCCATGCACCATGCGCCAGACCAGCAGCATCCAGATGAGCAGCATCAGCGCCTGGGTGGCCACATTCAGCACGCGCTGCATGGGGGCGGGGTACACCCGCCACAGCACATCCACCACGGCATGGCCGCGCATCAAATGGCACCAGGGCAAAAAGCAGAACACCGCGATGGCGGTGCCCACTTCGACCAGCTCAAAATCGCCCGGTACCGGGCCCAAGCCGAACTGAATCAACGCGCGGCCTGCAATGCTGACGATGCTCATCGCGGTGATGGCTACCAGCACCAGCCCTCCGGCCCAGGCCATTGCGCGCGCCACCCCGTATATCCAGCGGTTCATGTGCTTTCCTTGCCCCTTTGCGCTTTTTGCGCCTTTGCACTTTTACCCATGCAGCTACGTGCTCAAACCCCGCGCGTCTGGCTGCGGGCGCACCAGGCACCCATCAACCAAAGAGGGCTTTTCATGGGCGTGGTGGCGCTTGGCGGGTGGTTTACTTGTTGTACTTGTTCACCAGCGCTTCGGCGGCCGCAGCCACCTTCTCGCCGTCGATGCCTTTGGCCTTGACTTCGTTGTACCAGGCGGCGCGCACGCCTGAGGCGGCGCGTTGCCAGCGCCCGGTTTCAGCCGCGTCGAGCGTGATGATGTTGTTGCCCGCCTTTTGTGCCGCGGCCAGGCCGACCTTGTCGCCCTCGTCCATGGCGCGGCCAAACATGGCGGCCGTGGCAGCGCCTGAATTGGCGTCGATCACGCGCTTTAAATCGGCAGGCAGTTTGTCGTAGCGGGCCTTGTTCATCACCAGGCCGAAGGTCTGCGTGTACAGCCCCTTGTTGCCTGTAAATTGCGTGTGGTTCTTGACGATTTGCTGCACCTTCACCGAAGGGGCCACTTCCCACGGGATAGTGGTGGCGTCGATCACGCCTTTGGACAGCGCCTCGCCCACGGTGGGCACCGGCATACCCACGGGTACGGCACCAATTTGCTCGAGCATGATGTTGATCACGCGCGAGCCACCGCGCACCCGCAGCCCTTTCATGTCCTCCAGCTTGTTGACTGGCGCGCGGCTGTGAATCAGGCCGGGGCCGTGCACGTGCGCGCACAGCAGTTTGACGTCGGTAAACTCGTCCATGGCATTGTTCTGGATGAATTCGTAAAACGCCTGCGACCCCGGCTCGGCCCGACCGGTGTGAAACGGCAGCTCAAACACCTCGGCCTTGGGAAAGCGCCCTGGGCTGTAGCCCAGCACCACCCAAACCATGTCCACCACACCGTCCTTGGCCTGGTCGAACAGCTCGGTCGGTTTGCCGCCCAGTTGCATGCTGGGAAACATCTGGATTCTGATCTTGCCGCCGCTGTCTTTTTCAATCTTTTTGGCCCAGGGCGTGATGGCCAGTTTGGGCACCACGGCCTGCGGTGGCAGAAACTGGTGCAGGCGCAAAGTGACTTTGTCTTGCGCCCATGCAGGCATTCCAACGGCACTGGCAGCAAGGCCGGTCATGACGGTACGGCGGCGAATCATGGGCATGGGTTGTCTCCTTGAATTGATGTAAAGCTAAAAGGTGAATTGTCAGGCGGCTTGCAGTTGCCGATCAAGCTGGTGTAAGACCTGATAACAGGGCAGCACCTGGGCCACGCTGGCGTTGGGTTCGCGCCCTTCGCGGATGGCGGCAAAAAACTCGCGGTCTTGCAGCTCGATGCCGTTCATCGACACCGCCACCTGACTGACATCGATTTTTTCTTCCTTGCCGTTGACCAGATCGTCGTAGCGCGCGATGTAGGTGCCCGTGTCGCCGATGTAGCGGAAGAACGTGCCCAGCGGCCCATCGTTGTTGAATGACAGGCTGAGCGTGCAGATGGCCCCGTTGGCCGCCTTGAGCTGAATGCTCATGTCCATGGCAATGCCCAGTTCGGGGTGAATCGGCCCCTGAATGGCATTGGCCTGCACGATCGGCGCACCGGCCTGATAGGCGAACAAATCCACCGTGTGCGCGGCGTGGTGCCACAGCAGGTGGTCGGTCCAGCTGCGCGGCTGGCCCAGCGCGTTCATGTTGGTGCGGCGGAAAAAGTAAGTCTGGACATCCATTTGCTGAACGTTGAATTTGCCCGCCTTGACTTGCTGGTGCACCCACTGGTGGCTGGGGTTGAAGCGGCGCGTGTGGCCCACCATCGCTACCAGGCCGGTTTGGCGCTGCGCGGCAGCGACTTTCTCGCCGTCGGTCAGACTGTCGCACAGCGGAATTTCCACCTGCACGTGCTTGCCAGCTTCCAGACAGGCCAGCGCCTGCGCAGCGTGCATTTGCGTGGGGGTGCACAGAATCACCGCGTCCACCTCTTTGAGCTTCAGGCTGTCGGCCAAATCGGTGCTGACGTGACCAATGCCGTACTTGGCGGCCACTTCTTGGGTTTTGTCCAGATCGCGGCTGATGAGCGAGATCACCTCCACGCCGTCGATGTTTTGAATGCCGTCCAGATGCTTGATGCCAAAGGCTCCGGCCCCGGCCAATGCCACTTTGATGGTTTTGCTCATGTTGCTCCTGAATAAATAGCTATTTGGGGTTTTGTATTGGCGTTCAGGCCATGTTTTCCAATATCAAATGTCCGACGGCGGTGTTTGACGCGGGCACGTGGAAGAAGCGGTGTTTGAGCTGGGGTGGGGGGCCACCTGCCACGTCGGCCATGGCCCCGCGGGCTATCAGCCACATCACCAGCTCGATGCCTTCGCTACCCGCTTCACGCACGTAGTCGATGTGCGGCATGGTCGCCAGATCGGCTGGGTCGGCAATCAGGCGGTCGAGAAAGCGGTTGTCCCACTCGGCGTTGATCAGGCCCGCGCGCGGGCCTTGCAACTGGTGGCTCATGCCGCCGGTGCCCCAGATTTGTACCTTCAGCGGCTCATCAAAACTTTCGATGGCGCGGCGAATGGCCTGGCCCAGCGCAAAGCAGCGCTGGCCCGAAGGCACTGGGTACTGCACCACGTTGACGTGAAACGGAATCACCTTGACCGGCCAGGTGGCGGGCGAGCCGAATAGCAGGTTCATCGGCACCGTCAGGCCGTGATCGACCTTCAGCTTGTTGACGATGGTCAGGTCAAAGTCCTGCTGAATCACCGACTGCGCGATGTGCGCGGCCAGTTCCGGGTGGCCCACGACTTTCGGCACCGGGCGTGGGCCGTAACCTTCGTCGGCAGGTTCAAACTCGGCCGCTGTGCCGATGGCAAAAGTAGGGATCACGCCCAGATCGAAATTGGTGGCGTGGTCGTTGTAGACCAGAAATACCACGTCGGGCAGGTTGCCCTGCATCCACTGCTTGGAAGGTTCGTAGCCTGCGAACAGTGGCTTCCAGTACGGCTCTTGTGTTTTGCCGTGGTCAATGGCCGCGCCAATGGCCGGTACGTGCGACGAATACACCGAGGCGGTGATCTTTGCATGCGTGCCAGTCGCTTTGTTTTTTGTAGCTGAATGCGATTTTTCTACCTGCGCTGCAAGCTGTTTTTGTTGTTCGTTCTCCCAGTCGATCCAGGCGCTTGACTGCGCCATGGCACCTTGTGCGTCGCCGCCTTCGCCGACCACGCGGTTGCCCTCGGGGCTGCGGCCACCGG
This sequence comes from Ottowia sp., assembly GCF_047975795.1. Taxonomy (GTDB): domain Bacteria; phylum Pseudomonadota; class Gammaproteobacteria; order Burkholderiales; family Burkholderiaceae_C; genus Ottowia. The sequence goes on along the minus strand of NZ_JBKEEE010000074.1, from coordinate 42,069 downwards.
CTGCCATCATGTCGCGGTACTGTTGCTCGGTCATGCCGGTCATGCTGCCTGCCATTTGCTGAAAACTCAGGCCATCGGTGGCCCCCAGCTTCGACAGAAAGTAGATGTTGCCGCCGGTACGCATCATCCAGTTCAAATCGCGCGCGCGCACGGCGGCGCGCTGCTCATCCGTCATCGGCCACTCGGCCAGGTAGGCATCTTCGCCTTGCTTGAAGCGAGCGCGGTTCTCGGCCTGCATCAAACTCATGCAGAACTGGTTCAGCCAATAGCCCTTGCGAGATTGGTCGGCATCAAAAATGGTCGTTCCAGGAACGTCGAGATACGGTTTTTCAAGTGCCATGGCAATGTTTCCTTGAAGCAATCAAATGGCTATCGAGTCGCCCAGTCCAGCAAACGCCGTTCGCGGACCTGTGCCGCGAACTGGCGTTGTCCCCCGCCCGCAGAGAGCGGGAGAAGACGCGAAGCGATTCGGGGGGGGCATCACTTCTCTTCTGGCCAGTACAAGCGCATCGGGTTGTTCACCAGCAACTTCTTTTGCAGTTCAGCGGTGGGCGCGATGTGCGGGATGAAATCCACCAGAAGACCATCGTCGGGCATGTGGTCTTTCAGATTGGGGTGTGGCCAGTCGGTGCCCCACAGCACGCGGTCAGGAAAGCTATCGACCACCTGGCGTGCAAAGAGCACCACGTCGCGGTAGGCGTTTTGCTCGCCATCCAGTGCTTTGGGGCCGGTGACGGACAAACGCTCAGGGCAGCTCACCTTGCTCCATACGTTAGGGTGCTCGTGCATGAACTTCAAAAACAACGCGAACTCCGGGCCATCCACGGGCTTGCTGACGTCAGGGCGCCCCATGTGGTCGACCACCACGATGGTCGGCAGGCGGGTGAAAAAGTCCCACAGCTCGGGCAGATCGACCGCCTCGAAGTAAATCACCACGTGCCAGCCCAACTGGTGGATGCGCGCGGCAATCTCCATCAGCTCGTCCTTGGGCGTGAAGTCCACCAGCCGCTTGACGAAGTTAAAGCGCACGCCGCGCACACCAGCGGCGTGCAGCGCTTGCAACTCATTGTCCGTGACGCTGCGCTTGACAGTGGCCACGCCACGCGCCTTACCGCCTGAAGCCTGCAAGGCATCCACCAGCGCACGGTTGTCCGCGCCGTGGCAGGTGGCTTGCACGACCACGTTGCGCGCAAAACCCAGGTGCTCGCGCAACGCAAACAACTGTGCCTTGCTGGCGTCGCACGGCGTGTATTTGCGTTCAGGCGCGTACGGAAATTCAGCGCCGGGGCCGAACACATGGCAGTGCGCATCCACCGCCCCTGTGGGCAGCTTGAAGCGCGGCTTGGTCGGTCTGGCGTACCAGTCGAGCCAACCTGCGGTCTTTTCGAACGGGCCTGTGGTGGGTTTGCTCATGGCCGCTCTTTCAGTCGATGTAACGCAAACCGGCTTTTTCCAGCGGCTCGCGCATCTTGTAGAAATCCAACCCCAGCACGCCGCTGGCAAATTGGTCGCGCTTGGCCTGTTCGTTGGCCTCGCGCGTTTGGGCGGCTTTCAGCGTCTGGGCGGCCAGCGCACGTGGCACGCAGACCACGCCGTCGTCGTCGGCCACGATCACATCGCCGGGCGTGACCAGCGCGCCCGCGCAGGCAATGGGGATGTTGACCGAACCCAGCGTGGCCTTGATGCAGCCTTTGGCGGACACGTATTTGCTCCAGACGGCAAAGCCCATGTCGCGCAGCACCTGGGTGTCGCGCACGCCGGCTTCAATCACCAGTCCACGTGCGCCGCGCGCCTTGAAGCTGGTGGCCAGCAGGTCGCCAAAAAAGCCGTCGCTGTTGTCGGCGGTGACGGTGGCGACCACGATGTCGCCCGGCTGAATCTGCTCGGCGGCCACGTGCATCATCCAGTTGTCGCCCGGTTGCAGCAGAACGGTGACGGCGGTGCCCGAGACCTGCACGCCCTGCTGGATGGGACGCATGTAAGGCTTCATCAGGCCCACGCGGCCCATGGCCTCGTGCACGGTGGCGCTGCCCAGTGCAGCCAGCGCGTCGCAGGTGGCGCGGTCGGCGCGCTGGATGTTGCGGTAAACGACTCCGAGTTCATGCATCTTCATTTCCCCTTGGCCTTGAGGGCCGTATCCAGGCGCGGGTATACCCGGCGCGCGTTGCCCTCGAACACCTTGTAGCGCTGCTCGGGCGTCAAATTGGGCGTGACGGCGACGTAGCGCTTGGTGTCGTCGTAGTAGTGGCCCGTCGCCGGGTCGATGCCGCGCACGGCACCGATCATCTCGCTGGCGAACAGGATGTTGTCCACCGGGATCACCTTGGTCAGCAAATCAATGCCGGGCTGGTGGTAGACGCAGGTGTCGAAAAAGATGTTGTTCAGCAGGTGCTCTTGCAGCAGGGGCTTTTTCATCTCTTGCGCCAGGCCGCGAAAGCGCCCCCAGTGGTAGGGCACGGCACCGCCGCCGTGAGGGATGACGAACTTCAGCGTCGGGAAATCCTTGAACAAGTCGCCCTGCAGACACTGCATGAAAGCGGTGGTGTCGGCGTTCAGGTAGTGCGCACCGGTGGTGTGAAAGCAGGCGTTGCAACTGGTGCTGACGTGCACCATGGCCGGGATGTCGTACTCCACCATCTTCTCGTAGATGGGGTACCAGTGGCGGTCGGTCAGCGGCGGGCTGGTCCAGTGGCCGCCGGAGGGGTCGGGGTTGAGGTTGATGGCGACAAAGCCGTAGTCCTTGACGCACTTTTCCAGCTCGGGGATGCAGGTCTTCGGATCGACACCGGGCGACTGTGGCAGCATCGCCGCGCCGATAAAGTGGTCGGGAAACAGTTGCGAGACGCGGTAACACAGTTCGTTGCAAATGGCCGCCCAAGTGCTCGAGACTTCAAAATCACCAATGTGATGCGCCATAAAACTGGCGCGCGGACTGAAGATGGTGAGGTCAGAGCCGCGCTCTTTCATCAGTTTGAGCTGATTGGCCTCGATCGACTCGCGCAACTCGTCGTCGCTGATCTTCAGGTCGGCCACCTTGGGCTTGGCCGCCTGGTCTTTGACGCCGGCAATCTGCTGGTTGCGCCAGTTTTCCAGCGCTTTGGGCGCAGTGGTGTAGTGGCCGTGGCAGTCGATGATCATGCCGTTGTCTCCTGAATAGAGGTGTTGGGCTCGCCCGCAGGCACCATGCCCTGCCGACGCTTGGCCGCATCGGCCTGACCGCTGCCCATGAAATGCAGCACGCGGCGAGCGTCGTCCGTGCGGGCCGAGCCTGCGGCAATGCCGCCTGAAAACGTGGTGGTGATCTGAATGTCCGGCGGCAGCTGCCCTGCGATGTCGATGCCAGGCAGGTGCATCAGCTCGCTCAGTTGCTGAAAGCCCAACGCCACATCGCCTTGCGCCACCAGCGTGCCCACAGGCGTGCCCGCGGGCGCTTGCACCAGGCGAGATTGCATCTGCGGGGCAATGCCCCAGCGATCGAACAGCTTGAGCAATGCCGTGCCACTGGGGCCGGTGGAATAACCCACCGAGGGCGCGGCCAGTACGGCGCGCCGCACGGCATCGCTGGTGCTTAAATCGGGTTGCTGGGCACCGGCACGCACCGCCACCGCAACGCTGGAGTGCACCAAATCCACCTTGCTGCCTGCCAGCAGGTGCCCGGCGGCTATCAATTTGTCGATGGCGTCCGAGGCCAGAAAAACCAGATCGAACGCCTCACCCTCACCCGCCTGCACCCGGCGGGCCGCATCCACGCCGCCGACTGACTCGATGCTGATGGGCACGCCACCCGAGTGCTGCCACATGGCAGCCAATTCAGCCAGCAACTGGCGCGTGGCCATGGATGAAATACCGCGCAGCGGTGCGCTCATTCGTTCGTCTCCTCGATGATTGGGCAGCCTGATTGTTGGCGGACGGGCGGCCTGTGTTGTGGTTCATTATTTGAAACCAAGGCGTTATCGACAAGCGGCTTGACTGACTATCTGATATATCAAATCAGCATATCATGCAGCTGATGCAATAACCTAGGGCGATGTCATGGATTTGAAGCAACTGGCGTACTTTGTGCGTGTGGCCGAGCTGGAAAGCTTTACCCGCGCCTCGCAAGCGCTCAACGTGGCACAGCCCGCGCTGTCGCGGCAGGTGCGGCAGTTGGAGGTGGAGTTGCGGCGAAACCTGTTGGTGCGCAACGGGCGCGGTGTATCGGTGACCGACGGCGGTGCGCTGCTGCTGGCGCACGGGCGGGCCATCTTGCATCAGGTGGCACGTGCACATGAAGAGTTGGCCAGTGCACGCGGCGGCCTGGCGGGCCGGGTGGCCGTGGGCTTGCCGCCCAGCGTCGCGCGCGCCTATGCCGTGCCGCTGGTGCGGGCCTTTCGCGCCCAGTTGCCTGAGGCTGAGTTGAGCATCACCGAGGCTTTGAGCGTGGCCACGCGCGATGCGCTGATGGCCGGGCGGCTGGACATTGCCGTGCTTTACAACCTGCGCTCGGCCGACGGGCTGGACGCCAGCCCCTTGATGTCTGAAGAGTTGGTGCTGGTACAGGCCAGAGAGAAAAATGCGGGCGCGGCCAGGCGCACACAGGCCCGACGCATCTCATGGAAAGCGCTGGCCCAGTTGCCTATGGTGATTCCCACGCGCCCGAACGCCATCCGCATGCAGATGGAAGCCGTGCTGGCTGCCGAAGGACTGGGTTTGCAAATTGCGATGGAAATCGACGGCATTCCCGCCATTTTGGAGCTGGTGGCCGAGGGGCTGGGCGCGGCCGTGCTGACACGGCATGCGGTACTCAGCGCGGCTGACCCGGCGGCTTACACCATGCGTGCCCTGGGGCCATCGGGTCTGCACGTGCAGGCGTGGCTGGCCACCAGCGCGCAGCGCCCTATTACCCGCACGCAACAGGCGGTGGTCGATCTGCTGCGTCAGGTCATGGGGTCAGACCATTCGCGCGTTGATGGCCCGTAGCCATCAGCCAACCTGCCGCGCATGCGCCAGCAATTCCATGGGCAGGCCGACGTAATTTTCGGCCAGTGCCGTCGAGGCGGCGTGCGATTCGACCAGATAGCCCAACTCGGCTTCCTGAATCTTCTGGCCAAACTCACCGGTTTCAGGAAAGCGGTGCATCAGGGATGTGAACCACCACGAAAAGCGCTCGGCCCGCCAGACGCGGCGCAGGCAGCGCTCAGAGTAATGGTCAATGCCCAGGCTGCTGCCTTCGCGGTAATGCTCGATCAGGGCGTCGAACAAAAAGCCCACGTCGGATGCGGCCAGATTCAAGCCCTTGGCCCCCGTGGGCGGCACGATGTGCGCCGCATCGCCGGCCAGAAACAGGCGACCGTGGCGCATTGGCTCGGCCACAAAGCTGCGCAGCGGGGCAATGCTTTTTTCAATCGAAGGGCCGGTGACCAGGCGCTGGGCGGCTTCGGCGTCCAGTCGCAGGCGCAGCTCATCCCAGAAATGCTGGTCGCTCCAGTCTTCGACCCGTGTGCCGTCGGGCACTTGCAGGTAATAACGGCTGCGGGTTTTGCTGCGCATGCTGCACAACGCAAAGCCGCGCGGTGTGTTGGCGTAAATCAACTCGTGCGATACCGGCGGCACATCGGCCAACACGCCCAGCCAGCCGAAAGGATAAACACGTTCGTAACGGCGCAGCACTGATGGGGGAATGGTGCGGCGGCTCACTCCGTGGTAGCCGTCGCAGCCGGCGATGAAGTCGCATTGCAGCGTCTGCGCCTGACCGTCTTTGACGTAATGCACTGTGGGAGAGGGGCTTTCAATGCCTTGCAGCTGCACGTCTTTGGCGTCGTATACCGTGGTCAGGCCAGCGCCTGCGCGGGCTTGCATCAAATCGTGGGTGACTTCGGTTTGGCCATACACCGTCACGCGCTGGCCGCCCGACAGTTGGTGCAAATCGATGCGGTGGCGTTGGCCCTGAAACAGCAGCTCGATGCCATCGTGTGGCAAGCCTTCGGCATGCGCGCGCTGGCCCACGCCTGCGATGTCCAGCAAATCGAGTGCCACTTGTTCCAGCACGCCCGCGCGAATGCGGCTCAGCACGTGTTCGGCGCTGCGGTGTTCCAAAATGATGTTGTCGATGCCTGCGGTGTGCAGCAATTGGCCGAGCAGCAGACCGGCCGGGCCTGCGCCGATGATGGCAACCTGGGTTTTCATGTGTTGTCTCCGTTGGGTGGTTGGAATCAAGTCATCACGATAGGCAAACGGCCCACGCTTGAACAGCGAGGTTTGCAGCTTTTGCGCGATCATCGCTCAGTGTGTGCGATGATCGCGCAAATGATGAATGCCGTGTATGCCAATTGCTGACGCCGATTTCATTGCAGGCATGGCCAAGGGCATGGCCGTGCTGGAAAGCTTTGACACCCAGCGCCAGCGCTTGAACGCCACCTTGGCCGCGCAGCGCGCCGGGCTGACGCGCGCGGCCGCACGCCGTCACCTGCTCACGCTGGCGCACCTGGGCTATCTGGAAAGCGACGGGCGCTATTTCTGGCTGTCGCCCAAGGTACTGCGCTTTTCCGGCAGCTATCTGGCCACCGCGCGGCTGCCGCGACTGGTGCAACCCATGCTCAACCAATTGGCGTTGGCCACGCGGCAAGGGCTGTCGGTGGTGGTGTTGGATGGCGCTGAAGGGGTGATCGTCGCGCGTGGCCTGGTGCACAGCGCACCCGCGCAGCAGGCGGCGGAACTGTCTGCTCAGGGCCTGCACCTGGGCGCACGGCTACCCGCCCACGCCACCTCCACAGGCCGGGTGCTGCTGGCGGGGCTGAGCAGTACAGAGTTGCGCGCCTGGCTGGCACGCCATCCGCTGCCCCGGTTGACGGGCCAAACCATCACCACGGCCAGCGCACTCAAAAAAATCATTGCGCAAGTGCGCCAGCAAGACTGGTGTTTTGCCGCCGACCAACATGAACTGGGCGTGCAGGCGCTGGCTGTGCCACTGCGCGACATGCAAGGTCGCGTGGTGGCGGCGCTGAACGCCGTGGCGACCGGCACAGTGGTTGACCCTGCCGATTTTCAACGTACCCTGCTGCCGCATTTGCAAGAAGCTGCGCGGCAGATGCGTGCACAACTGTAGTCATCACCGGACACGCTGCATGAACGCTTCTTTCGCACACGCTGCATCATCCAAAGTCTTGGTCATTGGTGCTGGCCCGGCCGGGTTGATGGCGGCCGAGGTGCTGTCGCATGCGGGCGTATTGGTCGACGTATTCGATGCCATGCCTTCAGCCGGACGCAAGTTTTTGTTGGCCGGACGTGGGGGCTTGAACCTGACCCATTCCGAGCCGCTGGCACCGTTCATCGCCCGCTTTGGCGCGTACACGGACGATCCGACCTGCGCGGTGGTGGGTGACTGGCTGCACCGCTTTGGGCCGCAAGCGGTGCGTGACTGGGCCGCAGGGCTGGGGGTGCAGACTTTTGTGGGCACTTCAGGCCGGGTGTTCCCTGTCGAGATGAAAGCGGCCCCGTTGTTGCGCGCCTGGCTGCACCGGCTGCGCAATCCACAGGCGCACGGTGCGCCGCCATGTGCAGCGCCGGTGCGCTTTCACATGCGGCACCGCTGGGTGGGGTGGAAAGCAGGCGGTGGGACTGATCCAGTCGCTGATCATGCTAATTCTTCAGGCATTACAAGCCAATTCGTCTTTGAGCAGGCGACCGGATCCGTGCACCGGCAAGCAGCGGCAGTGGTTCTGGCGCTGGGCGGTGCCAGTTGGCCACGATTGGGTTCGGACGGGGCCTGGGTGCCGTGGCTGGCACAAGCGGGTGTAGACATTGCACCGCTGGTGGCTGCCAACTGCGGCTTTGACGTCAGTGGACGCTGCTTGCCCGATGGCACGGCGCGCGTCGGCTGGTCACCTTATCTGGTCGAACGCTTTGCAGGTCAGCCACTGAAGAACGTGGTGCTGTCGTTCGTGGACAGCCTGAGCCAGCGCTTTGTGCGGCGTGGTGAATTCGTGCTGACGGCCACTGGTGTCGAAGGTAGTCTGATTTATGCCGCCAGCCGCTGGTTACGCGACGAGATCGGACGCACGGGCCGTGCCACCATGCACCTCAACCTGCTGCCCGACCGCACAGCGGCCCAAGTGTTGGCCGCCGTGACCCATCCGCGCGGCAGCCGCAGCCTGTCGTCGCACTTGAAAAGCCGCCTGGGCCTGAGCGCCGTGCACATCGCGCTGCTGCATGAGGTGTTGACGCCGGATCAACTGAAAGACCCTGCGGTTCTGGCGCAAGCCATTGCTGCCTTGCCCATCACCTTGCATGCGGCGCGGCCCGCGCAAGAAGCCATCAGCACCGCAGGCGGCGTACGTTGGTCAGCGCTGACGCCGGATCTGGAACTGCGCGCCTGCCCCGGCGTGTTTTGTGCTGGCGAAATGCTGGACTGGGAAGCCCCCACTGGCGGCTACCTGCTCACTGCCAGCTTGGCCAGCGGGGTGCGCGCCGCACAAGGGGTGCTTAAAAAGCTGGCGGCATGATGAGTGATGGGCACCGGGCGGGTTGGTGGCTGGCCCTTGGCCCTTGAGTGTTTGGGGTGCCTTTAGTGCTTGGTGGCTCCCCGGCGTTCGCCGGTTGTTTTTTTGGCGGGCGCAGCAGGTGCTTCAACACTAACGCCGCCCGCCACCGCTTCGTCTTCGGTCAGGGGCACGGGCTGGCGTTCCAGGGCGATTTCAAGCACCTTGTCGATCCACTTGACGGGGATGATCTTCAAACCCTTTTGCACGTTGGCCGGAATTTCCTGCAAATCCTTGGCGTTTTCTTCAGGAATCAGCACGGTTTTGATGCCGCCGCGCAAAGCGGCCAGCAGCTTTTCTTTCAGGCCGCCAATGGCCGTGACTTCGCCGCGCAGGGTGATCTCGCCCGTCATGGCGACATCGCCGCGCACGGGAATGCCGGTGAGTGCCGAGACGATGGCGCAGGTCATGGCCGCGCCGGCGCTGGGGCCGTCCTTGGGCGTGGCACCGTCGGGCACGTGGATGTGCACGTCTTTTTTCTCGAACACTTCGTCCTTGATGCCCAGACTGCGGGCGCGTGAGCGCACCACGGTGCGTGCGGCCTCGACCGATTCCTTCATCACGTCGCCCAACTGGCCGGTGCGTTGCACGTTGCCTTTGCCGGGCATGGTGGCCGCTTCGATGGTGAGCAGATCGCCCCCCACCTCAGTCCAGGCCAGACCAACCACCTGCCCCACCTGGTTTTGCTGCTCGGCCCGACCGTAGGTGAACTTGCGCACGCCCAGAAAATCGTTCAGGTTGTCGGACGTGACCTTGACCTGCACTTTCATCTGCTTGAGCTGCAAACCTTTAACCACTTTACGGCAAATTTTGGACAGCTCGCGCTCCAGCGATCGCACACCCGCTTCGCGCGTGTAGTAGCGCACGATGTCGCGCACCGCGTCTTCGGCCACGGCCAGTTCTTCGTCTTTGACACCGTTGTTTTTCATCTGCTTGGGCAGCAGGTATTTGATGGCGATATTGGTTTTTTCGTCCTCGGTGTAGCCCGACAGGCGAATCACCTCCATGCGGTCCAGCAGGGCAGGGGGGATGTTCATCGAGTTGCTGGTGGCCACGAACATCACGTCTGATAAATCGAAATCGACCTCGACGTAGTGGTCGCCAAAGGTATGGTTTTGCTCTGGGTCGAGCACTTCCAGCAGGGCGCTGGACGGGTCGCCCCGAAAGTCCATGCCCAGCTTGTCAATCTCGTCCAGCAAAAACAGCGGGTTGCGCGTGCCGACCTTGTTCAGGCTTTGCAGCACTTTGCCCGGCATGGCACCGATGTAGGTGCGGCGGTGACCGCGAATTTCGGCCTCGTCGCGCATGCCGCCCAGAGCCATGCGCACGTATTTGCGGCCAGTGGCCTTGGCCACCGACTGGCCGAGCGAAGTCTTGCCCACGCCCGGTGGCCCGACCAGACACAGGATGGGGGCCTTGACTTTGTCCACGCGCTGCTGCACGGCCAGGTATTCGAGGATGCGGTCCTTGACCTTTTCCAGCCCGTAGTGGTCTTCGTTCAGCACGCCTTCGGCAAAGCCCAGGTCGTGCTTGATCTTGGTCTTCTTGCTCCAGGGCAGGCCCACCAGCACGTCGATGTAGTTGCGCACCACGGTGGCCTCGGCCGACATGGGCGACATCAGTTTGAGTTTTTTCAGCTCGCCCTCGGCCTTCTTGCGCGCGTCTTTGGGCATGCGGGCGGCCTTGATTTTTTTCTCGATCTCTTCAATATCCGCGCCTTCTTCGCCTTCGCCCAGCTCTTTTTGAATGGCCTTAACCTGTTCATTCAGGTAAAAGTCGCGCTGGTTTTTCTCCATCTGGCGCTTGACGCGGCCGCGGATTCTCTTGTCGACGTTGAGGATGTCGACCTCGCGCTCGAGCTGCTCGAACAGGTTCTCCAGCCGCCCCTTCACGTCGACCAAATCCAGCACTTGCTGCTTGCTTTCCAGCTTGAGCGGCAGGTGGGCGGCAATGGTGTCGGCCAGGCGGCCAGGCTCGTCAATGCTGGTGATCGAGGTCAGGATTTCGGGCGGGATTTTCTTGTTGAGTTTGACGTACTGGTCAAACTGCTGCATCACGGCGCGGCGCAGGGCCTCGACCTCGGGCGTTTGGGCCGCATCCGCATCCACTTCCAGCGGGGTCACGGTGGCTTGAAAATGGGTTTCGCCGTCTTCGATGTGGGTAACGGTGGCACGCTGCTGGCCTTCGACCAGCACCTTCACCGTGCCGTCGGGCAGCTTGAGCATTTGCAAGATGGTGGACACGCAGCCTACCTCGAACATGTCGCCCACGGCGGGTTCGTCCTTGGCGGCGGTTTTTTGCGCCACCAGCATGATGCGCCGGTCGGCAATCATGGCCGCTTCCAGTGCCTTGATGCTCTTGGGACGGCCCACAAACAGCGGGATCACCATGTGCGGAAATACCACCACATCGCGCAAGGGCAGCATGGGCAGGTCGATCGGTATAGCAGGCAGGGGAGTGGTGGCGGACATGTGCAATCCTTGGGTATCAAGTTAGGCCAGATAAGGCCTCACAGCCACATTTTCAACCACGACCACAGACGGATATGCCGGTGGGTCAGGATGAAAACGCCGTATAAGACACGTACAGCGGGTTGATGCTATCAAAAATATAGCTTCTTACGCTTTGTGTACCAGCGGTAAAGCTGGTTTTGCATATGAAATTCAAGCCTTTTTGGCGGCTTCGCGGTACACCAGCAGCGGGGGCTGGTTGTCGTCGATGGTAGTTTCATCCACCACCACCTTGGCCACATTGGCGGTATGCGGCAGGTCGTACATGGTGTCGATCAGCGCCTGCTCCAAAATGGAGCGCAAACCGCGTGCGCCGGTTTTGCGCGCCAGTGCCTTGCGCGCGATGGCCTTGAGGGCCGAGAGGCGAATTTCCAGCTCCACGCCTTCGAGTTGCAGCAAGCGGCCATATTGCTTGACCAGCGCGTTCTTGGGTTCGGTCAGAATTTGCACCAGCGCGTCTTCGGTCAGCTCGGCCAGCGTGGCGACCACCGGCATGCGGCCGATCAGCTCGGGGATGATGCCGAACTTGATCAGGTCTTCCGGCTCCACTTCGTGGAACACCTCGGTCAGCGAACGCTGCTGCTTGCTGCGCACCGCAGCGCCAAACCCAATGCCCGATGATTCGGTGCGCGCCTCGATCACCTTTTCCAGCCCGGCAAACGCGCCGCCGCAGATGAACAGGATGTTGGTGGTGTCGATCTGCAAAAAATCCTGATTGGGATGCTTGCGCCCGCCCTGTGGCGGAATGCTGGCCATGGTGCCCTCGATCAACTTGAGCAGCGCCTGCTGCACGCCTTCGCCCGACACATCACGCGTGATGCTGGGGTTGTCGGCCTTGCGGCTGATCTTGTCGATTTCGTCGATGTAGATGATGCCGCGTTGAGCGCGCTCGACGTCGTAGTTGCAGCTTTGCAGCAGCTTGCTGATGATGTTTTCGACGTCTTCGCCCACGTAACCGGCTTCGGTCAGCGTGGTGGCGTCGGCCATGACGAAAGGCACGTCGAGCTGGCGTGCCAGCGTTTGCGCCAGCAGTGTTTTGCCCGAGCCGGTGGGGCCGATCAGCAAGATGTTGCTTTTGGCCAGCTCGACATCGCCGCCTTTGGCGTCATCTTTGTGTTTCAGGCGCTTGTAGTGGTTGTACACCGCCACGGCCAGCGTGCGCTTGGCTTTTTCTTGCCCGATGACGTAGTTGTCGAGGTTGGCCTTGATGTCGGCCGGGGTGGGCAGATCGCTCTTGCTGTCGCCTGCGGCCGACTCCGCAGGCACTTCCTCGCGAATGATGTCGTTGCACAGGTCGATGCACTCGTCGCAGATGAACACCGAGGGACCGGCGATCAGCTTTTTCACCTCGTGCTGGCTCTTGCCGCAAAACGAGCAGTAGAGCGCTTTTTCGCTGGAAGAAGAACCCTTTTTATCGGCCATTAGTTTGCATTTTCAACATGGATCGGCGCATGATAACCAATCATGCAGGCACTGCCACCGCACGCCGTTGTCATCAGCCAACGGCGGCGGGGCAGGGTGGGTGCCGATGCGCTGGCCTTTGCATCAGGGGCGCTGGGCGATCACCTGATCGACCAGGCCGTAATCCTTGGCTTCGTCGGCGGTCATGAAATAGTCGCGCTCGGTGTCGCGCTGCACTTTTTCGTAATCTTGCCCCGTGCGCTCGGCCAGGATGCGGTTCATCTGCTCTTTGGTGCGCAAGATGTCGCGGGCATGGATTTCGATGTCGGTGGCTTGCCCGCGCGCGCCGCCCAGCACCTGGTGGATCATGATCTTGCTGTTGGGCAGGCTGTAGCGTTTGCCCTTGGCACCGGCGGCCAGTAAAAAAGCGCCCATGCTGGCGGCAAAGCCTAAGCACATGGTGGATACGTCGGGTTTGATGAACTGCATGGTGTCGTAGATCGACATGCCGGCCGTGACACTGCCGCCGGGTGAGTTGATGTACAGCGAAATGTCTTTGTCGGGGTTTTCGCTTTCCAGAAACAGCAGTTGCGCGACCACCAGGTTGGCGGTTTGGTCGTTGACCTCGCCGACCAAAAACACCACGCGCTCGCGCAGCAGGCGTGAGTAAATGTCGTAAGACCGCTCGCCGCGCCCGGACTGCTCGATCACCATGGGGATCAGGCCAAGATTCTTTGGGGTGTCAAATTCGCTCATGAAATCTCCATAGGGGTCTCGTCAAACAAGCAAATGGGGCTGGAACCGCCTGATTCCAAGCCCCATCACGGTCGCCTTGAAAAGGATCAGGCAGGCTGCTCGCCCATCAGCTCGTCAAAGCCCAGGGTCTTGTCGGTCACTTTGGCCTGGCCCAACACGTAGTCGGTGACATTGTTTTCCAACACCATGGCTTCCACGTCGGCCAGGCGGCTATTGTCGGCGTAGTAATAGCGCACCACTTCGTCAGGCTTTTCGTAGCTGGCGGCCATTTCTTCCACTTGGGCGCGAATCTGCTCGGGTTTGGCTTGCAGGCTTTGCGCCTTCACCAGCTCGGCCAGTACCAGCCCCAGGCGCACGCGGCGCTCGGCCTGTGGGCGGAAGTTGTCTTCGGGAATGGGCAGCTTGTCCACGTCCTTCATTCCACGCGCTTTCAGGTCGGCGCGCATGTTGTCGACCATGCGGTTCAGTTCGGCCTGCACGCTGGCCTTGGGCAAATCCAGCTCGGCCTTGGCGGCCAGCGCGTCCATCACGGCCTGCTTGTTGCGAGACACGACGCGGTTTTTGACCTCGCGCGCCAAATTGTTGCGGATGTCGTTGCGCAGCGCCTCGACGGTGCCGTCTTTCACGCCCAGTGACTTGGCCAGTTGCTCGTTCACCTCGGGCAGGTGGGCGGCTTCTAACTTCTTGATGGTGACCATGAAGTCGGCCGTTTTGTCTGCAACGTCCTTGCCGTGATAGTCCTCGGGGAAGGCCAGCGGGAAGGTCTTGCTTTCACCCAGCTTCATGCCGCGCACAGCTTCCTCAAACTCTTTCAGCATCTGGCCTTCGCCGACCACGAATTGAAAGTCTTCGGCCTTGCCGCCGTCAAATGCTTCGCCGTCGATCTTGCCCGCAAAATCCACCGTCACGCGGTCGCTTTCTTCCGCCGCCGCGTCTTTGGCGCGCTGGGCAAAGCTGCGGCGCTGCTTGCGCAGGATGTCGATGGTGCGGTCGATGGCCTCGTCGGTCACGTCGGCGCTGACTTTTTCGATCTCGGCGCTGGTTAAATCGCCGATCTTGACCTCGGGGAAGACCTCGAACACGGCGTCAAAGCTCACCTGTCCTTCAGGTGCGCCTTCTTTTTCGGTGATGGTGGGCTGACCCGCTACGCGCAATTCGGCCTCGTTGGCGGCGGTAAAGAAAGCCTCTCCCACCTTGTCATTCATCACCTCGTACTGCACCGAATGGCCGTATTGCTGCGCCACGATGCTCATGGGCACCTTGCCGGGGCGGAAACCGTCCATGCGCACGGTGCGCGCCAGCTTGCGCAGGCGGGCATCGACTTCGTTCTGGATCGTTTCGACGGGCAGTGTGAGCGTGATCTTGCGCTCCAGCTTTTCCAGGGTTTCCACATTCACGGCCATGGTTGTTTCTCGTTCCTCAAGTTGATATCTGGTGCGCGGGGGGGGACTCGAACCCCCACACCATTGCTGGCGTCAGGACCTAAACCTGGTGCGTCTACCAATTTCGCCACCCGCGCGCTGCAAAGCTATGGTTCTGGACGGCTGTCAACTCAAGGCTGCGCCGCCCATGGGAATTGGGCGAACCCAAGATTTTACCCTGCTGCCGTCAACGCGCCGCTTGCCTGTGGTCTTGGCTTTACGCCGGTGTTTCTGCCGCAGTGTTTGCTGGGGTTTCACGCTTGATCCTGAACCACGCCGCGTACATGGCGGGCAGCGCCAGCAGCGTCAGCGCCGTGGCCACGATCAGCCCGCCCATGATCGCCACCGCCATCGGCCCCCAGAACACGCTGCGCGACAGCGGAATCATGGCCAGCACGGCAGCGGCCGCTGTCAATGCGATGGGGCGCAGCCGCCGCACGGCGGCCTCGACAATCGCGTCCCACGCGGGCACGCCGCGCGCGCGATCCTGTTCGATCTGATCGATCAAAATGACCGAGTTACGCTGGATCATGCCCATCAGGGCAATCACCCCCAGCAGCGCCACAAAGCCAAATGGCCGGTTGAGCGCCAGCAGAGCAGCCGCCACCCCCGCAATGCCCAGCGGGCCGGTCAGAAACACCAGCATGGCGCGGCTGAAACTTTGCAGTTGCAGCATCAGCAGTGTGAAGGTGATGAACAGCATGGCCGGTACGCCCACCGCGATGGAGCTGGATCCCTTGCTGCTTTCTTCCACCGCGCCCGCCACTTCGATGCGGTAATCAGGGTGGCCCGCCTGTGCCCATTGCGCCTCCAGCTCGCGCAAGGGCGGCAGCAGCTCGTCGGTGACGGTGGCGCCTTGTAGACCCTCGATCACGTCACCCTGCACGGTGATGGCGTATTCACGGTTTTCGCGCCACATCACGCCGTATTCCCAGGCCATCACGGGCCGGGCGATTTGCGTCAGCGGAATGGGTTTGCCGCTGGCCGTGGGCAAGTAGGCGTTGGCCAGATCGGTGATGGCGTCGCGCTCAGGCAAAGGCTGGCGCAGCACGATGTCGATCAGCTTGTCGTCCTCGCGGTACTGGCCGATGGTGGTGCCGCTGAGCATCACGCGGCCCGCCTGTGCGATGGACTGGCTGCTCACGCCCAGCACGCGCGCTTTGTCCTGGTCGACCTCCAGCCGCACCACCTTCACGGCCTCGTTCCAGTTGTCGTTCACACCGCGCATGTTGGGGCTGGCGCGCATGGCGATTTTCACTTCATTGGCATAGGTGCGCAGTTGCACCGGATCAGGCCCGATCACGCGAAACTGCACTGGATAGGCCACCGGTGGCCCGCTGGGCAGCAGTTTGATGCGCGCGCGCGCTTCGGGAAATTCTTGCGCCAGCATGGCGGGCAGTGCCAGGCGCAGACGCTCGCGCTCGGCCAGATCGGTGGGCTGTACGATGAACTGCGATACGTTGGTTTGCGGAAACACCTGGTCCAGCGGCAAATAAAAGCGCGGCACGCCCGAGCCGACCCACAGCGTGGTGCTGGTCACGCCAGCTTCTTGCGCCAGGCGCGCTTCCACGCGTTTGGCCACTTCTTCATTGGCGGCAAACGAGGTGCCTTCCGGAAACCACAAATCCACCAGAATTTCTGGCCTGCTGGAATCGGGGAAAAACTGCTGCTGCACCTTGCCCATGCCCACCATGCCCAGCGCGAACACACCTGCGGTGGCGGCAATGGTGATCCAGCGGTGCGCTACGCACCAGTTCACGGTGCGGCGAAAGCGCTCGTAAAACGGGGTGTCGAACAGCTCGTGCGGTTCTTCTGCGGCGGCCGGGTCGTTGTTGTTCAGCGCCTTGGCGCGTGCGGCCAGCACGTGCGGCGGCACGCGCAGCAGCAATTGGCCCAGATAAGGCACAAACACCACCGAGCACACCCAGCTCACCAGCAGCGCCACCACCGTCACGGCAAAGATGGCAAAGGTGTATTCGCCCGTGGTCGACTTGGCCAGGCCAATAGGCAGAAAGCCTGCCGCCGTGATCAGCGTGCCCGTCAGCATGGGCATGGCGGTGATCTCGTAGGCGAAGGTGGCGGCGCGGAACTTGTCGTAGCCTTCTTCCATCTTGCGCACCATCATCTCTACCGCAATGATGGCGTCGTCCACCAGCAGGCCGAGTGCGATGATGAGCGAGCCGAGCGAAATTTTGTGCAGCCCAATGCCCCAGTACTGCATGGCCAAAAAGGTCATGGCCAGCACCAGCGGGATGGTGATGCCCACCACCAGACCGGGACGCCAGTCCAGCGTCCAGCGGCGCCAGAACAGCAGCGGGTGCGGGTTGTGTCCAGACCGCTTGTGCAGCCCCAGTGACAAAAAACTCACCCCCAGCACAATCACCACCGCCTCGATCAACACTTTCAGAAACTCGTTGACGGAAGTGGCCACGGCCTGCGGCTGGTCTTGCACCTGCACCAGCGTCACGCCCAGCGGCAGTGTTTTTTCAATCGCTGCACTGCTGGTCTTGAGCGCCTGACCCAGCGCAATGATGTCGCCGCCCTTGGCCATCGACACGCCCAGCGCAATCACCTCGCGCCCGTCCACGCGTACCTTGGTTTGCGGCGGGTCGACGTAGCCACGGCTGATCTCGGCAATATCGCCCAGCCGCAGTTGATGGCCTGTGGCACCACGGATCGGCATGTCGCGCAGTTGCGCCACGTCGTTGAACTGTCCGTGCACACGCACCTGCACCACGTCCAGCGGGGTTTGCACTGCGCCTGCCGATTCGATGGCGTTTTGCGCGCCCAACTGGTTCAGTACCTGGTTCAGATCCAGCCCCAGTTGGGCCAGGCGGCGTTGCGATATTTCAACGAACACTTTCTCGTCTTGCACGCCAAACAGCTCGACCTTGGCCACGTCTTGCACGCGCAGCAGTTGCTGGCGCACATCGTCGGCAAAGTCCTTCAGCTCGGCGTAGCTGAAGCCATCGCCCGACAGCGCGTAGATCACGCCGTACACGTCGCCAAATTCGTCGTTGAAAAACGGCCCCTGAATACCTTGCGGCAGGGTGTAACTCATGTCGCCGACTTTTTTGCGCACCGTGTACCACAACTGCTGTATCTCTTTGGGCGGCGACGAGTCTTTGATCTGGAAGATGATTTGCGATTCGCCCGGCTTGGAGTAGCTGCGGATCTTGTCCGCATAAGGCACTTCTTGCAGCGTGCGCTCCAGCTTGTCGGTGACCTGCTCGGCCACCTGCTGCGCGGTGGCCCCCGGCCAGTAGGTGCGCAGCACCATGACGCGGAAAGTAAAGGGCGGGTCTTCGTCCTGCCCAAGCTGAAAGTAGGCCGCCACGCCCAGCACCATCAGCACCACCATCAGGTAGCGCGTCAGCGCCGTGTGCTCCAGCGCCCAGCGAGAGAGGTTGAAACTGCTTTTCGGCTCAGCCGCCAGGCCGCCCTGGCCGGGCGCGGTAGGTTGCGTGCTCATGGGGCGTGCTCAACGTGAAGCGGCAGGGGCGGTGGATGTAGCGGCAGCCATCGGCAGTGTTTCAGTTGCTACATTTTTTATGGCATCCAATGATTGGCTACTCTGCTCAGAAGCTGTTTTTGGCTTGTAAACCGACACCTTTTGTCCCGGTGCCAGTACATGCACGCCGCTGGTCACCACCTGCATGCCCGGCTGCAAGCCGCTGCCGATCACGGCTGCGTTGCCATCTGCGGCCACCACCTGCACCGCCTGCAAACGCACGGTGCTGCTGTCTGGGTCAAACACCCACACGGCCGAGCCTTCACCTTCGCGGCGCAGTGCTGACGTGGGCAGCTTGATGGCCGCTGCGCTTGCCACACCGGCTGTGTCGGCGCGGCCCGGCAGCACCTGCACCGTGGCCCCCAGCGGCGGGGCTTGGCCCGCCAAGGCCACTTTGACGGTAAAGGTGCGTGTGACGGGGTCAGCGCTGGCGGCCACCTCGCGCACCGTGCCGCTCAGGCGCGCATCGTCCGACCAGGTGGTTACCTCCACTGGCTGGCCCGTGCGCACTTCACCCACCCGGTCTTCAGGCACGGCAAACACCGCGTCGCGTGGGCCGTCCTGGGCGATGCGTACCACCGGCGTGCCGGCAGCGACCACCTGGCCCACCTCGGCATCCACGCCAGTCACCACGCCATTGGCGTCGGCCACCAAGCTGGTGTAGCGCGCCTGGTTGCCCTGGGTAGACAACTGCGCTTGCGCCTGTTCCAGCGTGGCCTGGGCAGATTGAAGCTGCGCCGTGCGGCGCTCGATCTCGGCCCCGCTGATGAAACCCTGGTCGCGCAATGACTGATAGCGCTTGAGATCAGCCGCCGCCAGATTGCGTTGCGTAGCGGCTGAGTTGACCTGCGCCCGCGCTGCCGCTGCAGCCAGTTGGTAGTCGCGCGCATCCAGTTGCGCCAGCACCTGCCCGGCGCGTACGCGCTGACCCACTTCAGCCGCGCGCTGGGTGATCTTGCCCGCCACCCGAAAGCCCAGGCGCGATTCCACCCGGGCCTGCACTTCGGCGGCGTATTCGTGGCTGGCCGTCAGGCGCTCAGTCCCCACGGTGATCAGCTTGACCGCGCGCTCCGGCTCAGGCGGCGGTGGCGGTTTGTCGCAGCCGACCAGCAGCGCCGCCCCTGCCATGCCCATCACCGCGCCTGCCGCAGCAGACAGCGCACGTCGCCTGGCAGTCCATTGCCCATTTTTGTTTGTTTGCACCGCAAATCCTGTGAGTGTTATTAATGACTGACTGGTTAGTAATTTATGTGAGCCGATGCTGGGCTGTCAAGAAATCCTTGTCATTTCGGCATCTTCTGTGGCTTGTACGGCTTGAGACGGATGTGAGGCGGATGCCCATGAAAAAACCCGCCAGGATCGAGGGGATCCCGGCGGGTTGGGGCGGAGGGCGCGGCGCTTTACTGGCGCACGGCTTCCACGGTGGCGATGATGCGCACGTCCTTGCCGGTCACCATGCCCATGCCGTAACCCAAATCGAACTGGGTGCGGTCAATGGTGGCGTCAAATTCGCCGCCGCACACTTCGCGCTTGAGCATGGGGCTTTGGTAGCAGTTGAACTGAATGGCCTTGAGCGTTACCGGATGGGTTTTGCCTTTGATGGTGAGTTGCCCATCCACCGATGCGACCTTGTCGCCGTTGAAGTTGAACTTGTCGCCGACGAACTTCACCGTAGGAAATTTTTCGGCATCGAAGATGTCGGGGCTTTTCAGGTGCTTGTCAAACTGCGCCACGCCGCTGGAGATGGAGTTGACGTCGATCGTCAGCTCCACACGGCCGGTTTTGGCCGCAGCGTCAAACTGGATCTTGCCTTCTTCCTTGTCGAAGCGGGCGCGGTTGATGCTGGCACCGAAGTGGCTGATTTCAAAGGCGGCGGCGGTGTGCGTTGGCTCGGTGACGTAATCGGCAGCTTGGGCCGACGTGGTAGCAACGGCCAGCGCAGCAGCGGCGGTCAAGGCGGTGAATACATGGCGCATGGAAAATTCCTTTCAAGGTTGAGGGGTGAGGAAAAGCGACGGTTTTAAGCTGCTGTTTTGATAGCTTTCAGCGCAGTTGGTTCTAGCGCTGAAGGTTAATTTTGTTCGTTAAGTTTAACCAAATGTGCCCAACCGGTCAGAGTTTGCCCATGCCAGTCAGCACCAGCTTGAACTTGACCTGCACCTGGTCGGCCACCATCGACGTGTCGGCCCATTCTTCCTCGCCAATCTTGTAGGTCAGGCGCTGCATGTCGAACTGCCCGCTGGCGGTGGTTTTGGCCCCGCTTTGCGTCAGTTGCACCGGCACCGTCACATCGCGGGTCTGCCCTTTGATGGCCAGTTGTCCGGTGACCTCGAACTTGCCCGCACCCAATGCCTTCACGCTTTTGGACTGGAACACGGCCTGCGGAAACTTCGCCACGTTGAACCACACGGGCTTGGGCAGCTCGGCATCGGTTTCTTTGACGCCCAGTGTGGCGCTGCCGGTGTCGACGGTGATCTTGATCTGGGCCGCTGCGGGTTTGGCGGGGTCAAACGCCACCTGAGCGGCAAATTTTTGAAAATGCCCGTCCACCGGCACGCCCATCTGGTGGCTGACAAAGGCGATGCTGCTTTCGGCGGGCACCAGTTGCTGCTGCGCCAGCGCGGGTGCGGTGGCCAGCAGTGCGGCAGCGCCCAGCAGCCAGGGGGCAAATTGGGTGGTGGGCTGGCTCATCATGATCATGGTGTGGTTCGTCCTTGGGGTCATCGGTTGAGAAAAAGCAGTGAACACGGGCGACCTTCAGCGCACCGGCATCATGCGGGCCAGCAGGCCGTCGCGGTCGATCAACTGGTGTTTGATGGCCGCCAGCACGTGCAGCACCACCAGAGCAGCCAGCGTGAACGCGGCCACCGCGTGCCAGGGCTTGATGGCATCGGCCAGCGCCTTGTCCTTGGGCACCCAGTCGGGCAGCGGCCACACGCCAAACAACACCACTGGAAAGCCCGCTGCCGAGCTGTAAGCCCAGCCAATCAGCGGCACGGCAAAAAACAGCACGTACAGCAGCCCATGCGTGCCGTGGTGCGCCAGCCGTTGCCAAGGGGGCATCACGGCCAGTACTTGCGCGGGCAATTCGGGCGGGCGGTGCGTCAGACGCCACACGAGCCGCAGCGCCGACAGTGCCAGCACCGTGATGCCCGCCCACTTGTGCCAGTTGTAGAGCTTGAGGCGCTGGGGTGAAAACGGCATGCCACTCATCACCACCCCCACCACAAAAATGCCTACCAGCGCCAGCGCCAGCAGCCAGTGCAGCGCAATGGCCGTGGTGGTGTAGCGACCGGTGGCGCTGGAAGAAGCGTTCATTTCAAGTTCCTGATACACGTAGCGAAATCAAGCGGCAGTCTAGTCACCAGGTGGCCCCAAAAACCGCAGCCCGCTTGATGTTGTATTGCAAATTTTTTGAATGATTTTTTGTGCAGTGGGCACTTGCTGCGCCCCATGTCCGCACCAATGTTGGGGCCATTCTGACGCACCCGGTCATTGGCTGTGGAACGGGCCACAGAAAACCACACAATACATGAACCGGTGTTGCCAAGCTCGGTTACCCTGTTTCATCAATTCGTTAAAACCCTGAAAAGGTCTGGGCGCTACTTGTCGCCTTGTGCCATTTGCGTTCAGTTTGCACTCGGTTTGCAATCCATTTACAGTCCATAAATCATGACCATTCGCCACCTCGACTCTTTATTCAACCCGCAATCCGTGGCCGTGATCGGCGCGTCAGAGCGACCTTTTTCTGTTGGCGGCACGTTGTGGCGCAACATGCACACGGCTGGTTTTGCGGGGCAGTTGTTCCCGGTCAACCCCAAATACAAGCAACTGGGCGGCCAGCGTTGCTATGCGCGCCTGAACGATTTGCCACAAGCGCCCGAGCTGGCCGTGATCTGCACGCCCCCCGCCACCGTGGTTGACCTGGTCAAGCAACTCGCGCGGCTGGGCACGCAGGCGGTGGTGGTCATCAGTGCGGGGCTGACAGCGGCGCAAAAGCAGCAGATGCTGGACGCCGCCCGCCCCACGCTGATGCGCATTCTGGGGCCTAACTGCGTGGGTTTGCTGTCACCGCACGCCGGGGTCAACGCCAGTTTTGCCCACATTGCCGCGCGACCGGGCGAGCTGGCCTTTGTGTCGCAGTCGGGCGCGCTGGTCACCGCCATGCTGGACTGGGCCGAGGCGCGCCACATCGGCTTTTCGCACTTCGTCTCGCTGGGCGAGCACGCCGATGTGGACTTTGGCGACATGCTCGACTATCTGGCCAGCGATGCCCACACCCGCGCCATCTTGCTGTACATGGAATCGGTGGACGACGCGCGCAAATTCATGTCGGCAGCACGGGCGGCAGCGCGCAACAAGCCGGTCATCGTGGTCAAGGCCGGGCGCAGCGCGCAGGGCCAGCAGGCCGCGGCTTCGCACACCGGCGCACTGGCCGCAGCCGACGACGTGATCGACGCGGCCATCGCACGTGCGGGCATGCTGCGTGTGGACAGTCTGGAAGACTTGTTCCACGCCGCCGAAATCCTCACCCGCTTCAAGGCCCCCATTGGCGAGGTGATGACGGTGCTGACCAACGGCGGCGGTGCGGGCGTGATGGCCGCCGACGCCGCCGCCAGCGCCGATGTGCCACTGGCTGCGCTGTCCCCCGAGAGCCTGGCCGCGCTGGACAAGGTGCTGCCCGCCAACTGGTCGCACGGCAACCCGGTGGACATCATTGGCGATGCACCCACCCAGCGCTATGTGGATGCACTGCACGCGCTGGCCAGCCGCCCACAAGACTCAGGCACCGTGCTGTTCATCCACGCGCCCACGGCCATCGTGCCCGCTACCGACATCGCACAAGCCTTGTTGCCTGCCATTCACACCGCAGGCCAGCCGCCATTGCCCGTGGTCAGCGCCTGGCTGGGTGGCCCGGCAGTACAGGCCGCACGTGATCTGTTCATCGACGCAGGCATCGCTTGTTACGACACGCCCGAGCAGGCCGTCAGCGCCATCGGCATGCTGCAACGCTACGCCCGCAACCAGGCCGAGCTGACCGAGGCCCCGCCCACCGCACACGCCTTTGCCCACCACCGGCCCGACACCGACCGCGTGCGCACCCTGGTACGCGAGGTGCTGGCCAGCGGCCGCGACATGCTGACCGAGCCTGAAGCCAAGGCCGTGTGCGAGGCCTACCGCATCCCCGTGGTCGCCACCCGCACCGTGCCTGCCGACCCGCAGGCCGCAGCCGCTGAGGCGGCGCGCATCGGCTTTCCGGTGGTGCTCAAAATTCTGTCCGAAGACATTTCGCACAAATCCGACGCAGGCGGCGTCGTGCTCAACCTGCACAGCGAAGAGCTGGTGCGCGAATCGGCCAGCACCATGCTGGCAAGTGTGCGTGCGGCCGAGCCGCAGGCGCGCATCGACGGCTTCACCGTGCAGGCCATGGTGCGTCGCCCGCAAGCGCGCGAGCTGATCATCGGTGCCAGCATCGACCCCGTGTTCGGCCCCGTCATCTTGTTTGGCCAAGGCGGCACCGCGGTCGAAGTGGTGCGCGACAGCGCCATGGCCCTGCCGCCACTCAACGCGCCACTGGCGCGCGCGCTGATCGGTCGCACCCGTGTGGCGCGCCTGCTCAACGCCTACCGCGACGTACCCGCCGCCGACCTGGGGGCCGTGGTCACCACCTTGCAAGCCGTGTCGCAACTGCTGGCCGACGTGCCCGAAATTGCCGAGCTGGACATCAACCCGCTGATCGTCAACCACGAAGGGGCCATTGCGCTGGACGCTCGCGTGCGCGTCAGCAGCCAGTGCCCGGCCGGTGCCGCCCACTTTGCCATCCAGCCTTACCCGGCAGGTTTGACCGAAACCGCCCAATGGCAAGGCCAGACCATCACCCTGCGCCCCATCCGCCCCGAAGACGAAGCGCGCCACCGCGCTTTCTTCGAGCAACTCGATATCGAAGACATCCGCCTGCGCTTTTTCTACAACCGCCGCAATCTGGAGCGCAGCGAACTGGCTCGCCTGGTGCAAATCGACTACACACGCGAAATGGCCTTCGTCGCCACGGTGACCGACGCAAACGGAGAGGAACGTACCCTGGGCGTGGCCCGCGCACTGGCCGATCCTGATAACGTGAGCGCCGAATTCGGCGTCATCATCTTGCACGATCTGATCGGCACCGGCTTGGGCCGCCTGCTGATGGACAAGCTGATTGGCCACATGCGCGCCATCGGCACCCAGTACCTCACGGCCATCGCTCTGCCCGAAAACCATCGCATGCGCCAGCTGGGCAAAAAGCTGGGCTTTACCGAGCAGGCTCAGCCCGGCCCACCCACTACGCTGCTGCTGACGCTGGATTTGCAGGTGGGGCGCAAAGGCTGAGGTGGCTTGGCTGTGATGCAGACCAGGTTGCGGCTTAAAACACGACGTGATTTTTGCCCTGGGTACTTGTGCATAAAGCACTATAAGCTATCATTTTTGAATGACTTGCGCATTTCAATCACCTCTTTTATTTCGAGTTTATTGCAGCACGCTGTTGACAGCTTTGACGCTGACTGACACTGCATACGCGCAAGAGCCGCCGCCCGCGTTGGATGCGGCCCAGTTTCGTTCGTGTCTGAACGGCTTGCATCGCTCATCCTCCTTCAAGGCCATCACGGCCGACACGTTTGCGCGCTACACCGACACACTGGCACCCGACGCCACGGTGCTGCCGCTGCTCAATCGTCAGCCGGAATTCACCATGCCGGTGTGGGACTATCTGGCCGTGCTGGTGGACGACGAGCGCGTGGCCGATGGCCGCGCTGCCTATGCGCGCTGGCAGCCGCAGTTGCAGCAAATGGCGCAGCAAACCGGTGTGGCGGCGAATATCATCGTGGGTGTGTGGGGGGTGGAAAGTAATTTTGGACAGAACCTGGGCGGGCGTTCGCTGGTGCAGTCGCTGGCCACGCTGTCGTGCTTTGGGCGGCGGCAAAGTTACTTTCGGGGCGAATTTGCCGCGGCGCTGCGCATTTTGCAAGAAGGCCACATTGCACCCGAGAAGCTGACCGGCTCGTGGGCCGGAGCGTTTGGGCAAACCCAGTTCATGCCGAGCACGTTTTTCCGCAGCGCGGTGGATTTTGACGGCGATGGCCGCCGCGACATTGTGGACAGCGTGCCCGATGCGCTGGCATCCACCGCCAAGTTTTTGCAAAACGCGGGTTACCGCCGGGGCGAGCCTTGGGGCTTCGAGGTGCGCCTGCCGCCGGGCTTTGATACCGGCGGGGCCAGCCGCAAGGCCAAGAAATCTATCAACGCCTGGCGACGCGCGGGCCTGACGCTGGCGGGTGGCAACCCGCTGCCGGACAGCTTGCCCAAAGCAGGCTTGCTGGTGCCCGCCCGTGGCGGCCCGGCGTTTTTGGTGGGGCGCAATTTTGATGCGCTGTACAGCTACAACGCCAGCGAAAACTATGCGCTGGCGATTGCGCATCTGTCCGATTTGATGGCCCAGCCCAATGCCCGTCTAGGTTTTGCCACGCCGTGGCCCACCGACGACGTGGGCTTGTCGCGCGCACAAAATCGCGAGCTGCAAATTCTGTTGCTGGCGCGCGGCCACGACATCGGCAGCGCCGATGGCATGATTGGTGCCAAAACGCGCGAAGCCATCAAGGTCGAACAGCAGCGCCTGGGATGGAAGGCTGATGGCCGCGCGGGGCAAAAACTGCTGCGCGCGCTGTACGGCGATTAGGTCTTGGCTGCCTCGCGTTCAGCCTCTGCGCAGCGCAGCGCCAGCCGGGCGGCGGCCAGATCCCAGCCTGCCCAGCCACAGTTTTTGAATAACACTGGCCCGCTTGGTTTGGTGTCGAGCGGATCGCGCACGATGTCTTGCAGCGTGGGCAAGGGGGTCATGTCGATGCTAGCCTGAATCAAATCGCCCGCCTCATGCTCGGCGTCGCGCGTGTCCAGCACGATGCGGCCTTGCGCGGCCAGGTGACGGCACAGCGCCGCGTCCAGCTCCACCATTTGCGGTGTAAACGCGCCCACGGCGGTGATGAAGGCATCGGTGCGCGGCAAGGCACGCAGTGCCACCTCTTGCGCTGGCGTGCACACGGCTGCCAGTGGGCAGTCGGCCAGGACGGCGTTGGCATCGCCTACCACTTCAGCGGTTATGGCGGTTTCGGCGCTCAGGCTGCGTGCGTGATTGGTCAGTGCCTCGGCGCTGGCGCGGCTGCGCGAATGCACTTTGAAATGCCGTACCCCCAGCGCGGTGGCAAACACCTCGACATGTGCACGTCCCTGCACCCCCGCGCCCACCACCAGCATGGGGCCTGTCAGCTTGGGCGAGAGCCAGCGCGCTGCCAGCGCCGACACGGCTGCCGTGCGCCGTGCGGTGACGGTGGGGCCGTCCATGACCAGCTGCCGCGTGCCGCTGGCCACATCGAACACCGTCACGTCGCCCTGGATGGTGGGCGTGCCCGTGCCCACGTTGGCCGGGGTGAAGGTGATCAGCTTGGTCATCGCCACGCGTGCATCGCAGCCCGGCATGGCAAACAGCGACGCACCGTCCGCTGTGGGCAGGATGATGCGTGGCGGCACGCGTACCGTGCTGTCACGCAGCAGGGCCTGCAATTCGTCGACCAGGGCAGGCCAGGGCAGGTGAGCAGCCGTTTGTGACGAGGTGAGCAAGTGGTTCATCGCGTTCATGGTATCCCGGCGTTGGCGGTGTACGTGGTGTCATGCAGCCCAAGTCCATGTGATTGGCCCGGCAACAAGAGGCTTGAGTCGTTGGCCATGGGCGTGGCTTAAAACATGCCCGTGCTTGATCAACAAGGCCCTTGTGCAGGATGGTGGTGGGTTTTTAGGGCAGGCTTGGCGATTGTAGCGCGCTGGTGGCTGTGGGTGGCGTCAAGGTTTCGGTCACCAGTTGTCCATCGGGATCAAACCGCAGAGCCTTGGTGAGTACGGGCACATCGTCCAGCCAGCCGACGATTTCTTCGGTATCGGCATTCTCATGAGGTGCGCTTTGCGAAGTGGCCTGTAGTTTTTTGCGCCATTCGGTCGGTGGCGGCAGATGGCGCACCGATTTTTTCAGCCGCAGCAGTCGAATGCCCGCCGTAGCCAGCACCCGGCGCATGAGGGCCAGCTCGCCCTGTCTGGCTTCATTGTCTTCGTCGCTCGGGGTGTCTACATAAAAAGCCCAGGCGGTTTTCCCTTTGGCGTCCACCACGACGAAGTCGATCACCTGTTCGCGCAGGCGCTTTTGCGCGCGTGTCGGGTTGTCGCTTTGATCTACCGCCACCAGGCGCGACAAAGGTTGGGCAGTCAGTACCACTTGCCCAGAAAAAGCCTCTTGCAGATAGGCCAGCAATTTACGATGTGCAGACGACAGGGTGACCGTCAAGGCATAGCTGTCTTTGCGGGCGCTACGGCTCGTACTGTTGCCTGCACTTTTTGTGGTGCTTTTGCGGCCTTTGATGGCGGTCAAAGCCGCCCACTCCCAACTCATGAAAAGTTGCTCTCCAAAAACAATGGGTGGCAAACACTTGCTTCGCTCCACCTGAAGTGCCGATGATGCCTGCGTTGCTGCCATCAGACAAGGGGAGCGGCGCTATCACGACGAAAGCACACGTCTGTCTGATAACGGGTTGCGCAAGCATACTGGTTGCGACTGCTTAGCCACCAGCGTGGCTCACCTCCATGATGCACCTGGTCTGGGCAAAACCATTAGTGGTGGGCAACGCGCCTGGAAAATGACCATTGGGGTGCTACATTGCCCGGCGTTACGGATTGACTCCATTGCGTGGCAGCAGACGCAAATAGCTGGGGCAAATGGCTGGACGATAAAATTATAGTTTTGATAGCACATGACGCTTATTTCACCAGCGACAGCGGCCAGTTTTATGCCTGAAAGCAAGGGCCATACGCCACGGCTGCACTTGCACGGCATCACCAAGCACTATCCCGGCGTGGTGGCCAATGACGGCGTGGCGCTGGCGGTGCAGCCAGGCCAGATCCACGCCGTGCTGGGCGAAAACGGCGCAGGCAAAAGCACGCTGATGAAGATCATTTACGGCGCGGTGAAACCCGACGCCGGTGCGCTGTACTTTGACGGCCAGCCCATGCACGTGCACAGCCCGCAACAAGCGCGCCAAATGGGCATTGCCATGGTGTTTCAGCATTTCAGCCTGTTCGAGACGTTGAGCGTGGCTGAAAACGTGTGGCTGGGGCTGGACAAATCGCTCAGCCTGCCCGAGGTGACGCGCCGTATTGCCGATACCGCTGCGGTCTACGGCCTGGACATTGACCCCGCGCGTCCAGTGCATGCATTGAGCGTGGGCGAAATGCAGCGGGTGGAGATCATTCGCGCTTTGCTGACCCAGCCGCGCTTGCTGATTCTGGATGAACCGACTTCGGTGCTGACGCCGCAGGCGGTGGACAAGCTGTTCGTGACCCTGCGCCAGTTGGCCGCTGGGGGGTGCAGCATTTTGTACATCAGCCACAAGTTGCACGAAATCCGCGCCCTGTGTACGGCCTGCACGGTGATGCGCGCGGGCCGGGTGACGGGCGTGTGTGATCCGCGTGAAGAAAGCAACGCCTCGCTCAGCCGCATGATGATTGGGGCCGAGCCGCCTGCGCTGGAGCACCACGCGCGCCAGCCGGGCGAGGTGGTGCTTCAGGTACACCAGCTTGATTTGAAGCGTGATGTACCTTTCGGTGTTGATTTGCACGACGTGTCGCTGCAAGTGCGCGCGGGCGAAGTGGTGGGCATTGCGGGGGTGTCGGGCAATGGCCAGCGCGAATTGCTTTTGGCGCTGTCGGGCGAAGACCAGCGGGCACCAGCCGCTGCCATCTTGATTGGCCATCAGGCTGCGGGACGGTGGCCGCCGCAGCGTCGCCGTGCGTTGGGCCTGCACTTTGTGCCCGAAGAGCGCCTGGGCCGTGGCGCGGTGCCTGAGCTGAGTCTGGCGCACAACCTGCTGCTGACGCGGCGTGAAGCGGTGGGCACCGGGGGCTGGTTGCGCATGGGTGCGTTGCGCATGCAAGCGGCGGGCCTGATCGAGCGCTTTGGCGTCAAGGCTGCCGGGCCAGGTGCCTCAGCGCGGTCGTTGTCGGGTGGCAATTTACAGAAATTCATCATGGGGCGCGAGATCGACGCCCAGCCCAAGTTATTGATCGTCTCGCAGCCCACCTGGGGTGTGGATGTGGGCGCGGCGGCACAGATTCATGCTGAAATTCTGGCCCTGCGTGACATCGGTGGTGCCGTGCTGGTGGTGAGCGAAGAACTGGACGAGCTGTTTGCGCTGTGCGATCGCCTGCATGTCATTGCCAAAGGACATCTGTCGCCTGCGGTGGCGCGGCGCGATGCGACGGTGGCGCAAATCGGCGCATGGATGAGCGGCCTGTGGCATGAGGGCGTGCAGCATCATTTGCATACCCTCGATGCCCAAGACATGGCAAGCACGGAGAACATAGCCCATGCTGCGGCTTGAACCCCGTCCCGCGCCGTCGCGCCTGTGGGCCTGGGCCTCACCGCTGCTGGCGTTGGCCATGACGGTGCTGATTGGCGTGGTGCTGTTCGCGTTGCTGGGCAAAGACCCGGTGCGCGGGTTGCAGGTGTTCTTTTGGGAGCCGGTCAAATCGGCCTACGCGCTGGGCGAGCTGGGCGTCAAGGCGACGCCGCTTTTGCTGATCGCGCTGGGGCTGGCAGTGTGCTTTCGCTCCAATGTGTGGAACATCGGGGCTGAGGGGCAATTCATCATCGGTGCGGTGGCCGCAGGTGGCGTGGCCTTGCAGGCTGGGCCGGATACGGGCCGCTGGATTGTGGTGGCCGTGTTATTAGCTGGGGTGCTGGGCGGCATGGCGTGGGCGGGCATCACGGCGCTGCTGCGCGACAAATTCAATGCGGGCGAAATTTTGGTCAGCCTGATGCTGGTGTATGTGGCCGTGCAGGTGCTGGGCTATCTGGTTTATGGGCCGTGGAAAGACCCGGCGGGCTACAACTTTCCGCAAACGCGCAGTTTTGACGCGGCCACGCAAATCCCGCGGCTGATGGCCGGATCGCGCGCCAGCGTGGGGCTGTTGCTGGCACTGGCAGGCAGTGCGTTGCTGTGGGTGTACCTGTTTCGCTCGCGTGCGGGTTTGGCTCAGCAAGTCGGTGGGCTGGCTCCGGCGGCGGCGCGCTATGCGGGGTTCTCGTCGCGCCGCGCGCTGTGGATGGCGCTGCTCGTCTCCGGCGGCTGCGCCGGGTTGGCCGGTGCGCTGGAAGTGGCGGGGCCGCTGGGCCAGTTGACGCCCTACGTGCCCGCAGGCTACGGCTTTGCTGCCATCATCGTCGCCTTTGTCGGTCGCCTGCACCCGCTGGGCATGGTGCTGTCGGCCATTTTGATGAGCATGTTCTACATCGGCGGCGAGCTGGCGCAGTCGCGCCTGGGGTTGCCCAAATCTCTGACCGGGGTGTTTCAGGGGCTGCTGTTGTTTGCGCTGCTGGCTTGTGACACGCTGGTGAACTACCGCGTGCGCTGGGGCAGGAGCGTTTGATGGACGCCACTGCTCTGCTCATCGCCGCCACGCTGAATGCAGGCACGGTGCTGGCCCTGGCCGCGCTGGGGCTGCTGATCAACGAAAAAGCAGGCATCGTCAACCTAGGGGCCGAGGGCATGATGCTGTGCGCGGCCATTGCTGGGTTTGCCACGGTGGTGCACACCGGCCACGACTGGTTGGGCTTTGCTGCTGGCATGGCGGCAGGTGCGGGCTTGGCAGCGATGTTTGGCGCGCTGGTGCTCTGGCTGGGCACCAACCAGTACGCCACCGGGCTGGCGCTGAGTTTGTTTGGCGTGGGTTTTTCGGCTTTTGCAGGCATCGACTATGTGCAGGCCAAGTTGCCCGAGCGACCGCAATACCACTGGTTCGGTTTGGGCGATGCGCCTTTTGTCGGCCCGGCGCTGTTTCAGCAGCACCCGCTGGTGTATGGGGCCATGGCTCTGGCGGCGGGGCTGGTCTGGTTTTTGTACCGCACCCGCGCTGGACTGGTATTGCGTGCGGTGGGTGAATCGCCCCAGTCGGCGCACGCGCTGGGCTACCCGGTGCGGCGGATTCGGCTGGCGGCGGTGGTGTTTGGCGGGGCGATGTGTGGGCTGGCCGGGGCGTATTTATCGGTCATCTACACGCCACTGTGGGTCGAAGGCATGGTGGCGGGCAAGGGCTGGATTGCGCTGGCGTTGACCACCTTTGCCACCTGGCGACCGGCGCGCGTGCTGCTGGGCGCTTACCTGTTTGGCGGCGTGACCATGCTGCAATTTCACCTGCAAAGCCACGGCGTACAGGTGCCCAGTCAATTGCTGACCATGCTGCCGTACCTGGCCACCATCGTGGTGCTGGCGCTGATCTCGCGCAACCCAGCGTGGATTCGCGCCAACATGCCCGCGTCGCTGGGCAAGCGGTTTGATCCCGAGGGATAAATCGCGCCAGCGCGAAAGCGTTTAGTTACAAATAAAGCTAACACGCCTCAACAATGTTTAACCCCGTTTTGCGCAGCACAGCGTTCAAGCATGGGTTATTCACTTTCACACACCAAGGAGTCACCATGACATACCTCGGCACGCGCCGTTTGTTCGCTGTTCTGATCGCCGTTCAACTCGCAGCCTGCTCCAGCAGTGCGCCCGATGCGGTGGTGTCAGGCGCAACGGCTGCTTCGCCAGCGCTTGACGGCAGCGCGCAGACCCCACTGGAGCGCCGCAGGGTTAACCAAACTGCTGCCCGTACCCAAGTGCAAGAAGCCCCTGCGTATGCGCCTGCCGCCGCACCTGCGATGGTTGCCGTCGCACCACCCCCAGCCTTGCATGCACCTGGCCCCGTGCCAGAAAGAGGGCGTCTTTTTAAACCCAGCACGCCACCTTCGGTCAGTGCAGTCCCCGGCCCTTCTACCGAACGCTATGCCCAAATCACCGACAACCCCGTCAAACTGGTGGCAGAAGCTCCGGTGTCCACCTTCAGCATTGATGTCGACACAGGCAGCTACAGCAATGTGCGGCGCATGTTGAATGCGGGCACCTTGCCTCCAGGCGATGCGGTGCGCGTGGAGGAGCTGATCAACTATTTCCCCTACGACTATGCCCAGCCCAGCGACGGGCGGCCTTTTGCAGTACACACCCAGATGGCTCCCGCACCCTGGAACGCCGAACGCGTGCTGCTGCGCATTGGCATCAAAGGCCAGGACGTAGCCAAACAAAGCCTGCCACCGGCCAACCTGGTGTTTCTGGTGGATGTGTCTGGCTCGATGAACAGTCAGGACAAACTGCCCTTGCTGAAATCGTCACTGAAACTGCTGGTGGACGAGATGCGGCCGCAAGACCGCATCTCGCTGGTGACCTACGCCTCGGGCACACAGGTGGTGTTGCAACCTACCTCAGGGGCTGACAAGGCCAGAATCAAAGCCGCCATCGATGCCTTACACGCGGGTGGCAGCACGGCCGGGGCTTCGGGCATTCAACTGGCTTACAGCGCTGCGCAGCAGAGCCTGATCGAGGGCGGCATCAACCGCATTTTGCTGGCCACCGACGGCGACTTCAACGTCGGTGTGGCCGACGTCCGGCAGCTTAAAAGCATGGTTGAACAAAAGCGCAAGTCGGGTATTTCGCTGTCCACCATAGGTTTTGGCACCGGCAACTACAACGAAGCCATGATGGAGCAGGTTGCCGACGTGGGCGACGGCGCTTATTCGTACATCGACAGTCTGATGGAAGGCCATAAGGTGCTGGTCAACGAAATGACCTCCACGCTGGCCACCATTGCCAAAGATGTGAAAGTGCAGATCGAATTCAACCCAGCTGTAGTCAAAGAATATCGTCTGATTGGCTACGAAAACCGCCAGTTGCGTCGCGAAGATTTCAACAACGACCAGGTGGATGCGGGCGACATCGGCGCAGGCCACACGGTCACCGCGCTGTACGAACTGACGCTCAGCGGTGCCAAAGGCAGCATCGACCCTTTGCGCTACGCCCAGGCCAAGAAAGCGGATAACCCTCATGCCAATGCCAATGCCAATGCCAAAGCCAAAGCCAAAGCCAAAGCCAAAGCCAATGAGCTGGCGCACCTGCGCCTGCGCTATAAGCTGCCCGGCCAGCCCAGCAGCACGCTGATCGACACGCCTATCGCACGCCAGGCCATCGCGCCGCTGGCATCCACCGACACCGAATTCCGTTTTGCCACAGCCGTGGCGATCTTTGGCCAGTTGCTGCGCGGTGGCCGCCACACCGGCACCTGGAGCTACGCTGATGCCCGAGCACTGGCTTTTGAGAATCAGGGCAGTGACCGCTACGGATACCGTGCCGAATTTGTGCGCCTGATCGACCTGGCGCAGGCGCAGTCCAGATGAACCTCCTACAACGAGCAGATGTTGCATGGCAAGCCGCTTCGGGCCACGTCCTACGCACCTTGCCGCGCAACGAGTGATCGAAGACTTGCGCCACTTCCTGGGACATCACCTACATCGCCACCGATGAGGGTTGGCTGTCCCTGGCCGTGGTCATCGACCTGATCAGCTGCCAGGTGGTGGGCTGGAGCCTGGGTGAGCGCATGACACGCCAGTTGGTCATGGATGCTCTGCGTATGGCGTGGTTCCGCCGTTGTCCGGACAAGCGCAGCGGCCTGATCTTCCACAGTGACCGTGGCAGCCAATATGGCAGCAGTGACTGCCAGAACCTGCTCAAGGAATACGGCATGCGCAGTTCCATGAGCCGAAAGGGCGACTGCTGGGCCAATGCGTGCAGCGAAGCCCTGTTCGGCTCACTCAAGGTGGAACGGCTGCACGGCATGCGGTTTGAAACCCGTCGTGCAGCCAAAGACGGAAACCATAGACTGGCTACTCTGGTACAACAGCCGCAGGCTGCATTCAACGCTGGGCTACATCAGTCCCATGCAATACGAGCAATGCTGGCTCGCGGCACAGCCGAAAACAGCGAAAATGTGACTCGGCTATGGAATTCACATTCCGAGGGCAAGGTCAATAAGGCCAGCGCAAAAAATGCTTCTCCCACACGATCAGGCCATGCGCTTCATTCATGGCTATACCGCCGTGCTTCAGCAGGTCTTGAACGCTTCGAGCACGCCGGCAAGCGATTCGCTCATCAACGACCTGGCCGCTGCGCGTGCG
Source organism: Ottowia sp. (assembly GCF_047975795.1). Classification (GTDB taxonomy): domain Bacteria; phylum Pseudomonadota; class Gammaproteobacteria; order Burkholderiales; family Burkholderiaceae_C; genus Ottowia. Next base: position 7,840 of record NZ_JBKEEE010000074.1, on the reverse strand, counting down.
CTCGCCAAGGACAAGCCCACGCTGATCGATCACGCCATAACCGAACTTGCTGTCCAGGGCCGGGCCGTGGATCCGGATGTGGCTGAAGCCATTCGGACAGTGCGGGTGGCGCAGTGGATTTACCTTCGCCATAGCAAGACTCGTGCCATTTTTCTCGATCAGGATGCTGAAAACGCCTATGCCGTCAAGGCGCTGACCACGCCGCTTGACCAAGTGGTGGATGCGCCGCCTTTCCTGTTTGAAACCGGTGTGTTTGACTATCTGAGCCACTACGTGTGCGACGGCATCATCGCCAACCCGATCATGCTGGGGCCGGGCTACCAGGCGGATTTCAACGCCGCTTATGCAGACATCCGAAAGGCGGGACGTTTTCACGCCAAGCCTGTGGCTTGAACGATGCAATATGCTGGTTGGCGCTTGGCTGACCGACGCCACTGCAACACGCCGACTCAAGCCTTGGGCAGCGTCACGCCCACCTGGCCCTGGTACTTGCCGCCCCGATCCTTGTAGCTGGTTTCGCACACGTCGTCGGCATCGCTTTCAAAGAACAGCACCTGGGCGCAGCCTTCACCCGCGTAGATTTTGGCGGGCAGGGGGGTGGTGTTGCTGAACTCCAGCGTGACGTAGCCTTCCCATTCCGGCTCGAAAGGGGTGACGTTGACGATGATGCCGCAGCGCGCGTAGGTGCTTTTACCCAGACACACGGTGAGCACGTTGCGCGGGATGCGAAAGTACTCCATGGTGCGCGCCAGCGCAAAGCTGTTGGGCGGGATGATGCAGACGTCGCCATGAAAATCGACAAAGCTCTTTTCGTCGAAGTTCTTGGGGTCGACCACGGTGCTGTGGATGTTGGTGAAGATCTTGAATTCGGGCGCGCAGCGGATGTCGTAGCCGTAGCTTGAGGTGCCGTAGCTGACGATTTTTTGTCCGTCGGCAGACTGGCGCACCTGGCCGGGTTCAAACGGCTCGATCATGCCGTGCTGCTCGGCCATGCGGCGGATCCAGCGGTCGCTTTTGATGCTCATGATGTAGGCAATAAATTGCTATAGATTAAGTAGCTGATTACGCTTGTTGTTCTTGCGCAAAAGCTGTATTTTGGGGAGATATATACTTAACAAACCATAGCCTGCAACGGGCTACGGTAGGCCGTTGACCTAGCGGCTACTTCTTGGGCGTCTTGGCCGCGGCTGGCTTTGGTGCCTGCTTGGGCTGAGGCGGGGTGTTGAGCATTCTGCGCAACACATTGTCCTCACGCGAGCGGGGTTTGACGTTTTGGTGGTTCACGGGCTGTTGAACGGGTGGCATGATGCAATGGTACGCCAAAGTTCTTGCCATGATCCCTAAACAGCTACGACTCCAGAAAGCCGAGGAAAAACGGCTTTCAAAGTTTCCTGATTTTAAGACGCACAAGCGGAACAAACATCCTCGACCGTATCACAAGGTTGGAGGTGCGCGTGTTCACACAACGGGTTTTATCGACGTTTCCGGCAATCATGCCGCGTTTATGCTTTGGCGCGATGGAAACGAATTAACAGATAGATTATTTCTTGCAAACCTGTTTTTGAAGATTTCTGGAGGTGGTTTTTATCCGATTTTTGAATTTCATTGGCACCCAAGTCATAAAGGAATTCATTGTAAACTTCCGTGCAAAACGAATTCTGATTATCTAAATAGGCAGCTACCAGGCGCGCCAGAGTTCGATATAACAAAAGATTATGGAAAACTACTTGACCCACGCGATCCTCTCGATAGAATTGAGCTTATTAAATTATTTTGTATAAAATGTGGGATAGCGTTGCCGGAATCTAGTGATGGCGGCCAAATGAAGCTAATTGCTTAGGCTTTGTTATGGATTACTTAAAGAAATCTATTTGCGACCTTTTTAAGGTTGAAATAGAGAGCAAGCGCTTAGCACGAGTGATTACGCCACTTCAGTACCAGGGTGGCGATCAGGTCGTCGTTCGCGTTCGCAAGAACGATGGCGGCTTTACGATCGATGACAATGGGGAGGCTGCGTTCTTTGCCGCTGTCAATGGTGGAGATATAGAAAGCGAGGCGTTTGCACGGTGGATGGAAGAGCTTCAATTTTTATCACCAGTTGGACTCGATGACGATGAGATTTTATCCGTCACTACAGCTTCCGAGACAGACATTCCATTGTATATATTTCGTGTAGCCGAAGTCGCTCAGCAGTTATATGCAGTATCCATGCCGCGCGGTGAACGAGTTCAGAATGACTTTCGTGAACGATTGCAAGCTATCGTTCATAATATCGTGAATGAAATGAATGCGCCAGCTAAGCAAAACGCTGAGCTTCCTATAGCTGGCGGATTTGTGGCTGATTATTTGATCGAGACAAAAACGCCAATAATAATTATAGCTGCCACATCCTCTGCGCGACTTCTTGAGGCAGAAGTAATTCATGAAAAATACAAGTCGGACAAGCGTCCGGTAAATGTTATTGCGGTTGCTGAAAACCAAGCTGCTGTAGGCAAGAAGCAGTTTGAACGAGCTGCTTACTACACAGATCGAGCACTGATTTTTGATGAACTTGCCTTTGAATCGCTCATTAAACAAGAAGCGCAAGAGCTATCGCATTAGTTTGGCGATTAGCCGCTCAAACTTAGACGGCCCGTTGCGAACAAGTCCTTTGATACGTCAGCCGCTTGCCAGCGATCCCTTTGAGCGCCAGATTGGCGCGGTCAGTATCGCTGTAGCCGAGGGCGCTGCGGGTGTTGTAGCGGAAGTCAAACTCATGCACGTAACGCTGCAAGTGCTGCTCGCCGACGTGATGAAACGTGCCGACCAGCCCACGCTTAAGGATTGAGAAATAACCTTCTATGGTGTTCGTCGTGACGTTGCCACGAGCGTACTCTTGGATGGTGTGGTTCACGGTTTCATGGCTCGCGTAGCCTTGCGTGGCTTTGCGGTAACCGTAGTGGCTGTCGGTGTGAATGTGGGTGTTCTTGTCCACGTTCTTGGCGATGGCCTCCTTCAACGTGGCCGCCGTGACCATTTCGACATGAATCGAGCGCACCTTACCGCCGCGTTCAACCAGCGAGACAATCTTTTCTTTCTGGTGGCCGCCCTGTTTGGTGCCAACCAGTTTGCCGATCTTGGATTGATGGGTGTTTCCCCAATAGGTTTCGTCAACCTCAACCGTGGAGCCGCCACCGCCCAGCAGGCCACCCGATTCAGCCGTCATGGCCTCACGGATGCGGTGCGACATGAACCAGGCCGTTTTGTAGGTCACGCCAAGCATGCGCTCCAACTGCTTGGCGCTGATGCCTTTCTTGCTGGCGCACATCAGGTGCACGGCTTGGAGCCAGACATTCAGGGCGATCTTGCTGCGCTCGAACACGGTGCCGACCGTGACGGTGAATTGAGAGGCGCAATCGGTGCACTTGTAAACGCCGGGGCGGTGGGCTTTGCCTTGCAACTTGTAGTGCTCACCGATTGAGCCACAGTGCGGGCACACAACGCCATTGGGCCAGCGCAGGGCTTCCAGATACTCGCGCGCCTTGTCTGCGTCTTGGAAGTGGGGTTGGTTGAGGATTGGTTCAGCCATGGTTTGTGCTCCGATGACTGAAGTGTGCCCTATGCATCAGGGTTTGTCAAGTATATAATTCCCGTATTTTGCTTGAAAACATTTGCAACTCAGGACACCAGGTCGAGTCTGACTTATTTGAGACTTCCGCGTACGCCCTCAGCCAGCCAGTCCATGCCGAGAATTTGCGCATCGTCCAGCGTCTGGCTTGGCGGCACGCGCTCGGTGCCTGCGTTGTCTTTGATGGGGCCGTGAAACGGGTGCAGGTGGCCTGCGGCGATATCGGCTTGCAACTTCAGCACCTCATCTTGCACGGCCTTGGGCACTTTGGGGCCAAAAGCCTCGACACGCACCATGCCTTCTTTGATCCCGCCCCACACATTACCGCTGCGCCAGGTGCCCGCCTGTGCCTGGCGCACGCGCTGGGTGTAATAGTCGCCCCACTGGTGCGTGACTGCGACGATTTGCGCTGTGGGGGCCATGCGCCGCATGTCGGAGTGGTAGGCCACGGCCAGTTTGCCGCGCTCTTCAGCCGTCGCCATGACGGCGGTGGAGCCGGTGTGAAACGCCAGCACGTCGGCCCCCTGATCCATCAGCGCCTGCGCGGCCAGGCGCTCGCGCGCTGGATTAAACCACTCGTTCAACCACACCACGCGCACTTCGGCTTTGGGATTGACGCTGCGCATACCCAGCGTGAAGGCATTGATGCCTTGCAACACCTCAGGAATGGGAAAACCGGCCACATAGCCGGCCAGACCGGTTTGGGTCATGCGCCCGGCAGCCACGCCCGCCAGATAGCGCCCTTCGTAGTAGCGTGCATTGGCTGTGGCCACATTGGGGGCTTGCTTTAAGCCGGTGATGGACTCGAACTTGACATCAGGAAAATCACGCGCCACCCGCAACGTTGGCTCCATATAGCCAAAGCTGGGGGTAAAAATGATCTGATGGCCCTGCTGCGCCAAGTCGCGGATCACGCGCTCGGCGTCGGCCCCTTCGGGCACGTTGGCCACATGCGTGGTCCGCACCTGATGGCCCAGCGCCTTTTCGACCGCGCGCCGCCCCTGATCGTGCTGCTGCGTCCAGCCCGCTTCAGTAATGGGCGACACATACACCCACGCCACCTTGATGGCAGCCGACGCGGGCGCAGGCTGGATTTGCGAAAAGGTGGGAAGCGAAAAGCAGGCAGCCACAAGCGCGGCAGCGAGGTTTTTGTACATGGTGGTCCTCTACATGGCCCCGGGATCTGAAACGACGCGCGACATCCTGGAGCAAGGGGTGCCACGCGGGGCGGGATTGTCGCATGCAGTGGGGTTGGCGACTGGGCATGAGAAAACGTGGGTCTGTGACCCCAAGCGCCGCGCTGGATGTGCCGAAATATCGTCCGGCGCGATGTTTGATTTACTTGTCGCCGCCCGGCACCGTGCCTTCGACGCCTTGCACGTAGAACTTGATGCCGCGCATGAAGTCGTCATCGGCCACGGCGTCCGCAGCCAGCACTTCCTGACCGGTGTTGTCGGTGAGGGGGCCTTTCCAGATATGGAATGTCCCAGCCTTCAACCCGGCCTTGACTTCGTCGAGTTTGGTTTTGGCTTCGGCGGGGATGTCTCCGGCCAGCGATACCAGGTCGATGGCACCTTCTTTCACGCCCCACCAGGTGTGGCCAGGTGCCCATGGAGCGCCATTGAGCACATCGCCGACGGCCTTGATGTAGTAGGGCGTCCAGTCGATCACGGCTGATCCCAGGTGCGCCTTGGGGCCGTAGGCGGTCATGTCGCTGTCCCAGCCAAAGCCGCGCTTGCCCATCTTCTCAGCCGTTTGCAGCACGGCGGACGAGTCGGTGTTTTGCATCAGCACGTCGGCCCCGCCGTTGATGAGCGAGGTGGCGGCTTCGGTTTCCTTGGGCGGGTTGAACCATTCGTTGACCCACACCACTTTGGTTTTGACGTTGGGGTTGGTGCTTTGCGCGCCCAGGGTAAAGCTGTTGATGTTGCGGATGACCTCCGGAATCGGGATCGAGGCCACCACGCCCAGCGTGCCGGTTTGGGTCATGGCCCCGGCGATCACGCCCGCCATGTACGCGCCTTCGTAGGTGCGGCTGTCGTAGGTGCGCATGTTTTCGGCGGTTTTGTAGCCGGTGGCGTGCTCGAGTTTCACGTCCTTGTGGTCGGCGGCCACTTTCAGCATGGGTTCCATGTAGCCGAAGGTGGTGCCAAAAATCAGCTTGTGGCCGTTGCTGGCCATGTCGCGGATGACGCGCTCGGCGTCGGCGCTTTCGGGCACGCTTTCGACGTAGGTGGTGGTGATTTTGCTGCCGAATTCTTTTTCCAGCGCCTTGCGGGCGTTGTCGTGCGCAAACGTCCAGCCACCGTCGCCCACAGGGCCGACGTAGGCAAAGGCAATCTTCAGCGGCTCAGGCTGGGCGGGCGCTTCGGCTGATGCTGCCGGGGCCGGTGTGGCAACGGGCGCGGGTTCGTCTTTCTTGCCGCAGGCCATCAGGGCGCTGGCGGCGGCGGCCAGTGCGGCCAGTTTCAACAACGAACGCTTGTGCAAATGGTTCATGTTTGCAGTCATGCTTGCGGTCATGCGGAGGCTCCTTGCGCCAGATCGTTGAAAGCCGTCATTATGGTGGAGGCTGGGTGGTGGATGCCGATGCTGACCGGGTGCGGCGATGTGCTTGGCGCGTTTGACGTAACTGCCCCAATGTTTTAAATGACTATATTTTTAATAGCTAATAAGCCAATATTGCGAAAACAGCCTGTTTTCTAATTCATTGCAGGGCTGCGTTTCATCCTGATGTCAGGCGATGGACATGCATGGTCATCGTCGCTGGCTGTCCCGACCGATGCTGCGGCACGTTGCCTGGACAGTTCATTCAGCGCAGCGCTGCGCTCGGATGACAAGGCGTGCCATTGCAGCTTGGGCAAATCGCCCACTTTGTCCACGAGCAAAGTTGTCTCGGGCGGGCTGTGCAGTGTGACGACATCAACACCACCAAAATCATTCAGCTCGACGTGGCCTGACAAGGTTTCGATTTGCAACTGGTGCACCTGGCCTGCGCGCACTGTCAGGCGGGGGCCGCGCCAGCTTGCCAGCAGTTCACACCCATCGTTCAGCCCTGTGATGCGCAGGTGCTCAATGTTGCGGTGCAGGCCAGCCAGATTGACATTGACCCTGCGCCCTTGCAGTGCAAGGCGCATTGGGGCGCTTTCGTGCAGGCTGATTTCATCGGCCTCGATCTGATGGACCTGCATGGGCAGGCGCAGCGTCAGGTGTCTAATTTGACGGTGCCGCCGTTCGTTTGAGGCAGGCACTGGAAGGCGCTGGTCGATGTACAAGGTATCGCCTTGCTGGCGCAAGACCAAGGCCGGTTCAAACGATTGATTTTCGTTGGCGGTGATTTCCAGCGCTGCATCGTCCGACCATTCCAGTTGTGTCTGCACTCCACGGCCCACGGCGGGTGCCACCACCACCCGGCGCAGGGTGGCGGTATCAGCAGCAGGCCAGCGGTAAGTTCTGGATGTTGATTGGTCAGGAAACAGCATTGCCGACAGCATCATGCTGCCTGCCAACACTGCAAAGGCCAGCAGCACCAAGGGCAGCGCCCAACGTTGGTTGCGCCTCATGCCACGTCCTTTTCGCGCAGTGCGCGGTAGCTGGCCAGCCAGAACAAGGCAGGCACACCCAGCCAGCAGGTCAGGGACAGGGTATAGGCGGCCCATGAAGCCCAGACGCGCAGTTCTGCCGGTTGTAACCAGACGCCCAGCACTTTAAAGTTCACCTCGCCGCCCACCGGAATTAGCACCAAAAACAAGGCGATGCACAGCCCAATGGCCAGCACCAGGGTGCGCAAGGCCGCGTGGTGTTTGAACATCACCAGCCCGGCGGCGGCGTAGCCGGTTAACGCGACGTACACCAGCGCCCAGGCCGCTTGGGCATGCCAGCCCATGACGTTCAGCACCATGGGGTGCGGGCGCAGCGGCACAAAAGTGACGGCCGGTTTGATCGAAGACAGCTCGCAATACGACTGCGTCTGACAGGTCAGCACGTTCAGGTGGTGGCCCAGTTCGCTGGCCACTGAAAACACCGCCGCGAACACCGCGCTGTACAGCAGCGTAAAGCCCAGCAGCAGGGTGCTGGCCATCAGCAGCCATTTTTCCAGCGTAGAGGCTGGCTGCATCAGATACAGCAGGGCAGATTCGGGCTTGCGCCACACGCTGAGCAACTGGTGCGCAAACAGGTAACCGGCCAGCAGCCAACCCATGATGTACACCACCATTTGATCTTTGGTGCTTA
>NZ_JBKEEE010000054.1:0-2054 GCF_047975795.1 Ottowia sp. | reverse complement strand
GCGGCGCGCTGCTGGTGGGCCTGGAGCGCGGCTGGGACTTGCCGCGCTGCGCCGCGCTGGGCAACCGGCTGGGCGCGCTGAAGATTGCCGCGCGCGGGCCGCAGAATTATGTGGTGGATGCAAGCACCAAAAAGGTATCCTGATGCGCACCTTTGGCGCTTTTACGCCAAAGATGGCAATTCAATCAGCTTTTTTGCTGGTGCGCCGACGGCGTTGCCAGAAAACACCGGCTGCACCCAACAAACCGGCCAGCGTGCCAAGCCCTGCAGCATCCAAAGTGGGCACGTTGACAGGTGCCAGCGTAGGGACGCTGGCGCAGGTGCCGGTGGCCTGATACGCCACCTGCTCGGGCAAACCATTGCCTGCGTTGCTGATGACGCGGAAGGTGATGGGGCTGTAGGCAGGGCTGGCCGAATAAGTGGCACCAGACCACGTCTGGGTCGACGGAACCCCACCGTTATAGCTCAATGACCACAAGACAGTTCCGACGGCGTCTGTCACGGTCAAAGTAATGGCTTCGAAGCCCATTCCTGTGTTGTCGCGGTCAAAGTCGCCGTACGACCCTGGTGCGGCGACCCATTCGGTGCAGGTCACTGTAGCGCTACCGGTGACCGTGATGGCGGATGCGCTTGATGCGCATCCCATTGCGACGATGGCAAAAGCCAGATACTTGTTCATACAAAACTTCTTTGTTTAAATTTGTGCACTTTGTATCACGGTTTGGCCTGCCTCCCCCATGTTTTGCTGAGCAGTAGGCGTTGAGCCTGTGATAACTTGCATGCTCCACACCAAAGGTTGCACCATGCTCCAGCTCTACATCGGCAATAAAAACTACTCGTCCTGGTCCATGCGCCCGTGGGTGTTGATGAAGCAGGTGGGTATTGCGTTTGACGAGGTGATGCTGCGTTTTGACTCGTTCGATGCCGACTCGCAATTCAAGCAACGCCTGGGCCAGATCAGTCCGGCGGGCAAGGTGCCGGTGCTGGTCGATCGGGGAGCGGCAGGCGATGTGACGGTGTGGGACACATTGGCGATTGCCGAATACCTGGCCGAAAAGTTTCCTGAGGCCCATTTGTGGCCGCGCGAAGCGCCCGCCCGCGCCCGCGCCCGCAGCGTGGTGGCCGAAATGCACAGCGGCTTTGGTGCGCTGCGCAGCGCCTGCGGCATGAACATCGAGGCGCAACTGCCTGAGGCGGGTCAGACCCTCTGGCGCGACAACCCCGGTGTGTGCGCGGACGTGGCCCGCATCGTGCAAATCTGGCAATCCCTGCTGGCCGAATACGGCGGCCCTCTGTTGTTTGGACGCTTTACGGTGGCCGACGCCTTTTACGCCCCGGTGGTGATGCGCCTGCGCACCTTTGCGCTGCCCGTGCCGGACGATGTGGCGGCGTACATGCAGCGCGTGTGCGATTTGCCCGGCGTGGCCGCCTGGATGGCTGATGCGCTGGCCGAGCAGGATTTCAGGCCGTTTGAGGAGCCGTACCGCAGCGGGCGGGATTAACGCCGGTGTGCGGTTGCAGTGTTACTTTTTTGATAGCTTGTGATGCTTGACAGATAAGCGATCTAGGTACTTTCAGCGCAAAGATTCTATGGGCCGAAGCTGGCGCGCTCCACCTTGATGCGAATGGTGTTCACTGGGTGGTTGGTACTTTGCAAGGCGGCCACCAGGGTGGGCACCAGTTGCCGCAGCTTGGCCGCTGCGGCGTTGTGAGGCACCAACAGGCACCAGTGGCCATCTTCAAGGTTGCCGGGGCGCACGGCGCTGCGCAGGGCCGGGGGCAACAGGGGCTGCACGGCGCGCAGGCACGCAGCCGATGCGGTGGCGCGCTGGCTCAACTGGGCCAGTGTAGGGGCTTGTTCGATGGCATCTTGCAGGCGGATGGGCGCGTTGTTCGGCGTGTTCATGCAAATGGTGCGCGATGGGCTGCTTGCTTTATGGGGTGAGGTGATCGACACAAGGGGCGGCGGGCTAAAATGCCCAGTTGCGTTGCGGCGCCCCCGATGGTATTGGCACTTAGGATTTTTTGACTGCCTTGTTGAGTACCTTATTGGCT
>NZ_JBKEEE010000052.1:0-11003 GCF_047975795.1 Ottowia sp. | reverse complement strand
AAAGCCTTGCAGCATGTTGCCCGAATCCACGCCCAGGTAAAAGGTGCGCTGGATCACGTCCATCAGCGCCATCATGTCGCGTTCTGTGGTGCGGGTGGCGTCTTGCATCTTGGCGGCGAATTCGGCCGCCTCGGTAACAGGCATGCGCAACTGCACGCCCAGGTAGGCTGCGGCCTCGCCGGTGCCGCCCAGCACCGCTTGTGCGCTGATGCCCTGGCGACGCAACATCGTGAACATGTTGACAAAGTCTGCCGTGGTGCCTGGCAGGCGGTCGCCCAGCTTCTTGGCCAGGGCGTCCATCTGCGCGAACTCGGGGGCCACTTGGCCACCTTGGAGCATCATGGCGCTGCGCAGGTCGCTGCTGGCGTTTTCTTGCTCGCTGTAGGCTCCCAGCACGGTGCCCACACCACGGCCCAGCCGGTGGCCAGCCATGGCCATGCCCACACCCGTAGCACCGATCATGCCCGCGCGCGTAAGCGTTTTGGTGTGTTTTTCGCGGGCTTTTTGCAGCCGCTCCAACGCGGCCTGCTGGCGTTTGGCAGCGCCGGTGGCGCGGTCAATGTTGGTGGCCAACATGGCTTCGGCGCGGGCCACGTTGGTCACGCCCAGCTTTTCCAGTGCCGTGCGGGTGCGTTGCAATTGGCGGCGGTGGCTGTCTTGCCTGACCTCCAGTTTGGCCAGCAGTTTCTCACCGGATTTAATTTCAGCGTTGTGGGCTTTTTGCGCCGCCGCGTCGTCCGTTTTGGCCGCGCGCAACTCGACCAGGCGAGAGCGGACGGCGGTCAGTTTGGCGCTGGTTTCGCCCAGGTTGGTTTGCAGCTTGCGAAATTGCTCGATGGCGGCGTGCTGGCCTGCCAGCTTATCGAGTTGTGCCTGGGTGGTCGCCAGTCCGGCAACCAGTTTTTCGTTGCCCTTGGCAAGGTCTTTCAGGGGGGCCAGCGCTTTGTTTTTAAGCTCTAGCAGCACCTGCAATCGCAGATCGTTGCTCATGCTTGCCCCCTTGCCACGGGGGCGTCAATCAGCCGCCGCGCAGGTTTTTTATTTGCCGATCCATGGCCGATAACAACCACAGGTGCAGTGGCAGCGCCAATACCCCCAGGCACGCCAGCAGCATCAAGGCCAGTGCGGCCCAAGCGATGACGGTCAAGATTAAATCGGACATGGTGGTACATGATAGCGCACTCGATTATTTTTTGCCCGGCTGGTTGCGATCCATGGCCAGCGCGTGCCAGTGCATCAGCTCGGGCACGGTCATGCCCCACAGGTCGCTGGGTGGCCAGTGCCACACCTGGGCCAGGTTGGCCATCACCCCGTGCAGGTCTGCGACCATGGGGCGTGCCTGTCCATCCGGCCCTGGGGCTACAAAAAACCGCCAAACGCCTCGCACAAGGCCAGGGTGTCGGGCAGGCTGAGTGCGTCAGTCTCCTGCGGAGACAGGCGCGGCATGGCGATGCGCGGTAGCAGTTGCAGCAGCTCTTGCGCATCAAGATGAGCCAGGTTGATCAGTTTGATGCCGCGCAAAACACCCGCCGTAGGCTCGCGCAGGTACAGCGTGGCAACGGGTTGCATCTCTGCGCTGGCGCGCTGGATGGGTTTGCGCAGGTTGATGCGGGTGGTGTAGCGCGGGCCAAAGTCATGCTCGGTGGCAATGTGGGGGCCGGTGGCTACGGCATCGGCCAGCGGCTGGGCGGCGGCGGCGGTCTCCACGCCGGTGGTGTCTGCGCCGGTGGTGTCTGCGGTGGCCTTGGGGACGGTGGTTTTATTGCTCATGGGTCACTCCAAAAATAGGTTCGGTTTTGCGGAGTCGGGGATGACCGAAAACCCCGTGGCTGATGGGCCTGCTGTGATGCGTGTGGCGCTGGTTTTAGATTCCCAGCGTGGCCTTGGTTTGCTGCATGCGGTCTACGCCGCCCACGTTTTCGATCATGTTGATGTAGTCCACCTCGACCAGGGTGGTGCCGTTGTCGATCCACTTGAAGTAGGTCAGCGCAAACTCGTACTCGTGCTCGGTCAAGTCGCCTACCTTGGCGTTGCCGGGGTCGAACTTGATGAGGCGGCCACGGGCGACCACCTCTACGCCTTGCACGGCGTCGGTGTCGTCGGCTTGCACGGCTTGCACCAGGCGCAACTGGGTGCCGCTCAAAGATCCACCGTATTGGGTAATGAGCGCGGCCACGTGGCCCGCCATCTTGAGGGTCAGGGTCAGCTCTTTGCCGCCCATATCGAGCTTGACGGGGCCGTCCATGCCGCCTGCGCGGTAGTCTTCGGTCTCGCGCTCCATGGTGGGTGGCGTGGCCTCGGTGCACTCGCCGGCGTAGTGCGTGCCGTTGACAAAAACGGCCATGGCTTTGAGTTTGCGGGGCAGTCCCATAGTGTGGTGTCCTTGTGTGGCTTAAGGGTGTGTCGATCAGGCGGCGGCCGATGCCACTTTGGTGGCAAATTCGGCCAGGTACTTGTCGGTAAAACTTTGCATCAGGTGCAGGTTTTCCAGTGGCGGCACTGGGGTGTATTCGTAGTTGATGGTCAGCACCCCGGCCTTGATTTGATCGGTCTCGTTGAGGTCTTCGTCGTACCAGCATTTAAAGCCCAACAAATAGCCCTTGGCCACCAGGTCGCGCCCCAGGGCTTGAATGCCCTCGATGATGTCGCGCGCCAGGCCGGGCGTGAGCGGGCGGTCGATGTAGGCAAAGTGCGCCTCAGCGATGGACTCGCGCAGCACCTGGGCAGTGCGGGCGTAGCTCTCGAACATAAATTGGTCGTCGGTGGCGGTGGTGCGGTTGCCCCAAAAGCGAAAGCCTTGTTTGGCAATCAGGCAGGTGCCCTTGGCCTCGTTGATTAAATTGGCGTCGGTGTTGGCGTCGACCAAATCAAAGTGCACGGCATAGGCGGGGGCGATGCCCGACACGCCCGATACGGGCACGTTGCTGAGTGTTTTGTGCCAGCCCTGCGTGGCGTCGATTTGCGCGCGCAAGCCCAGGGCGGTGGCCACGGGGCCAACCTCTGCGGTGGTTTTGGTGGCCACGTTAAAGCGGGTAAAGCGGCCATAAATCAGCATGGCTTCGCGGTCGCCCAGGGTGCCAAAGTCGGTGATGGCGTTGCTCACGCTGTCGGTGTGGCTTTCGGCGTAGGCCATGGCGTGGAGCTTTTTGGCCACGGCCACCAGGGCGGCGCGGGCTTCGGGTACGTCCAGCTCGGGGATGCCCAAAATCTTGGGTTTGACGCCGGTGATGGTCTCGGCGGCCAGCAAGGCATAAACGCCGGTGTAGGCACCGGCCACGTTGGTGCCGATCACTTTGGCCAGTTGGTCGGCGGCAATTTCGGCCGCGTCTGCGCCCTGCCCTTCGGCCACGCGCACGATCACCATGACCGGCATGGATTGGTCGGCAATGTCGCGCAGCGCGGTGCTTAACGTGCCGCTGGTGCCGGCTTTGCCTTGGGCCTCGCTGATTTTGGTAACCAGCTTGGGGACGTTGAGCGGGAAGTAACTGGCGTCGGCATCGTCGGCGGTGGCCACAAGGCCGATCACGCTGGGCGATTTGATGCGGATGACCTGTTGGCCGTCCAGCGTTTCGGTGACGCTGACGCCGTGATGAAATGAGGTGGCCATGTTGGTGGTGTCCTGTGCTTGATGGGTTGTTGGTCATTGGGCCATGCGCGCGCGGCGCATGCCAGCTATTGGGTTTGTAGCGGCGGGGGCTACTTTTTTAAGCCTTGTTTTTGAGGGCGTGCAGCAATAGGCGCTCTGGCGTCATCCATTGCGCATGCGGGATGCCCATAGCCAATGCGCACCACTCAAAGCAATACAGGCGGTGCTGATCGCCGCCGATGGGCAGGGCAAAGCCCAGCACGCCCAGCACGTCATAGGCGGTGCCCTCCCATACGTCAAACAGTGTGGCAACTTGCGCATCGCGGGCGCTGCCCAGGTCGATCAGGTGCCACTTGTGCGGCTCCCAGTCGGCGGCGGGCACGCGGTGCAGTCCATGCGCGCGGTTGCTGTGCAGCAGATCACCATCCAGCACCACGCCGCCGTGGCACCACTGGCTGCACAAGCGCCAGCGGGTGAGCGCGGAAAACCAGCGCTGCGGCCGCGTGGCCGATGCGCTAGGGGTTGCGCGCAAGGCAAGCATCATGGTTGGTAGCGCTCCGCGTCTTGGATGGGCGCGTCCAAAATCTCTGCGGCGCGGCCCACAGCCAGCAGGCCCAGCGCCTCAAGCTGCTGCACACCGGCGCGCGTTTCGGCTCGGTCGAGGTCGATAAACGTAGATGAGTCCACGTCTTTGAGGTACACGCGCAGCGCGGCGGCCTGCTGGCGCGTAGCCAAGGCCGCAGTGGCCTTGTCTAGCGAGGCAATTTCGAGTGCCGTTTTTTCGACCACGCTGAAGCGGTTGCGAAAAGCCAGGCGTGTGATATTGCGCGTCGTGGCCGTCACCTCTACGGCCTCGGGCAGTATCTCTGCGCCGGGATGGTGCGCGTCGATGAACGATGGGGTGGCCACGATCACGTCGCCGTTTGCAAGTTTGTATTTGCCCATTTACGCCACCTGCTTAAAAATAAAAACAACGCCGCCGCGACCGCCAGCACCGCCTGATGCGCTTGCCCCGCCGCCACCCAGGCCAGCACCACCACCACCACCGCCTGCGGAACTAGACTGAAAGCTGCCGCCACCACCGCCAAACGCGCCGCCTGCGCCACCTGTGCCCGTGCCACCGCCCGAGCTGCCACCGCCGCTACCACTGCCGCCAGCTGCGCCGATGGCACCGCCGCTACCGCAGGCGGCAACCAAAAATGGGGATAACAAATCCGAAACTTGGGCCTCGCCGGTGCCTCCAATAAGGTTCGCTCCGGGCGACGCACCAAAGGGTGGGCCACCTGAGCCACCACCAGGAAAGCCACCTGCGCCGCCGACGCCTCCACCGCCGCCGGTGGAGGCGGTGGAGGCGGCACCACCGTCATAAGCCTCACCAAAAAGGCCAACCGCGCCACCACCACCACTGCGCGTAGCAGTTGCTGATGCGCCGCCCCGCCCGCCCAGCACAAAGCCGTCCCAACCGGTCGGGTCGGCATTGGCCGCAGGTTGCTGGCCACTGCCAAGCACGCCACCGCGCCCGCCGGGGATGCTGGCAGCTACAGCGCCGCTTAGACTGGTGGCTCCGCCATTGCTGTTGGCCGCCCCGCCAGCGCCCACTGTGACGGTAATTGCGTCGCCTTTTTTTAAAGGCGTCTCAAGCCACGCATATGTGCCTGCGTTGCCGCCGCTGGCAAACGCGCCGCCTGCGCCGCCGCCGCCGCCCGATATGGCGCGGATGGTGGCCAGGCAGTTAAATGGCACCGTGATCACACGACTGGTGGTGATCAGCAGCGGCTCTGCGTAGCCCAGCGGAGTGCCGGATAGGTAACTTATTTTGCCCATGAGGGCGATGGCATCGCTCACAGCGGCTCCTTGGTGGTGGTGGTGTCGATCAGGTCGCTGCCTGACCATGTGTAGATGGTGGTGACGCGCACCCCCATCCAATCCGTTACGGACTGGCTGGGCAAGCCGTTGGCGGTGTAGCTGTAGGCGACCACCCCGGCCTGCCCATTCAAAACGAAAGTTTTTTTCTGCAAGGTGCCGTTGGCATGCCAGGTGTACTGGCTTTGGTCGGCATCGCTGGCGGCTGTGGTGGGGCTGCCGATCAAAGATATGTCGCCATCGCCCAGCAGGCTTTGCCCGCCCACTGTTTTGATGGTGGTGCCGCTGGCCAGCTTGGCCTGTTTGCTGGCCAGCGCTGCGGCAGTGGCGGTGCTGATGGGTTTGTCGGCGTCGGCGGTGTTGTCGACCGCGCCCAGGCCCACCTGGGCCTTGGTGTGCGCGCCGGTAGCAGACAGGTGCTGATCCAGCGCTTGTTGCAAGGTGGTGGCGCTGGCACCGCGCGCGGCCAACGCCTGGTCGATCAGGCGCAGGGCGGCACGCAGGCGCTGCACATCCTGGTGCAGTGGCCGCGCGCTGTTGGGCAGTGGTAGTTGGTGGGCGCTGGTGCGTTCGTCGGGGATGGTCATGTGCGGCCCCTTGTCACAGCACCACGGCGCGCAAGTTGGTGACGGCAGGGCGCGCAGTGTGGCTGCCGGTGAGGGTCAAGCGCACGCGCAGGCCTGCGGCGGCGTCAACATGCTCCAGCCGATGGGTCAGCTCCAGCACGCCCACGGTGGCCGAGCTGCTGCTCAAAAACGGCACCAATGTCCAGGTGTCGGTGCCTGCGGCCTGCACATCGACTGTGACGGCGCTGCCAGCAGGCAAATCGGCGTCGTAAATCACCCTCACGTCGCTGTCGGCGGCGGCGGTCAGGGTCGGGCTGATGTAGGTGCCGCTGGTTTGCAGCGATGCGGCCATCAGTTGCACGCTGGGCTCCAGCACGGCACCCAGCCGGTTTTTGCCCGACAGCGCCACCGACACGGCCACGTCGCCGCTGTAGCGGTTGGGCAGTTGCACCACCTGGTCGGGTGCCACCTGGTGGGTGGTGCCGTCGTCCAACTCGAGGGCAAACACACAAGCCGCATCGGCGCTGGGCTGGCTGGCGTAGGCGGCGACCATCAAGTCGGTGGCGTCGGTCACAGGGGCTACACCCAGGTCAATCACGGTGGTGGTGCCTGCGGTGCTGTAGTCGGCGGCAAGCAAATCAAAATGCAGGTCTTTGTCTTGGTGCGTCGTCCAACTGCTGGCATTGCTGCTGGACAGCAGCACGCCCACTTGATAGGGCTGGCTGGCAACCCATCCGGGCATGTGCTGATCCCACTCGCCCAGCTCGGCCACGGCGACAGCGGCGTCAGCGTCGTCGCTAAATACGATGACCGCGTACTCACGTGCGGCTTGCAGCAAGGTGGGTGGCCAGGTGATGGTGGTGGGGTTGCCGTCGATGGCGATGGCGGCCGCAGGCACGCGGCCCTCGGCCAGCACGTTGGTGGTGGGTATGCCTTGCGAGCATTCGCGCACCTGCACCACGGCCGCGCTGCTGCCTTTGGCGGTGTAGCGCAGGCGCACGCCGGTGGACTGCACCGACTCGGCCAGCGTAAAGGTCTGCGCCAGCGGGTCGCTGTTGCGCACCACGGCAAACGTGGTTTGTCGAATTTCGCGCTCGATTAATGTGCCCAGGCCGGTGAACAGCGCGGCGGCGGTGGTGCCTGCCGCGCCGGTAAATACCACGTCATAAGTGCCTGCCGGCAAGGTGTCGGGCACGGTGAATACGCCGCTGATGCCACTGGCACCTGCGGTCAGGCTGCCGCCATCCACAGGGGTGGGGGTGACGGACACGCCACCAAAGACCACGCTGGCCAGCACTTCGCCGGGCGGAAAATCCAGCTCGAAGCCGACTGTGGTGGCGCGCAGATTTTCGATGGCGCTGGTGGTGGTTTTGACCACTGCGTTTTGCACGATGGTATTGGCATCGGACTGGCGGCCAGCAATGCCGTTAAGCCACTTGTCTTTGCTTTCTGTCCATCGGTCAACCGATGGGCGCAGCACTACGGCGGCGGGCAATGGGTCAAAGGCCATGTAGGGGTTGACGGCCATGTCCCCGGTGCGCCACGGCTGGCTGAGTGCGGGGGTGCTGGTGTGCGCCGGTGCGGTGCGCTCGGTAAGCTGGGTGCCCACGCGGGTGGACACCACGTCCAGCGGCAGGCGCAGTGCGCCGCTGCTGATCAGGCCGGTTTGCGGGCGGCCTGCATCGCGCAGGCTGTCGTCTGTCAATGGGTCGGCAAACAAGCCTTTTTTGATGCCGCTGTGGCGGCCTGCAATGTCCACGGCCAGGCGCAGCTCAGCCAGGTCGGTGGCCATGTTGTCCATGCGGGTGTCGTAGGCGACCAGGGTCTGCATGGGCACCATGCGCACGCCGTCCAGGGCCACGCGGCGGCGGCTGTCCCAAAACTGCACCACGCTGGCCAGCGCCAGCGCGTCTTCGGGCACCACGGGGGGCACAGGTGTCCAGGGTGCCGAGACGCCTTTGAGCCAGGCAAATTCGCCCTCGGCGGTGAGGATCAAGCGGTCGATGCGGCGCTGCGCGTGGTTGTAGCTGACCTGGATCAGCGTGCCTGCCAGCGCCCCTGCGACGGTGCCTCCTTTGTCGTCGGCATCGGTGGGGGTCACCAGTTGGGTGTAGGTGTAAGTGACCTGGTAGGTGCTGCCGGGGGATGGCTCGGCACCGGCAGCGGCCCAGTCGACCTGGCCGGCGTTGAGCGCGCAGTCGGTGCCGATGGCAAAGGTGCTGGCCCCTTGGCTGACCGATTCCAGCAGTAGCACGCTGTTGTCGGGCAATGGGTCGGCCGCGCCGGTAAAGCCGCCATGCACTACGTCTACGGTGCGGCGGCTGGTGACGCGGTACTCGATGGCCCCCACCGCCGGGTAGCGGTGGATGTCCACGCGCTGCGGCCCCTCGGTGCTTGACATATGCGACTCAGAGTCCACGCGCAACACGTCAGGGGCGGTGGGGTGCAGTATGCGGCGGGTGGCCGCAAAGCTGTGGCTGAGCCCAGCCACGCGGGCGGTGCCCTCGGACAAGGCGTAGGCTTGTGCGCCGGATGCGTCGTCGTCCAGCATGCGCAGGGCCAGTCCGTGCACGATGTAGCTGCCGCCCGATGAGTCGCGGTCGTAGCGGGTGATGGCTTGCGTGACTGCATCAAGGTTCGGCGGCGGCTCTTTGGGTCGGACGACACCATCCTCAACCAGCCAGATTGGGTAAAAGCTGCCGGGTTGGCCATCGCCCTCCACGCCCCATGACAGCACCACACGCTTGCGCGATGCGCCGGGCAACATGTAGCCGCGCGTGCCAGCGGCAGGGTTGAGCAGCTCGGGCGCTTGCAGCTCGGTGACGGTGCTGACCTGGTGGTACAGGCCCACATGGACATTGCCCACCACGGGGATGGTGATGTTGGCTTGCTGCACGGCGCGCACCGCACCATCCAGGTACACAGCGCCCGACTGGCAAAGTGTGTCGCCGCTGGGCAGGCTGACGATCAAGCCCGCATCGCGCACGATGTCGCCGTCTGCAAACAAGATGGCGGTGATGGCGCGCAGGCGGTGGTCAAAGATGGCCTGCACCTCGTTGACCTCGGCGCTTTGCAAAATGCGGTCGGGGTGGAACAGCACCGAGTCCCAAGGCGCGGCGGCGTCGAAACGGTTGTAAATGGGTTGGGTCATGGTGGTTACAGGGGCAGGATGTATTCAAAGGCTTGATAGGTGGTGCCGGTGCGCTCGATGCGCTCGCCCCGGTCAAGCAGGTACATGCGTCCAGGGTCGGTCACTTGCGCTGGGGTGTAGTAGTGCTGGCCAGGCGGCAATGCCGCGTCGGTGGCCCCGCCAACAAACAGGGCCACTTCGCGGATGGTTTCGCCATTGGCCTCGGCAAAATCAAACACGGTGCGCAGGTACAGCCAGGGCGTGGGTGTGGCGCTGACGGCAAAGCGTTCGCCGCCTGGCATCAGGATCACGCCCGCCGCGTCGGGGGTGGCGTATTCGGCGCTGGTGACTTTGCGGCGGCCCACCTCGGCCACCAAGGCAGTGGCGTCGGTGGGTTCGGCCTCGGGCGTGGTGTCCCAGGCGGGATCGCCACGGCCCCAGGCCAGGTGCATGGGCATGGCTTTGAGAGCGGTGGCCAGCGCGGTGCGGCCGGCGTCTTGCAAGGTGGCGGACATGGTTAAGCGGTCTCCGTAGTAAGGCGGCTAAGAATGTGGGTGTGGTGCCAGGGCAGTGCATCCCAGGCGGCGACGGTGTCCCAGGTGCGGGCCAGCGGTTGCGGGCGCGGCGCACAGGCCACGCGGGTGATGGCGATGGCCGCCTGCGGCTGGCGGCGCAGGGGCGCGGCGCACAAGCTGGCAGCAGTGGGCACACGGCGGGCATGTGGCGGCGCGCTGGCGGTGCGCTGCGGGGCCAGCGCGGGGCGCACCGTGATGCCGCCGCCCAAGGCAGTGGGCAGCACCGGAAAATCAAGGCGCTGCACGTCCAGTGCGCCGGCGTGCGGGCGCTGCGCCGGCTTGCGGCCAGTGCTGATGCAGCGCGCCAGCGGCTGGCCCAGGCTGCGCGGCAGCAGTGCGGCGCTGCGCCGGCCAAAGCTGACTTTGATGGGGTCGTCGCCCGTAATGTCGACCCACGCGCCGCTTTCGTTGTCGAGTACGCCTGAGTCCAGTTTGGTGCCGCCGTCAAGCCATATGGCACGCAAGTCCCAGGCGTAATACACGCGATAAAAACTGACGTGGGCGGGTATGGATGCCCGCACCACATGGGCAATTTCGGCCAGCTCGGCGGTGCTGGCGGTGCGGCCCAAATCAATGTGCAGCCAAGGGCCGTCTGCATCGAGTCGGGCAGTGGCAAAGCCGATCCAACTGAGCGCGCGCAGCACAGCGGCCGGGGTGCCGCGCTCGAACAGCCAGGGCAATGCGGCATCAATCAGGGCGCGGGTGTCGGCAAAGTGGCGGGCCAGGTCGGACAAGCCCCATTCGGCGGCCAGCCAAGGCAAAAAACTGTCGTGGTAGGTGCCACTGCGCACTGCGTCGGCCAGTGCGGCCCACTGCGGCGCGGTCTGGTCTATCGCGCGCTCCAGCGGCGTGGCGTTGGGGGGCAGGATGGTGCGCGCGTCGGTCACTGTGCGATGCCCCCATCCATCAAGGTGATGGTGCCAGCCACCGGGTATTCGTCGTCGGCCAGGGTTATGAGTTCTGGTGGGGTGGCTGCCACCGGGTAGGCCACACCGGCCACGCCTTGCACGTGCAGGCGTGCGCTGATCCAACTGCGGGGCATGTCGCGCCCCAAGCTGGCGTAGCTGTCGATCCAGCCGGGCAGCGCAGCGGTAATCTGCGCCAGCAGGTCGGACGGGGCCAGCGCCTCGCGCGTGATGGTGGCGGTGATGTCGATGGCGCGCGGGCGGGCCAGCGCGGTGAGTACGGTGACGCCCAATGTGTGGGCGTTGTCGGCCAGCACGGCTGATGTGACGGCCGCCAAAGTGGCCTGTGCGTCGGCACCGTCTTGCGGCCACACCAGC
>NZ_JBKEEE010000019.1:0-35954 GCF_047975795.1 Ottowia sp. | reverse complement strand
GTCTCTGCGCGGGTGTGTGGGCGCGGCCCCGGGCGGTCTGCTGCGTTGCAAATCCTCGCGATACCGCCAGGTATCGCTGCGGTTTGCGCCTTGCAGCCCATCCCGATCCGCATCCCGCACTCCTCACGCTGAGACTTTGAACACGCTCTGAGAAAGTGGGGCTTGAAGGCGTGTAGAGTGCGCCCATGAACACCCGCCACCGCCCATCTTTTGCGCATTCGCGTGCCATTTCAAATACAGCAAACCCTGCGCCGCATGCGGCGGTAGTAGGCGCGGGCATGGCAGGCATCGCCTGTGCACGCACGCTGATGCAAGCGGGCTGGCGGGTGACGGTGTTTGAGACGGCCAGTCAGGTGGGTGGCCGCATGGCGGTGTGCGATTCGCCTTTTGGCAGTTTTGACAGTGGCGCGCAGTACTTCACCGTGCGCGATGCGCGTTTTGAGCAGGCGCTGACACAAACTGCGCCGGGTCTGGCACGCCGCTGGAGCGCCAATGCCGTGCGCGTGCTGGACGAGCACGGGCGCGTGGTTGAAACGGCTTTGCCTGCACGCGAATCGCACTGGGTACCCGCGCCGGACATGAACGCGCTGCTCCGTCACTGGGCTGCGCCAATGATTGATCAAGGTCATGTGCATCTGAGCACGCAGGTGCGTGCGATTGCGCCTGATGCGTTGCAATCCGGCCGCTGGCAACTGCTGACACAAGGCGAGGGCGATGATCACCCTGTGCATGCCGGATTTGATGCCACGCTGTTGGCCGTACCTGCGGCAACCGCGCGCCAGTTGCTGGCCCATGCTGGTGCGCCAGCACTGGCCGATGCGATGCGCGCTGTACAAGTCGCTCCGTGCTGGACGCTGATGTTGGCCTTTCCGCAAGCCGCGCAGCCGGGGCTGTATACGCTGGGGCCGCAGTGGAACGCGGCGCGCAGTACGCACCACCGCATTGCCTGGCTGGCGCGCGAATCGTCGAAGCCAGGGCGGGGGGCTATTGAGCGCTGGACGGTGCAGGCCAACCCCGTGTGGTCGCGCGAGCACGCTGGTGACGATGCGGCGCGCGTGACGGCCAAACTGCTCAAAGCCTTTGCCGAGGTGACTGGCATCCGCGCCGCGCCAGGCTGGGCGCAAGCAGTGCTGTGGCCAGCAGCGCAGACCATCACACCGCTGGGCCAGCCCTGTTTGTGGCAACACGACCAAGGCCTGGGTGCATGTGGCGACTGGTGCCTGGGCCACCGGGTGGAAGACGCCTTTGTCTCCGGTCTGGAGCTGGCTTTGCGCGTGGTGGGGCGCTGAGCGCAGCGCGTTCGTGGGCGCGGTTGTTGCTATCCAGGTGGTTGCCAGTCATGTACGTTGGCCGCTTTGCCCCATCGCCTACTGGGCCGTTGCATGCCGGCTCGCTGGTGGCGGCGCTGGCCAGTTGGCTGGACGCGCGCGCTCACGGCGGGCGCTGGCTGGTGCGCATTGAAGATGTCGATACACCGCGTTGCGTGCCCGGTGCCGATGCGCTGATCTTGCAGCAATTGCACGCCTGTCATCTGGTGCCCGATGCGCCGCCGCTGTGGCAGTCGCAGCGCCACGCCCACTACCGCCGGGCGCTGGATCGTTTGATCGAGGCGGGCCGGGCCTACCCCTGCGCCTGTTCGCGCAAAGACATTGAAGCCGCTCAGCGCACGCAGGGCCTGGTGCGCACGCGCGGGGTGGAACTGCCTTACCCTGGCACCTGCCGCTCCGAGCGCGGTGGTCTGCATGGCCGAGCTGCGCGTGCCTGGCGGATACATACCGGATTTTTTGAGTCAAATTATGCTCTGGCGCAATCAGCAAGGGCATATACGGCTATGGATAGAGTAGCTGAAGACATTCGCTGGAATGACCGGCGCTTGGGCCAGCAGCGTCAAAACGTCGAGCAAACGGTGGGCGATTTTGTGCTGCTGCGCGCCGATGGCTTGTGGGCGTACCAATTGGCGGTGGTGGTGGACGATGCCGAGCAGGGCATCACCCATGTGGTGCGCGGCCAAGACCTGGCCGACAACACGCCGCGCCAAATCTTGCTGCAAAGTGCGTTGGATCTGCCCACACCCAGTTACCTGCATACCCCGCTGGTGCTGGCTGCTGACGGCCAGAAACTCAGCAAGCAGAACGGGGCGCAGGCGGTGAATTTGTCTGACCCGCTGCGGGCCTTGACGCAGGCTGCGGGCGTGCTGGGCTTGGCGTTGTCTGCCAGTGCGTCGGCCACAGTGGGGCAGGCGCTGGCGCAGTGGGTCGATCAATGGTGTGAGCGATGGATGCGCCCAGTGCAGGCGGCAGCACAACCCTCGTGCACGCTTTCTACACCCAGCCCGTGATCTGTAATTCTTTCTTGGTGTAGGCGTAAAACAGCGGTGCAGCCACCAGCCCGGCGGGGCCGAAGATGGCTTCAAAGGTGAACATCACTGCCAGCAACTCCCACACGCCCATGTGCGTGCGGTGGCCGATGACCTTGGCGTTGATGAAGTATTCGGCCTTGTGAATGGCCACCAGAAACACCAGGCAGGCCAGTGCCACCGCAGGCGACACCGACAGGCCCACCAGCGTCAGCACGCCGTTGCAGATCAGGTTGCCGACGATGGGGATCAGCCCGGCCACAAAGGTCAGCAGCACCAGCATCATGGTGTAGGGCAGGCGCGCGTCCCACAGCGGCAGCACCACCAGTAAAAAGAAGGCGGTCAGGCAGGTATTGAGCAGCGCAATCCAGAACTGCGCCACCACAATCTGGCGAAAGGTTTCGCCAAAGCGGGTGATGCGCTGGTGCAGCGCTTCGGTCAGCGGTTTGAGCGTGCCTGCAACGGGGCGCACGGCGGCCAGCGCGCCGATCAGCAGGCCCACGTAGGCCAGCAGCAGGCCGGTGAGCCAGGCGCGCCCCGTCAGGGCCAGCGCGCCCGCCTTGCTGGCCAGATAGGCGGCGATGATGCGCTGCACCTCTTGCGCGCCGTCGGGCAACTGGCTGGTCATGTCGGGCGGCAGCTTGTCGCGCAGCTCCAGCACGGTGCGGGCCATGAAAGCCAGCAGCTCGCGGTACTGATTGGGTGCGTCCAGCACCAGCCCGCGCGTGCGCGGCAAGGCAATGGCCACCAGCAACAGCGGCAGCAGTGCCACCAGCGCGGCCGACAGTTTGGGGGCTTGGCCGTCTTCAGTGCGCGCAAGTTGCCCCAGATGCGGACTGAGCCAGCGGGTGGACAAAAAGCCCACGTACACGCACAGCAGCCCTGGCAACAGCCCCTGGAACATGATGAGCACCAGCGCGCAGGCCACCAGCACGTAGCTGACCCACATGGCAATGTACTGCTGGCGATGCAGCGGGGCCGCCGGGAAGGTGTGGTGCGGCAGGGGCGGCTGGCCCCGGGCGGCACGGACTGATTTGCGCACGCTTTTTCAGGCCACCACCACCGGCGCGGCGTTGCCGCGCGGGCCGATGCGGCCAATCACATGCACCTGCTCGCCCGCAGCGCGCAGGTGGGTGGCGCAGGCGTCGGCGGCGCTGGGGCTGACCACCAGCACCATGCCGATGCCGTTGTTGAACGTGCGGTTCATCTCCACGTCGTCAATGCCCGCCGTGTGCTGTAACCAGCCGAACAGCTCGCTTTGCGGCCAACTGCCTTTGGTCAGGTGCGCGCCCAGATGATCGGGTAGCACGCGGGGAATGTTCTCCAGCAGCCCCCCGCCGGTGATGTGGGCCAGTGCCTTGATGCCGCCTTGGTTGGCCGGGTGGGCGGCCAGCGCGGCCAGCACGTTTTTGACGTAAATGCGCGTGGGGGCCATCACCGCCTGCCGCAACGGCTGCCCGTCCAGCGTGGCGGGCAGTGCGTTGCCAGCATGTTCGGTACGCTCGATGCATTTGCGCACCAGACTGAAGCCGTTGCTGTGCACGCCGCTGGAGGCCAGACCCAGCACCACGTCGCCCTCGGCCACGCTTTGGCCGGTGAGGATGTTGGATTTTTCAACCGCGCCCACGGCAAAGCCTGCCAGGTCGTATTCGCCCGCTGGGTACATGCCAGGCATCTCGGCCGTTTCGCCGCCGATCAGCGCGCAACCGGCCAGCTCGCAACCCTTGGCAATGCCGCCCACCACGGCAGCGGCGGTGTCCACATCCAGCTTGCCGCAGGCAAAGTAGTCCAGAAAGAACAGCGGCTCGGCACCCTGCACCAGCACATCATTGACGCTCATGGCCACCAGGTCGATGCCCACCGTGCTGTGCATGTTCCACTCAAACGCCAGCTTGAGCTTGGTGCCCACACCGTCGGTGCCGCTGACCAGCACCGGTTCTTTGTAGCGTTTGGGTACCTCGAACAGCGCGCCAAAGCCGCCAATGCCCGCCATCACGCCTTCGCGCAAGGTTTTTTTGGCCAGCGGCTTGATGCGTTCGACCAGCGCGTCGCCCGCGTCAATGTCGACGCCAGCGTCTTTGTAGCTCAAGGGGGAAGGGGCGGCTGCGGAGGTCATGGGTGGGTCAGTAGTGGGCACGAATCGGATGGATGGAACGCCAAGGTAACGGACAGGGGCATCAGTGCCTGCCTGCACCGCTTAAAATCAAACCCTTGATTCTAGGCGCAGCGCCATTTCATATTTTGTAGCGTGCACGCCTGACGTTGCTGGCCCAACGGCTGTTGTCAGCACCTGTTTTTTGCATCTGGATCGCACCCACCCCATTGCCTGATGAAGCAAATCGCGCTTGATATCGGTTTGACGCCTGAGCCTACCTTGGCGGGCTTTTTGGCGGGCCGCAACGCCGAAGCAGTGCAACACGTGCGGCTGTGGGCCGAAAGCGCCACGCGCTCGCCCGTGCCCAGCTATGTGTGGGGGCCAGAAGGCACCGGCAAAACCCATTTGCTGCGCGCCGCGCGCCAGGCGCTGCAAAGCCAGGGCCGTGTGGTCGGCTGGCTGGATACCGACACCCCGTTACGCACACCATTCGACGAACGCTGGGACGCCGTGCTGCTGGATGACGTGCACCGCTACGGGCCTGAACACCAGCACATGGCCTTCAACTGGTTTGTCAATGCCGTATCGCCGCTGCACGGCAAGCCCCGGGCCGTGCTGGCGGCGGGTCGTCTGCCGCCTGCCGACTTGCCGGTGCGCGACGACTTGCGCACCCGCCTGGGCTGGGGCCATGTGTTTGAGCTGCACCCGCTGGCCGAAGGCGATATGCGCGCCGTGCTGCGCCAGTCGGCCGATGCGCGCGGGGTGTTCTTGTCCGATGAAGTCATGGGTTTCGTGCTGGGGCGTTTTTCGCGTGATTTAGGCAGCCTGATGCAACTGCTGGACAAGCTGGATCGCTACGCGCTGCAAACCCAGCGCGCCATCACCATTCCGCTGATCAAGTCCATGCTGGAAAATGAATAGCTGCCTGTGCAATACCATTGGGCGCTACGGCTTGATTTGATGATGAAAAAACTGGCTCTTTTCGACCTTGACCACACGCTGATCCCGCTGGATTCAGACCACGCCTGGGGCGAGTTCACCACCCGCATTGGCTGGACCGATGCGGGCGAGTTCAAACGCCGCAACGACGCGTTTTATGCGCAATACCAGGCGGGCACGCTGGATATCCATGACTACATCCGCTTTACCACCGGGCCGGTGCGTCAGCGTGGCCCAGGCGCGGCGGCCCAGGCGCATGCGCGCTTCATGCGCGAAGTGATTGGCCCGGCCATCACGCCGCAAGCGCGCGCGCTGGTTGATCGCCACCGGCAGGCGGGCGATCAGTTGATTGTCGTCACCGCCACCAACGAATTCGTCACCCGGCCGATTGCCGCCAGCTTCGGCATCGACGAGCTGATCGCCGTCAATCTGGCGCGCGGCGATGGCGGCTGGATCACCGGCGAGATTGCGGGCACGCCCTCGTTTCGTGAAGGCAAAGTTACCCGCGTGGGCCAGTGGCTGAAAGGCCGTGGCCTGGATTGGGCGGACGTAGACATCACTTTTTATTCCGATTCGCTCAACGACTTGCCCCTGCTGGAAAAAGCCCAGCATCCCGTGGCCACCAACCCGGACGAGCGGCTGCGTGCCACCGCCGTGCAGCGCGGCTGGCCGGTTCTGGAACTTTTCAAGGCCAACTGATGATCAAGCGACAGATCGACAAATTCATCGACAAACTGATCGATAAA
The DNA here is from genome assembly GCF_047975795.1 of Ottowia sp. GTDB lineage: Bacteria > Pseudomonadota > Gammaproteobacteria > Burkholderiales > Burkholderiaceae_C > Ottowia. The sequence continues at coordinate 29,818 of NZ_JBKEEE010000019.1, read as the reverse complement.
ACCACCGGCCGCAGCGGCGCGCGCAAGCGCTTTGGCAAACGGGTGGAAGTTGGCCCCGACGGCCACGGCATCAACCCCGCGCTGGTGGACGAACGCGCGTTGAACGTGGTGCGCACGCTGCAAGAGGCGGGTTTTGAGGCTTACATCGTCGGTGGTGCGGTGCGCGATCTGCTGCTGGGACTCAAACCCAAGGACTTTGACGTCGCCACCAACGCCACGCCCGAACAGGTCAAAGGGCTGTTTCGTCGCGCTTTCATCATCGGACGGCGCTTTCGCATCGTGCATGTGGTGTTTGGGCGTGGGCGTGAGCACGAGGTGATCGAGGTGTCCACCTTCCGTGCCTATCTGGATTCAGCCGCGGCTACTCAGGTCAGGGGTAACGAACGCACCGCCAAACACCAGTTGGCCGGTCAGCAGCACGCCGTGGACGCATCGGGCCGTGTGCTGCGCGACAACGTCTGGGGGCCGCAGGACGAAGACGCTGCGCGGCGCGACTTTACGGTCAACGCCATGTACTACGACCCCGAAACGCGCATCGTGGTCGACTATCACGGCGGCATTGCTGATGCGCAAAAAAAGCTGCTGCGCATGATTGGCGATGCGCCCACGCGCTACCGCGAAGATCCGGTGCGTATCATCCGCGCGGTGCGCTTTGGGGCCAAGCTGTCGGCGCTGGGCTTCAAGCTGGAGCCTAAAACGGCCAAACCCCTGGTCGAAGCCAAGGCGCTGCTGGCCGAGGTGCCGCAAAGCCGCCTGTTCGACGAAATGCTCAAGCTGCTGCAAACCGGCCACGCGCTGGCCAGCGTGGCGCAGTTGCGCAAGCTGGGCCTGGCGCAGGGCATTTACCCGCTGCTGGATGTGGTGGTCGAGCGGGCGGACCATCCTTTCATCCAATCTGCGCTGCAAGACACCGACCGCCGTGTGGGCGAGGGCAAGCCGGTGGCACCGTCTTTTTTGCTGGCCTGCGTGCTGTGGCAAGACGTGCTGGCCGGCTGGCAGCAGCGGCTGGCGCGCAAGGCGCATCCGTTTCCGGCCTTGCAAGACGCGGTCGACGAAGTGTTCGACGCTCGCGTGGGCGACGTGTCGGGCCGCGGCAAGCTGGGTGCCGACATGCGCGAAATCTGGATGATGCAGCCGCGCTTTGAAAAACGCAGCGGCAACGCGCCCTTCAGCCTGGCCGGACAAACCCGCTTTCGCGCCGGCTTTGATTTTTTGCGTCTGCGCGCTGACGTGGGCGAGGTAAGCGAAGAGCTGGCCGACTGGTGGCAAGAGTTCAGTCTGGCCGACGATGGCGCGCGCGAAAGCATGGTCGATGAATTGCGCGCTGAGCAGCAGCGCAGCAAAAAACAGACCCCGCGTGTGCATCGTGCGCCCAGGGCGGCTGCAACCGATGCCACGCCTGCTGATGCCGCATGGCCTGCGACGCCTGAGGCGCTGACGAGCGAAGGCGCGGACAGCCCATCGCCTGCCAAAAAACGCCGTCGGCGGCGGCGCAAGCCTTCAAGCGGTGGCTCTGATGATGACTCTGGCGGCAATTCAAACGGTGCTTCAGGTGGCGCTTCAGATGGTGTCGATGGCAGCAGTGGTGGAGATGCCTCTACAGCGCCCCCCGCAGGTGGTGGCGAATAGAACGCCTGTTCGATCCATTTCTTTTTTGTCGCCATGCCTGTCACGCGCGCGCCCGTCATGGCTTACGTGGGCCTGGGTGCCAACCTGGGCGATGCGGCAGCCGCTGTGCGTGCCGCTATCGACCAATTGGCGCAGCTTTCAGATTCGATCTTGATGGCGCGCTCTGGCCTGTGGCGCAGTGCGCCGGTGGATGCGGATGGCCCTGATTTCATCAACGCCGTGGTGGCGCTGCGCACGCGGCTGACGGCCCCCGATCTGCTGGCCGCCTTGCAGCGGCTGGAAGTCGGGGCGGGGCGCCAGCGCCCGTATCCCAACGCGCCGCGCACGCTGGATCTGGATTTGTTGCGCTATGGCGATGGCCGCATCGGCAGCCCATCGCTGAGCGTGCCGCACCCGCGCATGGCGGGTCGCGCCTTTGTGCTGCGCCCGCTGGTCGAGGTGGCCCCAAGTCTGGTCACGCCCGCGATGCTGGATGCCGTGGCTGATCAGCGTATTGAGCGATTGTCCTGATTTATCAATTCATTGATTTGCGACAAATTGGTTGGTAATGCTCGTGTATCAATCCTTTGATGCTCATTTTTTTATATCTTCAAAGGAGGTGCGTGGTTTGTACCGGGCGATTGCGGGGCGATTTTGGGTGTCGTGCAGTGGCCGATGCGCAACGTTTTGCCAAGAGGCGGTGTGGCGGGTGGTTACACTTGAATGACTGTCACCGAATCGTCGTCTAACCTTGGTGGGTTTGACGCAGCCATTTCAAAGAACAGGAGCGCTTTTTCCATGCTGTTCAGCAAGCTGTTGCCCAAAGAGGGCAATTTTTTTGAGCTGTTCAACCAGCACGCCGACCGCACCGTGGAAGCCGCGCTGGCATTCCAGCAACTGGTGCTCAATTACAGCGACGTGCACCTGCGCGCCAAATACAACCAGGACGTGGACAACGCCGAGCGCGCCGCCGACCGCGTGACGCACGAGGTTAACCGCCTGATCCACACCACCTTCATCACACCGATCGACCGCGAGCAGATTCACGGCCTGATCAATCTGATGGACGACGTGGCTGACTTGTTGCAGGACTCGGCCGAGACGATGGCGCTGTACGACATCCACCACATGACGGACGAAATCATGCGGTTGACCGATTTGTCGGTGAAGTGCTGCCAGCGCGTGCAGGCGGCGGTGCGCCTGCTGGGCAAGATTGCCGAGCAGCCCACGGCGGAGGCGGCATTGAAGACTTGCGAAGAGATTGACCAGCTTGAATCTGATGCTGACCGTGTGATGCGCAGTGCGCTGAGCAAGCTGTTTCGTGAAGAGCCGGACGTGCGTGAGGTGATCAAGCTCAAGGCCATTTACGAGCTGCTGGAGACCATCACCGACAAGTGTGAAGACGTGGCCAACCAGATCGAAGGCATCGTCCTCGAGAATTCCTGACCGGGCCTCGGCATGGAAACCGTACAAGCAGCCCTGTGGGTGGTGGTGATGCTGGTGGTGCTGGCGCTGGCGTTCGACTTCATGAACGGCTTTCACGACGCCGCCAACTCGATTGCCACCGTGGTGTCGACCGGCGTGCTGCGCCCGACCCAGGCAGTGATGTTCGCTGCATTCTTCAATGTGGTTGCCATTTTTATTTTCCATCTCAGTGTGGCTGCCACGGTAGGCAAGGGGATTGTGCAGCCCGGCGTGGTGGACACGCACGTGGTGTTCGGTGCCCTGCTGGGTGCCATTACCTGGAACCTGGTGACCTGGTATTACGGCATTCCATCCAGCTCATCGCACGCACTGATTGGTGGCATCGTCGGGTCGGTGATGGCCAAATCAGGTGCCAGCGTGCTGGTGGCTGGGGGCATCATCAAAACAGTGGCCTTCATCTTTGTGTCTCCTCTGCTGGGTTTTTTGTTCGGATCGCTGATGATGGTGGTGGTGGCCTGGATATGCCGCCGCGCCCGGCCCAGCCAGGTTGATAAATGGTTTCGCCGCCTGCAACTGGTGTCGGCTGGGGCCTACAGCCTGGGCCACGGTGGCAACGACGCGCAAAAAACCATTGGCATTATCTGGATGCTGCTGATCGCTACCGGCTATTCGGCAGCGGGCGATACGGCACCGCCCACCTGGACCATCGTCTCGTGCTATCTGGCAATCGGCCTGGGCACCATGTTTGGCGGCTGGCGCATTGTCAAGACCATGGGGCAGAAGATCACCAAGCTCAAACCCGTGGGCGGGTTTTGCGCGGAAACGGGTGGCGCGCTGACGTTATTTTTGGCCACTGCGCTGGGCATTCCGGTGTCCACCACCCACACCATCACCGGTGCCATCGTCGGCGTCGGCTCCACCCAGCGCGCCAGTGCCGTGCGTTGGGGCGTGGCGGGCAACATCGTCTGGGCCTGGGTGCTGACTATTCCGGCCAGCGCTTTTGTTGCCGCACTGGCTTACTGGCTCAGTCTGTCGCTGTTCAAATAGCTGTATTTTTGAGTGCCAATGGCGTGACACCCACCAGTGTCAGCGCCACAGGAAGTTACTGCGATATCTTCCGTGCCTCTTCAATCTGGTATTCAAAGTAGCGCTGAAAGCTGAAAGCCAGCGAAGCCATCAGCACTGCCGTGCCCACCATCAGCGAGGCGGCGATTCCGACGACGGTGAACCAGTGGGTCTGGCCGGGTGCGGCGGCAGGATCCAGCGCGGGGTTGAAGCGAGCGTTCCACTTCTCAGGCGTCATCAGGCCATAAATGATGGCCATTAATGCGCAGCCCGCGATGGTAAAACCCAGTAGCGGAATGAGCACCCAGCTCCAGCGGTCGTCCTGGCCCAGTTGCTGCACGCGCTCAATGCCGTACAGACCAAGCGCTGTAGGAATGGGCAATATCCAGCCCAGCAAATCGCCCAAGCCTTTAAGGTAGAAGCGGTGCAAGCCCAGCGGCCCGCCCAAGAAAGTTAGCCAGGTGGCCAGGGTTTTGTTTTTGATGCGGCTCATGATTGGGCCTTTGTCAGAGTCGTTGTGTCGTGGGCAGAATGAATCAAGCACGTGGCGCGCATGGACAGGTAGCGTGCAGAGCGAAAACCAGAGCAAGGGCATTGGTTGGAGGTGCGCGTTGCATGCATCGGTGAATCGCATGGGGCAGTAACAAAAGCTACCAGCTATAATCATAGGCTTTTCGGTGTGTCGCTGGCCGGGTGGCCATGTCGCGTGTCTCAGCACTGAAAGAAACCAGGCGCTGCGCACTGGCCCGTTCCAACCGGAACAGCGTGCTGCACCCACATACCACCCAGGATTTAGACAAACATGGTCGTTATTCGTCTTTCTCGTGGCGGTGCCAAGGCCCGTCCGTTTTTCAACATTGTCGTCGCTGACAAGCGCGTGCGCCGCGATGGCCGTTTTATTGAGCGCATTGGCTTTTACAACCCCAGCGCGGTCGAAGGTGAAGAGGGCCTGCGCATTGCCCAGGACCGCCTGACCCATTGGCTGGGCGTGGGCGCTCAGCCTTCGCCCACCGTGGTGCGCTTGGTCAAGCAAGCGGCCAAGGCTGCGCCCGCTGCTGCCTGAAGCCCTTTCGCATCCCATGCTGCCGGGCCTGGAGTCGGCCGATCTGCCCGCCGATGCAGTGGAAGTGGGTCGTGTGCTGGGAGCTTGGGGTATCAAAGGCTGGATCAAAGTCTTGCCTTATAGCGCCTCTGCGGAGGCGCTTTTTTCATCCAAACGCTGGTTCTTGCTGCCCCCCGAACGAGGTTTTCAGCGTATTGGTACTCAGTGCAGTGCTGATGCAGCCTTCGAAGGTGCAGTGCGTTTAAAAATCAGCCAAGCCCGCGAGCATGCCGATACCGTGGTGGCGGGGATTCAGGACATCAGCGATCGTGACGCGGCTGAGGCACTCAAAGGTGCGCGCATCTTGGTGCCCCGCTCATCCTTTCCAACGCTCGAAGCGGATGAGTATTACTGGGTCGATTTGATAGGTCTGAATGTGGTTAACCGCGAAGGTCAAACCTTGGGCCAAGTGATTGATCTGATGGCCACAGGCCCGCAACAGGTGCTGGTGATTGGCTATCAAGAGGCCGATCAGCCGCGCGAGCGTCTGATTCCGTTTGTGGATGCCTATGTCGACAGCGTGGATCTGCAACAGCGGCGCATCACTGTCGATTGGCAGATGGATTACTGATCAGGCAGTTTTGTCGCCTAAGGGCCGCAGAAACAGACCCAACCAGCGAGCGCTGCCAGGTGTTGCGTCTTATCTTGGGGTGACCTGGACAAAGATCTCGTTCGGCCTGACCATGCCCAGCTCCAATCGGGCTTTTTCTTCCACCAGTCCCAGGCCGTCTTTGAGGTCTTCGACCTCAGATGTCAACTGGTCATTAACCAGCTTGGCCTGGGCATTGGCACTGCGCTGCGCTTGCAGTTTGCGCTCCAGTGCTGTCACATCGGGCAAGCTGCCACGCCCAGCCCACAATTGGGCGTGGATGATCGCTAGCAGCGCGATCAAAACGACAGAAACGACGCGAGATGTCATGGCAGAAAAAGCACTTGCACCACTTATACGATGCTATAAGTTTAATAGAACTTAAGGTGGGTGACAAAGCGTGACGTGGTCAACATGTCCGTTGATCGACCAAAAGCGTGCTGTTGACGGGCAGCTCAATCGCATTTTGAGACATGGGTCTTTCAGCGATGGGCTGGAAAAAGGTGGTGCAGCCACTGTTATTGTGGTGCGTCAGCGGTGCTGTGGCGATCATGCCGATCAACGTCCGTCGGTGGCCCGCGGCATGCCCAGGCTGTCCAGCGACCATTCATACACCCGCGCATCGGTGCGGAATGACCAGATGCGGGCCGCGCCGATGTCGATGATTTCGGTCACGATCACGCACCACAAAATGGCCAGCACAATGCCCGGCGCGCGGCCTTTGCGTTTGGTCAAACCAAATTGGTAACCCACGGCGGCGGTGCCCAAAATGCTCAGACCCAGCAGCAGCGCGATGATTTGTGCGGGCATGCGAAATTCCATCGCCTGGCGCATGGTGGTCGATGAATCAAACGCGTTGTTGACGGCGTTCATCAGCGAATTGGTGGTGGGCGAGGGGGCTTCGGTCACACGTTGCTTGACGTCGATCCAGATCTTGTTTTGCAAGGCGGCGGTTTCGTCGTTCAGGTCATCAATTTCCTTGCTCAAGCCCGGTTGCCGGATATAGCGGTAGCGCACGTCCAAGTAGCGCTTGAGATCGGCCACCAGCGTTTCGGCCTGTGCGCCGCCTGCAGCATCGGCTTGCAGCAAGGCGGTGCCGATGGCGTTGGCTTCTTCCAAGGTGGCGTGCATGCGCAGCTCGTAGCGCGAGGTGGCTGACGACAGGTTGAGCGCCAGCACAAACGCCATCAAGCCCAGCAAGCTGCCCACCACCAGCGTGGCCCCCTCGTCCGCGCCATCGCCAATGTCTTGCCGCCTGCGGCGGCCAATGCGCAGCCCGATCTCGTTGGCCAGCAGCACTACCAACAGCATTCCCAGAAAAAACACGATCCGATTGGCTTCGAGAAGCACATAAAGATAGTCAAGCATGGTGAACTTTCAGTGTGGCAGGGCTTTGACGCAAGGGCGCAAGAATACTCTTTTGGCGGCGCTATGGTGAGCGTATTGTGAGCAATTTGGTTTATTTTTGAACGCACTTCTCAGGCACACTTGGGTTTGACGAGGGAACAATTTTGGCCCTGCGCAACTCTGTAGCCATTCATGCCTGACTTTCCATTGACCCATCGACTTTCTCTGCTCGGCGCAGCGGCGCTGCTGGCCGTCTCACTGGCCGTCACGCCCGACGGCTGGGCGCAGCCCACTCCCAGTCAACCAGCACCGGGCGATGCTCTTGCCGCTGCACGCGCGGGCTTTTCGCCGGGCCAGGCCGAAGCGCAGCAAAAAATCCAGCAAGGCGTGCAGCAGTTCACCCTGCCCAACGGCCTGACGGTGATCGTCAAGCCCGACCACCGCGCCCCCACGGCAGTGCACATGCTGTGGGTGCGCGTGGGGGCGATGGACGAAGTCAGCGGCCTCAGCGGTGTGGCCCATGTGCTGGAGCACATGATGTTCAAGGGCACTGACAAGCTCAAACCCGGTGAATTTTCACGCCGCGTGGCTGCGCTGGGCGGGCGCGAAAACGCCTTCACCAGCTACGACTACACGGGCTATTACCAGCAGGTGCCTGCTGACAAGCTGGGTGATGTGATGGCGCTGGAGGCCAACCGCTTTGCCCACAACCAGTGGAGCGATGACGAATTTGCCAAAGAGCTGGAGGTGGTCAAGGAAGAGCGCCGCATGCGAACTGAAGACAACCCGCACGCGTTGATGTTCGAGCAGCAGCGCGCGGCCACCTTCGTGGCATCGCCCTATCGGCGGCCCGTGGTGGGCTGGATGGGCGATCTGGATGCGCTCAAGGCGCAGGACGCGCGCGATTTTCTGCACCGCTGGTACACCCCGGCCAATGCCGCCGTGGTGGTGGTGGGCGATGTCGATCCGCAAACGGCCCTCCAATTGGTGCAACAGCACTACGGTGGTATTCAGCCCCGCGCCTTGCCGCCGCGCAAACCGCAGCCCGAGCCTGCGCAGGCCGGCATGCGCCGCATTGAAGTCAAAGCCCCGGCCGAACAAGCGCTGGTGTCGCTGGACTTTAAAGTGCCTCAACTCAGCAGTCTTGAACCATCGCCCGACAACGACGATGCGTTGGCGCTCACCGTGCTGTCAGCTGTGCTCGACGGCTACAGCGGCGCGCGGCTGGAACGTGCCCTCACGCAAGGGCCTGACCGCGTGGCCGACTCGGCCAGTTCCAGCAATGGCCTGATGGGGCGCGGCCCGCAGACGTTCAGCCTGTCCGGCGTGCCCGCTGAGGGTAAAACCGCGTCCCAAGTCGAAGCCGCCCTGCGCGCGCAAGTGGCGCGCATCGCCAAAGAAGGCGTGGGTGAGGCCGAGTTGAGGCGCGTCAAAACACAGTGGGTTGCCAGCCAGGTCTACAAACGTGACAGCGTGATGGGCCAGGCGCAAGAGCTGGGCCACTTGTGGATTCAGGGGCTGCCGCTGGACGCCGATGACCGCCTGATCGAGCGCCTGCGCCAGATCACCCCAGCCCAGGTGCAGGCCGTGGCGGCCAAGTACTTCGGCGACGACCAGCTCACCGTAGCCACCCTGCTGCCGCAGCCGCGCGACCCCAACGCCAAGCCGCGCCAGGCATCGGCGGGGATGCGGCATTGAGGCCCCAGATGACTGTTGATTTGCAAGCGCGGGCCAAGCTGGCAGAGTCCACCCGATGGCTCGTTGGTGGACGTGTCACAAACTATGATTTTGATGATTCGATCCCGACATCTGTCGACCCGGCCATCCACGAAATCTACCGCCACTTTCTCTGGCTTCTGTACTCCGATTTTCCGGAGTATCCGCTGATGGGGAAAAACCGACTGTTGCAAGCGAACCGGGACATGGCCGCTCGGTGTGTTGTGTTTCTCAAGTCTGGCATGGCCTATCCATGGCCGGTGCTTTCTCGTGTGCAGTCGATGCTGTTGACGGTCGGAAATTTGCTCACGTTGGGGATGGCTGGACGCGTGTATGCGCGCGGCATCGCCGCGCATGGCGACATGAACCATTGGCCCTTCTTGTCGCAATCGCAATACCAAATGGCTTTAGCCGCGCCCGTGTATCTGACAGGTACAGGCGTTGGTCATTCGCTCCAAGAATCATGAAGACTATTAAAAATATAGCTTTTAGCGCTTTATTTATAAGCTCCGTAGCCCTGTTAGGCATGCCATCCGCGCAGGCCGCCATTCCCATCCAGCACTGGAGCCAGCCCAGCGGCGCGCAGGTTTTTCTGGTCGAAAGCCCGAGCATCCCGATGCTGGACGTGCAGATCGGCTTTGACGCCGGCAGTCGGCGTGACCCGGCTGACCAGGCGGGTTTGGCAGACGTCACGGCGTTGCTGGCGGGCAAGGGCGTGGCCGCACGCGATGGTGCACCAGCGCTGGATGAAAACCAGCTGGGCGAGGCCTGGGCCGATCTGGGTGCCAGCTTTGGCGGCGGCGCAGACAGCGACCGCACGAGCTTTAACCTGCGCACCTTGACCGAGCCTGATTTGCTGCGCCAATCGGTGGCGCTGGCCGCACGCGAGCTGGGCGATGCGGCCTGGCCCGAAGACGTGTGGCAGCGCGAGCGTCAGCGCATCGGTGCGGCGCTGAAGGAAGCGCGCACCCGCCCCGGCACGGTGGCCGCGCTGGACTTTGCCAAGGCGGTGTATGGGCGCCACCCCTATGGCGCAGAGACCACGCCCGAAACGCTGGCGCGCATCAGCGTGGCCGACATGAAGGCGCATTACGCAGCCACCATCGTACCGTGCCGCGCGCAGGTCAGTCTGGTGGGCGCGGTGACGCGGGCGCAGGCCGACCAGATCGCCACCGCGCTGCTGGCGCGGCTGCCGCAGCAACCCGCCGGGGCGGCTTGCCCGCGTTTACCCGCTGTGCCCGAAGTGGCACCGCTGCAAGGCCCGCTGGACGAGCGCGTGCCGTTCGATTCAGCCCAGGCGCACGTGCTGATTGGCCAGCCCGGCTACAAGCGCAACGATCCTGAGTTTTTTGCCCTGCTGGTCGGCAACCACATTCTGGGCGGCGGCGGTTTTACCTCGCGCCTGACCGAGCAGGTGCGCGAAAAGCGCGGCTTGAGCTACAGCGTCTACAGCTATTTTTCGCCCGGCCTGCATGCGGGGGCGTTCACCGTGGGCCTGCAAACCCGGCCTGACCAGGCGGACGAAGCGGTGGCCGTGTCGCGCCAGGTGGTGCGCGATTTTGTTGAAAACGGCCCGACCGAAAAAGAGCTGCAAGCGGCCAAAGACAATCTTGTCGGCGGCTTTGCGCTGCGGCTCGACTCCAACCGCAAACTGCTGGGCAACGTGACCAACATCGCCTGGAACGGCTTGCCGCTTGACTATCTGGAACACTGGACTGAGCGCGTGGGCCAAGTCAGCGCGGCCGACATTCAAAAAGCGTTTGCACGCGTGCTGCAACCGGAGCGCATGGTGACGGTGGTGGTGGGCGGACAGCCCATCGGGCGTTGACGGGGGAATCAGCGCCTCAAGGGGAGCCTCTCACCACATGCCCCACCGTTGGCTTGAGATGCCGGATGTGCAGCGACAAGCCCAGCGCCGCCATGTGGTTGCTGTTGCGATCCAGGATGTCGTGTGACAGCGGCAGAAACTCGGCCTCTTCAAACCGCGCATGCGCCTGGTACTGCGCCACCAGTTTGCCGATGGCCGCGCCGTCCAGCTCGGCAGGCTGGCCCTTGGCCAGTTTTTTCAAGGCAGGCTCCAGCAGCGCCCATTGTTTTTCCACGTCGCGGTGCTCGCGCGTGAGCTGGTCGATCAACTGCTGTACGCGCGTTTTTTCATCCCCCGGTTGGGCGCTTTTGAGCACGGCGGGAAACAGCTCACGCTCTTCCTCGGCATGGTGTTCGAACACCGCCTGGCGGAAAAAGCGCACCATGTCCTCGGCAATGGCGCGCGCGCGCTGCACCGGGGCCAGCAGGGCAGGCAGCTCCCCAAAACCGTCCAGGTGCCGCAAGATGCCTTCATGGCAATTAGAAAACTGATTCAGCGGCTGCTGGATGGCGTTCTGGCCAGCGGCAACGTCAGTGGCAACAGGTGGGGTGCGGGGCATGTCGTTCTCCAAAAGCGGGTGGCAGGTGAGCCGCGTGGGGTTTGTCCACCGTTTTGGGCCCAAGCTGGAGATTAGGGCGCTTCGGGTATGGGCGTACTTGACGCAAGTCATGAACTGGTGCCGAGTGTATATCTGCGTTGGGCAGGCGAGGGGCGGCGATCAGCGCCACAATACCTGCCATGCCCAGCCGCCGTCCTGCCCGCCGCTCCAGTGGCCCCAGTGCTCCAGCCCCGCGCGAAGTGCGCATCATTGGCGGTCAATGGCGGCGTACCCGCGTACCGGTGGCCGACAGGCCCAGCCTGCGCCCGACGCCCGACCGCGTGCGCGAAACCCTGTTCAACTGGCTGGGGCAAGACCTGAGCGGCTGGCGCTGTGTGGACGCCTTTGCGGGCAGTGGTGCGTTGGGGCTGGAAGCGGCCTCGCGCGGCGCAGCGCAGGTGTTGCTGGTCGAGCAAGACGCCGCCCTGACGGCCCAGTTGCGCCATCTGCTGGAGCGCCTGGGGGCCAGCACTGTGCGCGTGCAACGGGGTGACGGCGTGGCGGCCTTGCAGGCACAGCCGGTGGGCAGCGTCGATCTGGCGCTGCTGGATCCACCATTCGATGCCGCTGCACTGTTTGCGCCCGCGCTGGCCGCCGCCGCCGCCGCCGTGCGCACAGGCGGTTGGGTGTATCTGGAGGCACCTGCGCCCGCAAGCGAAGCGGCGCTGCATGCCCTGGGCTTGACGCTGCATCGCCACCTGAAAGCCGGTGCCGTGCACGCTCACTTGTTGCAGCGTATAGCAGTCAGCACGCCAGTGTGAGAGGCAGGCGGACTTTGGGGCGCGACTGAAGACCGTCGGCATAATGCCCCGGACCCATCAGCCCTGCAAAAGGAGACCCGCGTCATGAGCCAAGGCGTGATTGCCGTTTACCCTGGAACCTTTGACCCCATCACCCTGGGGCACGAAGACATCGTGCGCCGCGCGGCGGGCCTGTTCGACCAGCTGATCATTGCCGTGGCTGTGGCGCACCATAAAAAGACGATGTTCACGCTGGATGAAAGACTGGCGCTGGTGGGCGATACCGCAGCGCGTTTTGACAACGTCAGCGTGGCCCCTTTTGACGGCTTGGTGCGCGACTTTGTGCTGGCGTGCGGCGGCAAAGTGATGGTGCGCGGCGTGCGCGGCGTGACCGATTTCGATTACGAAGCCCAATTGGCGGGTATGAACCGCCACTTGGCCCCCAATGTGGAAACCGTGTTTCTCACGCCCGCGGCCACGCTGCAATCGGTCAGCAGCACGCTGGTCCGCGAGATCTCGCAACTGGGCGGCGATGTGGCACCGTATGTGTCGTCCGCAGTGCTGCAAGCGCTGCAAGCCAAAAAACAGGCCCGGGCCGGGGTCTGAGAAGTGGTAGGGCGGGGCAGAGCAGAGCTACCGCCGAAACACCTTCACCGGATCACCCCGCGCTACCTGCCAGTGTTGCAGGCTGCGCGCTTGGCGTGCACCACTCAACTGGTCGGCATGAAGCTGCGCCAGCTTGATGGCCAGCAGCTCGCGCGCCAGCCGTTTGTTGGCGTGCTGGCTGCGCTTGGTGCTGACCTTGACCGCCAAACCACTGGCCATGTGCGTGGCGTGCACGGCCGAATCGGTGGTGTTGACGTGCTGGCCGCCCGCGCCGGATGCCTTGCAGGCCTGAAAGCGAATCTCGCCATTGTCTGGAAGGGCTTGTGGCGCGGTGCAGCGCTGCACCGCCACAAACCAGTTCTTGCGCTTGTGCTGGGGGCGGAACGGGCTGTTGAAAACCCACTGTATCGACCCCAGCCAGGGAGCCACCCAGTGCGGCGCGGCAGCGCTGTCGCTGCGCAGCAGGGCTGATTTGCAGCCTGCTGCCGTGTCCACGCTTTCCAGCACCTCGAACGCGATGTCTGCGGCAGCCGCCTCGCGCAGCAAGGTTTGCAGCGTCAGGTGCGCGGCGCGCTCGCACTCCAGCGGCCCGTGGGCGGCGCTGATTTGAATCAACAGCATGTGGGCGCTCCTTTCTTGTAGGTCAGCAGCGGTTTGAGCCGTGCCACGGGCTGTACCAAACCGGCTTCGATCAGTGTGGCAACCACAGCGTCCACGTTTTTGTAGGCTTGGGGCGCTTCTTCGTACACCAGTGCCTTGTCGGCGCAGATGACGGCGCTGCCAAAGCGGGTTTGCAGCAAGTCGGTGAACGAAAAGCGGGGTTTGAGCCGCCCCACGCAGTCACTGCGCGCCCATTTGCGGCCCGCACCGTGTGCCAGCGAATCCAGCGCCTCGTGCCGCTCCGGCACGGGCCGCAGCACGTGGCTGTAGTCGCCGCGCGAGCCGGGAATCACCACCAGACCATGGTCGGCCGGTGTGGCCCCTTTGCGGTGCAGATAGCCCGCTTGGCCTTGCCAGACGTGGGGCAGCACATGGTTGTGCGTGATGTCGAGCACGGCCTGCAACTCGGTGCGCAAAGCGCGCGCCAGCCGCTCGGCAATGTGCGCGCGGTTGAGCACGGCAAAGCGCAGCGCCGCATCGTGCTGCGCCAGATACTGCTGCGCCTCAGCCGTGTCGGCAGTCAAGCCGTCGTGATTGAAGCGCTCGACGTGCGCACGCAAAATGGCCCCGCCCAGCCCGCGCGAGCCGCTGTGCACCATCAGGTAGACGCGTTTGGCGTCCAGCACGCCTGGCTCGTGCACCTGATCGACCACTTGCACTTCGGCAAAGTGGTTGCCGCCGCCAATGGTGCCCAGGCCGCTGGCCAGTTGGCCCGCGCTGAACAGACCCGTGCGCGCGGCGATGTCGCCCAAGGCTTGGTGCGTTGCATCGGCGATGGCGCTTTCAGGCAGCGGATCGTCGATGGGGGTGAGGGCTTTTTCAAGCCGTGATGCGGATGTCTTGTGCGCATGCAGCCCGGTGGCCAGCAGCGATATGCCGCAGCCGATGTCGCCACCAACCAATGCCGGGTACAAACGCCCGACCGAAAAAAACGCCGCACCCACCGGGTAGCCCCGGCCAGGGTGTAAGTCGGGCAGGCCGACGGCGGCGCGTATGCCAGGCAGGCGTGCGGTGGTGTGCAGTTGTTGAACAGCCGCGTCTTCCATCCAGACGCGGTGATTGGCGAACACCCGAACGGGGGTGTCCAAAACAGAATTGCCCATGGAGATGGCCTTTGATCAAAAAAACAAATTGAGGATGTGTAAGGACTGATAAGGCAGTCGCATCCCCAGATCAAAAGCGCGGTGAACACTGCGGTGAAAAACGCAGTGAAAAGACAGCGAATGACACGGCCACCGGCACCTCAAGCCGTCAAGGCTTGGGCGAGATATTCCGGCAGCGTGTCAGCTTAAGTTTGAGCTTAGGCGGGCACGACTGCAAAGGAACAGGTCTTGGACATGTGCGTTCTCCTTTGCGTGCAATGAATGAAGGCCCTTGAACAGGGCCAATGAAGGGCGCGAGTATAAAGGCGCTGCGCGCCGCCAATCAAGCGCAGCGTGGCGCAGGGCCTACACCGTGGGTGGCTGCCGCTTAAATCATGGCTGCCGGATCGCCCAGCGGCTCATTGGTGGCAGGTTGCAAAAACACCCGCGCCTTGCGGGGCGATACCAGCACCGTGTCGCCTTCGTGCAGACCTGAGCGGCGGAACTCGTCGGCAGGCAGATGGGCATCCAGAATTTGATCGGGCTGGTCGTTGGGCACCAGTTCCAGCCGCGCCAGTGGGCCGACCAGCAGCGCGCGGTCCAGCTGCGCAGCCAAGCCGGGCGCGCCAGCGGTGTAGGGCGTGACCAGCAAGTCGCTGGGGCGCACGAAGGCCATGGCTTCGGCGTCCAGTGCGTCACCGTGTTCAGGTGCGTCGATCTGCCACGCGCCGACCTGCAACTGGCCTGCGCTGGCGCGCCCGCGCAGCAGGTTCACGTCGCCTAAAAAGCCGTACACAAACGGTGTCGCCGGGTGTTCCCATACGTCTTGCGGTGTGCCCACCTGCTCGATTTGGCCGTGGTTCATCACCACCACGCGGTCGGCCACTTCCAGCGCCTCTTCCTGGTCGTGGGTGACGAACAGGCTGGTCACGTGCAGCTCGTCGTGCAGGCGGCGCAGCCAGCGGCGCAATTCTTTGCGCACCTTGGCGTCCAGGGCGCCAAAAGGTTCATCGAGCAGCAGCACCTTGGGCTCGACCGCCAGTGCGCGCGCCAGGGCAATGCGCTGGCGTTGCCCGCCAGATAGCTGTGATGGGTAGCGATCGGCCAGCCAGTCGAGCTGCACCAGACTGAGCAGCTCGTGCACTTTGGCTTTGATCTGCGCTTCTGGCGGACGCAGCCGACGCGGCTTGACGCGCAGGCCAAAGGCCACATTGTCGGCCACTGTCATGTGGCGAAACAGCGCATAGTGCTGGAACACAAAGCCCACTTGCCGCTCGCGCACGTGCACGTCGGTGGTGTCTGCACCGCTGAACAGGATGTGGCCCGCGTCACTCGATTCCAGCCCGGCAATGATGCGCAGCAGCGTGGTTTTGCCACAGCCCGAGGGGCCGAGCAAGGCCACCAGCTCGCCCGACGCCACTTCAAGGCTGACGTCGTTCAGCGCGCGGAAGTCGCCGAAATACTTGCTGACGTGGCGGATGTCAATGCTCATTGATTTGCTCTTTAATTAATAGCTGAATGTGCTTGTAATGATTGCGCTTTTGGCGATTGATTTAAAGGCTGATTTAACTATAAGACTCCGGATGAAGCCGGTTTTCCCATCGGCTCTTCGTCCGCGCCTTTGATCTGCCGCGCGTGTTGCCACTCCACCATGCTTTTGAGCGCCAGCGTCACGATGGCCAGCAGCGCCAGCAGCGACGCCACGGCAAACGCCGCCTGACCCTGGTATTCGTTGTACAGAATTTCCACGTGCAGTGGCAGCGTGTTGGTCTGGCCGCGAATGTGGCCCGACACCACCGACACCGCGCCAAACTCGCCCATGGCGCGCGCGTTGCACAAAATCACGCCGTAAATCAGCCCCCATTTAATGTTGGGCAGCGTCACGTGCCAGAAGGTCTGCCAGCCGCTGGCCCCCAGCACCTGGGCGGCCTGTTCCTCATCATTGCCCTGTGCTTGCATGAGTGGAATCAGCTCACGCGCAATGAACGGGAAGGTCACGAACACTGTGGCCAGCACAATGCCGGGCACGGCAAACACGATCTTGATGTCGTGCGCAGCCAGCCACGGCCCCAGCCAGCCTTGCGCGCCAAACACCATGACGTAAATCAGGCCCGCCACCACGGGCGAGACAGAAAACGGCAAATCAATCAGTGTGGTCAAAAACGATTTGCCGCGAAATTCAAACTTGGCAATGCACCATGCCGCCGCCACGCCAAACACCAGATTCAAAGGCACTGCAATGGCGGCGGTGAGCAGCGTCAGGCGAATCGCCGCTTGCGCATCGGGGTCTCGCAGCGCGGCCATGTAAGCGCCCCAGCCGCCACGCAATGCTTCGACAAACACTGCCGCCAGCGGCAGCACCAGAAACAGCCCCATGAAGCCCAGCGCCAAACTGGTGAGCAACCAACGCACGGCGGGTGATTCGGTGGTGCGCACGCGTGCGGGGGTAAGGGCAGGGGCGCTCATGTCCCGGTTCTCCGGCGTTGCCAGGCTTGCAGGCCATTGATCACCAGCAGCATGATGAACGAGGCCAGCAGCATGACCGAGGCCACGGCGGTGGCCCCCTGGTAGTCGTATTGCTCCAGCTTGCCGATGATGACCAGCGGCGTGATCTCTGACACCATGGGCATGTTGCCCGCAATGAAAATGACCGAGCCGTATTCGCCCACCGCGCGCGCAAACGCCATGGCAAAGCCTGTGAGTAGTGCTGGTGCAATGCCCGGAAAAATGACCTTCCAGAATGTCTGCCAGCGCGTGGCCCCCAGGCAGGCGGCGGCTTCTTCCAGTTCTTTCTCGGTGTCTTCCAGCACCGGTTGCACGGTGCGCACCACAAACGGCAGGCCAATGAAAATCAGCGCCACCACGATGCCTGCGGGCTGAAACGCCACCTGAATACCCAGTGGCGCGAGGTACTGCCCAATCCAGCCGTTGTCCGCCAAGATGGCTGTCAATGCGATGCCCGCCACCGCTGTGGGCAAGGCAAAAGGCAAATCGACCAGCGCATCGGCCATGCGCTTGCCCGGAAACTGGTAGCGCACCAGCACCCAGGCCAGCAGCAGTCCCGCCACCACGTTCACGGCCGCTGCGATCAGCGAAGCGCCAAACGTCAACCTGAACGACGCCAGCACGCGCGGTGCCGACACCGCCGCCCAAAAATCACCCCAGCCCATGGACAAGGTGTTGATAACCAGTGCTGACAGTGGAATCAGCACCACCAGAGACAAATACAGCAGCGTATAGCCCAGCGTCAGGTTAAAGCCAGGCAACACGCGCTGTGCTGTGCGACGGCGCGGCCTTGTAGGGCCCACAGGCGCGGCCAAAGAGGCGGATGTCATGAAAAAAGAAGTCGCATTAATCAAGAACAGGCCAGCGTGAAACGCATGGTCTTGGCAAGTGCGCCCGTGGTCGGGTTTGAGCCGAGCACCGGGTGCGTACCCCTTGCGGTAGCAAAAGGGGGAAGCGACGTTAGCCGCTCAGGGGGAAATGGCAGTGGCCGGTAAGAGAATTTGTATGAATCAAAGAAACAGGCCAGCGCGAAGCGCCTGGCCTTGGCGGGTGCGTCCCCCTTCCGAAGGAAAAGGGGGAAGCGGCGTCAGCCGCTCAGGGCGTTGTCATTTATTCGTATAGATTTTGTCGAACTGTCCGCCGTCGTTGAAATGCACTTTCTGCGCCTCGGCCAGCGAGCCGAAATACTGTTCGACCGAGAACAGCTTGATGGGCTTGAAGTTGGGGTACTTCTTCAAAACGTCTTCATTGCGCGGGCGGATGTTGTGCTTGGCGGCAATTTCCTGCGCTTCGGGGGTGTACAAAAAGTCCAGATAAGCCTTGGCCTGCGTGGCGGTGCCTTTCTTGCCCACGGTGCGCTCGACCACGGCCACCGGGTTTTCGGTCAGTAAGCTGGCGCTGGGATGCACGGCGTCGACCTTGCCTTTGCCGAATTCGTTTTCCACCGACACCACCTCGGACTCAAACGTCACCAGCACGTCGCCCTGGTTGCGCTGCAAAAACACACCCGTGGCATCGCGCCCGCCGCGTGCCAGCACGGGCACGTTTTTGTACAGCCGGGTCACAAAGTCCAATGCCTGGGCGTCGGTGCCACCTTTGGCGCGCACCTGACCCCAAGCGGCCAGATAGGCCATGCGGCCGTTGCCGCCGGTTTTGGGGTTGACCACGATCACCTTCACGTCGGGCTTGACCAGGTCGTCCCAGTCCTTGATGCCCTTGGGATTGCCCTTGCGTACCAGAAACAGCATGGTCGATGTGGTGGGCGCTGCGCCGTTGGGGAATTTGGTGCGCCAGTCCTGCGCCACCACACCCTTGCTGGCCAGAAAATCGATGTCGGTGGTGGTGTTCATGGTGACCACATCGGCAGCCAGCCCGTCGGCGACGGCGCGTGCCTGCGCACTGGAGCCAGCATGCGACTGCTCGACCTTGATATCCTGCCCCGTGGCCTTTTTGTAGTGGGGCACAAAGGCGGCGTTGATGTCTTTGTAAAACTCGCGCGCCACGTCGTAAGACACGTTCAGCAGCGAAGTCTGGGCACTGGCTGCGGTGGCGGCAGCCAGCGCCAGGGCGGGGATGAGAGAGCGAAGTACAGCGTTCATGGTCTTTTAAAAAAAGCGGCGTTGGCAGGAATGCCCACACCAGGCCGCGCAGTCTGACAGTGCACGCTTAGATCGCAAACTACATTTTTCTTCTTTCTTTATGCCAATCAGCATCTAAGAGCGTGTTCAAAGTCTCTGCGCGGGTGTGTGGACGCGGCCCCGGGCGGTCTGCTGCGTTGCAAATCCTCGGGATACCGCCAGGTATCGCTGCGGTTTGCGCCTTGCAGCCCATCCCGATTCGCATCCCGCACTCCTCACGCTGAGACTTTGAACACGCTCTAAAGAGGACGTTATACGCTGGCCTTGATGGGCGCATTGGCAGGTCGCCATGAGGCTTGAATTCCAAAGCGGTTTTAGCTTGTGGTGCGTGTGTGAAAAGCGTTGGCAGCTATGAATTTGATATTGATCGATGGTAAGCCAGCGTGGTGAGTGCGCTCGGTCTCGTCCGGCTTCAACGCATGGCTTCGGCCCGGGCTTGCAGCAGCACCTGGCCTTGCGGGTTGCGCAAGGTGAGCTGTTGGCCGTCAATGCGCCAATGCAGCGGCTGGGTGGCCAGCACGCGGCTCAGGCGCGCTTCTTGCTCGCCCAGCGGCGGCACGCAGGCTTTTTTGGTGCTCATCATGGCGCGGGCGAATGTCAACTCGGTTCCATTGACGGTGTAGCCGCCGCTGATCTGGTTGCAGCCTGCGTAGACGCGGGCGCGCGGTGGCTGGCGGTCGTCATCGGCCAGCACCAGGTGTGGCTCGCGTTGGTTGCCGCGCACCACCACCGGCTGGCCTTCGAGGCTGAGAATGCGCCAGTAGGTGTTGAGTAGCGGCGCGCTGGCGATGGCACCGCTGGCGGGATCGGCTGGCCTGGCGGTGGTGACGTGGGTGGTGTTGGCCGCAGCGGCAGCAGTGGGCACCAGGCGCAGTGGCTGGGCCAGTGCGGTGCCTGCGCCGTGCGTGAGCACGGGCGTGACGGTGTCGGTGGTCAGCAGCAACTGGCCCTGGGCTGACGAGACGGTGGCGCGCACCATATAGCGCATGCGCGGGTCGATGGCGGCGCTGTCGTAGGGGATGCGAAAGCGCACCACGGGTTGATGGGGCGATTCGGCCACGTCGCGGCCCAGCACCTGTCCCAAGGCTTGTTGGTGGCGGCCCAGCAAGGGGGCCATGATGTCCGCGCGCGAGTGGTCGATCAACTGGGCTTCAAATGTGGCACCGGGCGGCAGCGCCACCGCGCCTGGCCAGGTGGCGCTGCCGGTGAGGTAGGCCATGTGTTCATTTTCCATGGCAAATTCCTGCTCGGCGTTGGTCATGGGCATGGTGGCGGTTGTGGCCGCAGCAGGCGTGGGGCCGGGAGCGCTGGCGCAGCCTGCCAGAGCGCTGGTGGCCAGTATGACGGTCAATGCCATTCGGCTGGGCAAGGTGGCCCAGCGGCTCAGGTGCGGGGCGGAACAAGCAGTGGGTTGCATGGTGTGATTTCCCAAAAAACGAAAATGGTGAACGCGAAGAAGGTGAGTGTGGGCGAATGAATCGCCCATTCGGCCGCCACAATGTGGCGGCGCGCGTCCGCGACAATGGGCCATATTGGCATAGTCAACGCGCGATCCACACTTTGGAGTCGATCATCTGTATGAGGCTCATCCATTTATTCATGGGCATCAAGGCTGTTTTGATGTCTCTGCCCGCAGCTCGCACGCTGACTGCGGGGTGCTTGAGCGCCTTGGCGCTGCTGGGTGGCTGCGCCTTGCCGCCGCTGCAAGGGCGCAGCGAAAGCGCGGCCTTTGCGCCCGACCCGCGTGTGGCGCTGGGCCAGAGTGTGGCACCGCTGTGGCCCGCGCATCCGGGCCAGACGGGCGTGGTGGCGCTGTCCAATGGGCTGAACGCCTTTGCTGCGCGCGTGCATTTGGCCGACGTGGCTGAAAAAAGCCTGGACTTGCAGTACTACATCTGGCACCTGGACTTGACCGGCACGCTGATGATGCAGGCCGTGCAGCGCGCCGCCGACCGGGGCGTGCGTGTGCGCCTGCTGCTGGACGACAACAACACCGCAGGCATGGATGCCGTGCTGGCCCGGCTGGACGCGCATCCCCACATCGAGCTGCGCTTGTACAACCCCTTTGTGCAGCGCAGTGCACGCTGGCTGGGTTTTATGACCGATTTCAGCCGCCTCAACCGCCGCATGCACAACAAGTCGTTCACCGCCGACGGCTGGGTCAGCGTGGTGGGCGGACGCAATATTGGCGACGAATATTTCAGCGCCGCGCACGAAGCCAACTTTCTCGATCTGGATGCGCTGATCACCGGCGCTGCCGTGCCCGAGGTGGAGCGCGAGTTTGACCGCTATTGGCAAAGCGCATCGGCTTACCCGGCGCAGCGGCTGTTGTCGCAAGACGTTCAGGCGGCGCTACCCGAAGTCGATGCCCAGGCTGCGGCCACTTATCTGCAAGCGCTGCGGCAAGACACGGCGGTGACCGATCTGGTGGCAGGCCGCTTGCGGCCCGAGTGGGTGTCCGCGCAGGTGGTGTCCGACGCGCCCGAAAAGACCACCGACCCGGCGTGGGCGGCGCGGCCCATTGCCGAGCGCATGAAATCTGCCCTGGGCGTGTCCCAGCGCGAGCTGTTCTGGGTGTCGCCTTATTTCGTGCCCTCAGACGATGGCGCGGCCGCGCTGGCCAAACTGGCCCGTGCGGGCGTAGACACCCGCGTGCTGACCAACTCGCTGCAAGCCAGCGATGTGGCTGTGGTGCATGCGGGCTACATGAAATACCGCAAAGACCTGTTGCAAAGCGGTGTACGCCTGTTCGAGCTGAAACCCGATCCGCAGCTTGGCTCCCGCTCAGCCGCCGCGCGGACTGCGGTGGCACAAACCGGCGCGGATCAAGATCAGCAGGCCAGCGATGAGCGTGGCGGCAGCTTTGCCCGCAAGGTGGTTGGCTCTGGTGGCTCCAGCGCCAGCTTGCACGCCAAGACCAGCGAAATCGACCGCACCAGACTGTACGTGGGTTCGTTCAACTTCGATCCACGCTCGATCGATATCAACACTGAAATGGGCCTGGTCATCACCAGCCCCAAGCTGGCCGGGCAAATGGCCCAGACCTTCGAGAGCGTGACGCGGGGCAGCTACGAAGTCATGCTGGACGAGCAGGGCAACCTGATCTGGCTCGACCCTGACTACGGCGATCCCGGCCAGCCCCAGTTGCACACCACCGAACCAGGCACCACCTGGCTGCAACGGCTGATGCTGCGCTTGCTGTCGTGGCTACCGATCGAAGGGATGCTGTGATGGTTGCTGCCCGGTGCCTGGAGATTGCACTGCATCAACGCTGAAGGACGTTCGCTTTTGGATTCAGCGCCTGCCATTCGGCCTTGGTGTCTTGTGCATGGGCGACGACAGGCAGTGTGCACCACAGGGCGGTGGAAAGGGTGGCAACTTGGGGCCATTTCATCACAATGTTTCTTCTGTTTTTCAAGAAGGCTCAGGGGTTGCGCTGCCGTCATGCGTCGCATGCATCACATCCGCCACATGCGCCAGCCAATGCGTGGTGCATCGGCGTACGACAGGGTGGGGCGCTGGTGCAGCGCTTGCGCCCCGAGCGCGCGCACCTTGTCCAGCGTGCGCAGCGCGCCTTGCACCACGGCGCGCAGCTCCCAGCCTGCGCGGCCTGGAATGCGGCGTACGAGTTGCAAGCCTTTTTGCATCTGGGCGCTGGCGTGGTTTGTGCAGGCAGCGATTAATGGCGCAGCTTTTTCATCGGCCGCCAGTGCCGCGAAATCGCGTTGCGGATTCATGATGGGCAAGCCGTGCGCGGTGCATTCGGCCAGTGGCAGGTAATAGCGCCCGCGCGGGATGTCCACGCTCAAATCCTGCCAGAAGTTGATGAGCTGCAAGGCGGTGCAGATGGCGTCGCTTTCGGCCAGCGCCTCATCGCTGCTCACGCCGTACAGGTGCAGCAGCAGACGGCCCACGGGGTTGGCCGAGCGCTGGCAATAGTCGTGCAGCGCAGCCCAGTTTGGGTAGGCCAGGCCGTCGCGGGTGTGGGCCACGTCTTGCGCAAAGGCCGACAGCAGCGCATCCAGCGATGCCATGGGCAGGGCGAAAGCACGCATTTGCGTGGCCAATGGGCCAAAGATGTGCGGCCAACTGCCAGAAGGGGTAGCGCCTTCGGCCACGGCATGCAGATCAAGCCGATACTGGCGCAACTGTGCCAGGCGTTCGGCGGCGGAGGCATGGCCTTCGTCAGCAATGTCGTCCGCCGTGCGCGCAAAGTGGTAGATCGCGGTAATCGGCGCGCGCAGTCGTGGCGGGCACAGCCACGACGCTACGGGAAAGTTCTCGTAGTGGTTGATGGCGACGGGGGTGGCGGTTGGGGTGACTGCGGGCACGGCGTTGGGCATGGCGGTGGTGGGTGGGATGCAGCTATTGTCTATAGTCACCAACAGGGTTTTTACTTTCAGGTTTGCGAAAGGTGGTTTTGTTTGATGGATCAAGGCTTTTTTCCCGTGCGCTGGTGTAACTTGCCGATAACGCGGGAACTGCTGGGATTACAGACGCTGAAATGAAGCGGGCTGTGCCATGAAGCGTGTTCTGCACGAGCCAGCCTACGTGCTGCACCGCTACGACTGGAGCGAGTCCAGCGTGATTGTGGAGGCATTCAGCCGTGCGCATGGCCGCGTGGCGCTGGTGGCCAAGGGGGCCAAACGGCCATCGTCCAACTTCCGTCCGGTGTTGCTGCCGCTGCAACCTTTGCTGCTGAGTTGGGGGGGCGACGCCGAAATCCGCACGCTCAAAGGTGCTGACTGGGCCGGTGGCTTGGTGATGCCGGTGGGCGAGCCGCTGCTATCGGGCTACTACGCCAATGAATTGCTGATGCGCCTGCTGGCACGTGAAGACGCGCACTCGCGCCTGTTCGATGCTTATGCCGCGCTGGTGCACGTGTTGGCGTCTGAGTACGCCGAAGCGCTGGTGGCCGCCGCTTTGCGTGCGTTCGAGCTGCTACTGCTGCGCGAGACCGGCCACCTGCCTTCGCTGCGTGCGCAAACCCTGACTTTCGCGCCTTTACAACCCGAGGCTGCTTACCGTCTGGTGCCTGAAGGCGGCCTGCGTGCGGCGCATGATGACGATAGCGCGTGGCTGGTGGGCGCGCACTGGCTGGTGCTGGCTGATGCTATGGACGATGAAGCGCCCCTTTCCACCACGCTGCACGCCGTGGCCCAACTGCCGGGGCAGGCACGCGCGCACCTGCGCCAGCAACTGCGTGCGCTGCTCCACTACCATTGTGGCGGTGGCACGCTGCGCACGCGGCAGATGATGATGGACCTTCAGTCGCTGGCCTGAAGCCGCGCCACCGACCGCCGTGCAGCGCGTTGGAGAAATCGACATGCATCCCAAAACCCAACTTTCCGTCAACGTCAACAAAGTCGCGCTGGTGCGCAACACGCGGCACCTGGGCATCCCCAGCGTGCTGCGCGCGGCCGATGCCTGCTTGCAAGCCGGTGCACACGGCATCACCGTGCACCCTCGGCCTGACGAGCGCCATGTGCGCGGGCACGACGTGAGCGATCTGGCAGCGCTGCTGGCTGGGCAGTGGCCGGGGCGCGAATACAACATTGAAGGCAACCCGACGCAGAACCTGATGGCCTTCATCCGCGCCGTGCGTCCGCAGCAATGCACCTTCGTGCCCGACAGTGAAGACCAGTTCACCAGCGACCACGGCTGGGATTTGGCGCAACCAGAAGTACGCGCCCGCGTACAGCCGCTGGTGGCCGAGGCGCGTGCGCTGGGCGTGCGCGTCAGCCTGTTTGTGGATCCCGACCCTGCGTTGATGCCCCACGCCCGCGATGTAGGTGCCGACCGGGTAGAGCTGTACACCGAGCCTTACGCCGCCGCCTGGGTCACGGGCGATGCGGCGGCGCGACAGACGCAACTGAAGGTGTATGCCGCTGCCGCCCGCGCCGCACTGGATGCGGGCCTGGGTGTGAACGCCGGGCATGATTTGAACCGTGACAACCTCACACCGTTTTTGCGCGCCGTGCCCGGTGTGGCCGAAGTCAGCATTGGTCATGCCCTGATCGCTGATGCGCTGGAGCTGGGCTACGCCGCCACGGTGCAGGCGTACCTGCGCTGCATCGATGAAGCGTTCAGCGCCTGAAAAGTATCAAATTCATAGCTGACAGTGCTATTTGTGCAAGCGCTGCGTGGCTATTTAACCTAGATCCAGCAGTTGATCGCTTGAGTTCTTCTTGGAAGCCGCATGAATACACAACTTTCTGCCCTTTCCCGCGCTCACCTTCGAGGTGAAGGCGCTACGCACCTACTGGCACTGCGCTCGCCGCGCCATGCGGCGTTGCTCGTCCTTGTGGGTAGTAGCCCGCAGCGTCCTCGCGTCTTGCCTGGCACGCCGATCACAGCATCATCGGATGCGTCCAGCTGCCAGATCTAGGTTTACCTCATAAAAATCATGATCCAGGGTATCGGCACCGACATCTGCGACATCCGCCGCATCCGCGCCAGTTTTGAGCGCCATGGCGAGCGTTTTGCGCAAAAAATCTTGTCCGACGCCGAATTAGCCGTTTGGCAGCGGCGTTCAGCGCGTTGGCCCGAGCGCGGCCTGCGTTATCTGGCCACGCGCTTTTCGGCCAAAGAAGCGTTCAGCAAAGCCATTGGCTTGGGCATGCGTCTGCCCATGCACTGGCGACTGTGCGAGATTGCCAACCGCCCCAGCGGCGAGCCGTTCATCGTGCTGCATGGTGGTTTGAAGGACTGGTTTGAGGCCCAAGACTGGGTGGCCCACATCACCGTCACTGATGAAAGCGAATACGCTGCCAGCTTTTGCGTGGTGGAACGGCGGGACTGATTGTTTTTCAGTCAAACTGGTTTTTGGCGTTGGCTCAAAAAGCGTTTGCAGCTATTAAAATTGTAGTTACTGGCTTTCTTTTGTACACCGCAGACCATGCAACATGCTCCCTTGATCATCGACATTGCTGGCACCGCGTTGACCAGCGATGACCGCCGTCGTCTGGCGCATCCGCTGGTGGGCGGCATGATTTTGTTTGCGCGCAACTGGGTGGGTCGCACGCAGTTGACGGCGCTGACCGCGCAGATCAAGCGCCTGCGACCTGATCTGCTGATCTGCGTCGATCACGAAGGCGGGCGCGTGCAGCGCTTTCGCACCGATGGTTTTACCCATCTGCCGCCGATGCGCGCCCTTGGGCAGTTATGGATGCGCGATGCCATGCGCGCGCAAGACGCGGCCAGCGCCTGCGGCTATGTGCTGGGGTCTGAACTGCGCGCTTGCGGGGTGGATTTGAGTTTTGCGCCGGTGCTGGATCTGGACTGGGCGGATGCGCAAGGTGGCTCACGCTCCAGCGTCATCGGTGACCGCGCCTTTCATGCCGATGCGCGCGTCGTCACCATGCTGGCCAAAAGCGTGGCGCATGGCCTGCTGCGCGCGGGCATGGCGCATTGCGGCAAGCATTTTCCAGGCCACGGTGGGGTGGCGGCCGATTCGCACACCGAATTGCCGCGCGATACGCGTGCGCTCAAAGCCCTCTTGAAAGATGACGCCGCGCCCTACGGCTGGCTGGGCAGCACGCTGGCGGCCGTGATGCCCGCGCACGTGGTGTACCCGCGCGTGGATGCGCGCCCGGCGGGTTTTTCTGCCCGCTGGCTGCAAGCCATCTTGCGCCAGCGGCTGGGCTTTGGCGGGGCCATCATTACCGATGATTTGAGTATGAAGGCCGCGCGCCATATCGAAGGCCGCACGGTCAGCCCAACCGATGCCGTTTTGGCCGCGCTGGCCGCAGGCTGCGACATGGCCTTGCTGTGTAACCAGTCGCTGGGCAATGGGCAGGTGGTGGACGACACCATCGACGGCCTGGCACGCGCCCAACTGTCTGGCCAGTGGCAGCCCAGCGAAGCCAGCGCGGCGCGCCGCCTGGCCTTGTTGCCACCCATCCAGCAAGCCCAACCCTGGGATGACCTGATGCGCGATGCGGCGTACCTGCGTGCGCTGGCGCTGCTGCCTTAACCCTTTGAACCTGCGCGCCCGCATCTGCATCTTGTATTTCACAAGGCGCTTGAGCTGTGCACTTGAATTTTTGAACTTGCGGCCCGATCTGCTAGGGTAATGATCCGCATGTCTTACCCACCTTTGCCTCCCCCCAACACCTCCGGCTCCGGCGGCGGTCTGGAGCGTTTTTTTGCACGCCTGTTCTCGCGCTTGATGGGCCTCATGCTCTGGATCACTCTGGGGCTGATCGGATTGGTGTTTGCCTTCAGCCTGTTGGTCTGGCTGCTGGTGATGCTGGTGGCCAGCCTGGTCAGCAGCGTGTTCACTGGCCGCAAACCGGCGGTGGCCGTGCTGTGGAGCCGTTACCGCGACATGACCCGACAACGCTGGCCCCAGCGTCCTGATTTTGGCCAGCCTGCCAGCAGCACCCCACGCGCCGACGCCGCTGATGCCACCGGCGCGGCCACCGACACCGGTGTGCAAGACGTGCGTTGGCGCGAAGTGCGCGCCGATCCGCCCGCGGATTCGCCTGTCGATCAGTCTGCCGATTCGGCGGCCAGCAGCGCGCCGCCGCCACCACGCCAGTCTTGACAAACCATCTGCATCAATTTGGATTCTTTTGTATACATCAAAATAGTCCATCTAAATTTTTCCGAAAGAGGTTGAAAACACCCGACTGACTTGCTTTGATGCTATATAATTAATAGCTTAATGAGCTTGTAAATCAAGCAAAAAGTCTGATGAATGTTTAGTCATTAGTAAAATCTGGGCAACATTGAGAGAGATGTTGCTCATCACAGAAATAAATAAAAAGTGCTAATATTTGGATTCTTTTATTAAGGAATCCATCCATGCGAGCACTCTTGCACCCCGTGTTTTTGCTTTTGCTGGTGCTCGGTTTGGCACCAAAGATCGCGTGGACACAATCCACCGCAGAGCAGGCTCGCCACCGCGGCGTTATCCACGTGGCCTATCGCACTGATGCACCGCCGTTTTCAATGGCTGGCAAGGCGCGTCAGCCTGTGGGCTACGCCATCGACTTTTGCCAGCCCTTGATCAAAAAGCTGGCCGCAGCCGCAGGCAACCCGGCCATGCGGGTGCGCTACATCCCCGTGCCGGTCGACGACGTGCCGCGTCTGTTTGGGGGCAACAGCGTCGATTTGCTGTGCAGCGGCACATCCGACACCACGGCGCGGCGGCAAAGCATGGCTTTTTCGCCGCCGATTTTTCTGGCTGAAACACGCATCCTGGTGCCTGCGCAAAGCAAAGCCGAAAGCGCGACTGATCTGGCGGGCAAGGCGCTGGTGGTGATCGACCGCACCACCGCCAAAGACGCCGCCATCCGTTACGCCGCCGACAACGACATTCGCTGGAAAGTGGCCTCGGCCATCAGTGCCGATGCCGCGCTGGGGCAACTCGATCTGGGTTGGGCCGCCGGTTACTTGCGTGACGACGTGCTGCTGGCCGCCCAGCTCATCACCGGCAAGCGCACCAAAACCTACCGCATGCTGCCCGAAGCGCTGTCCACTGAAAAAATCGCCATTGCCTTCGACCCCCACGACCCCGCGCTGAGCGCCATGGCCGACGAAGCCGTGCGCGAATTCATCCAAAGCGGGCAGGCACAAGCCACTTACGAGCGCTGGTTCATGCAGCCCCTGCAACCGGACGGCCTGGCCCTGGATTTGCCGATGTCGCCGCAGGTCAGGAAGTTGCTGACCACTAGGTTTGAATGAAAGGGTGTGATTTTTATGTCCAGTAACGACGGCGCACACGCAGCAGGCCAAACACTCCTAGAAGCGCCGATAAGCTCAACAGCATGCTCACGTTACCCACGGGCACTGCAACGGGAGTTGCTGCAAGGGGGGCACCGGGCAGAGGATTAGCGCAGGTGGGGAGGGCTTCTTCCAAACCACGAAACTCGGCCAGATAGATGTTTCTGTCGGTACCTGTGGAAGGTCGTGTATCACTTTGAATCGTGAAACGGATCTCACTGACGCCCGTCAAGTTTTCGCAAAAATCAAACCGTTGTCCAGATACTTGGGTTGTACTAAGGCTGACACCTGTGTAGGTTTTGGTTCCGGCTGAATAGGTCACTTCCAGATCGAAAACTGATGGGGATCCATCGAATTCATAATGGCCTTGCATGGGCAGTTCAAAAACTGCATTCCAAATTCCCACACCTGCCAATGTGGGCGCAGTTGCGAACGTGTATGTGAAAACGATCGGCAGAGTTGCCGCAGGTGTAGATATCCAAAATTTGTTGTCGTAACCAGAGTCTGTCACAAGATCATGGGTGGCGGCCAGAGTGGAACCAGTCAAGCCTCCGCCATTGATGGTCTGTGAAATATCAAACCCAGGACTTAGCTGATTGGAGGCAGTAGCGCTACTGGGTGCAACCAGCGTTTGTGCGTGCGAAATTTGAGGCGCTGCAAAAGCCACAACGAAACCTGCGGCTATACCCAGTAAATACTGGAAAATATAACGTGTCATATGTAGATCTCCCTGAAACTCGACTTGTATAAAGCGTTAAAATTTTACGTATTTCATTTCTCGCAGTCAATGAATGGAAACCTCTAAAACCCCCAGTCTCCAAACGGGGCCACCTTGAAATACTGATCCCCGCATCATGCACCAACGGCGCAGCGCCCTGAAGTCTGACCTATTCGCCGACTACGCGCACAAGCGCAAGATTGATGTGCTGGGCGATCCCCTGGAACTCATCGCCCGTCACATCGACTTTGACCACTTGGGCGGCCTGATCGATGACCTGTACCCCCGCACCGACGGTGCCAAAGGCGGGTGCGCCCACCGTA
>NZ_JBKEEE010000091.1:0-5318 GCF_047975795.1 Ottowia sp. | reverse complement strand
GCAGATGCAGGCGCTGGATGCGCAAAAGGAGTTGGTGGCGCAGCAGCAAACGCATGAGCAGGTGCAGATCATGCAAGAGCCACCGAAGGTGCGCTCGCTGGGGCTGTGAGGGATGGTGGGCTATGAGCCGTTGGACGGCTACGGACGCTGAACAACCATTGGCATAGACGCTCACCGTCCCCGCAAAAACAACCCATCCAGCTCACGCATGCTGAGTTGCCGCCAGGTGGGGCGGCCGTGGTTGCATTGGTCTGAGCGGTCGGTGGCTTCCATCTGGCGCAGCAGGGCGTTCATTTCTTCCAGCGTCAGGCGACGGTTGGCGCGCACCGCGCCGTGGCAGGCCATGGTGGCCAGCAACTCGTGCTGGGCACGCTGAATGACGGTGGCCGCTTCGTGCTGGGCCAGCTCGGCCAGCACGCTGCGCGCCAGCTCCGCCGCATCACCACCCGTCAGCGGGGCGGGCACGGCGCGCACGGCCAGGGTGCGGGGTGAAAAGGG
Organism: Ottowia sp.; assembly: GCF_047975795.1. Classification (GTDB taxonomy): domain Bacteria; phylum Pseudomonadota; class Gammaproteobacteria; order Burkholderiales; family Burkholderiaceae_C; genus Ottowia. The sequence goes on along the minus strand of NZ_JBKEEE010000091.1, from coordinate 4,820 downwards.
GGTGACTTCCAGGCCCAGCCGTTGCAAGGTGTCGGTGTGGGCCTCGGCGGTGGCCACTTCAGCCGGGGTGGCGGCAAAGGTGGCGGGAATCAGCAACGGCTGGCTGGCGATGCGAGCGCCGTCGAGTTGATGTTTGAGCCGCTCGTACACGATGCGCTCGTGCGCGGCGTGCATGTCCACCACGATCAGGCCGGCACGGCTTTCGGCCAATATGTAGACGCCGTGGATTTGCGCCACGGCGCGGCCCAGGGGCCAGTCGGTGGGGGCATCTTCTGCGGCGTGGCTGGTGGGTGCGTTGGGTGCACCTGGTGCGGGGCCTTCGGCATGGGTGCCAGCAGCAGGCGGCGCGGGCTGCCAAAGTGCGCGCAGCTCTTCCACGGCATGTTGCGCTGCGGCGTAATTTGCTCTTGATTCGGGAGCATATGGTGTAAATGGCACCTGCGCTTGCGGCCCAAAAGACTTGAAGCTTTGCGGCTGGCCAGGGGCCGTCGCGCCTTCAGCTTGCGCGCCGCCAGGCTGTGCCGCCAACAAGGCGGCGCGGGGCGCAGCCAGGGCGTTTTCGAGCGCGTGGCGCACGGCCTGGTGCACTTCGCGGCTGTCGCGAAAGCGCACCTCGATTTTGGTGGGGTGGACGTTGACGTCCACCCGCGCCGGATCGACGCTGACGCGCAACGCATACACCGGCTGGCGGTGGCCATGCAGCACGTCTTCATAGGCGGCGCGGGCGGCGTGCTGAATGACCTTGTCGCGCACGAAACGGCCGTTGACGTAAGCAAACTGCTGGTCGCCGCGCGCGCGGGCCGCATCGGGCAGACCCGCACGGCCCGTCACGTGCACGCTGCCCACGCGGTGATCGACGGCGACCGAGCGCTGCACAAAGTCATCACCCAGCACGTCGCCCAGGCGCGCATCCAGATCGTCTGCGCTGGGCTGGCGGCGCCACTGCTCGATCAGCTTGCCATCGTGCCAAATGGCAAAACCCACGTCGGGCCGTGCCAGCGCGTGGCGGCGCACGGCTTCGATGCAGTGGGCCAGCTCGGTGGCGTCGGTCTTTAAAAACTTGCGCCGCGCGGGCACACTGAAAAACAGCTCGCGCACTTCCACCGTGGTGCCAACAGCACGGGCGGCGGGCTGCACTTCGCCCGTGCCGCCGTGCAGCAGTTGGGCGCTGGGTTGGTCGGCTGTGCGGGTGAGCAGCGTGGTGTCGGCAATCGAGTTGATGGCGGCCAGCGCCTCGCCGCGAAAGCCCATGGTGCCCACGGCTTCCAGGTCAGGCAAGCTGGCGATTTTGCTGGTGGCGTGGCGGCGCAGCGCCAGTGGCAAATCAGGCAGAGCAATGCCCGCGCCGTCGTCTTCCACCGCAATCAGACGCACGCCGCCAGCGCTGAGGCGAAGGGTGATCTGGGTGGCCCCGGCGTCCAACGCGTTGTCCAGCAGCTCACGCACCACCGAGGCGGGGCGTTCCACCACTTCGCCAGCGGCAATCTGGCTGATCAGCTCGTCGGGCAATTCGCGAATGGGGCGGAGCGCTGGCATGCGCTGATTGTAGAAAACGCCCCGCACTGAGAGTCCTCTTTCTGGCACGACAGCGCGCCCATCGCGCCTACACTGCCGTCATCATGAAAATCTACCAAGTGGGTGGCGCGGTGCGCGACCGGTTGCTCGGCCTGCCGGTGCAAGACCGCGACTGGGTGGTGGTGGGCGCCACGCCCGAGCAGATGGTGGCGCAACGCTTTGTGCCCGTGGGCAAAGACTTTCCCGTTTTTTTGCACCCCGAAACGCACGAGGAATACGCCCTGGCGCGCACCGAGCGCAAGCAAGGTCACGGCTACCGCGGCTTTGTGGTGCACGCCAACGCCGAAGTGACGCTGGAAGAAGACCTGGCGCGGCGCGATTTGACCATCAACGCCATCGCTGCGCCCGCATCCTGGACAGACGCGGGGGGCCACATTGATTCAAACGCCGAATTGATCGACCCCTACGGTGGCCAGCGCGACTTGCACGCCAAAGTGTTGCGCCACGTAACCGACGCCTTTCGTGAAGACCCGGTACGCATCCTGCGGCTGGCGCGCTTTGCCGCGCGCTTTCACGACTTCACCATCGCCCCAGAAACCATGGCCCTGATGCGTACCATGGTGCAGGCGGGCGAAGCCCAGCACCTGGTGCCCGAACGCGTGTGGCAAGAGATGGCGCGCGGGCTGATGCAGGCGCACCCCGAACGCATGATCGGCGTGCTGCGCGATTGTGGTGCGCTGGCCGTCATCCTGCCCGAGCTGGACCGCCTGTGGGGCGTGCCCCAGCGCGCCGAATACCACCCCGAAGTGGACACCGGTGTGCACGTCATGATGGTGTTGCAACAAGCTGCACAGCAGCAAACGCCGCTGCCTGTGCGCTGGGCCTGCCTGATGCACGATCTGGGCAAAGGCACCACCGCCGCCAACGTGCTGCCGCGCCACATTGGTCACGAAGGCCGCAGCGCCCAACTGGCCCAGGCCGTGGCCCAGCGCCTGCGCGTGCCCGCCGACTGCGCCAGTTTGGCCGACGTGGTGGCGCGCGAGCACGGCAACATCCACCGCAGCGGTGATCTGAAAGCCGCCGCCTTGCTGCGCCTGCTGGAGCGCTGCGACGCCCTGCGCAAACCCGATCGCTTTGCCCAGGCGCTGCTGACCTGCGAATGCGACGCTCGCGGCCGCAGCGGCAAGCAAGGCGACGCCTACCCTCAGCGCGCCCGCCTGCTGGCGGCACTGGCCGCCGCCCAAAGCGTTGCAACCGCCCCCATCGCCCAGGCCGCGCAGGCACGCGGTGCGCAAGGTGCCGAAATTGGCAGTGCCATCGCGCGCGCGCGCGCAGCCGCCATTACGCAAGATCTGGGCCAAGCCTGATTCATCACCCAATCATTCGCCTGGCATTGACCTGGCGTCAGGTGACAAGCAACACCCCTTGATCTGAGGGCAGACATGTTGCAAAAGCCCTACCTGGAATAGGTTAGTTTTATAATATGCGCCCAAAGCCCAGGATAAACTGTAATATTAGGTTCTAATTTATAGGCGATTTCCCTTCGCCCATGATGGATACAGGAGCAATGCAGTGAACGAAGTGACCCCACAAGCCCGTAAAAAAGCGTTGTGCGCCCGCCTGGCGCGCATTGAAGGCCAGTTGCGCGGCCTGCAAAAACTGATCGAAGCCGACACCGAGCCTGAAAAAGTGGCCCAGCAAATGACCGCCGCCCGCAAGGCGCTGGACAAGTCGTTTTACGCCATGGTGTCCGGCATGATTGCCGAGGGCAAGGCCAGCGCCGACGAAGTGGCCGAGATTTTGCTGCGCTTCGCCTGACCAGCGTTGCCTGGGCGCGGGCAGTCATTCACAGGACTGTAGGGTGCGCCCGGATGAGGGCACACCCTACACTGCGCCCATGAACCCGATCCAGCTTTTCGACGCCGCCTCCAGCACCTACACCTATATCCTGTTCGATGAGGCCACGCGCGAGGCGGTCATCATCGACCCGGTGGATGGGCAGCTTGAGCGCGACATGGCGGTGTTGCAGCAACTCAGCCTGCAATTGAAATGGGCATTGGAAACCCATGCCCATGCCGACCACATCACCAGCGCCGCGCGCCTGGCCGAGTTGACCGGCGCACGCACCGCTGCGCCTGCGGGCTGCGAAGTCGGCACGGCAGCGGTGCAACTGGACGAGGGCAGCACCGTGCCCTTTGGGCACGAGCAACTGCGCGTGCTGCACACCCCTGGCCACACCGCAGGCAGCGTGTGTTACCACTGGATGCGTGCGCCGCAAGCTTCCCGTGCATCGGTCCCATCGCCTTCCAGCAAAGACGTGGTGGCTGAGATGGAGCACGCCATGCGTCCCGGCAGACGGCACGACGCCCAGCATGTGTTCACCGGCGACACGTTGCTGATTCAAGGCTGCGGGCGCACCGACTTTCAGTCGGGCGACGCGGGTCAGTTGTACGACAGCATCACGCAAAAGCTGTTCACCCTGCCCGACACCACCATCGTTTGGCCGGGACACGACTACCAAGGCCGCACCCAGTCCACCATGGGGGTTGAAAAAGCCACCAATCCACGTCTGGCCAATCGGTCACGGACACAATTCATCGAATTGATGAATGCGCTGCACCTGCCCAAACCGCGCCGCATCGACGAAGCCGTGCCCGCCAACCGCCGCTCGGGCCTGCGGCAAGACGCCGATGCACCAGCAGCAAGCACCGACGCTGCGCCACAGTCAGCCGAAGGTTATGCGGGTGACGTCACGCCGCATACCGCCTTCGACTGGATGCAGCAAGGCCGCGCCGTGCTGGTGGACGTGCGCACCGATGCCGAGCGTGCGTGGGTGGGCTTTGTGCCCGGTGCCACCGCTGCGGCCTGGAAGCAATGGCCCGGCATGGCGCTGAATCCCGAGTTCGACACACAAGTGCAAGTCGCTGCCGCAAACGGTCTGCCGCTGCTCATGCTGTGCCGCAGCGGCGTGCGCTCAGTGGCCGCAGCCAGGCGCGCAACCGAGCTGGGCCTGACGGCCTACAACGTACTGGGCGGCTTTGAGGGCGACCCGGATGACCACGCCCAGCGTGGTCATCAAAACGGCTGGCGGCATGCGGGCCTGCCGTGGCGACAAAATTAAAAATGGCGTTTGCGCTTGTATGAAAAGCGTTTAGAGCGTGTTCAACGTCTCTGCGCGGGTGTGTGGGCGCGGCCCCGGGCGGTCTGCTGCGTTGCAAATCCTCGCGATACCGCCAGGTATCGCTGCGGTTTGCGCCTTGCAGCGCATCCCGATCCGCATCCCACACCCCTCACGCTGAGACGTT
>NZ_JBKEEE010000102.1:0-27942 GCF_047975795.1 Ottowia sp. | reverse complement strand
CGCTTGCGCGTGCGTTTGGCTGCAAGCTCGAATCCAGTGGTGGCAAGGCTTGTCTGTTGCATCGCTCCACTGTCTCAGATCAGGCCGTCATGGGGCTGACTTTTGCAGACCTTCCTTAGATAGCGTTATCACCCATTAAATGACCGCAGGACAGAGCAGGGCAGGCCAGCAAACGCTGTCAGCGCGCTTGCGCCAACAACTGGTGTCTTCTTCTTCCCGCAGCAAGAGGGTGAAGGCGCGTCAGCGCCACAGGGGATCACGTAATGTCCGCCCCACGCTCCAGCAAAAGCGCACGCAAGATGGCGCGGTGACAGCGCGCCTCGTCCTCACAATAGCAGCCAACCGAAAAATTGGCCCCGCGCGACAGCGCCGCCAGCATGTCCAGCGTGCGCGCCGCGTCCGGCTCAGCCATTTCCTTGCGGAACAGGCGCGTGAAGCCATCCCAGGTTTTTTTTGACTGCGCACTGTTCGGGTCAGCATGCGTGGACAGTGCCAGCTTCATCAAATCCGGTGTGGGCGACAGGTTGGGGTACCACACGTCGTACCAGTTGTCGGCGGCAAAGCGCGCCTTGGGCACCCCGCGTGGCGGACGCCGCACCGTGCCGATGCGCACGCCCTCATTCGCCGCGCGTGGGCTGCCAAGCCGAATCACTCGAATCGCCATGATCTGCCTCCTTGAAGGTGCATCAAACGATAGCAGATGACGCGGGCTATTCGCCCCCTGCCTACTCCGCACCTTAGCGACAGCTCGCCCACACTCCACTGACCACAATGGAAGTACCTGACGCAAATGGCATGCACCGCACAACATTAAAAAAATTCGGTGATGCCGATCAATAAATAGTTACAAGCTATTAAATAAGGAGCAAATTAATGATCGACACCTGGCTGGCCGAACTGCCCCACGGCATCACCTTGAGTTGCCGTTCGGTGGGCAAGCGAGGACAACCCGTGCTGATGTTTTTGCATGGCTTTCCCGAGGCTGCCTTTGTGTGAGACGAACTGCTGGCACACTTTGCCCGTCCCGAGCACGGCAGCTTTCGTTGCGTCGCGCCCAATCTGCGCGGTTACGAGCGCAGCAGCAGCCCGCCCGAAATGGACGCCTACCGCGCCAAACATCTGATGCAAGATCTGGCGGCCCTGATCGAGCTGGAATGTGGCGCAGGTGGTGCACTAACCGCCCTGGTGGCCCACGACTGGGGCGGTGCCGTGGCCTGGAACTTGGCGGCTGAGCGGCCGAACTTGATGCAACGCCTGGTCATCATCAATTCACCCCACCCGCAAACCTTTGCGCGTGAGCTGCAAACCAGCCCTGCACAACAGGCGGCCAGCGCTTACATGAACTTCCTGGTGCGCCCCGATGCTGAAGCCCTTTTGGCCGAAAACGACTTTGCACGCCTGTGGCCGTTTTTCGATCTGGCCGGTGCCTCCGGCGCTGAAGCTGCCGTCCAGGCTGCGCGCGCCACCTCACTCAGTCATTTACCCACCGCGCAGGGCTTGCCGCCCGGTGCGGGCTGGATGACCGATGCCCTGCGCCAGCGCTACCGCGCCGTATGGCAAGGCGACGGCAGCGGCCTTGGCGCGGGTCTGGCCGGGCCACTGAATTACTACCGCACCACGCCGCTGCACCCGCCGCGCGACGGCGTACCCGGAGCCAGCGCCGTGCAATTGCCGCCCAACGCCTTCACCGTCCCCCTGCCCACGCTGTTGCTGTGGGCCATGAACGACGCGGCCTTGCTGCCCGATTTGCTGGACGGGCTGGAGCGCTGGGTGCCTGAGGGGCGCATTGAACGCATCGACGGTGCCACGCACTGGGTGGTGCACGAGCAGCCCGCGCTGGTGGCTGAACATATCGGGCATTTTTTGCTATCTGTTTAATAGCTTTTCACGCTTTCTATATCAGCATTGAAGCCGATTTTGATTGATGTTTGACACAAGACATCGCCAGGTACTTCTAGTGTCCTGAGTTGTAAGTTCGTTGAAATGAGAAATCTGCCGAAATCGGTACCAGGCAAGACGCAAAACGCAGCGATACCGGGCGATATCGCGAGGCTTTGCAACGCCGCATGGTGCCGATTCTCGGCGGATTTGTTCAACGAATTTGCAATTCAGGACACTAGTGGGATTCAATACACTGGCGGCACACCCGGTGGTCGGGTCTTGAAGCGCTTGTGCACCCAGTAATACTGCTCGGGCATGGTGGCGATGTAGCCTTGCAGCCGCTGGTTCATCAGCGCCGTGTCGGCCACCACGTCATCAGTGGGAAAGCCCTCCCACACCGGCAGCACTTCGGTGTCATAACCCGTGGGGGTGATGCGCGTGAGCACCGTCAGCACCGGCGCATGGCCCATGCGCGCCAGCCGCGACACCGAAGGCACGGTGGCAGTGGGAATGCCGAAGAACGGCACGAAGATGGATTCTTCCGGCCCCAGATCCATATCCGGCAGCAGGTACAGCAGCACCTTGTCGCGCAAAGCGCGCACCACGGGCTTCAAGCCGTCGGTGCGGGCATAGGCGCGCACGTTGCCAAAGCGCTCGCGGCCACGCCGCATCCAGTCGTCCAGCACCGGGTCGGGCTGTTTGGCGTACACCAGCGCACCGGGGCGCTGCATCTGCGCCATGATGGCGCTGCCGCCCACGTCTAACCCATAAAAATGCGGCGCAAACACGATCACGCCGCTGTCGCGTTCAAACTCGTGCAGCGCACCATGCACGCGCACGCGGCGTTGCAGTAATTCGGGCTTGCCGTGCCACAGCCAGGCGCGATCCAACGCAGCCTGGCAAAAGTACACAAAGCTGCGCCGCGCCATGGCCACGCGCTCGGCCTCTGGCAAATCAGGAAAGCACAGGCGCAGGTTGGTCAAAGCAATGTGCCTGCGTGCACGCGCCAGCACGAACAGCACCCGCCCCAGGCCCGCACCCAGCGCACGCAACCACGGCAAGGGCAGCGGGGCCAGCAGGCACAGCAGCCCGATCACCAGATGCCTCATGTGGACGCGCCTTCATCAGCCGACAGCGCCCAAAAGCGCCCGCGCAAAGCGCCGCTCACAGCTCGGGCCTCGGCGTTTTATAGCGGCCATAACCCCACAGATATTGCTGCGGGCATTCGCGGATCAGGTTTTCCATCTCGCGGTTGATCTGCGTCGTGGCTTCGGTCAAATCATCTGCCAGCGGCTGACTCAAGGGGCGCACATGAAACACAAACCCGCGCCCGGCGGGCAAGCGTTCGCACCAGCAAGGCAGCACGGCGGCACCAGTTTGCAAGGCCAGCCGCGCGGTCAACGTCATGGTGTAGGCCGCACGGCCAAACACCGGCAGCCATTCGCCCATGTCTTCGGGCGGCACCTGATCGGGCAAGATGCCCACCGACTGCCCTGCACGCAAGGCTTTCAGCAAGCGGCGCACGCCCGCCAGCGTGGTGGGCGCGGTTTCCATGCCGGGGCGCTGGCGCGCCGCCTCAATCACCTCCACCACCGCCGGGTGACGCGCGGGCCGGTACATCACGGTGATGGGGCCATGCGCGGCGCTGTAGCCCTCAGCCACCGCCTGCGCCGCCATCTCAAAGCATCCCAGATGCGGTGTAACGAAGATGACGCCCTTGCCTGCGGCGTAAGCCTGTTCAATGTGTTCTTTTCCCTGGATCGACACCGGCACCGCCGGGCCAAACCACACGCGCGGCGCTTCGGCCACCATGCGCCCGGCAGCGGCCACGGCGGGCCGCACCTGCTCAAAGCTGTAGCCTGCCAGCGCCGCATGCTCGGCAAAGCGGCGACGGTAGGTGGGCGATGCCAGCCAGACCAACCAGCCCAGCGCCGCCCCCAGGCGCTGCAACACCGACAGCGGCCAGCCAGAAACAAAGCGAGACAGCGCAAGCATGGTGACTCAGCGAGGCAATTCAAAAATGAACAGTCTGATCGACTAAAATGCACACCCACGTCGCCGAGTTATGGAACTACTTGCAGGGCGACGCAAAAAAGTACTGCTAAAGCGTTCGCCAGTTCTGATTCCAGGTTGTGGCAACGCAGTGTGTAAAACCTAGGAGTTTATTCAAATGGAAATGGCGAACAGTTTTCTCTTCACATCCGAGTCGGTTTCCGAGGGCCATCCTGACAAGGTGGCAGACCAGATTTCCGACGCCATCCTCGATGCACTGCTGGCGCAAGACCCCCGCGCCCGCGTGGCCGCCGAGACGCTGACCAACACCGGTTTGGTGGTGCTGGCAGGCGAAATCAGTGCCAACGCCAACGTCGATTACATCCAGGTGACGCGCGACACGATCGCCCGCATCGGCTACGACAACACCGACTACGGGATCGACCACAAAGGCTGCGCAGTCATGGTCTGCTACGACAAGCAAAGCAACGACATCGCCCAGGGCGTCGATCATGCGTCCGACGACCATCTGAACACCGGCGCGGGCGACCAGGGTCTGATGTTCGGCTACGCCTGCGACGAAACGCCCGAGCTGATGCCCGCCCCGATCTACTACGCGCACCGCTTGGTCGAACGCCAGGCGCAGGTGCGCAAAAGCGGCCAGCTGCCCTTCTTGCGCCCCGACGCCAAGGGCCAGGTGACGCTGCGCTACGTCGACGGCAAGCCGCACTCGATCGACACCGTGGTGCTCTCTACCCAGCACCACCCCGACCAATCCGAGTCCGCCACCAAGATGAAGCCCAGCTTCATCGAAGCCGTGATCGAGGAAATCATCAAGCCGGTGCTGCCCAACGAGTGGCTGAAGGGCACCAAATACCTCATCAACCCCACCGGTCGCTTCGTCGTCGGCGGCCCGCAGGGCGACTGCGGCCTCACGGGCCGCAAGATCATCGTCGACACCTACGGCGGTGCCTGCCCGCACGGCGGCGGTGCCTTCAGCGGCAAAGACCCGACCAAGGTGGACCGCAGCGCCGCCTACGCCTGCCGCTACGTGGCCAAGAACATCGTTGCCGCCGGGCTGGCGCGCCAGTGCCAGATCCAGGTCGCCTACGCCATCGGCGTGGCCGAGCCGATGAACATCACCGTCTACACCGAAGGCACCGGCCAAATCCCCGACCACGAAATCGCCAAGCTGGTGCGCGCTCACTTTGACCTGCGCCCCAAAGGCATCGTGCAGATGCTCGACCTGCTGCGCCCGATCTACAGCAAGACCGCCGCCTACGGCCACTTTGGCCGCGACGAGCCTGAGTTTTCTTGGGAGCGCACCGACAAGGCGGCACTGTTGAAGGCAGAAGCTGGTTTGTAAAAGAAAATTGACATGGGAAAGGCGCTGCTTTGCAAACGCCTCACCCCGCAAACACCCGGCGCGCGCCCAGATAGCGCCGCCCAAAGTAGCGGCTGCCCACGGCATCTTTACGCACGGTGCCGCCGGTGGAAGGGGCGTGCACAAACTGGCCTTGCCCCACGTAGATGCCCATGTGCGAAAACGCGCGGCCCGTGGTGTTGAAAAACACCAGATCACCCCGCTGCAACGCCGCTTCAGTCACCGGCTGGGTGGCGGCGGCCCACTGGGCCGTGCTGCGCGGCAGACGGCGCGCGGCAGCCGCATCGGCAGCCACCAGTTGGCCCACCACGTAATGCACCAGCCCACTGCAATCAAAACCACCGCGCGGCGTATTGCCGCCGTAGGTGTAGGGCGTGTTGATGAGCAGCATGGTGCGCGCCACCAGTTCTTCGCGCCCGGTGGGGTTCAAATCCAGCACGGGTTGCGACGGCGGCACGGGTGCGGCCACAGGTTGCACGCCAGTGCCTTTGCTCGCCGTGGCAGGGCGATCATCATTGGGCGTTGTGGACGTGCGGCGGCCCGGGCTGCTGCCGCATCCGGCCAGTACCAGACTGACACCCAGCCCCAGCATCCAAGGGCGACGCGCCATCAAATGTGTGTGCGGACGGGTATTTGTTTTAAACATTTTTGGCCTCTAACGCAAGCGGAGCTTACGGTAAAAGCTATTTTATAAATAGCAAACTGGTTTGCCAACCTGCCCGTCCAAGAGCGTGTTCAAAGTCTCAGCGTGAGGGGTGTGGGATTCGGATCGGGATGGGCTGCAAAAGGATCAGCGGCCAGCCAGGCGTACCAACAGTTGAGTGCAAGCGTCTTCGGCCAAGTCCAGAACCACATCAAAACCTGCTGCACCGCCGTAGTAGGGGTCAGGCACTTCGCGCACCTGGGCAAAGCGCGGGCTGCAAAAGTCGGTCAGCCGGTGCAGCTTGTGCGCCTGGGCAGGCGGACACAGGGCGCGGGCGGCGCGTTCGTTATGGGCGTCCATCACCAGCACCACATCAAACTCGGCAAAGTCGCTTCGCAGCAGGTGGCGCGCGCGCTGGGCGCTCAAGTCATAACCGCGGCGCGTGGCATGCTCTTGCGCCCGCGCATCGGGCGGCGCGCCGACGTGGTAGTCGTGCGTGCCCGCTGAATCGACCTGGATGCGCGCTGCCAGCCCCGCATCGGCCACTATTTTTTGCAGCACGCCATGCGCCGTGGGGCTGCGGCAGATGTTGCCCATGCAAACCATCAGCACGCGCAACGGCGCGCCACCCGTGCGCCGACTCAGATACGCCAGATCTGGAGAAATATTGGCAGCGCTCAAAACGGTCGCTTGCCGCCCGGCCCCACGCCCGGCGGCAGCGGTGGCATGCCGCCACCACCCAGCAGGCCGCCCAGCGCGTTCTTGCCGCCCATGCGGCGCATCATTTTCATCAGCGCGCCGCCTTTCATCTGCTTCATCATGCCCTGCATCTGCTCAAACTCTTTCAGCAGGCGGTTGACTTCCTGCACCTGCACACCCGCCCCGGCGGCAATGCGGCGCTTGCGGCTGGCTTTGAGCAGCTCGGGCTTGCGCCGCTCCAGCGCGGTCATGCTGTTGATGATGCCTTCTTTGCGGCGCACGTCTTTTTCGGCGCGGTCCAGATCGGCCTCGCTGGCTTTGCCCGCCAGTTGGCTGGGCAGTTTGTCCATCAGGCTGCCCAGGCCCCCCATTTGCTTCATTTGCTGCAACTGACTCAAGAAATCCTGCAAGTCGAAACTGTTGCCTTTCTTGACCTTATCGGCCAGTTTTTTGGCGGCCTCGATGTCCACATTGGCGGTAACCTGCTCAACCAGCGCCACCACGTCGCCCATGCCCAAAATACGGCCCGCGTGGCGCTCGGCATCGAACACCTCCAGCCCGTCGATCTTTTCGCTGACACCGGCAAACTTGATCGGCGCGCCGGTGATCTGCCGCACCGACAGCGCCGCACCGCCGCGCGAGTCACCGTCCATCTTGGTCAACACGATGCCCGTGAGCGGCAGCGCCTCTTTGAACGCCTTGGCGGTGTTGGCCGCGTCCTGGCCCTGCATGGCATCGACCACGAACAGGGTCTCGACCGGGTTCAGCGCGCCATGCAGGGTTTTGATTTCCTGCATCAGCGCCTCGTCAATCGCCAGGCGGCCTGCGGTGTCGACCAGCAGCACATCGTAAAAGTGCTTTTTGGCGTGATCAAGCGCAGCGCGGGCAATGTCCAGCGGTTTTTGCTCCGGCGTGCTGGGGAACCAGTCGGCGCCGGCCTGGGCGGTGACGGTTTTGAGCTGCTCGATGGCCGCCGGGCGGTACACGTCGCCAGACACCGTGAGCACCTTTTTCTTGCGCTTTTGGATCAGGTGGCGCGCCAGCTTGGCGCTGGTGGTGGTTTTGCCCGCGCCTTGCAAGCCCGCCATGAGGATGACCGCCGGGGGCTGCGCCGCCAAATCGATGTCGCTGATGCCCTCGCCCATGGTGGCGGCCAGTTCGCGGTTGACGATGCCCACCAGCGCCTGACCGGGCTTCAGACTGCCCAGCACCTCCTGGCCCATGGCCTTGTCCTTGACGCGGGCCACAAAATCGCGCACCACGGGCAAGGCCACATCGGCCTCCAGCAAGGCCATGCGCACCTCGCGCAACATGTCCTGTACGTTGTCTTCGGTAATGCGGGCCTGGCCGCTGATTTTTTTGACCAGGCTGGAAAGTTTGTCGGTAAGGGCAGAGGCCATGGGCGGGATTCCTGCGCGGTGCGGTGCAATGAAAAGCGCGATTTGAGGTGCCTTGTGATTTGCGCACATAAACTTACCGCACAAACAGGCTGTGGATGGCCATTCAGGCCAAAAACCAGACCCAAACCGCTAAACTTGGACGCATGATTTTAGCCAGCCCCACCCCGGTCAGCCTGCTGCTGGGCGCAGCGGCGGCGCTGGCTTATACCGTGCCCGCGCTGGCCGCACGCGCGCTGGGCGACGTGGCCGCACGGCGCGTGCTGCTGCTGGCCTGGCTGCTGCACGGCCTGCTGCTGGGCTGGAGCCTGCTGGGCAGCGCACCGCGCTTTGGCTTTGCGCCCGCACTGTCGGTCACGGTGTGGCTGGTGCTGACGGTGTATGCCATCGAAAGCCAGCTTTATCCCCGTCTGCGCGCACGCTGGGCATTGGCCGGATTCGGCGCGCTGGCCATCGTGCTGGCGCTGCTGTTTCCGGGCACGCCGCTGCACGTCGATTCATCGCCGCTGCTGCCGCTGCACTGGGCGCTGGGCATCGCCGCCTATGGCCTGCTGGCCGCCGCCGTGGCGCACGGCTGGATGATGTCGCGTGCCGAATCCAACATGCGCCGCGCCACGCAGGCCGCGCCCGAAGGCGTGCCTTTGCTGACACTGGAACGCATCATGTTCCGTTTTGTCGGCGCGGGCTTTGTGTTGCTGACCCTGACCATGGTGGCAGGGCTGTTCTTTGGTGAGCAGCTTTACGGCTCGGCCGAAGGGGCCTGGCGTTGGGACCACAAGCGCGTGTTCACCTTTCTGTCATGGCTTACCTTTGCCACGCTGTTGACTGGGCGATCGTTGTTTGGCTGGCGCGGGCGGCGCGCGGTGCGGGTGCTGTACGTGGGCGCGGCGCTGCTGCTGCTGGGCTACGTGGGTTCACGCTTTGTGCTGGAAGTGATGCTGGAGCGCGCGGCATGAAACTGCTGGCGGTTCTGCTGGCCATTCTGGCGGGGGTCTGGCTGTGGCAGCGCAGCCAGCGCCTGCGCCAAAACGGCGACGGCCGCGCCGCGCCGCGCACGCCCCCTACCTTGCCGATGGTGCGCTGCGCACATTGCGGCACCCACATTCCAGGCAACGAAGTCGTGCCGGGCCACCAAGGCAGCTATTGCAGCGCAGCGCACCGGCGCGACGCGGAGGGTGCATGAAGCCCACCGCCCCACAGCCAGATCAGCCCACGTGGCTTGACAGCCCACCGCAGCCCGCCCCTCGTACGGCGCGGTCAAGTGGTACCGGAGGGGCTGCCACTCCTGCGTCCCCATCAAATCCTGCATTTGCGCGGTTGTGGACCAGCTTCATGTCAGCGCGCGTCCTGATTGCCGTGGCCATTTTGGCCCTGCTGCTGAGTTTGAGCCACAACAACACCCACGCCATGCCCGATTGGCTTTTGTGGCTGGCGGGCGGCTTCACGGTGGTCACCGTGCTGGTGCGCTGGTTGGCCCGCCCGCAAGGGCCAGGGCGGGCTTTTGATGCACAGTGGTTTTATACCGCAGGTGTTGACTTGGCCTACTTCATCACCTTGCACGCCCAGCAGGCCACCACCATCAATTACACCCCATTGCTGGCCTTACCGGTGCTGATGACGGCCACCTTAGGCTCACGCGCACTGGCCTTGGGCACCGCCACGCTGGCCACTTTGCTGCTGCTGGGCAACGCCGCGTGGAGCGCCAGTGTGTCGTCGTTCGAGGGCACAACCGGCATTGCCCAGGCCGGGTTGACGGGGGCAGGCTTGCTGCTGGTGTCTTTACTGACCAACCAGTTGTCCATGCGCTTGGCGCGTGAAGAAACCGTGGCCCGGCGCAGCCGCAACGAAGTGCAAACCCAGGCCCTGGTCAACACCCTGGTGATCGAAGCCTTGCCCGAAGGCGTGCTGGTGGTGGAGCCAGACTACACCGTGCGCGCAGCCAATCCGGCGGCGCAACTGCTGCTGGGGATCGACCATGAAGTCACTCCCGATCGCTTCAGCCTGCTGGACAATCCGGCCTGGGTGCAGTTGATGCATGTGGCGCGCATCACCTTGGCCGACGGACCGATTGACGCCACCGAAATCACCTTGCACCACGAAGACCGCCACAGCAGCCACCTGCAAGTCAGAACCGAGCGCACGCCTGCATTGGGTGAAGGCGGCAGCAGCCTGTGCGTGATGTTCTTGCAGGATTTGCGCGAGATGGAAGCACGCCTGCGCACCGAAAAACTGGCCGCCATGGGCCGCATGTCGGCCGCCGTGGCGCACGAAATCCGCAACCCGCTGGCCGCCATCAGCCAGGCCAACGCCTTACTCGAAGAAGACCTGCGCAGTCCCGCACAACAGCGCCTGACCGCCATGGTGCGGCAAAACGCCGAGCGGCTGGGCCACATCGTGAACGACGTGCTGGACATCGCCCGCGTACAAGGCACGTCTGACGCAGACAGCCACGCCATTCAAGCACTGCCGCTGGACGAAGAAACCGAAGCTTTTTGCAACGAATGGGCACAGCAGCACCAGGCGGGTGCCCGGCTGCGCATCGACCTTCAAGCGCCGCAAAAGCACGTGCAGTTCGCACGCGAACATCTGCGCCGTATTCTGGTCAACCTGCTGGACAATGCCGCGCGCTACGCCAGCCAAACCACCGCCGCCATCGAAGTGGCCACGCGCGCCACACGCCACGGCCCCATCGCACTGATGGTCTGGAGCGATGGCGCACCCATAGAGGCGTCGGTGCGCCGCCATTTGTTTGAACCCTTTTTCTCGTCCGAAGCCCGATCCAGCGGACTGGGCCTGTTCATCTGCCGCGAGCTGTGCCAACGCCACGGCGCCAGCATCACGCACGAGCGCACAGTCCGCACGCTGATCGATCGCACATCGCCTGACCCAACATCACCCGATCACCTTGTGGAAGGCAACGAATTTCTCGTCCACTTCCGCCGTGCCCATGGCCCGCACTCCATGCTGGAAGCCCAGGAGCAAGACCACGTATGAGCACCGATTCGCCTGACCTTTCCACCGCCCACATTCTGGTCATCGACGACGAGCCTGATCTGCGCACTCTGTATGAGCTGGCCCTGCTGCGCGAAGGCCACCAGGTGCAGTCGGCAGGGTCTGTGGCCGAGGCCCGTGCGCAACTGGCTGACCAAGTGTTCGATCTGGTTATCACCGACATGCGCCTGCCCGATGGCCTGGGGCTGGATCTGCTGCGCGAGGCCGCACAAAGCAGACGCAACGAGCGCTGGATCATGGTCACCGCCTATGGCTCGGCCGAAACAGCGGTGGAAGCGCTCAAATCCGGCGCGTTCGATTACCTGACAAAACCCGTCGATCTCAAGCAACTGCGCTCGGTCGTCCACTCGGCCCTGTCCGCACCGATGCAATCCACGCAACCCGCCCAGCCAGTACCTGTTGCGCCTGGCCAGGCACCCTCTGTATCTGCTCCCTCCCCCTCATCCGCCTCTGTTGCATCAGCCGCGCCCGCGCCTCAAAAAGCAGCCCCATCACTTTCTACAGACAAAGGCACCGCCGCGCTAGAGCGGCTGGTGGGCGAATCAGCGGTCATGCGCAACGTCAAACAGCGCATCGCCAAAGTGGCGCGCAGCATGGCCCCGGTGCTGGTGCATGGCGAGTCCGGCACCGGTAAAGAACTGGTGGCCAACGCCGTCCATGCGTGCAGCCACCGCAGCGACGGGCCTTTTGTGCCCGTCAACTGCGGGGCCATTCCCGAAAATCTGCTGGAAGCCGAATTTTTTGGCGCGCGCAAAGGCTCTTACACTGGTGCCACCCAGGATCGGGAAGGTTTTTTTCAGGCCGCGCGCGGCGGCACGCTGTTTCTGGACGAAATCGGCGACTTGCCCCTGGCCATGCAGGCCAAGCTGCTGCGCGCCATCCAAGAGCGGCGTGTGCGCCCCTTGGGCGAAACGCTGGAAGAAGCGGTGGATGTGCGCATCGTCAGCGCCACGCACAAGGATCTGGCCGCAGAAGTCCATGCCGGGCGCTTTCGCCAAGATCTTTATTACCGCCTGAACGTGATCGAAATCGTAGTGCCGCCTTTGCGTGAGCGCCGCGAAGACCTGCCCGCGCTGTGCGATGCGCTATTGGCGCGCATTGCCAAAGAAACCGGTTCATCCCTCATCGAGATCAGCGAACGGCGGTGGGAAAAAATCATGGCATCCCCACTCGAAGGCAATGTGCGCGAGCTGGAAAATCTGCTTCACCGCGCCATCGCCTTGAGTGAGGGCGGCGGAGACTCAGGCTTTGGCAGCCTGCCTTCAGCCACTGCCGCCCCCCCCGGGCCACCTGAGACATCCGCCCAATCCGCACCTCCTGTCATCGACGAGGGCCTTATGGACGCGGGATCACTGCCGGACGATCTGACCGCCTGGCTCGACGCCCAGGAACGCCACGTCCTGGTGCGTGCACTGAACGAAACCGGCTTCAACCGTACAGCCGCAGCCGCTCGGTTGGGCCTGAATCTGCGCCAGATACGTTACCGCATGGCGCGCCTGGGTATCACAGCCCCCGGCAGCGGTGATGATCAAGCCGACGATGCCGCCGACAACTGAAACCCAGCCGCCTTGGCAAGGCGGTTGGTACCGCGCGGCCCAGGCGCAGCCGTCTGCCAACTTCGGGCCGCGCCCGGCAGACGCGCGCATCAGCCTGATCGTGGTGCACTCCATCAGCCTGCCGCCGGGCATCTATGGCACCGGCCACGTACAAGCCTTGTTCACCAACCAACTCGACTGGGACGCCCACCCCTACTTCCAGCAAATACGGGGGCTGGAGGTCTCGGCGCATTTTTATATCCAGCGCGATGGCGCGTTGTGGCAATTTGTCAGCACCCATGACCGCGCCTGGCATGCGGGCGCTTCTGCATGGCGCGGCCGCCCCAACTGCAACGACTATTCAATCGGTATTGAGCTAGAAGGTCTGGAAGGCCAGTTTTTTGAGGCTGCGCAATACGAACAGCTGGCCGCCCTGTGTCAAACCATCGCTGCGCATCACCCTATTGATGCCATCACCGGGCATGAGCATATTGCGCCTGGACGAAAGTTCGACCCCGGTTCAGGCTTCGACTGGGATTTGTTCATCCAGCGGCTTGATCCCTCATCACGTCACCTTGTTCAGCCCGAATCATCCAGCACTTGAGCGCTATCACTTGAGCGCTGCTGCCCGATCGTCACCACGCCATGCGTGTCGGCCACCCAGGTTGTCCATGTGTCATATGCACTCCATCCACATCAATTCGATGCCTTGTTGCAACACATCACAGACAAACATATGGAGCAATGCTTTGCATTTCATAGCATTGCTCCCATAATCGGAGCATCAGAGAAATTACCTTGGCTTTGGTAAAGAACACCTCTCGTCAACGCCATCACCGATTCGCACAGTGCAGTCACTCAAATCAGCAGCTCCTTCTCGACGCTTTGACGTCTCAGAGTGCTGCGCCCTCGTTCATGGCCATGAAGTCATGCTTCATGACCATGAATCGCTTCGCCCATGATCGAAAAACATGCGAAGCGTTTCCTGCTGTTGAACGTTCAACTTGATCAAGGAGAAAAACATGGCAACTGCAAAAAAACCGGCCGCCAAGAAGGCCGCTGCAAAAAAAGCTCCGGCTAAAAAGGCCCCCGCCAAAAAGGTCGTAGCCAAAAAAGCCCCGGCTAAAAAAGCCCCTGCCAAAAAGGTCGTGGCCAAGAAAGCCCCGGCTAAAAAGGCCCCTGCCAAAAAGGTCGTAGCCAAGAAAGCTCCGGCTAAAAAGGCCCCTGCCAAAAAGGCCGTGGCCAAAAAACCTGCTGCGCGCACCACCTTGAGTCCGCAGGCCGCATGGCCGTTCCCGACCGGCGGCAAGCCATAAGCTGTCAAATCCGCTTTGCCCAGAGCGCCATCGGCGCTGCTCGGCCAAGGCCATGGCCCGATCCGCATTTTTGCGATCGGGCTTTTTTTTATCTAAAAACGGCAGTTGGATGCGCTCGCACTCATCGAAGCAGCGCCATCACCACAGTCACCGTGCCCACGGCCATCACGGTCGACACCGCCACGCTGGCCGTCACCAGATCTTCTGCCTTGTGATAGCGCTGCGAAAACAAAAACACATTGGCCCCCACCGGCAGTGCCGCCGCCACCACCATCACGCTGAGCGCCAGCCCTGACAGGCCCAGTGCCCAGCCGATAACACCCATCAAGATGGGGTGCACCACAGTCTTGACCGCCGCAATGCGCAAAGCGCCTTTCAGATGTGGGCCAATCGCCGTTTGCGCCAAAGTTACCCCCACCAACAACAAGGCCACGGGGCCAAACGCATCGCCCAGCAGCTTCAGGGGGCGCTCCACCACCGGGTGCAGGCCCCAGCCGGTCAGCGAATACAAAAAGCCGACGATGATGGGCAACGGCACCGGGTGCAGCACCGCGTTTTTGACCGCACGGCCCACCGTCGCTGCCATGTGTCTGCGCTCGGCCTGGCCGCTGTTTTGCTGCTCGCGTGCCACCAGCAACTCGATCACCACAGTGGCCAGCGTCAGCAGCACCAGCGCGTGCATGGAAATCAGCGTGAACAGATGCACCAACCCCGCCTGTCCATAAGCCAGTTGCACCAACGGCACGCCAATCATCAAGGTGTTGCTGAAAATGGCCGCCAGCGCCACCACGGCCGAGCGGCTGCTCAGTCCTTGCATGAACAGCAGCGCAAAAAACAAAGCACCGGCCACCACGTAATACAGCGCCACCGAAGTCAAATCCAGCCGATCCAGATGCGCCGTGGCCATGGTGCGAAACAGCAGCGCCTGCACCAGCACCAGAAACACCAGGTTGGACAGATCGCGCACCGCCTCGCCACGGATCAGCTTCAAGCGACCAGCCACAAAACCAATCGCAATCAACAGCACCACCGGCAGCAGGGCGGACAAGACGGGGTGGTTCAGCGCCATCTTCTTTCCTTTCGCACGCCATCCATCCACACGCCACAATACGGCCAGATTTTTGCAAACAAAATAACCCCTCAGAGCGCTACCATTAAACGTTAGAAGCTATCATTATGATAGTTTTTCAGCAGTGCTGTCGTCAGCACCACCTCGCTGGCAGGCCCTGCAATACAATGACCTTGTTGGCCCTCACAGGCCGACAGCGTTCTCAGGGCGGGGCGGAATTCCCCACCGGCGGTATCTGCAAACCACTGCAGCAGCCCGCGAGCGCCTGACGCTACTTTTACAGGTGTCAGGGTCAGCAGATCTGGTGTGAAGCCAGAGCCGACGGTCACAGTCCGGATGAAAGAGATCGCGCAGTCTCGGCGTCGGCACACGCGCGTGTCGTCACCCCGTTTGCGTGCGCCCTGATTCTGGCTCCACTCTTACCGAGGCTTCCATGAATCAGACAACCCAGCAATCCTCCTCCCGGCATGGCGTTGCGCCCCAGCGCACTACCAGCGCTCACCCTACAGCCACTGTATCCAGCAGACCGGGCCTCAAGTCAACCATGACCGGCACGGCCAATCAACCGCTCTGCCAGCCAAACAGCTTGCAAAAGCCTGCCTCCTCGACACCAACGATAATGCAGGCCGTTGCTTCAGACGTGCCCGCACGTGCCACCATATCGGGCCAATCCAAAGCGCCTCCTCTCCACACTCCCCATATGACCACCACCGATCCGCAAGCCACCCCTGCGCTCGCTGGCATTGCACCCGTCGAAGACATCGTCACCGAGCTGGCCGCAGGCCGCATGGTGATTCTGGTCGATGAGGAAGACCGCGAAAACGAAGGCGACTTGGTGTTGGCCGCCGACCACGTCACGCCCGAAGCCATCAACTTCATGGCCCGCTTTGGCCGCGGCCTGATTTGCCTGACCCTCACGCGCGAGCGCTGCGAGCGGCTGAATCTGCCTCCCATGGTGGCACGCAACGGCACCAAAATGGGCACCGCATTCACCGTCTCGATCGAAGCGGCTGAGGGCGTGACCACCGGCATCTCCGCTGCTGACCGCGCCCGCACCGTGCAAGCTGCTGCTGCCCCAGACGCACAGGCCAGCGATCTGGTGCAGCCTGGTCACATCTTCCCGCTGCAAGCAGCCGAGGGCGGCGTGCTGATGCGCGCCGGCCATACCGAAGCCGGGTGTGACCTGGCCGCCATGGCCGGTTGCTCACCTTCCGCCGTGATTTGCGAGGTGATGAAAGACGATGGCACCATGGCCCGCCTGCCCGATTTGCAGCAGTTCGCGGCCCAGCACGGCCTCAAGATCGGCACCATTGCCGATCTGATCGAGCACCGCAGCAAAACCGAATCGCTGGTCGAAAAAATTGCCTCGCGCCCACTGCGCACCGTGCACGGCGAATTTGTAGCCCACGCTTACCGCGACAAGCCCAGCGGCTCGCTGCACCTGGCTTTAACCCTGGGCGCATGGACGCCGCAAGACGCCGTACCGGTGCGCGTACACGAGCCGCTGTCGCTGCTGGATGCGCTGGAAATCGAGCGCGGCCAGCACTCCTGGGGCGTCGATGCTTGCCTGCGCCGCCTGCAACAAGAAGGGCGTGGCGTGGCCGTGTTTCTCAACTGCGGCGAAAGCGCCGCCCAACTGCTGGCCCAGTTTGAAGGCACGGCGCGTTCCACCCACGCGCCCGAGCGTGGCCGCATGGACTTGCGCAGCTACGGCGTGGGCGCGCAAATCCTGCGCGACTGCGGCGTGCACCGCATGCTGCTGCTGGGTACGCCCCGGCGCCTGCCCAGCATGGCGGGCGGGTTTGGGCTGGAAGTGGCGGGCTACATCTCGAAAGAATGACAAAGACTGACTATGCTGGGCGCTGACCAAGGACATACCACCACGCCGCTGGACGGCAGCCGCCTGCGTGTGGGCGTGGTGCAAGCACGCTTTAACCAAGGCATCACCAACATGCTGGCCGAAGCCTGCATGGGCGAGTTAAAGCGCATGGGCGTGGCCACTGAACACATCACCCACCTGACGGTTCCCGGCGCACTGGAAGTGCCCTCGGCCCTGCAATGGCTGGCGCGCAGCGGCCGGTTTGATGCGCTGGTGGCGCTGGGTTGCATCATCCGCGGCGAAACCTACCACTTCGAACTGGTCGCCAACGAATCCGGGGCGGGCGTGACCCGCGTGGCGCTGGACAGCGGCCTGCCCATTGCCAACGCCATTTTGACCACCGAAAACATCGGCCAGGCCGTGGTGCGCCAGATCGACAAAGGCCGCGACGCCGCCCGCGTGGCCGTAGAGATGGCGCTGCTCAAGGAGCACCTGTCATGACCGACACACCCTCACCACCGGCCACCGCAACCACCAAACCGCAACGCCCACCAAGCGGCACACGCAAATCGTCCACCAAGTCGCCCCGCTCACGGGCGCGCGAATTTGCATTGCAAGGGCTGTACCAGCACTTGGTGGGCGGCAACGATGCCGATTCCATCGACGCCTTCACACGCGACCTGCAAGGTTTTTCCAAAGCCAATGCCGAACACTACGACGCGCTGCTGCACGGCTGCATCGAGCTGGAGGCCGATCTGAACGCGCTGATCGTGCCCCTGCTCGACCGCGAACTGGGCCACATTTCCCCCATCGAGCATGGCTGTATGTGGATTGGCGCTTATGAATTTCTCAAATGCCCCGATGTGCCCTGGCGCGTGGTGCTGAATGAATGCATCGAGCTGGCCAAGGACTTTGGCGGCACCGACGGCCACAAGTACGTCAATGGTGTGCTCAACGGGCTGGCACCTAAGCTGCGACCTCTGGAAGTCCAAGCCGATCGTGGCCAGGCAGGCGCGGCCAAGGCATGAGAGTTGCCGCCCGCGCCCAGCGGATCGAGCCGTTTTACGTGATGGAAATGGCCAAGTCGGCCCAAGCCATCGCGCGCGAAGCGGCGGGCACCGACCGGCCCATGATCTACCTGAACATTGGCGAGCCAGACTTCACCGCCCCGCCGCTGGTGGTGGAAGCTGCCCAACGTGCCATCCGCGATGGCTGCACCCAATACACCCAGGCCACGGGGCTGCCCGCGCTGCGCGAGCGCATCAGCGGCTGGTATGCCGAGCGCTTTGGCCTGAGCGTGCCCGCGCGGCGCATCGTCGTCACCGCAGGGGCATCCGCCGCACTGCAACTGGCCTGCCTGGCGCTGATCGACGCGGGCGATGAAATCCTGATGCCCGACCCCAGCTACCCCTGCAACCGGCAGTTCGTCAGCGCCGCCGAAGGCCGTGCGGTGCTGCTGCCCGCCAGCGCCAGCGAACGCTTTCAGCTCAGCGCCGACAAAGTCGCCAGCGCCTGGGGCGCGCGCACCCGTGGCGTGCTGCTGGCATCGCCCTCCAACCCCACCGGCACGTCGATTCATCCGGATGAACTGGCCCGCATTCACGCCGTGGTGGCCGGGCGCGGCGGCATCACACTGATCGACGAGATTTATCTGGGCCTGAGCTACGAAGACACCTACAGCCACAGCGCCCTGGGTTTGTCTGACGACATCATCAGCATCAACAGCTTCAGCAAATACTTCAACATGACCGGCTGGCGCCTGGGCTGGCTGGTGGTGCCCGATGCGCTGGTGGACGTGATCGAGCAACTCGCCCAGCATCTGTTCATCTGCCCCAGCACGGTGTCGCAACACGCCGCGCTGGCCTGCTTTGAACCCGCCAGCCTGGCCGAATACGAGCGCCGCCGCAGCGAATTCAAAGCCCGGCGCGACTGGTTCGTGCCCCAGCTTGAAAGCCTGGGACTGCACGTGCCTGTCACCCCTGACGGGGCTTTTTACGCCTGGGCCGATTGCCGCGTTGCGTGTGACAAACTGTTCGCCTCACGCTCCGAATACAATAGCGACATGCAAAATGCAGGCAGTTGGGAACTGGCGTTCGAGTTGATCAAGCGTACGCATCTGGCCGTCACGCCAGGGCGCGATTTTGGTCACGCCGAAACCGCGCGCTATGTCCGCTTTTCAACTGCCAACTCGATGGCGCAACTGCACACTGCCGTCGCACGCTTAAAAGAAGTGCTGGCGTAGCGAAGGCGACTCAAATTCACCATGCTGGCCTTTGAGCACCCCATCCGCATCTACTGGGAAGACACCGACGCCGGTGGCATCGTGTTTTATGCCAACTACCTGAAGTTTTTTGAACGCGCCCGCACCGAATGGCTGCGCGCGCTGGGCATTGGCCAGCAGGCGCTGCGTGAACAATCGGGCGGCATGTTCGTGGTGGCCGATGCCCACCTGAAATACCACCACCCCGCGCGGCTGGACGATGAACTTATCGTCACCGCCCGGCTCCAATCCAGCGGACGCGCGGCCTTGACGCTGGCGCAGCAAGCATGGTTGCAACATGCGCCGAAGCGCCAGTTGCTGTGCGAAGCGGCCATCCGCATCGGCTGGGTGGATGCGGTGTCCATGAAACCGGCGCGCATACCGCCCGCCATCTTAGAAAAGTTCGATTCATGAGCCAGGATCTTTCCATCGTCCGCCTGGTGCTGGACGCCAGCCTCATCGTGCAGCTGGTCATGCTGCTGCTGCTGCTCGGCTCCATCGCCAGTTGGGCCGCCATCTTCCGCAAACTGCGGGCGCTGAAAAACATCAAGGCGCAAAACGACGACTTCGAGCGCGACTTCTGGTCTGGCACCAGCCTGAACGACCTGTTTGCCAGCGCCGCGCAAAACGCCAAGTTTGGCGGCCCGATGGAGCGCATCTTCGCCAGCGGCATGCGCGAATATCAAAAGCTGCGCGAACGCCGCATCAGCGACGCTGGCACACTGCTGGACGGCGCGCGCCGCGCCATGCGCGCCAGCTTCCAGCGCGAGATGGACGCGATCGAAACCAACCTGTCCTTTTTGGCCTCGGTCGGCTCGGTCAGCCCCTATGTGGGTCTGTTCGGCACCGTGTGGGGCATCATGCACGCCTTTACCGGCCTGGCCAGCTTGCAGCAAGTGACGCTGGCTTCCGTGGCACCCGGCATTGCCGAGGCGCTGGCCGCCACGGCGCTGGGCCTGTTTGCCGCCATTCCGGCGGTAGTGGCCTACAACCGCTTTGCACGCGACATCGACCGCATCGCCATCAAGCTGGAAACCTTCATCGAAGAGTTTTCCAACATCTTGCAACGCAACCTGGGCGTGCACCCGGCGCAGCCACAAAGCGCCACACCAACCGGATACTGACATGGCACGCCCCCTTGAGTCGCTCCGCGCGTTTCCCCCTCTTCCTTCGGGCGGGGAGACAACACCACTGACCGGAGAAACCCCGGCCACGGCGTTCGCTGGCCTAGGCCTGGGCGGTGCAGCATCCGCGCCATGCCAGGCGATGGCTTGCGCCAAGGAGCATTGAAATGCCTGCTGTGGCTTCTCGCGGCCGTGGCCGCCGCACCATGAACGAGATCAACATGGTGCCCTTCATCGACGTGATGCTGGTGCTGCTGATCATCTTCATGGTCACAGCCACGGTCATCACGCCCGGCAGCATCAACATCCCCAGCGCGGGCCAGTCCAGCAAGCCGCCCGACAACCCCATGGCGGTAATGATCGACGCCAGCGGGCAAATCAGTGCTGACGGCGGCAAAGACGGCCCCGATCTGAACGGCGCGGGCGAGCGCGAAATATTCGCTGCCATCGAAACCGCGGCCAAAGCCAACCCCGATTTGCCCGTGATGGTGGCTGCCGACAAAGACATCGCTTACCAAAAAGTGATCGACGTCACCTCGCGCCTGCGCAAAATCGGGGTGCGCCGCGTGGGCCTGTCCGTCAAATAAGGCTCCACCGAGAAAGCACACCCAAGCCAATGAACGCCCTGGCCGCCGAGCGCACCGAATTTGACCCGCCCCAGCCGCGCGGTCTGGGCCGTGCCCTGGGCTTGGCGCTGGTAGCCCATCTGTTGCTGGTGCTGGCCTTGACATGGGGGTTGCGCTGGAAAACCGATGCACACGATCTGGCGGTAGAAGCCGAGCTGTGGTCCGCCACCGTCCAGCAGGCATCCGCCAAACCTGCGCCAGCCCCTGTAGAGCGCAACGACGCACCGCCGCCCCAACCTACGCCCAAGCCCACACCACCGCCTCAACCAGTGGTCAAACCCACGCCACCGCCCGAACCCGAGGCCACCGACAGCCGCGACGCCGAGATCGCGTTGCAGCAAAAGAAAAAGCGCGAGCTGGAGCAGCAACGTTTGGCTGAAAAAGAGCGCGAGAAAAAAGAACTAGCCGCCAAAAAGGCCGCAGAAGAAAAACGCCGCCAAGAGCAAGAGCGGCGCGAGTTGGCCGAGAAAGAACGCGAAAAGAAAGCGCAGGCGCAAAAGCAAGCTGAAAAAGAGCGTCAGAAAAAAGAACTGGCCGCCAAAAAAGCCGCCGAAGAAGCCAAGCAAAAAGAACTGCAAGCGGCCAAAGCCACAGCAGATAAAAAGGCCAAGGAAGCCGCTGATCGCAAAGCCGCCACAGCGCGCGAAGCCAAAGAATCCGAAGCTCGTCGCAAGGCCGAGCTGGCGCGCCTGGCCAAGCTGGCCGGTGCAGCCACCGGCGATTTTGACGGCCCAGGCGGCAGCGGCAGCGGCAG
Source organism: Ottowia sp. (assembly GCF_047975795.1). Taxonomy (GTDB): domain Bacteria; phylum Pseudomonadota; class Gammaproteobacteria; order Burkholderiales; family Burkholderiaceae_C; genus Ottowia. The sequence continues at coordinate 6,431 of NZ_JBKEEE010000102.1, read as the reverse complement.
TGGCGCTGGCAAAGGCCAAACCGGCAACGACAGCCGCAACGCTGGCCCGTCCGCAGGCTATGCCGGACGCATACGCGCCGTGGTCAGGCCCAACATCGTGTTCACCGACGACATCTCGGGCAACCCCGTCGCCGAAGTGGAAGTGCGCACCGGCCCCACAGGCGACATCATCAGCCGCCGCATCACCAAATCCAGCGGCGTCAAAAGCTGGGACGAAGCGGTGCTGCGCGCACTCGACCGTACCGAAAAGCTGCCTTCCGACAATGGGCGCTTTTACAACCCCATGACCATCGTGTTTCGCCCACACGACTAAAAACCGAAACGCGTTTTCGCCCTAGACTACTGCGTTATTGATAGCTTATTACGCTTGTCCATCAAGCGTAAACGGCTAATTTAACTTTGAAAATTAACAAAAGCGGCCGTCATGTGCGCAGCGGACATGGCTGAACGCCGCACTCACTCATAGACGATCATCGCCCGTCCCTCATCGGCCTGAGCCATCCAGCTCGCCAGGGCCGCGTCGCTGGGGAAAAACCGGGCCTGCTCGCCCAGTTGAAGCTGCGCCATCACGCCGCCTGCGTCGGCCCGGCGCTCCAGCAGCAAGCGCACGGACAAACCGCGTAGCAACTCGCCATGCTCAGTCTGCTCAGCCTGCGGCGGGTATTCGGCCAGCAGACGCTTGACGTCTGGTGCCTGGCCGTTGACGGCCACGCGCAAAAATTTGCCAAAGCGGCAGCGCGCACTCGGCAAATCCCAAATCTGGTTGATGCTGAACTGCAAACCACCTGAAAACCGGTCCACCATCACCCGGCCCAACGCGACGATGAACTCATCGTCTTTGAGCAAGTTGCGGTGCTGATGAATCAACGATTCTTCCACCCGCGCGTCGATCACGCCCGATTTGTCGTCCAGCCGAAACAGGCCCAGCTTGCCACGCTGGCCGTTGATGGCGCGAAAATCACCCACAATGCCTGCCAGCAACTGTGGCTCTTTGCTGTCAACCAGATCGTCGATACGGCGGCGCGCAAACTGACGCACTTCACGTTCCACTTCGTCGAACAAATGGCCTGAGAGATAAAAGCCAATCGCGGTTTTCTCCAGCGACAGGCGCTCTTTGATGCCCCAGGGGGTGATGGCGGGCAGCTCAGGCTCTTGCGTGCTGGAGCCATGGCCGTCGTCCATCAAATCGAACAGCCCGCCCTGATTCAGGTTGGCGTCGCTGGCGGCGGCAAAGTCAAAGGCCAAGTCGATCGAGGCAGCCAGCGCCGCACGGTTGAGGTTCAGCACATCGAACGCGCCCGCACGCACCAGCGCTTCCACCGTGCGCTTGTTGACGCGCGTGCGATCCACACGGCGGCAAAAGTCAAACAGGGTTTTGAACGGCCCGCTTTCGTTGCCCGCCGCCCCTTCGCCGCGCCCTTCGCGCGCCGCCACAATCGCTTCAATGGCCTGCTGACCCGTGCCTTTGATGGCCCCCAGACCGTAGCGGATCAGCTTGTCGCCCACCGGCTCGAAGCGGTAACCGCCCAGGTTGACGTTGGGTGGCTCAAACGCCATGCCTTCGCGCTGCGCGTCTTCAAACAAGGCTTTGAGCTTGTCGGTGTTGTCCATCTCCACCGTCATGTTGGCGCAGAAAAATTCCGCCGTGTAATGCACCTTCAGCCAGGCCGTGTGATAAGCCAGCAATGAATAAGCGGCGGCGTGGCTTTTGTTGAAGCCGTAGCCCGCAAACTTTTCCATCAAGTCGAAAACTTCGTCCGCCTTGCCCTCGCTGATGTCGTTTTTGGCCGCACCCTCTCGAAAAATTTCGCGGTGCTTGGCCATTTCCTCGGCTTTTTTCTTGCCCATGGCGCGGCGCAGTAGGTCGGCGCCGCCCAAGCTGTAGCCGCCCAGAATCTGCGCAGTTTGCATCACCTGTTCTTGATAGACCATGATGCCGTAGGTTTCGCTCAGCATGTCGGCCACCAGCGGGTGCGGGTATTCCACCGGCTCGCGCCCGTGCTTGCGCGCCACGAAACTGGGAATCAGATCCATTGGGCCAGGCCGGTACAGCGCGTTCAGGGCAATCAGGTCTTCCAGCCGGGTAGGGCGCGCGTCGCGCAGCATGCCTTGCATGCCACGGCTTTCAAACTGGAACACGGCCTCTGTGCGCCCGTCCTGAAACAGCTTGTAGGTGGCCGCATCGTCCAGCGGAATGTGCTCGAACGCAAAGTCCTGTTGGCCGGGGTGGCGCTGCACGATCAGTTCTTTGGCAATCTCCAGAATGGTCAGCGTGGCCAGACCCAAAAAGTCGAACTTGACCAGGCCGACGGCCTCGACGTCGTCCTTGTCGTATTGGCTGACGGCCGATTCGCTGCCGGGTTGCTGGTACAGCGGGCAAAAATCGGTCAGTTTGCCCGGCGCAATCAGCACCCCACCTGCGTGCATGCCGACGTTGCGGGTCATGCCCTCCAGTTTTTGCGCCATCTCGACCAGCGTGCGCACTTCTTCCTCTTTCTGGATGCGCTCGCGCAACATCGGCTCGGCGGCCATCGCGTATTTCTCGCTCTCGTCCTTGGACAGGCCGGGCGGCGGATATTGCAGCGTCACCGGCTTGCCGGGCTTGTTGGGAATGAGCTTGCTGATGCCGTCACAGAAGGTGTAGCTCATGTCCATCACGCGGCCCACGTCACGAATTGCCGCGCGCGCGGCCATGGTGCCGAAGGTGGCGATCTGGCTCACGGCGTCTTTGCCGTACCTGGCCTTCACATAGTCGATCACCCGGTCGCGGTTGGCCTGGCAAAAGTCGATGTCGAAGTCGGGCATGGAGACCCGTTCGGGGTTCAAAAAACGCTCGAACAGCAGTTTGTATTGCAGCGGATCGAGATCGGTGATCTTCAGCGCATAAGCCACCAGAGAACCCGCCCCCGAGCCACGCCCCGGCCCCACCGGACAGCCGTTGGCCTTAGCCCAGTTGATAAAGTCACCCACGATCAGGAAGTAGCCCGGAAAGCCCATCTTGAGGATGGTGTCGATCTCGAACTCCAGCCGCTCAACATAACGCGGGCGCTCGGCATCACGCTGCGCCGCATCAGGGTACAGGCGCAGCAGGCGATCTTCCAGCCCGTCCAGCGAAGTCTGACGAAAATAGGTTTCGGTCGTGTGCTCTTCGGGCACCGGAAAGTCTGGCAACTGCGGTTTACCCAACACCAGCGTCAGGTTGCAGCGACGTGCGATCTCCACCGCATTGACCAGTGCAGAAGGCACATCAGCAAACAGCTCCGCCATTTCGGTGGACGACTTGAAGTACTGCTGCTGGGTAAAACGACGCGGCCGACGCGGGTTGCCCAGAATTTCGCCTTCGGCAATACACACCCGCGCTTCGTGCGCTTCAAAACCCTCTGGCGTCGCAAACTGCACCGGGTGCGTGGCCACCACGGGCAGTTTCAGTCGTGCAGCCAGTTGCACAGCGGCGGTCACATGGGCTTCATCGTCGGCGCGACCTGCGCGCTGCAATTCGAGATAAAAGCGGTGCGGAAAAGCATCGGCCAATTCCAAGGCCACTTCACTGGCCTGCACCACATTGCCCTGGACCAACGCAGCCCCCAGCGGCCCAGCCTGTGCGCCTGACAACAGAATCAGGCCCTCGGCCAGCTCGCGCAGCCATTCCCACTGCACAATGGCCTGCGCTTTGACCACGCCGCGCGTCCAGGCGCGCGCCAGCAGCTCCGACAAGTTCAGATAACCCTGCTGGTTTTGCACCAACAGCAGCACGCGCGAAGGCACTTCAGGATCGGCACCCAGGCCCGCCAGCAGCACCTCGGCCCCCAAGATAGGCTTGACGCCCTGACCGCGCGCAGCCTTGTAGAACTTGATGGCTCCAAACAGGTTGCCAAAATCGGTGATGGCCAAAGCAGGCTGGCCGTCAGCGGCGGCAGCTTTGAGCACGTCACCCACGCGGGTGGTGCCATCGACCACAGAAAATTCGGTGTGCAGGCGCAGGTGGACAAACATGGATGGAGGGCAAGAATGCAGACATCAACATGCCAGCGCAATGCTGGCCGGATCTGAAAATATACCCGTTTGGCTGCGGGCAGCCTGCGGCTTGCGTCGGTGCCAAGACCGCTGCCGGTAACTGCTTGGCAGCTACAGCGCGAATGCTTTATTTGTTGTAGCTGACTTTGCTTTGGGCACCAGCGGCACAGCCGCTGCTTTCAGGTATGGCCCACAATGCTGGCGGTGGCCATCAGCTCTTCCAGCAGCGCCATCGACACCTTGCCCGAGACGGTGTAGGGGTCGAGCACGGCGCGCTCGGAGTATTTGATCAGCACGCTGGCGTTGACGCGGCCCACGTCCACCAGGCCCATGGTCCAGGCACCAAAGCGGCGCTCGACAATTTCTTCGTAGTGCAGCAGCACCACGTCTTTATGGCGCGGATCGCGCTGAATGGTGCCGTACAGATCGCTGATGGCCTGCCTGCCACCCTCGATGGCCTGCATGAAAACACCACCACCGTAAACCAAAATACCGGTAATGCCCTGGGCTTGGTTGTGCTGGCGGGCGGTGCCCAAAATGTCTTGAATGGCCGCAGCATGGCTGTCTGTGGCGCGGCTGGCGTAAAGCAATCGAACGAGCATGATGGGCTGTGCAATCTGACTTAGGTTTTTTGGGGAATCAGAGACAAAAATTCGCGCCGCAGGTTGGGGTCTTTCAAAAACACCCCCCGCATGACGGAGTTGATCATCTTGCTGTCCATGTCTTTCACCCCTCGCCAGGCCATGCAGTAATGCGTAGCCTGCATGACGATGGCTAGACCGTCGGGCTTGGTCTTGGCCTGGATGTAGTCGGCCAGTTGCACCACCGCTTCTTCCTGAATTTGCGGACGGCTCATGATCCATTCGGCCAGACGGGCGTATTTGGACAGACCGATGACGTTGGTGTGCTCATTGGGCAGCACGCCAATCCACAACTGCCCGATGACGGGCACCAGGTGGTGGCTGCATGCGCTGCGCACGGTGATGGGGCCGACGATCATCAATTCGTTCAGCCGCTCAGCGTTGGGAAATTCGGTGATTGCGGGCGGCTTGACGTAGCGGCCCTTGAACACCTCGCCCATGTACATCTTGGCCACACGGCGCGCGGTGTCACTGGTGTTGTGATCGCCCTCAGTGTCGATCACCAGACTGTCCAGCACGCCCTGCATTTTGTGCGCGACTTCGTCGAGCAGCGCGTCCAGCTCGCCGGGCTGCACGAATTCGGCAATGTTGTCGTTGGCGTGAAAACGCTGGCGTGCCGCCTTGATCCGCTCACGAATCTTGACGGAAACCGGCGTGCCTTCACCCTCGGCAGAGGCGGCACTGGCAGAAAGGGAATCAGGTTGCAGCTTCATGGTCAGGTGCCGATGGTAGCAGCAATTATCAGAATCAAAAGCGCCTATTGAGCTAGTCCACAAAGCCTTGTCAGCTATATTTATTATAGCTTTCAGGATGGCATGCGAAATTCGGCAATCAACGGCAAATGGTCGGACATGCGGCTCCACACCCGCCCGCGCGGTGCAGCCAGACTGAGCGGCTGCATGCCACGCGCATAAATGTGATCGAGCTGGGCCACCGGCAAACGCGACGGGTAGGTGCGGGTGCGCGGCCCTTCAAACGCGTGCAGCGCATCCACGTGCAGCATCTTGCGCACGCGCGTGCCCCAGTCGTTGAAGTCGCCCGCTACCAGCACCGGAGCATCCATCGGTACTTCGCGCGCGATATAGCGCTTGAGCTGTTCGGTCTGCCGCACGCGGCTGGACGGGATCAGGCCAAAGTGCACCACGATCACATGCACCGGCGCATCGGCCACCAGCACCTCGACGTGCAGCAAACCGCGTTGCTCAAAGCGGTGGTCGGACATGTCTTCGTGCCGGTGCTGCACGATCGGCCAGCGCGACAGCAGCGCGTTGCCGTGCTCGCCATCACGGGTGACGGCGTTGGTGCGGTAAGCGGCTTCATACCCCTCGGGGGCTAAAAATTCGGCCTGTGGCAAGTCAGGCCAGCCGGTGAAGTATTCGGCCTCGCGCCGGTTGGTGGCACGCACTTCCTGCAAGCACACGATATCGGCATCCAGCGTTTCAATGGCCAGCGCCAGGTTGTGAATTTCCAGCCGCCGTGCGGGGCCTAAACCCTGCACGCCTTTGTGGATGTTGTAAGTGGCCACGCGCAGCACCTGGGCGACCCCACCCCAATCGGTGTCCAAGTTGGCGCGCGTCATACAGACACCTCTTGAACAAAGCGCGGCAGCAACAGGCAGGCTTCGGCATTCGATGGTGAATAGCTGTCGCATCCCAGACGATTGGATGACTTTGGTCGCCTGTGAAACAGGTGCGACTTTTCATCGTACCAATGCTTCATTGCTTCGATGGGCGTTTTGGACTTCAGGGCCGACTGCGGCAGTTGATGGTTGTACAG
>NZ_JBKEEE010000045.1:0-2400 GCF_047975795.1 Ottowia sp. | reverse complement strand
GCGGAGTGCGCTGAATTGCTGGACTACGTGGCCGCCTGGGCGATTGAACGCGGTGTGGAGCTGCGGGACGCCCGGCAGTGGCAAGTTGATCCTGAGACAGGGGAGATCACGTGACCTACCGCTCCGAGACCTACCGCCGCTGGGTAGCCGCCCAACCCTGCATTCGCTGTGGACGCGAAGGCGCGAGCAACCACGCCCATGCCAACAGCGCCAGATTCGGCAAGGGCATGGGCCTGAAAGCCGACGACAGGTACGCCTTCCCGCTGTGCGTGGACGGGCCGGGCTACATCGGCTGCCACACCAAGCACGATCAGCACATGCATGCGCTGCTGAGCAAGAGCGACGTGATTGACCTGGAAGCGCTGTACATCGTGCGCACGCTGGGGCTGTGGTTGTCGAAGCGTGGCCGGGCAACGCCGGAACTGGCTGAAGCGCTGGCTACGGTTTTGGAGGATGCAAAGTGATTGACGTTAAGCACAAAGCAATACCGGAGCGGGTCGCCCGCCGACTCTTGGGCGCGTGCGAAATCGAAGACGCTTTACAGCGCAGGATTGCCATAGACAGCGCAAAGCAGCGCGGCGACGTGAAGCCATCGTTCAATGAGCGCGGCTGGCGCATTGGGCAGATGCACCCCAGGGCGCTCTATACCGACCGAGAGGTGGAGCTGGTGCTCGAACTGCGTGACGAGGGGTGGGGCTACAAGCGCATTGCAAAAAAGATGGAGATGCCACGACGCACGGTGCGGGACATCTGCTCAGCCAGGATCAGATGCCAGCGCCAGGGGGGCGCATGACTCATTGACTCGGTGCTGCAATTCGACTATGGCCAAGTTGACAACTGAAAAAATCGCAGCGTTTTGCGCGGCACTCTCGGACACCGGGGGCAACGTGTCGCGCGCCTGCAAGGCGGTGGATATCTCTCGCCAAATTGCGTATCAGTGGCGTGACCTGTATCCCGAATTCGCCACAGCGTGGGAGAAGGCCAAGGCGCAGGGCATGGAGGCGCTGGAGGATGAGGCCAACCGTCGCGCCTTCGAAGGGTTTGATGAGCCGGTGGTGTACCAGGGCGCAATTACCGATACGGTAAAAAAATACAGCGACACACTGCTGATTTTCCTGCTCAAGGGCGGCAAGCCTGAGAAATACCGTGAGCGCGCCGAGATCAGCGGGCCGGGTGGTGGCCCGATTGAGGTCTCGGACACCGAGCGGGCGGCGCGCCTGGCTGGCCTGATGGCGTTGGCCCAGCAGCGGGCGGCTGATGATCCAGACGCTCAGCCCGGCTGAGGCTGAACGCCTACTGCGCTACCTCACGCCCAAGGAGCGCGCCGAGCTGGATGCGTTGTTGGCCACGGCTCCACCATGGCTACCCCTGCCGGGGCCGCAGACACAGGCCTACACCAGCCAAGCTGACGTTGTGGGATATGGGGGTGCCGCCGGAGGAGGCAAATCGGATTTGATTGCCGGGCTGGCGCTGTGCGAGCACCAGCGCAGCCTGATTATCCGACGCGAGCGGGCGCAGACGGAAGGCGTCATTCAGCGTTTGACTGAAGTGGTGGGTGGAACCAGTGGCTACAACAGCCAGAAATCGATCTGGCGACTCCCGTCCGGCAAGGGCGGTGTGGTGGAGTTTGGCGGCTTGGACAACCCGGGTGATGAGCGTCGCTGGCAGGGCCGTCCGCACGACCTGAAGGCATTTGACGAAGTGACCGAGCAACGCGAGTCGCAAGTGCGCTTTGTGATGGGCTGGAACCGCACCAACGACCCCGGGCAGCGCACGCGGGTGCTGATGACATTCAACCCACCCACGACCACCGAGGGCCGCTGGGTGCTGGACTTCTTTGCGCCATGGCTCAAAAAAGGACACCCACTGTACCCAACACCGCCTGGGCAGTTGCGCTGGGCGGCCATGGTGCCGAGCAAAGACGGCGCGATGCGGGATACCTGGCTGGAGAGTTCCGCCCCATTCGTGCTCAAGGATGGCGAACCGTGCTACGAATTTAACAGCAAAGAGTACACGCCAGAGCAGATCATCACGCCGAAATCGCGCACCTTCATTCCAGCGCGGGTGACGGACAACCCTTACTACATGGCCTCTGGCTACCTGGCAACGCTCCAGTCACTGCCGGAGCCGCTGCGCAGTCAGATGCTTTTGGGCGACTTTGAGGCGGGTATGGAAGACGATCCCTGGCAAGTCATCCCCACGGCGTGGGTGGAAGCGGCGCAAAAGCGCTGGACGCGGCCTGAGCGTCTGCCGCCCATGGACAGCCTGGGCGTGGATGTGGCTCGCGGCGGCAAAGACCAAACGGTGCTGGCCCGCAGACACGGCATGTGGTTTGACGAGACATTGGCGCACCCGGGAGCGAGCACACCGGACGGCCCCAAAGTGGCAGGCCTTGCTGTG
>NZ_JBKEEE010000076.1:0-20823 GCF_047975795.1 Ottowia sp. | reverse complement strand
GCATTGAGCTGCCCAAGGACAAAGAGATGGTCATGCCTGGCGACAACGTGAGCATCACTGTGAAGCTGATTGCTCCGATCGCCATGGAAGAAGGCTTGCGCTTTGCCATCCGCGAAGGCGGCCGCACCGTGGGTGCGGGTGTGGTGGCCAAGATCATTGAATAAGGCGGCGCAACCATGGCCCAGCAAAAAATTCGTATTCGCCTGAAGGCGTTTGACTACAAGCTGATCGACCAGTCGGCGGCAGAGATTGTCGATACCGCCAAACGCACCGGCGCTGTGGTCAGAGGCCCTGTGCCTTTGCCTACGCGCATGAAGCGTTTTGACATTCTGCGCTCGCCGCACGTCAACAAGTCGAGTCGCGACCAGTTGGAAATCCGCACCCACCAGCGTTTGATGGATATTGTTGATCCGACCGACAAAACCGTGGACGCCTTGATGAAGTTGGATTTGCCAGCAGGCGTGGAAGTGGACATCAAGCTGCAATAAACAAAGATCTGTGGGAAGGCGTCGCTTAAAAACGGCGGTCACACAGCACTGGCTTGCCAGAGTGGTCTGGTTGGCATTAAAATGTACGGCTTACCCAAAATTTGGGTAAGCTTTTTTAACTCTCTTTCGCATACCAAACGTTCCGGCCAATTGAAGCGCGGGGCGGCGAAGGTTCAGGAGCAATAAATGAGTCAAAGCAATCGATTGGGGTTGCTGGGGCGCAAGGTGGGCATGATGCGTTTGTTCACCGATGACGGCGATGCAGTGCCTGTCACGGTGGTTGATGTGTCCAACAACCGAGTGACCCAGGTCAAAACCCAAGAGAACGACGGCTATGTGGCCTTGCAGGTCACGTTTGGTTCGCGCAGAGCTTCGCGCGTGACCAAGCCGCAAGCTGGCCACCTCGCCAAGGCGGGTGTGGAGGCTGGTGAAATCACCCAGGAATTTCGAGTGGAAGGCGACGTGGCGGGCAAATATGCGGCCGGTGCCGTCGTGCCTGCGACCGATGTTTTTGCGGCAGGCCAGAAAGTGGATGTGCAGGGCACGTCCATCGGCAAGGGCTTTGCTGGCACCATCAAGCGCCACAACTTTGGCTCGCAGCGTGCGTCGCACGGCAACAGCCGCTCGCATAATGTGCCGGGCTCGATCTCTATGGCGCAAGACCCAGGTCGCGTGTTTCCGGGCAAAAAGATGACCGGTCATATGGGCGATGAAACCGTCACCACGCAAAACCTGGATGTGGTTCGCGTGGATGAGGCGCGTCAGTTGTTGCTGATCAAAGGTGCGGTGCCTGGCTCGCGTGGCGGTTTTGTGACCGTGCGTCCAGCCGTCAAGGCCAAGGCATCTGCTGCCAAAGAGGGAGCTTAAAACATGCAGCTCGAACTCTTGAATGAACAAGGTCAGGCCGCTTCCAAAGTGGATGCGCCTGAAACGCTGTTTGGTCGCGATTACAACGAAGCGCTGGTGCACCAGTTGGTGGTGGCCTATCAGGCCAACGCCCGCCAAGGCACGCGTGCCCAGAAAGACCGCGAACAGGTCAAGCACAGCACCAAGAAGCCGTTCCGCCAAAAAGGCACCGGTAACGCGCGTGCTGGTATGACATCTTCGCCGCTGTGGCGTGGGGGTGGTCGTGCCTTCCCGAACAGTCCGGACGAGAACTTCAGCCAGAAAGTCAATAAGAAGATGTACCGCGCCGGCATGGCGTCCATCTTGTCGCAGCTGGTGCGTGAAGGCCGCCTGTCGGTGGTCGAATCGATGAAGGTTGATTCGCCCAAGACCAAACAACTGGCGCAGAAGTTCAAGGACATGAAGCTCGACTCCGTGCTGGTAATTGCCGACGAGGTCGATGAAAACCTGTATCTGGCTTCGCGCAACCTTGGTCATGTGCTGGTCATTGAGCCGCGCTATGCCGATCCCGTGTCGCTGGTGCACTACAAGAAGGTGCTGGTCACCAAGGGTGCCATCGACAAGCTCAAGGAGATGTTCGCATGAGCCGCGTCAACCCCACTCCCGCCGAACGCCAATTCGATGAAGGCCGCCTGATGCAAGTACTGGTGGCTCCCATCGTTTCCGAAAAGGCCACCATGGTGGCTGAAAAATCCAATGCCGTAACTTTCAAGGTATTGCGCGACGCTACCAAGCCTGAAATCAAGGCTGCGGTGGAGTTGCTGTTCAACGTTGAAGTCCAAGGTGTTTCTGTGGCCAACATCAAAGGCAAGACCAAGCGCTTTGGCCGCACCGTAGGCCGTCGTGACCACGTGCGCAAAGCCTATGTCGTGCTCAAAGAAGGTCAAGAGTTGAACCTGTCTGGGGAGGCTGCGTAAACCATGGCTGCCATCAAGATGAAACCGACCTCGGCTGGCCGCCGCGCCATGGTCAAGGTCACGCGCGATCACCTGCACAAGGGCGATCCTTATGCTCCGTTGCTGGAGCCGAAGTTCCAGAAAGCAGGGCGCAACAACAATGGTCGCATCACGGTGCGCCACCGGGGTGGTGGGCATCGTCATCACTATCGTGTGGTCGACTTCTGTCGCAACAAGGACGGCATCGCTGCCAAGGTCGAACGTATTGAGTACGACCCCAACCGTTCGGCCCACATCGCCTTGGTGTGCTACGCCGATGGCGAGCGCCGCTACATCATCGCCCCGCGTGGTGTGGAAGTCGGCAGCCAGCTCATGAGCGGCTCTGAAGCGCCGATTCGCGCAGGCAATACGCTGCCGATTCGCAATATCCCGGTAGGTTCGACCATCCATTGCATCGAACTCAAGCCTGGTGCCGGTGCGCAGATTGCCCGCTCGGCCGGTACGTCAGCTACTTTGCTGGCACGTGAAGGCACTTATGCCCAGGTGCGCATGCGCTCAGGCGAAGTGCGCAAGATCCACATCGAGTGCCGCGCCACCATTGGCGAAGTGGCCAACGAAGAGCATAGCCTGCGCCAGTTGGGCAAGGCCGGCGTCAAGCGCTGGATGGGTATTCGCCCGACCGTGCGCGGTGTGGCCATGAACCCGATCGATCACCCGCATGGTGGTGGTGAAGGCCGTACTGGTGAAGGCCGTGCGCCAGTGGATCCGTGGGGCAACCTGACCAAGGGCTACCGCACCCGCAACAACCGCCGTACGCAGAGCATGATTGTTTCGCGTCGCAAGAAGAAATAAGGATCACCGCAAATGACACGTTCTTTGAAAAAAGGCCCGTTTGTGGACCATCACTTGCTTGCCAAGGTGGACAAGGCGGTGGCCAATAAGGACAAAAAGCCGATCAAGACTTGGTCGCGCCGCTCGATGATCCTGCCCGAGTTCATCGGCCTGACCATCGCTGTGCACAACGGCAAGCAACACGTGCCGGTGTATGTCACCGACCAGATGGTTGGTCACAAGCTTGGTGAATTTGCCCTGACGCGCACCTACAAAGGTCACGCGGCAGACAAAAAAGCCAAGAAATAAAGGAAGCAGACCATGGAAACACGTGCAGTCCTTCGTGGCGTACGCCTGTCGGTCGACAAAGGCCGTCTGGTCGCCGACCTGATCCGCGGCAAAAAAGTGGATCAGGCACTCAATACACTTAATTTCACGCAGAAAAAAGCGGCCATCATCATCAAGAAAGTGCTGGAGTCGGCCATTGCCAACGCCGAGCACAACGACGGTGCCGACATTGACGAGCTGCGTGTCAAGACCATTTACGTCGAGCAGGGCATGACGCTCAAGCGTTCTGCCGCTCGTGCCAAGGGCCGTGGTGCCCGCCTGTCCAAGCCCACGTGCCATGTGTACGTGACGGTGGGTAACTGATCGAAAGGCCAGGAAAGACTATGGGACAGAAAATCCATCCAACCGGTTTCCGCCTGTCGGTCAGCCGCAATTGGGCCAGCCGCTGGTACGCCAGCAACCGTGACTTCGCCGGCATGCTGGCCGAAGACATCAAGGTGCGCGAGTACCTGAAAGCCAAGCTGAAAAACGCCGCCGTCTCGCGCGTACTGATCGAGCGCCCCGCCAAGAACGCCCGCATCACCATCTACTCGGCCCGTCCGGGTGTGGTGATTGGCAAAAAAGGCGAAGACATCGAAAAACTCAAAAAAGAGCTGGCCGACCAATTGGGCGTGCCGGTGGCGGTCAACATTGAAGAAGTGCGCAAGCCTGAAGTCAATGCGCAACTGATTGCCGACTCGATCACCCAGCAGCTTGAAAAGCGCATCATGTTCCGCCGCGCCATGAAACGCGCCATGCAGAACGCCATGCGCCTCGGTGCCCAGGGTATCAAGATCATGTCGTCGGGTCGCCTGAACGGCATCGAGATTGCCCGCACCGAGTGGTACCGCGAAGGCCGCGTGCCGCTGCACACGCTGCGCGCCGACATCGACTACGGTTTCAGCGAAGCCAAGACCACCTACGGCATCATTGGTGTCAAGGTATGGGTCTACAAAGGCGATACGCTGGGCCGCAACGATGCGCCATCGCTGGACAGCACGCCGCGCCCTGAAGGCGAAGAGCGTCGTGGCCCGCGTGGCCCGCGCCGTGACCGCGATGGCCGTGGTGACCGCGCTGGTCGTGGCGGCCCGCGCCGTGCGAGCGGTGGCAACGCCGCACCTGCCGATGGCAGCGACAAACCCGCTGAAGCCCAAGGGGCTGATGCGCAACCCGCCGTTAAGCGCGTTCGCCAAGCCGCCGCGCCCGCGTCTGAATCCAGCGCCGCAGCCGCTGGAGCAGCGGACGGCGCTCAAGGAGAGTAAACCATGCTGCAACCTGCTCGCAGAAAATACCGCAAGGAGCAAAAAGGCCGCAACACCGGTATTGCTACCCGTGGCAATACCGTGGCCTTTGGCGAATTCGGCCTCAAGTCGACCGACCGTGGCCGTCTGACGGCGCGCCAGATCGAGTCTGCCCGTCGTGCCATTTCACGCCACGTCAAGCGTGGTGGCCGCATCTGGATTCGCGTGTTCCCCGACAAGCCCATTTCCACCAAACCCGCTGAAGTGCGTATGGGTAACGGCAAGGGCAACCCCGAGTACTACGTGGCCGAAATCCAGCCCGGCAAGGTGCTGTACGAAATCGTCGGTGTGCCCGAGGCGCTGGCGCGCGAAGCGTTTGCTCTGGCTGCTGCCAAATTGCCGCTGCGCACCACGTTCGTGTCCCGCATGATCGGCCAGTAATCAGAAGGAACCATCAGATGAAAACCGCTGAACTGCGCAAGAAAGACGTGGCTGGCCTGCAAGCCGAAGTCAAAGATCTGCAAAAGGCCCATTTCAACCTGCGCATGCAAAAGGCCACACAGCAACTGGCCAACAACAACCAGTTGCGTGAAACACGCCGCGCCATCGCGCGCGCCAAGACGCTGATTGCTGAAAAGCAAGCCGCTGCCAAGTAAGGAGTGACCATGACGGAAACCAAACCCTCCCTCAAGCGCACCCTGATCGGCAAAGTCGTCAGCGACAAGCGCGCCAAAACCGTGACGGTTCTGATCGAACGTCGTGTCAAGCACCCGATTTATGACAAAATCGTGATCCGCTCGTCCAAGTACCACGCCCACGACGAAAACGGTGAGTACAAGCTGGGTGATTTGATCGAGATCACCGAAAGCCGCCCGCTGTCCAAAACCAAGAACTGGGTGGCCACCCGCCTGGTGCAAAAGGCCGCAGCCGTCTGATCTTTCTTGATCGGGCAATGTCCTTGTAGCTGTCACGTCCAAACAGGCGCTGGCAGGCAGGCCCACTCAAAACAGCCCACAATTTGTGGGCTGTTTTGTTTTGGGCTGCTGTCAATGGTGCAGCAACACCAATTGAATTGAACCATTCATTGCAAGGAGAACGCACCATGATCCAACTTGGCGATGCATTGCCCGCCATCACGCTGGCTGAATATTCTGAGGTGGAGGGCGAGGGTTGCAGCTTAGGCCCCAACCCGGTCGATGTGGCGCAGGCCGCCGTCGGCAAAACACTGGCGGTCTTTGCCGTGCCCGGCGCATTCACGCCCACCTGCTCGGCCCAGCACGTGCCCAGCTTTGTGGAGCGCGTTGATGCCTTCAAGGCCGCAGGCGTGGACGAAATCTGGTGCCTGTCGGTGAATGATCCGTTTGTCATGGGTGCCTGGGCGCGCGACCAGAAAACGATGGGCAAGATCCGCATGCTGGCCGATGGCGATGCGGCTTTTGCCAAGGCCACCGGCCTGACGCTGGACTTGACCGGCAAAGGGCTGGGTCTGCGCAGCAACCGCTATTCCATGCTGGTTAAAGACGGCAAAGTGGTGACCCTGAATGTTGAGGCACCCGGCAAGCACGAAGTCAGCGATGGGGCCACCTTGCTGGCGCAAGTTCAGGGCTGAGCTTTTCGCGCCACCCGGTGCGGGTTGCGACGTGGGCGCGCTGCGGGCTGCTTGGCCTGCGGGGCATCGCTGCTGGGCGCAGCCAGGCAGCGCCCCTGCACCACCAAATCGGCAAAACCGCTGGCCAGTGCGTCCAGCAACTGGCGCACCGCCGGGCGCATGCCGCGGCGGCTGGCGTACACGGCCTGCACCAGCCCGGCAGCAGGTGCCCAATCGGGCAGCAGGCGCAGCAAATTGCCGTTGTGCAGGTGTTCAAACGCCATCAACTGCGGCAACACCGCGCACCCAACGCCTTGCAATGTGGCGCGCAGCAAAGCGGCTGCATCATCGGCCACCAGCCGGGGCTGGTGCGGCAGGGCGATGGGCTGGCCGTCAGGGCTACTCAATGACCAATGGTGCTCGTCGGGGGAATTGCCCAGGCCCAGTGTGGGCAGACGCGCCATGTCGCCCGGAGTTTGGGGCGGTGGCGCGTTGGTCAGCAATGCAGGCGCGCACACCAGCACATGGGGGCTGAGTGCCAGTGGGCGCACCACCTCGTCGGCAGCAGCCAGACCGCCGCGTGGGCGCACCCGCAAGGCAAAGTCCACACCGTCTTGCCACACATCAACATTGCGGTTGGTGGCCTCGACCTTCAGGCGCACCTGCGGCCAGGCGTTCAAAAACCGCACCAGCATATCGTCCACCGCGTAGTGCAGCAGCGCGGGCGGGCACGATACATGCACCGTGCCGCGCGGCACGATGGTTTGTGCCTGCACCAGTGCTTCGGCGGCCTCAGCCTCGGCCAGCATGGCGTGGCAATGGCGCAAAAAGGCATCGCCTACTTCGGTGATGGCAAAGCGGCGCGTGGTGCGGTGCAGCAGGCGCACGCCCAGGCGCTGCTCCAGTTGGGCTACGTGGCGGCTCAGTTTGGATTTGGGCAGGTTTAGCGCGCGGCTGGCAGCGGCAAACCCGCCGTGGTCGGCCACGGCAGCAAAATAAGCCAGATCGTTCAGGTCGTGCATGGTTCAGTGCTCAGAAGGTCAAGAGGTCAATGGGCTTTCAGTTGCATCACTGAAGAGCGATGCTTGCCATGAGTTGGAGAGCAAAATGTAGCTCCACTGCTTGTTTATAGTTCTACAGGTGGAACTCTAAGTGGAAATTTAAGCATCTTATCAAGTGTATTGTTCTCCTATAAAGTTCAATCTATGCCCAACACCCCGTTGCGGTATCTAGTGCAAAGGAGATCAGTCCATGACTGCCACGACCACCATCAACACCACAACCTTCAAGCCCGTCGTACAGGTGCAAAGCGCCCCCGGCCGCCACTGGGTGGGCGATGGTTTTCCGGTGCAAGGCATGTTTGGCTACAACGGCTCTGGCGTGGCCGCACGCAGCCCCTTCCTGCTGCTGGACTATGCCGCGCCGACCACGTTTTCACCCAACAGCGGCCACCGCCGGGGGGTGGGCCAGCACCCGCACCGGGGTTTTGAGACGGTGACCATCGTCTACGACGGCGAGGTGGAGCACCGCGACAGCACCGGCGCAGGCGGCGTGATTGGCAAGGGCGACGTGCAGTGGATGACCGCCGGTGGCGGCATCATTCACGAGGAGTTTCACTCCGCTGCTTACAGCCAGTCGGGCGGCCCGTTCGAGATGGTGCAACTGTGGGTCAACCTGCCCGCCAAGGACAAAATGACCCCGGCGCACTATCAAGGCATTGCTGCTGATCAGATCGCCAATGTGGCGCTGACCGATGGTGCAGGCCAGGTGCGCGTGATTGCGGGTGAGCTGGATGGCACACCCGGCCCGGCCGACACCTACACCCCCATGAACGTGTGGGACGTGCGGCTGAACGCCGGGCAGGCCACTGACTTGCCTCAGCCCGCAGGCTGGACCACGCTGGTGCTGGTGCAGTCCGGCACGGTGCAGGTCAACGGCCAGAGCGCCAGTGCGGGCCAATTGGTCACGCTGGGGCGCGACGGCACCGGTTTGCGGCTGGAGGCTGACGCTGCCGATGCCCGGCTGCTGCTGCTGGCCGGTGAGCCGATTGATGAGCCAGTGGTGGGTTATGGCCCGTTCGTGATGAACAGCGAGGCTGAAATTCGCCAGGCCGTCAATGACTTCAACAGTGGTCGCTTTGGCCGCGTGCAGTAAGCAGTTACCCGCTCGAAGCGGTTAATGTCAGAGCCGGGCACACGGGAGTGAGCCTCGGCCCTGGCGCTTCAACGTGGCTCACCCCCCATGAATGTGATGGTGTTGATGGCCATCCCACCCACTCAAGGAGAAAACTTCATGTCTGCCCCCGCCAACTTCAATGGCACCAAGCCCATCATCAACCCCGCCGACGCCGCCATGCTGCTAATCGACCACCAAAGCGGCCTGTTCCAGACCGTGGGTGATATGCCGATGGTGAAGAACAACGAGCCACTGGATTCGCAGCGCCCATAAGCTTTAACCCAATAAGCCTTAACCGAAACCATGGCACCTGCTGGGTCGCGCAGGTGCCGTTTTGCAAACGACCGACGCGCTCGGTCGTGCTGCGAAAGGAGCTTTCCCCATGCCTGCTACACCGCAAGCCGCCAACCATGCACCGTCCCGCTTGACACCAGATTTGCTGTATCTGCTGGAACGCCTGCCGCGTGCTCGCTGGCAGGCCGAGGCCGCCCACGGCACAGCGGGCGTGTGGCTGTCCATGCACGAAAGCCTGCGCCAAGGCCAAAGCCGCTTGCAAGTGCTGAGCCAGCAGTGGCTGGACAAGAAAGTGGACTGGATGGGCTTTCGTCAACAAACCCTGCCCCTGCTGGATGCGCACCTGGGTCACTTGCATGGGCACCACCGGCTGGAAGACCAGCATTACTTTCCCGCCTTCCGCCGCGCCGCGCCGCGCATGGCGGCGGGCTTTGACCTGCTGGAGAGTGATCACCAGCGCATCGACGAATCGGTGCGTGCGCTGCACCACTTGCAAGGCCAACTGGCGCGCGCCAACCCGGCTGAGGCAGCGGCCTGGCAGTGCGCACACGAGATCGCGCGCGCCGCGCTGGCATGCGGTACCCTGTTGTTGCAGCATCTGGCCGACGAGGAAGACCTCGTCATTCCGCTGCTGGCCTTGGGCGCGCGCGAGCAACGTGCCGCTTGAGCCGGTGCCATCGGCCCCACCTTTTCAGGAGATCCCACCATGTCCAACCCAATGCCCCAAGTCATTCTCAACGAAGCCGACAGCCGCTTTGAGCTGCACGTGGGCGAGCACATGGCTTATGAAGTGTTCGAGCGCTTTCCTGGCGGCATGGCCTATTTGCACACCATCGTGCCCAAAGAACTGGGCGGCCAGGGTGTGGGCAGCAGGCTGGTGAAGTACGTCCTGGACTACGCCGCGGCCAGCGGGCTGAAGGTGCGCCCCGATTGCTCGTTCGTCAAAGCCTACATCGACAAGCACCCCGAATACCAGGCCCATTCGCTGGCCCACGGTGCCACGCTGGGGTGATGTGGCTGCCTGGCCTGCCCGCCTGTTGTTTGAATTTGAGCTTTTACCAAGGAGATTGCCGCTCATGCCCGAATCCCTGATCCAGCGCCACGCCACGCGCGCGGCCATCGTTGGCGAGGACACGCCCATCCGCCGCGCCTTGCCGCACCGCGAACGCCGCATGGTGGGGGCGTGGTGCTTTCTCGACCACGCCGGGCCGGTGCAGTTCAAGCCCGGCAAAGGCATGCACGTGGGCGCGCACCCGCACATCGGTTTGCAAACCTTCACCTGGATGATCGAAGGCGAGGTGATGCACCGCGATTCGCTGGGGTATGAGCAAATCGTGCGCCCCGGCCAGGTCAACCTGATGACCGCCGGGCGCGGTGTGGTGCACACCGAAGACAGCGTGACCGACGGCACCCGCCTGCACGCGGCGCAGTTGTGGATTGCCCTGCCCGAGGCCGAACGCCAGCGCAAGGCGGCATTTTGCAATTACCCCGAATTGCCCACCATCGAGACGGGCGGCTTTGTCGCCACCGTGCTGGCAGGCCAAGCACTGGGGTTGACGGCACCCACGCAGATCTACAGCCCGCTGGTCGGCATTGACCTGAACAGCCAAGACGCGGCCCGCACCACACTGCCGCTGGAGCCGGGCTTTGAATACGGTGTGCTGGTGCTGCGCGGCGAAGCGCGTGTGGCAGGCCAGATGCTCGGGCAGGACGAGCTGTTGTACATGGCCCCCGGCCGCGATGCGCTGCAAGTGACCGCCGACGGCTCGGCCCAGTTGCTGGTGCTGGGCGGTGCACCGTTTGGCGAAGACATTCTGCTGTGGTGGAACTTCGTCGGACGCACACAAGATGACATGGCGCAAGCCCTGGCCGCCTGGAAGGCGTACCCTGACCACGGGGGGCGCTTTGGCCCCGTGCGCCCGGGCAGCACGGCCCAGCCACTGGTGGCCCCTTCGCTGGAGGGTGTGCGGCTCAAAGACGCATGACAAGCGTTTGGACAGGAATGGCCAAACACTCTTTGCAGCGCGCGAATCTGACCTTGCCCGAACAGATGAGGAAACCACCATGCAAGACAACATCGTGCTATTGAGTTTTGAGCAAACCAGCAAGGCATACCAAGCGCTGGCCGAGTTAAAGCAAGCTGCCGCCGAAGGCCGCGTGCAAGTCATTGCCGCTGCCGTGGTCGAGCGCCATGCCGACGGTCGGTTGCAACTCAAAGATGGCTATGGCAACGGGGCGGTGGCCAATGCGCCACTGGTCGGCTCCATGCTGGGTGGCCTGCTGGGCGTTTTGGGCGGGCCGCTGGGCGTGCTGATGCTGGGCACCACCGGGGCGCTGCTGGGCAGCATGGCCTCGGCCGATGCGCTGGGCACGCGCTTGAGCCTGGTCGAGCAAATCACCCGCGCCGTGCCGCCGGGCGCCACCGCCTTGTTCGCGCACGTGGAAGAAGCCGCGGTGGAGGTGGTCGATGGCCTGGCCAAGGAACTGGATGCCGTGGTACTGCGCCGCCCCACCGATGCGGTGTATGCCGAAGTGCAAGCCGCCGCCGAAGCGCAGGACGCCGCCGCCCAGCAGGCCCGCCAAGTGCTGCGCGACAAGCAGCGCGCCGAGTGGAAAGAAAAATTGGAAGCGTGGAGCAGCGAGGTGCAAGAGCATTGGCACCAGTTGACGGACAAAATCAAAGCACGACTTGATGGCAAGCCTTGATAGCGCCCACCCAATGCGGCCATGAAAAAGCCCCGCATGGCGGGGCTTTTTGCGGTTAGGGCAGGCACCTTACGGTTTGCGCGCCGCAATGGCTTTTTCAGCCTTGGTCACCAGGTCGTTGCCAATCTGGCCTTTCCACTTGTTGTAGACCGAGCGGGTGGCTTTGACAAAGGCGTCGCGTTCGGCGGGGCTGAGCTGCACCACGTTCACACCCAGGGCCGCAATGTCTTTCATCAAAGGTTGACCCGGCTCGGCCAGGCCCTTGCGGGCGATGGCGACTTCTTCCTTGCCCGCCTCGATGGCGGCCTGGCGCACGGCTTCGCGGTCGGCCGGGGTCCAACTGTTCCAGATGTCTTTGTTCACCACGAATACCAGCGGGTCGGCCACATAGCCCCACATGGTCACGTTTTTCTGGCCCACGTTTTGCAGCTTGGCGGCGGTGAAGATGCTCATCGGGTTTTCTTGCCCGTCCACCGCGCCGCTGGCAAAGGCGGGCTGGGCGTCGGCCCAGCTCATTTGCGTGGGGTTGGCACCCAATGCGGTAAAGGTGTCGACGAACAGCGGTGAGCCGACCACGCGGATCTTCAGGCCCTTCAGGTCATTCGGCGTGCGCACCGGGCGCTTGGAGTTGGTCAGCTCGCGGTAGCCGTTCTCACCCCAGGCCAGTGGCACCACGCCTGCATTTTCCAGCGTCTTGAACAGGTCTTTGCCCACCTCGCCCTGCGTCAGCGCGTCAATGGCGGCGTAGTCGGGCATCAAAAACGGCATCGAGAACAGGTTGAGCTGCTTGACCTGCGGCGACCAGTTGATGGTGGAGCCAACGGCCATGTCGATCACGCCCTGGCGCAACGCGCTGAATTCGCGCGTTTGGTCCCCTTGGATCAGCGACACGCCGGGGTACAGCTTGATGTTGATGCGGCCATTGGTTTTTTCGCGCACCTTGTTGGCCCAGATTTCGCCGCCCTTGCCCCAGGGGAAGGCAGTGCCCACCACCAGCGACATGCGGTATTCGGATTTGTAGTTGCTCTGCGCGGCGGCAGGCAGCGCAGTGCCCAGCGTCAGCGCGGCGGTGGCAGCGGCGGCCAGGGTCAGCACGGTTCGGCGAAGTGTCATGGCTTTCATCTCCTCAGGTTGCTACACAAAAAATAGCTGCTCGCGCCAGTGTAACCAAGCGCCAGAAGCCAAAAACATCATCAATAGCCCAGCCAGGTCGGCAGCCACAGAGCCAATGGCGGCCACACGATCACGGCCAGCACCACCAACCCCATGGACAGCACCAAGGGCATCACCCAGCGCACGGTGTGTTCCATGCTGACGCCCGCGATGCGGCACGACACCATCAGGTTCACCGCCAGCGGTGGCGTGAACTGGCCCATGGCCACCATCAGCGTCAGCAGCACGCCAAACCACACTGGGTTCCACTGGTAATGCTGCATCAGCGGGGCCATCAGCGGCACAAAAATCAGAAAGATCGAAATGCCGTCGAGGAACATGCCCAGCACCACCAGCAACAGCACGATCAGTATCAGCACCCCATGTTCACCCAGCCCCGACTGCACAATGGCCTGGGTAATCGGGTCGATGACACCCAGCGTGGACAGTGAAAACGCAAAGATGCCCGCCAGCGCCACCACCAGCAAAATCACCGCCGACAGCTCGCCCGATTCGCGCAGGATGGCCAACAAGTCGTGCACCTTGATCGTGCGGTGCACCACCATGCCCACGAACAGGCCGTAAAACACGGCCACCACGGCGGCCTCAGTGGGGGTAAAAAATCCTGCGCGCATGCCGCCCAGAATGACCACCGGTGCGGCCAGGCCCCAGGCCGCTTCGCGCAGGCTGGGCCAAAAAGGCGGGCGTGGCAAATCCGCCTCGTGCACGCCCATGCCGTGGCGGCGTGCCATCCACACGGCGGGCACGATCAGTGCCAGTCCCACCATGACACCGGGCACCACACCCGCCGAAAACAGCGCAGGCACCGACGCGCCCGGCACCAGCACCGAATAAACGATGAAGGCCACCGAGGGCGGAATCAGAATGTCCGTGGCTGCTGCCGCGCCCACCACGCTGGCCGAGTACGCGCCCGGATACCCGGCGCGCGACATGGCCACGATCATCACCCCGCCCACCGCCGCCGCCGTGGCCGGGCCTGAGCCGGAAATGCCGCCCATGAACATGGCCACGCCAATCGCAATCAGCGGCAGCATGCCCGGCCCGCGCCCGACGATGGCGGTGGCAAAGTTGACCAGCCGCGCCGCCACGCCCGAGCGGTCGAAGATCGACCCCACCAGCACAAACATCGGAATCGCCAGCAGCGGGTATTTGCCCAGGCCCGCGTAAAAGTTCTGCGGCGCGGCCAGCAGGCCGAACCAGGGCGTTTCGGCATTGGCCAGCGCAATCGCCGCTGCGCCCGCCAGCCCCAGCGCCGCGCCAATGGGCACGCCCAGCAGCATGGTGATGATGAACAGGGCAAACAGCAGCGTGGCGATCAAAACAGGCCCCCACGCTGCGCGGCGGCACTCATGGCGCTCGCTCCTCGTCCAGAACTTCGGGCGAGGTGGGCAGGTCGGCGCTGTCTGCGGCGGCGCGTCCGCCGCGCAGCCACAGCCCCACCGCGCGCAGCGTGATGGCAGCGCAAAAAATCGGCAGCCACATCGTGTACCACCACTGCGGCACACCAATGCCAGGCGATGTTTCGCCCCATTTGATGTCGTCCATCAGCACACGGGCCGACAACACGGTCATCAGCGCGAACAGCAGCGCCACCGCTGCTGCGCCAAACTTGGCCAGTGCGCGCTGGCGCTGGGGCGAGCCGCTGCCTGCAAAGTAGTCGATGCGGATGTGCCGGTTGCGCGCCACCGCGGCGCTGCCCGCTACCAGGGCCAGCAAAATCATCAAAAACACCGACACCTCTTCCGTCCATGCAAACGACACATCGGTGAAATAGCGCACCAGCACATTGGCAAACGTGATCAGCGCCAGCAGCGCCATGATGATCACGGTCAGCCAATCCTCGATCGCCAGCGGCACGCGCGGGCGGACAGGTTCCTCAGAAGGCGGGGTGTTCGGGGCAGGCATGGGACGGCGAGCAACGGCGCAAAAACAGCGCAAAAACAGCGCAAAACGACGGTGAAAAACAACGGTGCAAAACACAACGCGGCCTGTAGTCGCCGCGAAGCGCCTATCTTACTGGCCTCGACATGGAGCAATACCGCCGCAGGTCTTGTCAGACTTCCATGCAAACCCTGATGCGATGGGCGCTTGATGCGTCGGCACAAGCGCCGTCGCACTTGAATGCGAAAATTTGCGCATGAACACCACCGCTCCTGAAACCCTCACCATCACCCGCCCTGACGACTGGCACCTGCACGTGCGCGACGGCGCGGCGCTGGCGGCCGTGGTGCCGCACACGGCGGCGCAGTTTGGCCGCGCCATCATCATGCCCAACCTGCGCCCGCCAGTTACCACCACCGCGCAGGCGCTATCGTATAAAGCGCGTATTGTGCAGGCGGTGCCTGCTGGCGTGGTGTTTGAACCGCTGATGACGCTGTACCTGACCGACAACACGCCGCCCGAGGAAATCGCGCGGGCAGCAGATGCGGGCATCGTCGCCCTCAAGCTCTACCCCGCTGGGGCCACCACCAACAGCGACGCGGGCGTGACCGACGTGCGCAAGACATATCAAACGCTCGAAGCCATGCAGCGCGCGGGCCTGAAGCTGCTGGTGCACGGCGAGGTGACCGACCCTGACATCGATTTGTTCGACCGCGAAGCCGTGTTCATCGACCACGTGCTGATCCCGTTGCGCAAGGACTTCCCTGAGCTGAAGATCGTCTTCGAGCACATCACCACGAAAGAGGCCGCGCAGTACGTCGCCAGCGCTGATGCCTTCACCGCTGCCACCATCACCACCCACCACCTGCTCTACAACCGCAACGCCATCTTTCAAGGCGGCATTCGCCCGCACTACTACTGCCTGCCCGTGCTCAAGCGCGAGGCGCATCGCCAGGCGCTGGTGCAAGCCGCCACCAGCGGGTCGCCCAAGTTCTTTCTGGGCACCGACAGCGCCCCACACCCGGCGCAACTGAAAGAACACGCCAGCGGCTGTGCCGGCTGCTACACCGCCCACGCCGCGCTGGAGCTGTACGCCAGCGCTTTCGAGGCAGCGGGCGCGCTCGACAAGCTGGAGGGCTTTGCCGCGTTTTTCGGGGCCGATTTCTATGGTTTGCCTCGCAACAACGGCCACATCACGTTGCGCAAACAAGCGTGGACGCCGCCCGAGAACTACCCGTTTGGCGACGCAGTGCTCAAGCCGCTGGCAGGGGGCGAGCCGCTGGACTGGCGGCTGGTGTAAAGGGGCAACCTGGTTTTGCCGGGAGGCTGGAGATGACGCAAATGCACGCTGCACAAGCCCACGCGGCACAAGCGCACGCCGCGTTCAATACTGGGCGCGGCGCGTTGCTGATCGATGCAGACAACTTTCATGACCCTGGCCAACTGCGGGCCATTCACGGTCAGTTTTCCCAACACGCAGGCAAGCACCCGATCTGCCACGTGCATGGCGCGGCCAAGCTGCTCTACAGCGATGGGTTGAAGTCGGTGTGGCTTGAGCTGGGAGCGCAGTTGATACCCTGCTTGCCACTCAATAAAAACACCACAGACGCGGCCTTGGTGGTGGATGCGATGCGGCTGCACTTTCAATCTGGCGTGCGCCGCTTTGGCATTGCCTCGGGCGATGCCGACTTTGCACCGCTGTCGTTGGTTTTGCGCGAGTTGGGCTGTGAAGTCACCTGTTTTGCCCGCCTGTCGATTGCGTTCGAGGCCATGGTGCCGTTTTACGACCGCGTGGTGCGTTTTGATGCGCTGCCTGCCCCGCCTGTGCCGCCACCAGTGGCAACGCCACAACCTGCGGCGACTGCCAAGATGGCTGTGCAGCCATCGCCCGCACAACCCTCATCTACAGGGGCTGTAAAGCCCGCTGCGCAGGTGCCTGCACCTGTGGCACCCAAGGCCAAACCGGTACCCCAAATCACCGCCGCCGAGCGCGAGGCGGTGCGCAAGATTTTGGCCACACTGCCCAAGTGGAACCCCCATACCGTCAGGCAACTGAACCAACTGGGTACACCCCTGCGCGATGGCGGCGTCAAGACGGGCAGTGCGCCGCTGCACCAGTTGTTTCGCAAGTATCCGGCGTTTTTTACAGTGCTGCCTGTCAGTGGCCAGGCCAAGCAAGTTCGGCTGGAACGGCTGCCTTGATGTGGTGAGCAGGTGCGCGCCGCGTGCGCGTGATGCCTGGTGCGTGGGCACAGGGCACAGGGCACAGGGCACAGGGCAGGTGGGCCTGCCGCTGGTGCTTTTCTTGCGCCGCGCCACCGACGGCTTTGCCACAATGCAGCTCCATGACCGATACGCCGTCTGCCGTGGATTGGGCGCAGCCCTGGTTTGCGCCGCTGGCTCCGTGGGGCCAGCCGGTGCTGGCTGCGTGGCAGGCGGGCCGCACGGTGGCTGACGCCTTGAGCACGGCCCCGCCCAGCAGCGCAGGCGTGCCGCCGTCGGTGGGCTTTGTTGGCCAGCACCACCTGCCCGCAGGGCGTGCGTACGAGCAGTTCATTGCCGAGCAACGCCGGGTGCCCACGCGTGATAACGCACACGACTTTTTCAATGGCTTGGTTTGGCATGCCTTGCCCCGTGCCAAGGCGCGCATGAACGCCTTGCAAGCGGCTGAAATTGCCCGCGATGGCGTGCAGGCCCGGCGCGGTGCGGTGCGCGATGCGCTGACGGTGCTGGATGAAAACGGCGCATTGCTGTCCGCTCCCGCGCCCTTGTGGCAGGCGTTGGCGGATCGGCGCTGGAGCGATGTGTTTGGCACACTGCGTCCCTTGTGGGGCAGCGTCCACCTGTGGCTGCTGGGCCATGCGGCGCTGGAAAAACTGCTTGCGCCCTACAAATCCATCACCGTGCACGTGCTGTACGCACCACCAGGGCTGACCACGCTGGATGTTGCCGACGCCTGGCTGGCCGCGCATCTGGATGCCGAGCGTCTGCGTGCCAAACCGTTTGCGCCCCTGCCCGTGCTGGGTGTGCCCGGCTGGTGGGCTGCCAACGGCGATGCGGCGTTTTATGACGATGCGACGGTGTTTCGCCCGCTGCGGGCGCAGATGCGGCGATTTTGCTATTTAAACTATAGCTTTTTATGCAAGATGGAGCAGCCATAAAAGCCTATTCGGCTTGCAAATTTTGCCCAGAAGCTGCACCTTGCACACCAAGCCAATTCCCGTGCTTGGTACGCCAGTGGCTTGAATATGCTTCAATCTGCCGCAACTTTCAGCGTTGGGGCCAGTCTATGCACAGGCTCTTTTATTCAGCACCTTGAGGGTCTTTGATGACACGCATTCTGCTTTTTGTACTGACCAACGTGGCCGTGATGGCCGTGGTGGGCTTGATTTCGTCGCTGTTCGGCCTGGGCCGCTACACCGGCACCAACACCGTGCAGTTGATGGTGTTCTCGCTGGTGGTGGGCTTTACGGGGGCCATCATCTCGCTGCTGATGAGCAAGACCGCTGCCAAGATGAGCATGGGCCTGAAAATCATCAACCAGCCCAGCAATGCCGACGAGGTGTGGATCGTCGAGACCGTGCGCAAGTTTGCCGATCAGGCCGGCATCGGCATGCCCGAAGTGGGCATTTACGAGGGCGAGGCCAACGCTTTTGCCACCGGTGCGTTCAAAAATTCGGCCCTGGTGGCGGTGTCCACCGGCCTGCTGCGCGGCATGACGCGCGAGGAGGTCGAGGCCGTGATCGGCCACGAAATCGCCCACGTGGCCAATGGCGACATGGTGACCATGGCGCTGATCCAGGGGGTGATGAACACCTTTGTGGTGTTTGCCAGCCGCGTCATCGGCTCGCTGGTCGATGGCTTTTTGCGCCGCGACAGCGACAGCTCAGGCCCTGGCATCGGTTACTACGTCACCACCATCGTGCTGGACATCTTGTTCGGCTTTCTGGCCGGTATCGTGGTGGCCTGGTTCTCGCGCCAGCGTGAGTTTCGCGCCGACCGTGACTCGGCCCGGCTGATGGGTCAGCCGCAGTCGATGATCAATGCCCTGGCGCGTCTGGGCGGCCTGCACGCCGAAGGCCAGCAGATGCCGCAAAACCTGCAATCCATGGCCATTGCGGGCAGCATCGGCAAGCTGTTTGCCACCCATCCGCCGATGGAGGAGCGGATCGCGGCATTGAAAGCCTACACCCCCTGAAAAGGACGCACCCCCTGAGGCGCTAACGCGCCTTCCCCCTCTTGCTGCGCGAGGGGGGACAACGCCAGTCGTCGGCGCCGGTCCGCCGCCGGCGTTTGCTGGCGTGGCCTGCTCCGCGGCCTTTTCTCCCTCTTCCGCTGGCGGGAGAAGGTTGGGGCGAGGGCCTGCGGACAGTCTTGTCGGAACAGGTGTCAAATCAGCCCTCAGCGCTTGTGCATAAAGTACAGTTTGCTATCAAAGTAAAAGTCCCGGCACCCCGGTGGTGCCGGGACTTTTACTTTGTACACTGCGGGCACCCCTTTTTTTGGAGTGCCCATGCAGATGCTGTCCATCGCTGGCGGCGAGTTGAACGTTCATCGCGACGGCCAGCCGCCGCTGGCCATCGAATCACGTTTTGCGCGTGAGCTGATCGAGCGCGACGCCAACAGTCGCCGCAACACGTCGTGGAAATACGCCGAGCGCGAAGAGGGCAACCAGGGCATGCTGTCCGGCGCGCGCCTGTGGGGCCAGCGCGGGGCTGCGCCGGGTGTGCTGGCACCGCCGCGCTTCATCGCCGCCTGCACGGCGGGCGAGCCGGGCGTCATCTACTACCTGTTGCAGGTGGTCGGCAGCGTGGGGCTGTTTCGCTACCACATTGACGAGCAGCGCGAGGTGCGCCTGTTCCACCGCAGCGCCACGCCAGTGCTGGGCATGACCTTTGATGCCGACGCCCGGCGATTGATTTTGTCCAACGCCCAGCCCGACGGCACCGCGCACCTGGACGTGTACGACGAAGACGGCAACCACCGCGGCAGCGTCACCAGCGGCGACTGCATCGACGTCGCGCCCTCGCGCATCTGGGGCCTGCCCAATGCGCTGGTGTACCAGTCGATGGGTGTGGCGCGCCACCCGCAAGCCGGTTACGTGGTGGCGCTGGGCCACGCGGTGGTCAACCGGCTGAACTTCGCCACTGGCGAGATCGACACCGTGCTGGACGATGCCGCTTATGACCATGTGGCCCCGCGCGCCGGGCGCGACGGATCGCTGTACGCCATTCGTCGCCCGGTCGAAAAGCCCGCGCACGAACAGGCCGGCACGGCGCTGAAAGATACGCTGATGATGCCGGTGCGCCTGGGCAAGGCGGTGTTTGGCTACCTCAACTTTTTCTCGCAGGTGTACGGCAAAGAGCCGCTGCGCTCGGCTGGTGGCCCGCGCGCGGCCGATCTGGATCAGGATTTGGGCCAGCTGTGGCTGCATGGCCGCATGATCGACCTGCGCAAAGTCAAAGCCGAGGCCGGGCACGATGGCAGCCTGGTGCCTGCGTCGTGGGAGCTGGTTTTATGAGCTAAATGTGGCGCTGGCGCTAGTTCAGTGGGCGTGAGCAGCTATGAAATCAGGATTGATTGGCGCAGGTATTGAGGGGGTCTGAAGAAACGGATAAGAACTAATTTCTCCTTTGAAACCTAACGTGGAGCTAAGCGGCCGCTGCTTGCAGCGGCCCGTTTGAGGGCACTGTTAGGGAACCTCTAAAAACCCTCCGCCATCCAACCGCAGCCCAAGACGCCCCTACCCGCATGATGATGAAACTGCGCAGTGCCCTGAAGCACGACCTAGTCGCCGACGACGCCCACAAGCGCAAGATTGATGTACTGGGCGATCCCCTGGAGCTGATCGCGCGGCACATCGACTTTGAGCATCTGGCGGGCCTGATCGATGGTTTGTATCCCCGCACCGATGGCAGCAAAGGCGGTCGCCCACCATACCCCACAGCCGTGATGGTGCGCATCTTGTTGTTGAAGCGCCTGTACAACCTGTCAGACGAGCAGGTGGAGTACCAGCTGCTCGACCGCATGAGCTTCAAGCGCTTTTGCCTGCCTGGAAGCTCAGCCAACGTCCCCGACCGCAACACCATCTGGCAGTTTGCGCAGCGCATTGGCGTCGATGGGGCCACCGCCATCTTCCAGGGCGTGGACAGCCAACTGAGTCAGCACGGCTATATCGCCCGAGGTGGCCAGGCCATCGATGCCACCTTGGTCTCAGCGCCCATCCAGCATTTGAGCAAAGCCGACAAAGAGCAGCTCGAACAAGGCAAGACACCAGAAGACTGGAGCCAATCCAAGCGCAGGCAGAAAGACCTGGA
>NZ_JBKEEE010000038.1:0-5163 GCF_047975795.1 Ottowia sp. | reverse complement strand
CTGGCCGGGGCCGAGCTGGCCATCGTCACCCCCATTGCGGGCACCACGCGCGACGTGGTGCAGCAAACCATCCAGATCGAAGGCGTACCGTTGCACGTGCTGGACACGGCGGGTCTGCGCGACAGCGGCGATGAGGTAGAGCGCATCGGCATCGACCGCGCCTGGCATCACATCGAATCGGCCGACGCCGTGCTGCTGCTGCACGATCTGACACGCTGGCCTGAAGCCGCTTACCGCGCCGAAGACCAGCGCATTCTTGACCAACTGGCCCAACGCCTGCCGCGCGGCGTGCCCGTGCTGCCCCTATGGAACAAATGCGACGCCGCTGCCGCATGGCCTGCGCCACCCGATCAAGCCGGTGGCCTGGCCCTGTCCGCCAAAACCGGTCACGGGCTGGACACCCTGCGCCAGCGCCTGCTTGAGGTAGCGGGCTGGCAGTCAGACGCCGGCGAAGGCCAGTTCATCGCCCGCCAGCGCCATTTGCAAGCCCTGTCAGCCGCTGCCGAACACCTGCACGCGGCCACCGCCCAACTGGGCGGCCCCACCCCCATGCTCGATTTGCTGGCCGAAGAGCTGCGCCTGGCGCAAAACGCTCTGGGCGACATCACTGGCACCTTCAGCGCCGACGATTTGCTGGGGGTGATTTTTTCGAGGTTTTGTATTGGAAAGTGAGCGGCTTTTCAATCCGTCTTTTTTAGGAGCGGCAGTATTTCTGCGATCTCTGGCCAGTTTTTTGTCGCATCCGGATCGTTGGGATTGGGATAGCGGTTACTCAGCATCAAACGTGCCCTGCGTATGGGGTCGTAGCTGCCTCCTGTTTTCCATACAAAGCGCAGACCACGCTTTTGCATCCAGCGCACGCGCCAGAGCACGTCATAAGATGGTTCTCTGTGTACCGCGCGTTCAATCAGACTTCTGTCGTCCTCATCGACCAACGCCAGATCAGGTTTGTAAGCCAGCACCGTATCGGCCGTGGCCTCGTCAAACGCCTCCAGCAGCGGCGGGCCGTACAACATCGCCCCCTGCTTTTGCATCACATTGACATCGGCACCTTGATCCAGCATCAAGGCCACAGCCTCTTTATCTCCCACGATACTGGCCCATAAGATGGGCTTCAAATCTTCACTGGAAGGAGCTGGTGGAGTCTCCAGATGGGAGGGCGAGCTGCCGCTGGCCAGCAACAGCGCCAAGGATTTAATCCGATCTTTGCGTTGATCCTGGTTATGCTGAAAAACACCGCCACCGTTGCGTGGCCAATCGCCCGCAATGAATTTATTCAGCAAGTTGCGCGGATAAATGTCCATCCACAAACTACGTGGCTTATAGTTGGTCAACACATTGGGGTCTCCGCCCAATTGAAGATATTCCTTCACCTGCGGGTAGGTGATTTTGCGTTCGTAAATCAGCGCTGACAGGCGCTGGAGTTCTTTGCGGTTTGTACGCTCAAAAAGTCCCCGTTTGCGCGGCTCGACCCG
The DNA here is from genome assembly GCF_047975795.1 of Ottowia sp. Taxonomy (GTDB): domain Bacteria; phylum Pseudomonadota; class Gammaproteobacteria; order Burkholderiales; family Burkholderiaceae_C; genus Ottowia. Next base: position 3,688 of record NZ_JBKEEE010000038.1, on the reverse strand, counting down.
ATCAACCTCAACCGATTTTTTAAGTTCTGCGATGCGTTGCTCTGTCACGCGTAAATCCTGGGCTGAAGCTTGATTGACCAAGTTGAGCAACGCTGCCGTAGAAACTAAAGCCCAAACCATGGCGTGACGCCATGCTGTAACGCGCATAGCGAAGCGCTGTCGCGCAGGTTTATAGACCAAGAGAACCTCAAGTGCATGTCTGTCAATCATAAAAGGTCATTAAGGTTGAAGCAGTTATTGGGTTGAATGCCACGCGTGCAAGCGCCGCTTATTGAAACGCCACCTCCGCAAAGCTCCTCAGTTTGCGGCTGTGCAACTGGCCGGGGCCGCTTTGGCGCAGCCGGTCGATGGCGCGCAGGCCGATTTGCAAGTGCTGGCTGACGCGTTCGCGGTAAAACTGGTTGGCCATGCCGGGCAGTTTGATTTCGCCGTGCAGGGGCTTGTCGCTGACGCACAGCAAGGTGCCGTAGGGCACACGGAAGCGAAAGCCGTTGGCGGCGATGGTGGCGCTTTCCATATCGAGTGCGACGGCGCGCGATTGCGAAAAGCGCCGCGCGGGTGCGCCAGCACCCAGCAGCTCCCAGTTGCGGTTGTCGGTGGTGGCCACGGTGCCGGTGCGCAGCACGCGCTTTAAGTCGGCACCGCGCAGGCCGGTGACCTCGGCCACGGCGTCTTGCAGGGCGATTTGCACCTCGGCCAGGGCGGGCAGAGGAATCCACAGGGGCAGATCTTCGTCCAGCACGTGGTCACCGCGCACGTAGGCGTGGGCCAGCACGTAGTCGCCCAGTTGCTGGCTGTTGCGCAGCCCGGCGCAGTGGCCGACCATGATCCAGGCGTGCGGGCGCAGCACGGCGATGTGATCGGTGATGGTTTTGGCATTGCTGGGGCCGACGCCGATGTTCACGAACGTGATGCCGCTGCAGTCTTCGCGCCGCAGGTGGTAAGCGGGCATTTGAGGCAGACGCGGCGGCGGCGTGCCCAGGGTGTCACCGGCCTGGGGCGGCAGGCCGACGCGGCGCGTGAGCACGTTGCCGGGTTGCACGAAGGCGGTGTAGTCGCTGCCCGGGTCTTGCATTTCTCGCTCGCCCAGGGCGATGAATTCGTCGATGTAGAACTGATAATTGGTGAACAGCACGAAGTTCTGAAAATGCTCGGGCGAGGTGCCGGTGTAATGGCGCAGCCGGTGCAGCGAGTAGTCCACGCGCGGGGCGGTGAACAGCGCCAGCGGCTCGGGCGCGCCGGGTGGCGGCTCGCAGGTGCCGTTGGCGATGCGGTCATCCATGGCGGTCAGATCGGGCAGGTCGAACACTTCAGGCAGACGGCGGCGGTGCTCGGGCGACAGGCCCTGCTCAAAACTGGTGTCTTCAGCAAAGCTGAACGGCAGCGGGATCGGTGTGTGGCTGCTGCCCACTTGCAGCGCCGCGCTGTGGTTGGCCATCAGCAGGCGAAATTGCTCCAGGTTGTAATGTCCAAACAGGTGGGGGCGGGTCAGCGTGGTTTCATAGCGCCCCCCACGGGCCACAAAGCCGTAAGCCAGCCCGCTGGGTGTGGGGTGGCCGGTGGCGGTGGTTAAACGCACAAAGGGGTAGCAAGCACGCACGCGCTGCAAAGGTGCATTGGCAGGCAAGGGGCTGTCGATATAGCGCTGCAAGGCATCGCGCAGGTACTGCACGCCCTGGGCATAAATACGCTGCACATGGGCCAGCGCCTGGTGCGGGTCAGCGCAGGCGGTGGGGGGCTGGAAGGGAGGCTGAAAGGTCATGCCCCATTGTCACCACGAACGGTGCTGCCAGCGCAAGCCGGGATACCGCATTCACACCCTGGCAGCCCGCTTCTGTAAATCAAGCGCCAAATCAGCGCCCAGCGCCCGTCCGTCAAGCGACAAAAGCTATTTATAAGTGAGCAATTCAGCGCGACATGCTCGCCAGCCCCGCCGCCATGCTCAGCCCGTGCAGCACGCAGGCGGCAATGGTCAGCACCAGTGCGGGGCGCAGCCGCTCGGGCGTGTGGGCGCGCTGCCAGATCAGCACCGCCGCCACGGCGCTGACCGGGGCCGATGCCAGCGACCACAGCGCCGCCTGCGGCAAGATCACCAGCGCCACGCCCACCACCACCCAGCCATAGGCCAGCAGCGTCAGCCAGGCGTACAGCCCTGCCGCTGGGCGCGCGCCCAGGCGCACGGCCAGCGTGCGCTTGCCCACAGCGGCATCGCCTGCCGCATCGGGCAAGCCGTTGGCCAACAAAATATTAGCCACCAGCAGCGCATAAGGCAGCCCCACGGCCACCGGCATCCAGAAGAAATGGCGGCGCTGCACATAGTCGGCACCGATCACGATCAACCACCACGACAGCGCCACCGCCAGCTCGCCCAAACCCCGCGACATCAGTTTGAAAGGTGGGGCCGAATACGCCCAGCCCAGCGCCACGCCCGCCAGCCCGATCAGCAGCAGGCCGCCGCCGACCGCCGAAGCCAGCACCAGCCCCGCCCCCACCAGTGCCAGCCCCAGCCCGCGTGCCAACGCCCTTGTTTGCTGCACGCTGGCCTGCCCGCGTTGGATAAAGCCCGCCCCGCCGGTGAACGGCGCAATGGCACTGCGGTTGGCCGCATCGGCCCCGTTGCGGGCGTCTTCGTAGTCATTCAGCACATTGGCGCCGGCCTGCGCCAATGTGGCCAGCAGCACCGTGGCCACGGCCAGCGCAGTGTTGAAACCACAGCCACAAGCCGCTGCCGTGGCCAGCCCGATGGCGCAAGCCACGGGGGTGATGAGCAGAAAACCCGGCCGCGTCATGCGCCAGTACAGCACCAGAGAAGAGCGCGGCGGATCGTCTGACGGGGCGCGGGTGTTGGGGTGGGTCATGGGGCTATTTTGGCTTCGGGGGCACACCAGGCGGTAAGATCCCTGAGTGCCGTTATTTGCTTTTGATTTGATAGCTTTATTTGCTTGCTGCCATTGGACTAAACCTAGATCCAGCAGTTGACCGCTTGAGTTCTTCTTAAAAGCCGCATGAATACGCAACTTTCTGCCTTTTCCCACACTCACCCTGGAGGTCAAGGCGCTACGCACCCACTGGCACTGCGCTCGCCGCACCATCAGATGCGTCCAACTGCCGGATCTAGGCTAAACGCTATTTAGATGCCCAAGAAGCCGCCTGAAACAGAACTCACGCCCGAGCGCCTGGCCTGGCGCCGCCGCATGTTGGTGGCGGCTTGGCGCGCTCTGGCCCTGCTCAGTCTGGGGCTGGGCTTGCTGGGCGTGGTGCTGCCGGTGATGCCCACCGTGCCGTTTCTCATCGTCTCAGCTTGGGCCGCCAGTCAGGGCTGGCCGGTGTTTGAACGCTGGCTGTTGGCGCACCCCACGCTCGGCCCGCCCATCGTGCAGTGGCGCGAACGCGGCGCGGTGCCCCGGCGGGCCAAGTGGGCCAGTAGCCTGATGATGGCGTGCAGCGCCGTGGGCTTGCAGTTTTTTGACCAGGTGCCGCTGTGGCTGCGCGTGACCGTGCCTGCGGTGATGCTGGCCGTGGCGGTATGGCTGTGGTTCAGACCGGATGCCTGAGAGCGTGTTCAAAGTCTCTGCGCGGGTGTGTGGGCGCGGCCCCGGGCGGTCTGCTGCGTTGCAAATCCTCGCGATACCGCCAGGTATCGCTGCGGTTTGCGCCTTGCAGCCCATCCCGATCCGCATCCCGCACT
>NZ_JBKEEE010000023.1:0-44754 GCF_047975795.1 Ottowia sp. | reverse complement strand
ATGGAAGCGTCGTCCATTGGTCTGGCTGAGCACCGGCTGGACGGGGTGGCCATTGATGTTGCCAGCTTCACCAATCTGACCCAGGATCATCTGGATTACCACGGTGATATGGGCCGGTACTGGGCAGCCAAGGCGGCGCTGTTTGACTGGCCGGGTTTGCGCTCGGCCGTGATCAATGTGGATGATTCGCACGGGCGCGAGCTGGTACAGCGCGCGCGTGCTCGCGGGCTGGATGTCTGGACGGTATCGCTGCGTTCTGGTGCGCGGTTGAGCGCAACAGGCATCCGCTACGGCCAGCGCGGACTGGATTGGGTGGTGCATGAAGGCGCACAGTCCTTGCCTTTGTCGACGGCGCTGGTGGGTGAATACAACGTGCTCAACATGCTGGGTGTGATGGGCGTGCTGCGCGCGTTGGACGTTTCGTTGCAGGATGCCGTGGCGGTGTGCGCAGACCTGCCCGCTGTGCCTGGGCGCATGGAAAGCGTGCCATGCCCGGATTCAGCAGACACGCCGTTGGCGGTGGTGGATTTTGCGCACACGCCGGATGCGCTGGACAAGGTGTTGGGCGCATTGCGCCCTCTGGCCGAGCAGCGGGGAGGCAGACTGTGGTGCGTTTTTGGCTGCGGCGGTGATCGCGATGCCAGCAAGCGTTCCCTGATGGGTGCGGCGGCAGCGCGTGGCGCGGACGAGGTGGTGGTGACCAGTGACAACCCCCGAAGCGAGGCACCGCAAGCCATTGCCGGTGCCATCGTGGCGGGCATGCAACATGCGCCGCGTGCGGTGCTGCTCGATCGTGCCGAGGCCATTGAATTTGCACTGTTGACGGCCAAGCCTGCGGATGTGGTTTTGCTGGCAGGCAAGGGGCATGAAAGCTACCAGGAAGTGCAGGGAGAAAAGCGCCCCTTTTCGGACAAAGACCAGGCAGAACAGGCGCTCAAACGCTGTGCGGTCACGATGAAGGGGGGCGCATGAGCGTGATGGATCTGCGTTTGCACGATGCCGCGCAAGGGCTGGCGCAGGCGCGCGTGGTGGGCGATGGTGCGGTCAAGGTGATGCGTGCGCACAGCGATACCCGCACGTTGCAGCCGGGCGATTTGTTTGTGGCGCTCAAAGGAGAGCGCTTTGATGGTGCGCAGTATTTAAAGCAAGCGAAAGCCAGCGGAGCAACTGCCGCGATGTGCTCGGTCCAGGATGCGGCATTGTTGGCCGATGCGGGTTTACCGGGCATCCTGGTGCCAGACACCAAGATGGCGCTGGGTGAGCTGGCACAGTCGTGGCGGCACCAGCATTACCAGGGGCCGTTGATTGCGGTCACTGGCAGCAACGGCAAGACCACTGTGACCCAGATGGTGGCCGCCATCTTGCGTGCCTGGCACGGTGACGCTGCGTTGGCCACCGAGGGCAATTTCAACAACGATATTGGGGTGCCGTTAACGCTGTTGCGTTTGCGGCCAGCGCACCGGGTGGCGGTGGTTGAGCTGGGCATGAACCATCCGGGGGAAATTGCTTATCTGGCGGGCATCGCCCAACCTACGGTGGCCTTGGTCAACAACGCGCAGCGCGAGCATCAGGAGTTCATGAGTTCGGTGGAGGCGGTGGCGGTTGAAAACGGTGCCGTCCTCAGCGCCCTTCAAGGCGTTGGCGTGGCCGTTTTCCCGGCCAGTGATGCGTACAGCCCGCTGTGGCAACGCATGGCGGGCACCAGCCCGTGCGTGTTGTTTGGTGATGCAGCGTCGGGGGCGGACGTTGCGCTGCATGCGGCGCAGTGGCAGGGCGAGCATTGGCGTGCGCAGGCGCGTGCTTCAGGTGCAGACGTTGCCTTTGATCTTTATGCTGCCGGGCGTCATAACCTGAGCAATGCGTTGGCGGCCTTGGCGTGCGCTGCCGCTGCGGGCGCGCCGGTGGAGGCCATGTCCAGCGGTTTGACGGCCTTCCGACCGGTGCAGGGCAGATCGCGCACGCAGGTGCTGAAAGTGCGCGGACGCACCATCACCCTGGTGGACGACACCTACAACGCCAACCCTGATTCCGTGCTGGCCATCGTGGATGTGTTGGCCGAGCTGCCTGGCCCGCGCATGCTGGTGCTGGGCGATATGGGCGAAGTGGGCGAGCAAGGCCCGGCATTCCACGCTGAAGTGGGTGCCTATGCGCGTGAAAAAAATATTGATCGACTGCTGGCGTATGGGCCGCTGGCGATTCATGCAGCCATGGCGTTTGGTGGTGGGCGGCATTTTGAGACCATGGACGATCTCAATAAGGCCGTGCATGCCAATGTGCCCCAATGCGCCAGCGTGGCGGTCAAAGGCTCGCGTTTCATGGCGATGGAGCGGGTGGTGGCTGTACTTACCGCGACCGTATTCGAGGCGGAGGGTGCGCATGCTGCTTGAGCTGGCCAGTTGGCTGCAATCCTTGTCGCCAGAGTTTGGTTTCTTTCGGGTGTTTCAGTATCTGACGTTTCGCGCTGTCATGGCGGCGATGACGGCGCTGGTGATTGGCCTGCTGGCCGGGCCGTGGGTGATTCGCCGATTGACCGAACTGAAAATCGGCCAGCCGATACGTGGCTACGCCATGGAAACGCATTTATCGAAAAGCGGCACGCCCACCATGGGCGGTGTGCTGATTTTGCTGTCCATCGCCATTTCGACCTTGCTGTGGTTCGACTGGTCGAACCGTTTTATCTGGATCATTTTGATCGTGACGCTGGGTTTTGGTGCCATTGGCTGGGTGGACGATTGGCGCAAGGTGGTCAACAAGGATCCGGAGGGCATGCGCTCGCGCGAAAAATATTTTTGGCAATCGCTGATTGGTCTGGCGGCGGCGTTTTATCTGGTGTTCAGCATTTCTGGTCGATCCAATGCGCAGGTTTGGGTGCTGATGGTGGAGTGGGTGCAGTCGGGCTTCACCCTGGATTTGCCCGCGGCTGCCGGGCTGCTGGTGCCGTTCTTCAAAGAGGTGTCTTATCCGTTGGGCGTGGTGGGCTTTGTGGTGCTCAGTTATCTGGTGATCGTAGGGTCAAGCAATGCGGTCAATCTGACGGATGGTTTGGATGGCCTGGCCATCATGCCGGTCATCATGGTGGGGTCTGCGCTGGGCATTTTTGCCTACGTTACCGGCAGCGCGGTGTTTTCAAAGTACCTGTTGTTCCAGCACATTCCGGGTACGGGCGAAGTGTTGATTTTTTGCGCCGCCATGGCTGGGGCCGGTTTGGCGTTCTTGTGGTTCAACGCCCACCCGGCGCAGGTGTTCATGGGCGACGTGGGTGCGCTGGCGCTGGGCGGCGCATTGGGCACGATTGCGGTCATCGTGCGGCAGGAAATCGTGCTGGCCATCATGGGCGGTATTTTCGTGGTGGAGGCGCTGTCGGTGATGGCGCAGGTGGCTTATTTCAAATACACCAAGCGCCGCTATGGCCAAGGCAGACGTTTGCTGAAGATGGCCCCGCTGCACCACCATTTCGAAAAAAATGGCTGGGCCGAAACGCAGGTGGTGGTGCGCTTTTGGATCATCACCATGCTGCTGTGCCTGGTGGGTTTGGCGTCGTTGAAGCTGAGGTAAGCCCATGATTCAACTGCACGATCAACAGGTACTGGTACTGGGGCTGGGTGTCAGCGGTCTGGCCATGGCGCGCTGGTGCGCCAACCAGGGGGCGCAAGTGACGGTGGCAGACACCCGCGAAGCGCCGCCGCAGTTGCCTGCCTTGCGTGCGCAAGTGCCAAGCGCGCGCTTTGTCACCGGGCCTTTGGATGCGGGTTTGCTGGACGATGCTGCGTGGCGTGTGGTGTGCCGCAGCCCCGGTCTGGCACCGGCGGATGTCAGCGCTGTAGTGGCGGCCGCGCAAGAACGTGGTGTTGCGGTACTGGGCGAGCTGGATTTGTTTGGCGCGGCGTTGAAAGCGCTGGCAGATGAACGCCGATACCACCCCAAAGTGATCGCCATTACGGGCACCAACGGTAAAACCACGGTGACGTCGCTGACAGCACAGCTATTGGAGCGCGCCGGCATGACCGTGGCCGTGGCAGGCAACATCGGCCCCAGCTTGCTGGATACGCTGGCAAGAGGCCTGAAAAACAGCCGCTCAGAAGGCGGCAACCCAGAAAGCAGTGATTCAGTAAACGGTGATTCAGAAGGCAGCGGTTTGCCGCAGGTCTGGGTGCTGGAGCTGTCCAGCTTTCAGCTGAACGGTGTCATGGGTTTTGAACCCAGCGCCGCCACGGTGCTGAACGTCACGCAAGACCATATGGACTGGCACGGCAGCATGGCCGCCTATGTCCAGGCCAAGCGCCAGATTTTTGGTGAGCACGCGGTGATGGTGCTCAACCGCGACGACGATCAGGTGATGGCCATGCAGCCGCCACCATCCGCCAAAGCGGGTAAAGGCCCCAAGCCGCCGACTCGGCAGGTGCTGACGTTTGGTGCCGACATGCCTGCTGCGCCGGGTGATTTTGGGCTGGAATCGGTCAACGGCATGACCTGGCTGGTGCGCGCGCTTCAGGCCGATGAAACTCTGCGTCGCCGCAAGGATGAAGAAGTGGAGCTGCACGTGCAGCGGCTGATGCCTGCCGATGCGCTGCGCATCCGGGGCCGCCACAACGCGGTCAATGCGCTGGCGGCTTTGGCGCTGGCTAGCAGTGTGGGTGCTGCGCTGGGGCCGATGCTGTATGGCTTGCGCGAATACCGGGGCGAGCGACACCGGGTGGAGTCGATTGGCGTGCTGGCCGATGTGGAGTATTTTGACGACAGCAAGGGCACCAACGTGGGTGCCACGGTGGCGGCTTTGCAAGGGCTGGGGGTTGAGCGCAAGCTGGTCGTGATTTTGGGTGGCGATGGCAAAGGGCAAGACTTTTTGCCGTTGGTGGCACCGGTCACGCGCTATGTGCGTGCCATCGTCTTGATTGGGCGCGATGCGGGTTTGATCCGTGCGGCACTGGCAGACACGGGCGTGCCGCTGCTGGATGCGGCCACGCTGGAAGATGCCACAACGATGTCACGCGAACACGCCCATGCGGGCGATGCGGTCTTGCTGTCGCCTGCATGCGCCAGCCTGGACATGTTCCGCGATTACACGCACCGAGCGCAGGTGTTTCGCGATGCGGTGACGGCCCTGGCCCATGCTGAAGGGTTGACGCTGGAGGTGCTGACGTGACGACCGCAACCATTGACGTCAGCATCAAAACACCCAAGCGCCGCAAGCGCCGTGAGGCGCGTGCGCCAGTCGATGATTTGCCCGTGCGCATCGGTGGCACGGAATACGTCCGCACCACCAGTACGCCCTCGCGCATGCTGGGGTTCGACCAGGCGCTGGTGTGGGTGTGTGTGGTTTTGCTGGCCTGGGGGCTGGTGATGGTGTATTCGGCCAGCATCGCGCTGTCGGACAACCCGCGCTTTGCACGTTATTCGCCCACCTACTTTGCGGTGCGCCACGCCATGTGGGTCGGACTGGCCTGTCTGGCGGGGTTGGTGGCGTTTCAGATCCGCATGGATTGGTGGCAGCGTATGGCACCCTGGTTGTTTGTGGGCACGCTGGGCCTTCTGATTGCCGTGCTGATTCCGCAGGTGGGCACCATGGTCAACGGCGCGCGACGCTGGATTTCGCTGGGGCCCATCAACTTCCAGCCGTCTGAGTTGGCCAAGCTGGCGGTGTTGATGTACGCAGCCGACTACATGGTGCGCCGCATGGACGTGAAAGAGCGGTTCTTCCGCGCCGTGCTGCCCATGGGCGTGGCCGTGGGCGTGGTGGGGGGCTTGCTGCTGGCGCAGCCGGACATGGGTGCGTTTTTGGTGATTGCCGTCATCGCCATGGGTATTCTGTTTTTGGGCGGCGTGAACGCGCGTATGTTCTTTTTGATCGCCATGGTGCTGGTGGTGGCCTTTGCCATGATGATCTGGACGTCGCCCTGGCGGCGCGAGCGCATCTTTGCCTACCTGGATCCGTTCAGCGAAGACCACGCGCTGGGCAAGGGCTACCAGCTGTCGCATGCCTTGATTGCCATCAGCCGGGGCGAGATTTTTGGTGTCGGTCTGGGTGGCAGCATCGAAAAACTGCACTGGCTGCCCGAGGCCCACACCGACTTTCTGACCGCCATCATTGGTGAAGAATGTGGGCTGATCGGCCTGGTTGCCCTGATCCTGCTGTTCTTCTGGCTCACGCGCCGCATCATGCACATTGGCAGGCAAGCCATTGCGCTGGACCGGGTGTTTTCTGGCCTGGTGGCGCAAGGCATTGCGCTGTGGCTGGGTTTTCAGGCGTTCATCAACGTGGGCGTGAATCTGGGTGCTTTGCCCACCAAGGGGCTGACCTTGCCCTTCATGAGTTATGGCGGCTCGGCCATCTTGATCAACATGGTGGCCATTGCCATTGCGTTGCGCATCGACGTGGAAAACCGCCACCTGATGCGGGGAGGTCGCCCATGACGCCCTCCACATCCACACCCCGCTCCAAATGCGCGCTCGTCATGGCCGGTGGCACGGGTGGGCACATCTTTCCTGGTTTGGCCGTGGCCGATGGCTTGCGCGCCCGCGGCTGGCGCGTGCACTGGCTGGGTGCGCCCGGCAGCATGGAGCAGCAATTGGTACCGCCGCGCGGCTATGCGTTTGAAGCCATTGAGTTTGGCGGTGTGCGCGGCAAAGGTGTGATGGCGATGCTGCTGCTGCCGCTGCGGATTTTGAAGGCATTTGCCCAAAGCGTCGGCGTAGTGCGACGGGTCAAACCCGATGTGCTGGTGGGTTTGGGCGGCTACATCAGCTTTCCTGGCGGCATGATGGGCGTGGCCATGGGCAAGCCGCTGGTGTTGCACGAACAGAACTCAGTGCCTGGCATGGCCAACAAGGTGCTGGCGGGCGTGGCCGATCGAGTGTTCACCGCCTTCCCCGGCGTGTTGGCCAAGGCGCGCCAAGTGCAGTGGGTGGGCAATCCTTTGCGCACGGTGTTCACCGAATACCCTACGCCCGTAGAGCGCTTTGCCGGTCGTAGCGGACCGTTGCGCCTGCTGGTGGTGGGTGGCAGCCTGGGGGCGCAGGCCTTGAACGAAGTGGTACCCAAGGCGTTGGCGCTGTTGCCCGTTGAACAGCGCCCTGCGGTCATTCATCAAAGTGGTGCCAAACAGATTGACGCGCTGCGCGCCAATTACGCAGCGGCGGGGGTTGAGGCCGAGTTGGTGCCTTTTATCGATGACATGGCACGCGCCTACGCCGAGGCCGATTGGGTCATTTGCCGTGCAGGGGCCACTACGGTGACCGAAATTGCGGCTATTGGTGCGGCAGCGTTGTTCGTGCCTTTCCCTCACGCGGTGGACGACCACCAGAGCAGCAACGCCCGGTTTTTGGTTAATCAAGGCGCCGGCAGCCTGATCCAGCAGTCTGATTTAAGTGCAGAAAAACTGGCTGATTTGCTTCAAAAAATGGAGCGCACCGCGCTGATGAATATGGCGCAAAAGGCCAAAAATCTTCAAAAAACAAGCGCCACAGAAAGCATTGTTGCCGCGTGTGAGGAGTTGACGGCATGAAACACGCCATCCAGCGTATTCACTTTGTCGGTATCGGCGGTGCAGGCATGAGCGGCATTGCTGAAGTGCTGCACAACCTGGGCTACACCGTGTCGGGGTCTGACCTGGCTGACAGCGCCACCTTGCGCCGACTGGGCGCGATGGGCATGCGCACGTTTGTGGGCCACGATGGTGCGCATGTGGAGCAGGTGGATGCGGTGGTCACTTCCACCGCCGTGCACGCCGACAACCCAGAGGTGCTGGCCGCGCGCGAGCGGCGCATTCCGGTGGTGCCACGCGCCATCATGCTGGCCGAGCTGATGCGCTTAAAGCAGGGCGTGGCCATTGCCGGCACGCACGGCAAAACTACCACCACCAGCCTGGTGGCCAGCGTGCTGGCCGAGGCCGGGCTGGACCCCACCTTTGTGATTGGCGGCAAACTCAACAGCGCGGGGGCCAATGCGCGCCTGGGTTCGGGCGATTACATCGTGGTGGAGGCGGACGAATCCGACGCCTCGTTCCTCAACCTGTTGCCGGTGATGGCGGTGGTCACCAACATCGACGCCGACCACATGGAAACCTATGGGCACGACTTTGGTCGGCTCAAAGCAGCGTTTGTAGATTTTTTGCACCGCATGCCGTTTTATGGTGCGGCCATTCTGTGCCTGGACAGCCCGGCGGTGCGCGACATCCTGACCGACGTGACCTGTCCGGTCACGACCTATGGCCTGGCTGAAGATGCGCAGGTGCGCGCAGTCAATGTGCAGGCGGCGAATGGGCAAATGCATTTCACCGTGCAGCGCCGCAACGGCGTCACACTGCCCGATCTGCCCGTGGTGCTGAACCTGGCGGGCGAACACAACGTGCTGAACGCGCTGGCGGCCATTGCCGTGGCGGTGGAGCTGAACGTGCCCGATGCGGCCGTGCAAAAAGCCTTGACTGATTTCAAAGGTGTGGGACGACGCTTTCAGCGCTATGGCGACCTGCCTGCTCAAGGCGGTGGCACCTTCACCGTGATCGATGATTACGGGCACCACCCGGTGGAGATGGCCGCCACGCTGGCGGCTGCGCGTGGGGCCTTTCCGGGGCGGCGTTTGGTGCTGGTGTTTCAGCCGCACCGCTACACCCGCACACGCGACTGTTTTGAAGATTTCGTCAGAGTGATCGGTGTGGCCGACCACGTGGTGTTGACCGAGGTGTATGCCGCAGGCGAAGAGCCGATTGTGGCCGCCGATGGTCGTTCGCTGGCGCGTGCGCTGCGCGTGGCGGGCAAGGTGGAGCCGGTGTTCGTCAATGACGTGAACGAATTGCCTGCCTTGATGGCCGAGCAGGCCAAGGCCGGTGACGTGGTGCTGTGCATGGGTGCAGGATCAATTGGTGGCATTCCTGCAAAAATCGTTGAAATGCTACAAAAAACTGAGCATAATCCAGACCAGGCTGGATGACATGGTGCAACAAGACATTCAATTCGGAAAAGTGGCCGTGCTGATGGGTGGCCAATCGGGCGAACGCAAGGTATCGCAGATGTCGGGCGAGGGCGTGCTGCAGGCACTGCGCTCGCGCGGCGTGGATGCGCACGCCTTCGATCCGGCCGAGCAGCCGATGGACGATCTGCGCCGTCAGCAGTTTGAGCGCTGCTTCATCGCCCTGCATGGCCGTTATGGTGAAGACGGCACGGTGCAAGGGGCACTGGAGTTGTTGGGGATTGCCTACACCGGCTCGGGCGTGATGGCCTCCGCCCTGGCGATCGACAAGGTGATGACCAAACGCGTGTGGCAGGCTGAAGGGTTGCCCACACCGCGTTACGTGTTGCTCAGGCAAGGCGAGCACGATGCCGAACATGCCCGTGCGGTGATGGCCGAGTTGGGCTTGCCAGTGATCGTCAAGCCGGTGCGCGAAGGCTCGTCGCTGGGCGTGACCAAGGTTACGAATGTTGAGCAGATGCAAAAAGCGGTGGCTGAAGCGGCCGAGCTGGATGCCGATGTGCTGTGCGAACAGTGTATTGAAGGCGATGAAGTGACCTGCCCAGTGCTTGGTGACGGTGCGGCAGCGCGTGCGTTGCCGGTGATCCACATTGTGGCACCCGCAGGCAACTACGACTACGACAACAAATACTTCACCGACGTGACCGAGTACCGCGTGCCTTGCGGTTTGCCGACTGGTGAAGAAGAGGCCATCCAGGCGCTGGCGCTCAAAGCCTATCGCGTGCTGGGCTGCCGTGGCTGGGGTCGGCTGGATGTGATGATCGACGCCAACACGCGCCAGCCATACCTGCTGGAAGTGAACACGTCGCCCGGCATGACCAGCCATTCGCTGGTGCCCATGGCGGCGCGCGCGGTGGGCATCAGCTACGAAGACTTGTGCCTGCAAGTGCTGGCTAGCGCCACGCTGGATTACGCGGCACTGGTGAAAGGGCGGGCATGACGCAGCACCTGCCGATTCCCGTGGACGTGAAGCTGATGAACCTGACGGCATCGCTGTTGGTCACCCTGCTGGTGCTGGCTTGCCTGGCTGTGGGCGTGCGCTGGGTGGTGCGTCATCCGGTGTTTGCCATCGAGCAGATCACCGTGGGTGGCGATACCACGCACAACAACGCGGCCAGCTTGCGCAGCAGTGTGCTGTCCAAATTGGTGGGCAATTTCTTCACCATGGACTTATCAGCGGCGCAGGCAGCGTTTCAGTCGGCACCTTGGGTGCGCTCAGCCATGGTGCAGCGTGAATTCCCGAACGCGCTGCATGTCACCTTGCAAGAGCACGTGCCCGTGGCGCGCTGGGGCGAAGACAACGCACACATGGTCGATCGTGCGGGCAAGGTGTTTGAAGCCGCTGTGGGTGATGCCGATGAAGACGATTTGCCCACACTGATCGGGCCTGAGGGACGCTCTGCCGAAGTCTGGTCAACCTACCAGCAGTTGCGGCCGCTGGTGCAACCCATCGGTGCCGACATGGTGGAGCTGGCCTTGCTGGCGCGTGGCAACTGGCGTGCCCGGCTGGATGCGGGCGCGGTGATCGAGCTGGGACAAGGCTCGTCTGAGCAGTTGGCGAGCAGGCTTAACCAATTTGCAGGCACGGTCAAGGATGTGGCCAACCGCCATCAGCGCCCGATCGCAGCGATTGAGTCGGCGGATTTGCGCCATCCAGGCGGCTATGCGCTGCGTTTGCGCGGCATCAGCACAGTGGGTGCTGCGGAACAAGTGGTGACGATGCCCACTGCACGCGCAAATACAGCCGCGTCCAGCAATGCCGCTGTCCGTGCGGCAACAACCTCACGCACACCAGCGGTCCGAGCCGCTGCCAGGCGATAACCCGAACAGGCCAAACAAGTACAGAGCGTCATGTCAAAAGAGTACAAAGATCTCATCGTCGGGCTGGACATTGGCACTGCCAAGATCATGGTGGTGGTGGGCGAGGTCTTGCCGGGCGGTGATTTGAAGCTGGCTGGCCTGGGCGTGGCACCCAGCAATGGACTGAAGCGGGGCGTGGTGGTCAACATCGACGCCACGGTGGCCAGCATTCAGCAGGCGCTGAAAGAAGCCGAGCTGATGGCCGACTGCAAGATTGGCCGCGTGTACACCGGCATCACCGGCAGTCATATCCGCGGCATCAACTCCAGTGGCATGGTGGCAGTCAAGGACAAGGAGGTGTCTGCGGCCGATGTGGCCCGGGTGGTTGAAACGGCCAAAGCCATCAATATCTCCAGCGACCAGCGGCTGCTGCTGGTCGAGCCGCAGGAATTCGTGATCGACGAGCAGGATGTACGCGAGCCGGTGGGTATGAGCGGCAAGCGCCTGGAAGCCAAGGTGCATATCGTCACCGGCGCGCAAAGCGCGGCTGAGAACATCATCAAATGCGTGCGCCGCTGTGGGCTGGAAGTGGATCATTTGATGCTCAACCCGCTGGCCTCTGCTCAGGCCGTGCTGACCGATGACGAGCGTGAGCTGGGTGTGGCCTGTGTCGATATCGGTGCGGGCACGACCGATGTGTCGATCTTCTCGGGCGGTGCCATTCGCTACACCGCTGTGATTCCGATTGCGGGCGATCTGGTCACCAGCGATATCGCCATGGCTTTGCGCACGCCGACCATGGATGCCGAAGATATCAAGGTCGAGCACGGTTGCGCCAAGCAGTTGCTGGCCGATGCCGATACGCAGGTGGAGGTGCCAGGCCTGGGCGACCGCACCCCGCGCATGCTGAGCAAACAGGCGCTGGCGGGCGTGATCGAGCCGCGCGTGGAAGAAATTTTTTCGCTGGTGCACCAGGTCATTCGCGACTCCGGTTTTGAAGAGGTGCTGTCTTCCGGTGTGGTGTTGACGGGCGGCAGTGCAGTGATGCCGGGCATGCTGGAGCTGGGCGAAGATATTTTTCTCAAGTCGGTGCGACGCGGTGTGCCCAGGTATTCGCGTGCCTTGTCCGACATGGTGGCGCAACCGCGTGCAGCCACCGTGATGGGTTTGATGGAAGAGGCGCGCCAGGCGCGCTTGCGGGGTTTCAAGGTGGCGCAACAAGCGGGCGGCGTGAAGAGCGCGTTCGGCCGCTTCAAGGACTTTATCGTCGGGAATTTCTGAACATGCATGCATCCATTTCCAAACCCAGGGAGTTCACCTCGAACACGCAGGTGTCACTGAGTACCGGGCCGCCGTCATGACGCGTGTGGTCAGGTTTTCATGCAAATAACGAAGGCAATCTATTCATTCAACCAAGGCAACTGCAAGTCAATACAAGGAGTACACCATGAGCATCGAGATGATTGAAACAGACGGTTTTGATTCTGGCACCCAGATTAAGGTGATCGGGGTCGGCGGCGGCGGCAGCAACGCGGTGGATCACATGATCGTGCGCGAAGTGCAAGGCGTGGAGTTCATCTGCGCCAACACCGATGCGCAAGCGCTGCACCGCACGCAGGCATCGGCCACGATCCAGTTGGGCAACAGCGGCCTGGGCGCAGGCAGCAAGCCCGACAAGGGCCGTGAAGCGGCTGAAGCCGCTGCCGACGATATTCGCCAGGCTATTCGTGGCGCGCACATGCTGTTCATTACCGCCGGCATGGGCGGCGGCACTGGCACGGGTGCTGCGCCCGTGATTGCGCGCATCGCCAAAGACATGGGCATTCTCACGGTGGGCGTGGTGACCAAGCCTTTCGACTGGGAAGGTGGCCGCCGCATGACCAATGCCGAAGCGGGCTTGACCGAGCTGGAGGCCAATGTCGATTCGCTGGTGGTGGTGCTCAACGAGAAGTTGCTCGAAGTGCTGGGCGACGACATCACGCAGGAAGAGGCATTTGCCCAGGCCAACGATGTGCTGAAAAACGCCGTCGGCGGTATTGCCGAAATCATCAACGACTATGGCAACGTCAACGTCGACTTTGAAGACGTGCGCACCGTCATGGGCGAGCCGGGCAAGGCCATGATGGGCACGGCCTCGGCCAGCGGCCCGGATCGCGCTCGCATTGCGGCTGAGCAGGCAGTGGCCTGTCCGCTGCTGGAAGGCATCGATCTGTCGGGTGCCCGGGGTGTGCTGGTGCTGGTCACCGCTTCCAAGGGAACGCTGAAGCTGAGCGAATCCAAAGAAGCCATGAACACCATCAAAGCCTACGCGGCAGCCGATGCGCATGTCATTTATGGCGCGGCTTATGACGAAACCCTGGGTGACGAAATCCGTGTCACCGTGCTGGCCACTGGCCTGTCACGTCAGGGCGCGCGTCGCCAGCCCATCACGGTGGTGCAAGGCGGCCTGCGCACTGGTACCGACAACGTGCCGTTCGCCGTGCCCACGGTGACCCAGCAAGTCGGCCAGGCGGGTGGCATGGGCGCTTCTGCGCAGCCCGGCTACGACAGCACCACCGTGCCCAGCGTGTGGCGCACCAACCGCACGCAGGCCGCAGCCAAGGTGGATGCGCTGTCCAGTGGCGGCATGGGCGACTACGAGATTCCGGCCTTTTTGCGCAAGCAGGCTGATTGAGTGATGAGGGTGAGGGCTGCTCATGTGACCAAAACTTCGGTTTTGTTCGCATGAGCGGTCATCCTGACTGACGGTGTACGAGTTGATGATGGCTTGCCGCCCTTGAGGACATGCCACCCTCGAGAGCCAACACTGGAGTGAAACTTTTAAAATTCCCGACCATGCTGGCACAACGCACTCTGAAATCGCTCACGCGCGCCGTGGGTGTGGGCCTGCACAGCGGCGAGCGGGTCGAGTTGACGCTGCGCCCCGCGCCGCCCGATACCGGTATCGTGTTTCGCCGTGTCGATCTGCCCGAGCCAGTGGATATTCCGGTGAATGCCTTGGCGGTGACGGATACCCGGCTGGCGTCTACGCTGTCGCACGGCGATGCCAAGGTGCGCACGGTGGAGCATTTGATGTCGGCCTGTGCGGGTTTGGGGCTGGACAACCTCTACATCGACATCACGGCTGAAGAGGTGCCCATTCTGGATGGATCGTCCTCATCCTTTGTCTACCTGCTGCAAAGCGCAGGCATCGAGTTGCAGCACGTCCCCAAGAAGTTTGTGCGTGTCAAGAAAATGGTTGAAGTGCGCGAAGGCGAGGGCGATCAGCTTAAATGGGCCCGCCTGATTCCGTACCACGGCTTTACGCTCGGCTTTGAGATCGACTTTCACCATCCTGCGGTCGACTCCACCGAGCAGCGTGTGACTTTCGACATGGGTTCAGGCCGCTACAGTCGTGACATTGCCCGCGCCCGCACTTTTGCGTTCAGCAAAGATGTGGAAACCATGCGCGCCAACGGTCTGGCACTGGGCGGCGGGCTGGACAACGCTATCGTGATGGATGACACCAAGGTGCTCAATGCCGACGGTTTGCGCTATGCCGAAGAATTTGCCAAGCACAAGATTCTCGACGCCATTGGCGATCTGTACTGTATTGGCAAGCCGATGCTGGCTGCGTACAGCGCTTTCCGATCGGGACATGCGTTGAACAATCAATTGTTGCGTGCGCTGCTGGCGCAGCCCGAGGCGTGGGACATCGTCAGCTTTGAACACGAGCGCCAAGCCCCGGCGGGCTTCACCCAACTGGCGGGTGTCTGGTAGGGTGATTCAGGCAGCACTGTGTCAGACGGTGGCTGGCCTGCCTTCTTGATGCTTTTAAAAGAATAGCTTCAAGGTGTACCTGCTATTCGTTATTCCATTTCCAGATCAACAGTGCACTTTGTCGGCCCAGCTTGCCGTACGCCAGTACTGTCTGCGCTTAGCCTTCGCGTTCACTATTGATCTGGAAATGGAATTAGAGGCTGACTGAGCCATCAAACTATCGATTCTGCCGGTACATGCCACTGGTGGTGCGTGTAGCACCAGCGGTTTGCAGCAAGTGCACGGCGCGGCTGGCGTGGGCATGGGTAATCGCCAGACCCAGGGCGTCGGCGGCATCGTGGCTGGGCGCGGCGGGCAGTTGCAGCAGGCGCTGCACCATCGCCTGCACCTGCGCTTTGGCGGCTTTGCCGTGACCGGCCACGGCCTGTTTCATTTGCAGCGCGGTGTACTCCACCACGGGCAAGCTGCGCGCGACCAGCGCTGTGACGCAAGCGCCACGTGCCTGCCCCAACAGCAGGCTGGCCTTGGGGTTGACGTTGACGAACACGATTTCTACCGCCGCCACATCGGGTTGATAGCGGGTGCTTAATTCACCAATGCCGTCGAACAGCAGCTTGAGCCTGGCAGGCAGGTTGCCTTGCGCCACGGAGGTGGTTTGAATCACGCCGCTGGCCACGTAGCGCAATTGCTGGCCTGCGCCAACGTCAAGCACGCCAAAACCTGTGGTGCGCAGGCCGGGATCAATACCGAGGATTCTCATTGCTATTTAGATAATAGCTGCTTTTGCTTGACATACAAGCATCAGAGCGTGCTTGGAGCATGAAATCACAGGGACTGCTCCTGTTGGGCAGGTCAAGGAAGTTCAGCACTGCGCATGCGCGAGACGATGACATTCGCCCGGTGCTTCAGATAGCCCGACTGTGGTTTCTTCTCGAAGTAACGGGGCCGGGGCAGCATCACGGCCAGACGGGCCGACTCCCATGCGGTGAGGCTGGCGGCGCTTTTGTTGAAGTAATGCCGCGCCGCGGCTTCGGCACCAAAAACGCCTTCGCCCCATTCGACGTGGTTGAGGTAAATCTCCAGAATGCGCTGCTTGGTCAGCAACTGCTCCAGGGCAAAGGTCAGCACCAGCTCCTGGCCTTTGCGCAGCATGGTGCGCTCGCCCGATAGCAGCAGGTTTTTGGCCAGTTGCTGGGTGATGGTGGAGCCGCCGCGGATCTTGATCGGGCGCACAGGTTTGTTTTGCTCTGCCCGGCGTTCGGCCTCGGCCTGGGCTTTGGCATTGCGCTCCCAGGCTTGCTCGATGGCGTCCCATGCGACGCCTTCATGATTGACGAAAGCATCGTCTTCCGAGGCGATGACAGCGCGCTTGAGGTGGTCTGAAATCTGGCCGTAGTCGCGCCATTGCTGTCGCCAGCGCAGCCTGTCTTCGGTCGCCAGTTGCCAGGCTTGCGAGCGCTCGAACGTTGTTGATTGCGGATCGACCACCGCCATCATGGCAATGCGGCCGATCAGCACCGCTTGCAGCATGGCCAGTGCCAGCACCGACCAGCCCAGCCACCGCTTGATAAAGCGCATGGCGTTACTGAAGTTCGTCCTGAACGGCGTTGGTCAGCGCGTCGGACTGCAAGGTGGTTTCCAGCATCATGTCGCGGGTGAATTTAAAACGCGCGGTCACGTCGAACTGATCGGTGTCCTTGCGCATGGCCGGGGTGAAGGGGCCAAACGGAGCGGACGACGAAGCAATGGTTTCGGCCAGCCGGTCCAGCATGCGGTTGCCCGAGCTTTTGACCACGCGCGCGTCCAGAATGCGCCCGTCGTGGTTGATCAGCAGCGCCATCAGCAGCTCGCCATACAGTTTGCGGCCCGCCACCTGCGGGAAGTTTTCGGTGCCGCGCGCCTCGATTTTGCGGCGCATGTCGTCGTAGTACTGCGCGTAGGTGGTGCCCAGTGTGGCGGGGCTGAGGTAGCGCTTGCGCGGGCGCGAGTTTTCTTCTTCTACCCGGCGTTCAATGGCCGCCAGCAGCTTGGACAGTTGCTGGCGCTTTTCTTCCTGGGCCTGCGCCTCGGGGTCGTCGGCCAGCTTGGCCGGGTCGATCTCGGGCATGGTGGCCAGTTGCTGGCGTACCTGGGCCATCAGCAGCTCTTGCTGCTCCAGCATGGCGTCGATGCGGCGCTGGTTGGCGTCGATCTGGTCGGTGCCTTCGGATTCTTGCGGGCTGGGCGGCAGCGGCGTGCTGACCATGCGCTTGTCTGCCGCATCGCCACCCCCGGCCAGGCTGTGCTGGGCGATGGCCTGGACCTTGGTTTTGTCGGGTTTTTCGTCCGACTTGGCATTGACCAGCACCACGTCCAGCGTGGTTTCCTGAAACACCCGCTTGAAGCCTTCGGGGTTGACAAAACGGATGGTCAGCAACGCTCCGTGCAGCAGCACCGACAGCGCCAGCGCCCATTGCAGGGTGGACAGTGATTGCAGCGATTGCAGCGTCGGCAGTGGTTTGAGAGAAAGAGACTTCACAGCGATTTCAATTATTGGGGCTGGCAGGCGCTGCCTCGTTCACGTCCACGGCAATGGTCAGTGGCCCAGCGGCGGCGTTGTCGTCATCGCCATCGTCGTCCGTCTGGTCGTTGGTGGTGATGGCCGTGGCGTCGCCCAGCACCTCCAGCACGGTGCCGTGCACGTCCAGCGCAATGTCGTCAACAGCACCCAATTTCACGCGCACGCGGGTGCCGCGCGGTAGCGCTTGCGCGCCCATGATGCTGAACACCAGCGGCAAATTGTCGGCGCGCACCAGCCAGGCCCCGCCGCTTTGCTCTTTGATCAGAGATGCGGTCAACTCGGTCATGCCTTGCTGGCGCAGATAGTGCAAAGTCCAAAAGCGCTCCATGCCCGACTGGTGGGCGTTGTAGGCGGTGTACGCTGCGTCGAATGCGCTGATGACGGCAAACAGTTGCGCGTCTTTGGGTTTGAATGGCGCGGCCAGCGCAGCGGTTTTGCCGTGGCGCGCGCAGGCGATGATTTGCCACTGGTTCACCAGATCCACATAACGGCGCAGCGGCGATGTGCTCCAGGCGTAGCTGGGCACGCCAATGCCCGCGTGCGGCAGCGCCTTGGCCCCCATGCGCACCTTGATGCCGGGGGCCAGGCTGGCCTGGCTGCGGTAAATGCCGGGCACACCCAGGCTGGCGAGCCATTGGCCCCAGGTGCTGTTGGCCAAAATCATGGCTTCGGCCACGATCAAATCCAGCGGCGCGCCGCGTTGACGCGGGCTGATTGTGACGGCCTCGTCGCCGGTGGGCACGGCACCGCTTTGCAGGCCATTCAGGCGAAAGCTGTAGTCGGGACGGTTGAATGTCTCGGGCTTGCCCCGCACCTGCTCGCGCCCGGCTTTCAGGTGCTGCGCCAGTCGGTATAAAAACATGAGCTGTTTGCGCTGCACTGGCGGCGGCAAACTGTCATCTTGAGGCGCTGAATCCGGGCTGGACAGCCACTCGGGCGTGACCAGTGCATCCAGTTGGTCGTGGCGCAGGTTGGCGGCAATGGGCACGCGCTCCAGCCGGGTCTCGCTGCTCTGAATGGCCAGCGTGGCCTCATCCAGTGTGATGTACAGGGACACGGCGGGCACGTCGCGCCCTTCGCTCAGGGTGTAGGTTTGCACCACGTCATCGGGCAGCATGGTGATCTTGTAGCCCGGCATGTACACCGTGGACAGGCGCTGGCGTGCTACTGCGTCCAGCGCATCGTCCGGTTGCAGCGCCAGCGCAGGTGCGGCGATGTGAATACCCAGTACCACGGTGCCGCTGTCCAGGCCTTGCAGCGACAGGGCGTCGTCGATTTCGGTGGTTTGCGAGTCGTCGATCGAAAACGCCTGCACCGCAGCCAGCGGCAGGTCATCGGTGATGCCCGGTGCGGTCAGCGCGGGAAAGGCCGTGCCTTTGGGAAAGTTCTCGAACAAAAAGCGCTGCCAGTGGAACTGGTAGGCCGATTGAATGGCCCCGGCGCGTTGCAGCAAGGTCAGCGGGGCCAATTGCGTGGTGCGGGCAGCTTCTACCACGGCTTTGTACTCGGGCGCGTTTTTGTCGGGCTTGAACAGAATTTTGTACAACTGCTCGCGCACCGGCTCGGGCGTGGTGCCACCGGCCAACTCGCCCGCCCAGGCGCTGATCTGGGTGGCGATCTGCCTTTTCTTGTCGATCGCGGCCAGCGCTTGGGCCACGATGTCGGCCGGGGCTTTTTTAAAGCGCCCTTTGCCTGCGCGGCGAAAGTAGTGCGGGGCGTCGTACAGCGCCATCAGCGTGGCGGTTTGTTCCACCACGCCGGGCGTGCCGCCAAAGTAGTCGCTGGCCAGTTGGGCAAAGCCAAATTCGTCCTCGGGGGCGAATTCCCAGGCCAGGGGCAAATCGACCTCGGTGGAGGCCTGGCTGGCGCTGGCCATCAATTCGGCCGGGGCAGGCTGGTCAAAGCGCAGCAACTGGTTGGCCGCCTTGACCTTGACGCGCTTGCCCGAGTCCAGCTCGACCTGGGCTGAGGCTTCGGCTTCAGAAAGAATGCGGCCAGCCAAAAATTTGCCAGCCTCGTCAAACAGTACATACATAAGAGTGGGCGATTGTCCCATCCTTGAGCCAAGTGGGGCGCAGATGGCGGGCAGACTGCCACTGCGGGCAGGCCATCAAGTGACAAATTGGCGTGAAACGCTGATTTGGTAAGCGCTGCCAGCTATTGATAGCGCAGCAAAGCAGACAGATGCGGAAAAAAACATGCTCTTGGAACAGGCACTTTGCTTTCGGCCAACGTGGTTGCAAAGACTTCGGTAAGCTGCCAGACCATGAAAAACTGGGCATCGTCTGAGGCTCTCGTGCCTGGCCATGTGCTGCCGGTGCTGGTGTTCGCGCAGTTTGCAGGCACTTCGCTGTGGTTTGCCGTCAATGCCATGATGCCGGATTTGCAGCGCGAGCTGGGCTGGCCTGCGGCGGCGCTGGGGTGGCTGACTTCGGCCCTGCAACTGGGCTTCATCGTCGGTACGCTGGGGTTTGCATTGCTGGCGGTGGCTGACCGTTTTTCGGCTCGCCGGGTGTTTTTGCTTTGCGCACTGGCCGGTGCTTCTTGCACGGTGGGAGCCTGGGCCAGTGTGCGCCATTACCCGGCGTTGCTGGCTTGGCGCTTTTTGACGGGCGTTTTTCTGGCGGGCATTTACCCCGTGGGCATGAAGATCGCCGCGCAGTGGTACACGCGCGGGCTGGGCGGGGCGCTGGGCATGTTGATTGGCGCTTTGGTGCTGGGATCGGCCAGTGCGCACGCCTTGCGTGCCGTAAGCGGCGCACTGCCCTGGCCCACGCTGATGCTGGGCGTGGCCGCGCTGGCGGCGCTGGGCGGCGTGCTGCTTTACGCCGCGCTGGACGATCCGCCGCACGCTGCGCCGCAAGTCACCACCTTGCAATGGCGTGCACTGGGCGCGCTGTGGACTGACCGCCACGTGCGCGCCTCGGTGTTGGGTTACTTTGGACACATGTGGGAGCTGTACACCCTGTGGGTGCTGGTGCCGCTGATTCTGGCCGACAGGCTGCAAGGCAGTGCTTTGTCCTGGATGGCTTTTGCGGTGCTGGGTGCGGGCGCGCTGGGCTGCATGGCAGGCGGCTGGCTGGCGGTGCGGTGGGGCAGCGCCCGGGTGGCTTCGGCGCAATTGGCGATCAGCGGGCTGTGCTGTCTGGCTGCGCCCTGGGCCATGACCGCGCCCGATGCGCTGTTCTACGGCTGGCTGCTGCTGTGGGGCGTGACGGTGGCGGGCGATTCGCCCCAGTTTTCCACGCTGACGGCGCGCAATGCCCCGGCCCACGCGGTGGGCAGCGTGCTGACGCTGGCCAACAGCATCGGCTTTACCATCTCTATCCTCAGCATCCTGCTGTTTGTTTCGCTGACCGAGCGGGTGCCGCTGGCACAGTTGCTGCCATGGCTGGCTGTTGGCCCGGTGCTGGGGTTGCTCAGCATGGGGCCGCTGCTGCGGCTGGAGCGCATGGGTGCCCGATGATTTTTTCTTAACCCTGAACCTGCAAGGAGACTATTTCCCATGACCTCACTAGACAAAGTGCTCTACACCGCGCGCGCCCACACCACGGGCGGGCGTGACGGCCAGTCACGCAGCGACGACGGACGGCTGGACGTCAGCCTCAGCTCGCCCGGCGGCGCAGGCACCGGCACCAACCCCGAGCAATTATTTGCCGCAGGCTATTCCGCCTGCTTTATCGGTGCCATGAAAGCCGTGGCGGGCAAACAGAAAATCGCGCTGCCTGATGACCTGTCGGTAGACGCCGAGGTGGATTTAGGCCCCGTGGGCCAGGCGTTTGGCATTGCCGTGCGCATGACTATCCGCCTGCCCGGCATGGAACGCGCGGCAGCGCAAGCGCTGGTGGATACCGCGCACCAGGTCTGCCCCTATTCCAACGCCACGCGCGGCAACATCGACGTGACGCTCACGCTGGCCTGAGCCTGTGGCCCCCGTCGGATAAACTTCGCCCCGTGCGCGACTGGCGATAGGCAATTTGTGAAAACATGGGTTGCTGACGTGGGTCACCACGGGGAAGCGCACCGCCTGGGCACGCCGGGCGTTCAGCCGTTCGCCTGGGCAGCCCTGGTCTTTTTTTGATGAGCACCGGGATCACCTCACCTCCCCAAGGACTGCCATGTTCAACCGCACCACCCACACCATTGCCGCCACCGACGCCGACATCTGGGCCGCCATCCAGGCCGAGCACCAGCGGCAGGAAGACCACATCGAGCTGATCGCCAGCGAAAACTACGCCTCGCCCGCCGTGCTGGCCGCCGCAGGCACCCAACTGACCAACAAATACGCCGAAGGCTACCCCGGTCGCCGCTACTACGGCGGTTGCGAACACGTGGACGTGGTCGAGCAACTGGCCATCGCGCGCGTGAAAGAGTTGTTTGGTGCCGAAGCGGCCAACGTCCAGCCACACTGCGGCGCCAGTGCCAACGAGGCGGTGTTTCTGGCCTTTTGCAAGCCCGGCGACACCATCATGGGCATGAGCCTGGCCGAAGGCGGCCACCTCACGCACGGCATGCCTCTGAACATGAGTGGCAAGTGGTTCAACGTCGTGTCATACGGGTTGAACGACCAAGAAGCCATCGACTACGACGCCATGGAACGCAAGGCGCACGAAACCAAGCCGCGCCTGATCATCGCCGGTGCCAGTGCCTACAGCCTGGAAATCGACTGGGCACGCTTTGCCAAAGTGGCCAAAGACGTGGGCGCGATCTTCATGGTCGATATGGCGCACTACGCCGGACTGATTGCCGGCGGCCAATACCCCAACCCCGTGCCGCACGCCGACGTGGTCACCAGCACCACCCATAAAAGCCTGCGTGGCCCGCGCGCCGGTTTCATCCTGATGAAGGCCGAGCACGAAAAAGCCATCAACAGCGCCGTGTTCCCCGGCTTGCAAGGTGGCCCGCTGATGCACATCATTGCCGCCAAGGCCATCGCCTTCAAAGAAGGGCTGTCGCCTGAGTTCAAGCAATACGCGGCGCAGGTCAAGAAAAATGCGCAAGCGGTGGCGGAAACACTGACCGAGCGCGGCCTGCGCATCGTCTCAGGCGGCACGCAAAGCCACGTCATGCTGGTCGACCTGCGCGAGACCTCGACCTGGAAACACGGCATCACCGGCAAAGAAGCCGAAGCCGTGCTGGGCAGCGCCCACATGACGATCAACAAAAACGCCATCCCCAACGACCCCGAAAAACCCATGGTCACCAGCGGCGTGCGCATCGGCACCCCGGCCATGACCACGCGCGGCTTTAAAGAAGATGAAGCCCGCGCCACCGCCCACCTGGTGGCCGACGTGCTGGACAACCCGCGCGACGAAGCTAACCTGGCCACCGTGCGTGCCAAGGTCGCAGAGTTGACCCAACGGTTTCCGGTTTACGGCAACTGAAACAGTTTCAGCAAACGCCACAACCCACGCCGCCGCGGTTCGTCATGGTGGCGTTTTTACTGCAAATTCAGTAGCTGTGACTGCTTGTTGCAAGAGCGTAAACACTCAATTTCTTGCATAAAATCCTGCGTCATGCACTGCCCCTTTTGCGCCCACACGGAAACCCAGGTCGTCGACACCCGCGTGGCCGACGACGGCGACTTCGTGCGGCGGCGGCGGCAGTGCGCGCATTGCAGCAAGCGCTTCACCACGTATGAGCGGCCCGATGTCAGCTTTCCCAGCGTGGTCAAAAAAGACGGCAGGCGCGTGCCTTACGACCGCGCCAAGCTGCAGGACTCGCTGGATTTGGCGCTGCGCAAGCGCCCAGTCAGCACCGAGCAGATCGACGCCGCGATGGAGCGCATCGAAGAAAAGCTGCTGGCCACCGGTGGGCGCGAAGTGCCCTCGCGCCGCCTGGGCGAGCTGGTGATGCGCGAATTGAAAAAGCTCGACAAAGTCGCCTATGTGCGCTTTGCCAGCGTGTACCGCAGCTTTGAAGACGTTGACGACTTTCGTGCCCTGGTGGATGAAGTGCGGCGCTGAAGGCGGGTGGCTGGCATGACCACACCGTCGCAATGGCCTGAGCGGCGGGCCTGGGCTTGTGCCTTGGTGGGCGCGCTGGCGCTGCACGTGGCGGTTTTTCTGGGACTGCGCACGCCCTACCGGCAGCCCCCCAAAGCACCGCCCCAGGCGGTCTGGCATGTGAGCCTGCGTGCCGCGCCTGTGCCACCAGCGGCCACGCCTGCCCCTGTGCCATCTGTGGCCGCCACGCGCCCGCCGCCTGCGCCGCGCGTGGCGGCGAAAGCGCCTGCGCGGGTCGTGCCGCCGCCCGTGCAACCTCCACCACCTGCTGCGCCTGAACCTGAACCGCTGCCGCCAGCCCAGCCGGAGCCTGAACCGCCGCCGCCTTTACCCCCCACGCCCGAGTTGTCGCCGCCACCCAGCAGTGTGCCGCCCGTGCAGTGGCTCGACGCCAACCATGCCGACCAGGCCCCCGCACCGCAAGACAACACCTGGCTGCTGGCCCAGCACTCTTGGCCTGCCCAATATCCCCAAATTCGCGTGCAACTGTGGATCAGCGCCAGTGGCCGCATGGAACGTTTTGAGTTGGAAGGCGGTGCAGCCGACGACCCGCAAGTGCGCGCGCTGTTCGCCCCTTTCATTGACACTCCCATGCTGCCCGCCATGATTGGCCGCGTGCCCGTGCCCAGCACCATGCGGGTAGAGCTGTGGATGGGCCAGGACATGAAACCCGACTTTATTGGCCCTTTATCGGGCAAGGCTCAAGATTAGAGCCTTGCTTGCAAGACTGAATCTGGCTGGGGCCTCATGACTACGATTTGGGCGCGACGTTCATCATGCGCGGCAGCACATCGTTTTGGCCGGTGCGCCGGTGCCAGAAGGCCATCGCCGCATGGCCGAATGCCAGGGCCAGCAAGGCCCAACCCAGCTCGCCGTGCAGTAAACCGCCCAGTTCAACCATCCACTCGATCTTCTGGCTGGGGTCAAAACCTGGGAACAGCGGCAGCCCCAGAGGTGAGAATGCACGGCCCGAGCCATATTGGCGCAGCAGGCCGATGCTGGGGATGAGCACCATCAGCGCGTACAAGGCCCAGTGCCCCAGTTTGGCCAGCAAGCCAACCGACGGCGGGCGCTGGTGTCGGCAAGCCCATGCCCAGGCTGCGCGTAACCAGATCAGCACCCACATCAAGCTGCCGATTTGCTTGTGGCCGTTGCGGAAAAAAGATTGAACGGCGCGGTCTTCAAACAGGTCGGGCAACAAGGCAGAGATGGGCAACAGCACAATGCAAAGCGCCATGCCCCAGTGCAGCCAGCGGCTGACGCTGCCGTAGCGGTGGGTTGAGTCGGGTGTCATGGGTTGAGGGTTCCTTGGCAGTTAAAAATAATTGTAAAAAGCGGCGGCAGATTCGGCTGTCGCAGTGGCTCTCAGCCGTCAATGGCGCGGCACTTAAGGTAGAGGTGTTTTTCAAGCCTTGAGTTCAAGAAAGCTGAAGACGGCGTCGATCACCTGGTCAAAATCTGACAGGGCATGGTCGCTGCCTTGCAGCAGCCGCACTTGCGCGCCTGCGTAACGGGCGTGCATTTCGCGCCAGTCCAGCAGCTCGTCGCCTTTGGCAATGACGGCGAAAAAGTGCTCTGTTGTGGGCAACGGATCGGCGGGCCGACCCATGGTCAGCGCGTGCAACTCGTCAATGTATTCAGGCTGGAAGAAAAAGCGTTCGCTCGGGTCGTGCCAGGCGGTTTGCTCACCGATGTATTGGGCCAGATCGCGCGCCGGATCGACGGCGGGATTCAGCACCACGGCTTTGCAGCCGCGTCGCTGGGCCAGCCAGGTGGCGTAAAACCCGCCCAACGATGAGCCGATGACGGCCATGTGCGCCGCAGGCCAGTCGGCAGTGCCCGCATCAATCAGCGCGGCAGCGGCCTTGGGCGAGGGCGGCAGTTGCGGACACCACCAGTGCACGTCGGGGTAATCAGCCGCCACGCGCGCGGCCACCTGCTGCGCCTTGGACGACTGGGGTGATGAACGAAAACCGTGCAAATAAAGAAGGTGCGTGGTGGTCATGCCTGCATCCTACCCATCTGCCACGCAGCAGGTTGCCGCAGTGATCAAAATCAGCATGGACATCATTTCAGATGGCCACAGAGCAGGCCACAGGGGAAGCCTTCCAAGAGGGATAATTCTGCATGGCGATTGTTTTTGACCAACCCAGCCTGTGGCAGCGCGTGGGGCCGATGCTGCGCGGGTTTGACCTGCTGCTGTTGCTGGGCGTGCTGCTGCTGGCTGGCGCAGGGCTGGTGGCCATGTATTCGTCGGGCTACGACCACGGCACGCGCTTTGCGGATCACGGGCGCAACATGCTGATTGCGGTGGGCATCATGCTGGTGGTGGCCCAGGTGCCGCCGCAGCGTTTGATGAGCATGGCCGTGCCTTTGTACGGGCTGGGCGTGGCCTTGCTGGTGGCGGTGGCCTTGTTCGGCATTACCAAAAAAGGCGCGCAGCGCTGGCTGAACGTGGGTGTGGTGATCCAGCCCAGCGAGCTGTTGAAGATCGCCACACCGCTGATGCTGGCCTGGTGGTTCCATCGCCGCGAAGGGCAGACGCGGGCGCAGGATTTTGCCGTGGCCTTTGTCATTTTGGCGCTGCCGGTGGGGCTGATCATGAAGCAGCCCGATCTGGGCACGGCGCTGCTGGTGATGGCCTCTGGGCTGGCGGTGATTTTTTTCGCCGGCCTGCCCTGGAAGCTGGTGCTGCCGCCCGTTCTGGTGGCCGTGGCGGGCATCATTTTGCTGGTGTGGAACCAGGACGCGCTGTGCGCCGACGGCGTGGACTGGACGGTGCTGCACGAATACCAGCGCCAGCGTGTGTGCACGCTGCTTGACCCCACGCGCGATCCGCTGGGCAAGGGCTTTCACACGCTGCAAGGCATGATCGCCATTGGCTCGGGTGGCTGGGAAGGCAAGGGCTTTATGCAGGGCACGCAAACGCACCTGGAATTCATCCCAGAGCGCACCACCGACTTTATCTTTGCCGCTTTTTCAGAAGAGTTTGGTTTTCGCGGCAATCTGGTGCTGATGGGTTGCTTTGTCTTTCTGGTGCTGCGTGCGCTGATGATCGCGGCCGTTGGGCCGACCCTGTTTGCGCGTTTGCTGGGCGCGGCGCTGGCCACCATTTTCTTTACCTATGCCTTCGTCAACATGGGCATGGTCAGCGGCATCTTGCCGGTGGTGGGTGTGCCGCTGCCTTTCATCAGCTACGGCGGCACGGCCATGGTCACGCTGGGGCTGGCGCTGGGCATGCTGTTGTCGATATCGCGCGCCAAGCGGCTGATTCAGAGCTGACCGGCTCGAGACTCAAATTGGCGTGGGTGCCTGACACGTCAACCAATCAAATCCAGCCCCATGGCGTCAGCCGCTGCATCGCCAAACGCGCCTTGTTGCTGCACCAGCTCGCCCTCTAACTGGTCGGCACCGCCTCTGACGTAAAAGGTGACCGAGTTGGCCTTGGCCGCGTATTCACTGGCCACCGCAAAGGGGCGGTAAAAGCCCAGCGTGAGGAACGACAGCAGCACGTTTTTGATGCGCAACCCCACGTAGGAGCCGGTGCGCAGACGGGTTTTGGTGCGTGTCATGCCGCCAAAACCGGCGTTGTTCCACACCAGTTGGAACATGCGTGCCTCACGGTAGGCGCGGGCGGGCACTGATATCACGGTGATGCCCACCACGAATGCCAGGATGCTCAAGATCGTCATCAGAACAATGGCACCTACGCTGGGATCGGTGGCGGTGTTTTTCAGCAGACCCACGCCCCCAAAAAGCAGTCCGGTCATCAGCACCCAGCCCAGCACCAAGCACACCACCAGCAGACCGGCAGTGGCCAGCCATACTTTGACGAAATCGCCATACACCGGCTTCCAGCGCCCCGCCTGGCTGCCAATGCGCGCGCGGGCAAACAGCAGGCGTTTGTAGTTGTATTCAAGCCGGATCACGCACAGCAGTGTCAGCACGGCCGCCACCAGCCCCACGCCAATGGCCATCCAGTCGTTGGTGGTCATGGCCGGATCGGCCATGGCGGTGGCCATCCTGACTTCCATCTCCTCTTCGGTTTCGCTGCCCAGCGCTTCGGACAGCTTGGGCAGCAGCGCATTCAGTGCGGCAAAGGTGGCGGCCCAGATGGCGGCGATCACAAACACTGGCCACGAAGCCGTATACACCTCTTTCCAGTTGGCGGTGAACGCCAGCCGGATGCCGCGCCAGCGCGTGGCTCCCAGCCGAAAACGCATGGCGCTGGCCCACAGATAAGGTGCCAGGGCAGCAAAGCCAAAAAACATGATGCTGGCGGCCAGATCTTGCCCGGTGTTTTGCGCCAGCTTGAAAGCGCCGTACAGCCCGGCAAAGGCCAGGAAACCCATCAACATTTTGCGCGCGCTGGCCACAAATTCCAGCGGGCTGCCCACCACCTGGGTGTGGCTGTAAAAGTACTGCGCCGTGCGCCGCCGCGCCCTGGGTGTATAGATGCCCAGGGTGACAATGGTCAGCAGCACATTGACGATCCAGACGCGAAAGTATTCGCTGCCGGAGCCTGAAAACGTGACGGGGTGCTTGTCAATCTCGCGCTGCCGGGCAGGGCGCTGCGGGCGTGGCGAACGCTCGGGTGCGGGCGCGACGCCCAGTGCGCGGACGGTGGGGATGGTCATGCTGGCCTCTTGTCCCTGTTTTTCATTCTGTAACTTTTGCAGTGTAGGGGCTGTCTTGATGTCAAGCGATGTTGTATTTAAGTGTTAAATATGGTATTTGCGCTTTATATATAAGCGTATGCAGCTATTCAAAATGAAGCGTTTTGCTGCGCAACCGTGGCTTAACTGTTGCATGCAGGCGACGTGCGGTGCTGGCCTGGGCGGGTGGCCAGGCCGCTTCAGCCGTTGGGGTGCAGTGTGCGCAGCCGCTCGACATGCGCCAGCATCGAGCGTTTGGCCAGCGGCCAGATGGCGGGTGGCACGTCGTCGTAGGCCAGGGGCACCCAGTCGTCCAGATCGCCGCCGGGTACGGCCTGCATGGCGGCACGCACCTTGGCTTCGCGCGCCAGACGGTGGCCTTTGAGGTGGGCGATGACGGCGCGTGCACTGCCCAGCACGTGGCCGTGGGCGGGCAGGATGAACTGCACGTCGCCCGCCACGCAGGCAGCGTCGAGCTTGTCGAGCGACTCAAGGTAATCCGTCATGTCGCCGTCGGGCGGGTCGACCACGGTGGTGCTGCCGTTGAGGATGTGGTCGCCACTGAACAGCAGACCGTCTTCTTGCAGCAGCAGGCACAGGTGGTTGGCGGCGTGGCCGGGCGTGTGAATGACCCGCAGGGTGTGGGTGATTTCGACTTCTGGCGCTTGCTCGACCAGCGTCAGCAGCTCTTGATCTTGTAGCGTCACATCTGGCGTGAAGGCGCTGTTGGGTCGCGCAGTGGGCTGCGAAGGCAAACCCAGAACGGGGGGCTGACCATTGCACAGGGCTTGCAGTGGCTTGGCACCGGGCGAATGGTCGGCGTGCGAATGGGTGCACACGATCAGGCGAATATCGCCCCCGGTGGCATTGAACAGCCGCTGGATGTGCGTGGGGTCATGAGGGCCGGGGTCGATGACGATGTAGCCCGTGGCGGCGTTACCCACCAGATAGCTGTTGGTGCCGGGGCCGGTCATCAAGTTGGCGTTGGGAGCCGTCAGGCGTTGCACGTTTTTCAGCAATGGCACCGGACGCTCGGACTGCCAGTCTAGGTGGTGCTCGATTTGGCCATCTGGGCAGACCAGCGCCAGCTCGCCAAAGGGTGGCTCGTGCTCCATGTAGCGCGCTTCCTGTCCTTTCAGCCAGCCTGCGCGCGGGCAACTGTGCCACAGCGGCTCGTCAGTGTGGGCGCAGTCGGTGAGTACGGCCTGCACGTCGGCGTAATGCTGCAAGCGATCCAGCGTGCGGATGGTGGGGTAGATCAGCAGAAAATCGCCCGCCGCATGCCGCTCTAGCGCTTGCCGGGGGCGGATCCACACCGGCTCGAACTGCTCGGCCTCATCGGCCACGGGCGTTTGCCCATCGGGCATGCGGGCCACCAGGAACGGTACGTCAAAGCGCTTGGGCAAATCGCGATCAGTAACCCAGTGCGCCAGCACGAACACGTCGTGGGCCGCCAGCTTCAAATTGCGCTCAGCCGCCTGGGGCAAAAAAGCCGCGTCGCGGCGCAGTGCCAGTGCATCGGTGGCGGTGGCCGGTGCGCCGTCGGGGCGCTGTGCCAGCAGTACGCCCAACTCTTCGAAGCTTTCGCGAATGGCGGCAATGGCCTGCGTCAGCCGCACATCGTTTTGTGTGGCGCGGCGCGTGGCCTGATGGTGCGCCTGGGCATCGGCCGCATCGATGCCGCCACCCGGAAACACGTAGGCACCGGGTGCAAAACTGGCCGTGAGTGAGCGGCGCGTCATCAGCACCTCAAAGCCGTCTGGCGCGTCGCGCAGCAGCAGCACCGTGGCGGCAGGGCGTGTGGGTGCGGGAGGTGTTGGCGGATGAATCAGTTGGCTGGTGCGGGGCATGGGGGCATTATCTGTGGCCTGGCGTGGTGGCGCTGGTCGCCTTCGATAAGCCCGTGTGCAGCCATACCAGCCGTGCAAGCCATTGACTTGGCTAAAAGTCAGCCGTCAATCCCACGGTGGCGCGCAGACCGTCCAGCACCACGCCATAAGTGTCGTTGGTGACGGTTTTGTCAAAGACGTTGTAAACACCGGCCTTGAGTTGCACGGTGGGTGTGACCTTGTAGGCCACGCCAATGTCCACAAAACCATAGCTGGGGGTGCCGCTGCTCATGGTGGTGCGTCCCAGGTAGTCGGACGTTTTGCCGCGGAAGTTGCCCTGCACCCAGGCCAGTAGTTGGGGTGTGGCCTGCCATTGGAGCATGGCGTTGAGCATGTGCTTGGGCTGCTTGTTGAGTGGCTTGCCAACGAATGCGCCGGTTTTTTGCTCGGAATGGGTGAAGGTGTAGCTGCTGGAGAGGTTGAGCGTGCGCGTGAACTGGTAATCCAGCGTCAGCTCGACGCCTTGCAAGATGGCTTTGGCAATGTTTTTCGACGTGCTCAGGAAATAGTAGTTGTTGCCGCCAAACGGGCACACCCAGGAACTGGGGTCGTTGCGGTCGCCATTGGGGCTTTCGCAATAGCGGTCTTCGGCAATCTTGTCTTTGTATTGCGTGTGGAACACCATCATGCTGGTTTTGAAACCGCGCTGACTGTCATAGGCATAGCCGGCCTCGAAGTTGGTGGATTTTTCCGGATCCAGATCGGGGTTGCCGATGATGAGTGCGCGTGGGTGCGGCGCGGGCGATCCGCCGCCGCCCGTGCCGCGGCCAAACCCGGCCGTGGCTTGCGACAAAGAAGGCTGGCGGTAGCCGGTGGAGACGCCGCCTTTGAGCGTCCATTGCGGTGTATGGCGGTAAACGCCATACACCCTGGGCGACAGGTGGCCGCCAAACATCTCGTCGTGGTTGTAACGCAGGCCAGTGGTCAGCGACAGTTGGCTGGTCAAAGTCCAGTCCACTTCGGCAAACAGTGCCGCGATCCAGCGGTTCATTTGACTTTCAGCACCTGCAATGCCGCTGGTCAGCAAGCCATTGGTCAGGTCGGTCAACTTTTCTTTGCGGTACTGGCCACCGAAGGTGAGCACATGGCCTTTCCAGGGAAAAAACCCCTGGGTGTTGAGCGTGGTCATTTTTTCCTTCTTGACCAGGTCTTGCACGCGATCAGAAACGTCGTGCTGCAAGTAGGTGTTCAGGCGCAGATCGCCATAGCGCCCATCGTGGGTCAGCGTGTAGATGTCCTTGTCATACCGGGTGGTGGAGGGCAGGCCGGTGGTGGTCGTTTCTACGCTTTTGCCGGGCGTCATGGTGGTGTCCTGGCGCGAGGTTTGGTAGCTCATGGTGAAGCGGTTGGCTTCGTTGGGGGTGAACACCAGCTCCAGGCCACCGCTTTTTTGTCTGGTTTTGGGCCGACTGCCGGTGTTGCTGCCCAGACCGCCGCCCCAGTAGTCGCTTTCGTCGGCACCCAGATAGGCACCATTGACGCGCAAGCCCAGCAGCCCCGCCACCAGCGGGCCACCGACGAAGAAGTTGGCGCTTTGGCCGTCATTGCTGACGTCGTTGAACGATTTGGTGTATTCCGCGCCGACCGAACCTTGCCATTTGCCGCCCGTTTTGCGGGTGATGATGTTGATGACACCGCCCATGGCTTCAGAGCCATAAAGCGATGACATCGGGCCGCGAATCACCTCGATGCGCTCGACCATCGACAGCGGCGGCAGGCCAATTTGCTTGCCGCTGTCGGTGCCGTTGGTGTTGACGCTGCGCCCGGCTGAAATGGGCCTGCCGTCCACCAGGTACAAGGTGTAGCTTTGTGTCATGCCTCGAACGCTGATGTCTTGTGTGGCACCGCCGCCCGTGACGTAAACGCCGGGAATGTTCTTGACCGCATCGACGATGGTTGAATACGACTGCACATCCAGGTTTTCGCGGCTGATCACCGAAATGCTGGCTGGCGCGTCGGCAATGTTCTGCTCGTGTCCTGAGGCGGTGACCACCACGGTTTCCAGTGACTGCACGGCCGCTTGTTCTGGTGCTTGCGCTTCTTGTGCCTCTTGCGTCTGTTGCGCCAGCACGGGCAGGCACAACAGGCCGAGTACGGCGGCGGTCAAGGGTTTGAGTCGATCGGCTGGCACACGCGGCATGCGCATCCTCTCATTTATTTATAAATAAAAATGACAATGATTATCATTATATTAAATGAATGGTGCTGAAATAAATGCTGATGGCAGTTCAATGCCACTGGCTGTTCATCACGTGGTTGCAGCAGCAGCCAAAGGGGCTTTGTGGAGGTGGGCGCGCGAAGCGCCTGGCGTGCATCAGGTGCGTGTCAGACGCTGGTTTTGAACGGCCAGTTATCTTTGCGTGCAGCCGTTACCAGCGGTGGCCCGCTGCGCATGTCCGGTGCGGCAGCGGGCCTTCAAGTGCAAGGCGCAGGGCTTAGAGCGTGTTCAAAGTCTCTGCGCGGGTGTGTGAGCGCGGCCTCGGGCGGTCTGCTGCGTTGCAAATCCTCGCGATACTGCCAGGTATCGTTGCAGTTTGCGCCTTGCAGCCCATCCCGATCCCGCATCCCACGCCCCTCACGCTGAGACGTTGAACACGCTCTTATTGGCGACTGGCTGCTTCGGCCACGGCCAGGGCGGTCATATTGACCAGGCGGCGCACGGTGGCCGAAGGCGTCAGCACATGGGCGGGAGCGGCGGTGCCGAGCAAGATTGGCCCGATGGTGACGCCGTGACCCACGGTGATCTTGAGCACGTTGAACAGGATGTTGGCCGCGTCCAGCGAGGGGCAGATGAGCAAGTTGGCCTCGCCTTCCAGCGTGCTGTCGGGCACCGACTGGGCGCGCAGTGCGGCGGACAAGGCGTTGTCGCCGTGCATTTCGCCGTCGCACTCGACTTCAGGAGCCAGCGTGCGGAACAGGTCGCGCGCTTTGCGCATCTTTTGCGCCGAAGGCCGCTTGGAGGTGCCGAAGTTGGAATGCGACACAAACGCCACCTTCGGCGGCAGGCCAAAGTTGCCCACTTCTTCGGCGGCCATTTTGGCAATGGTGGCCAGCAGCTCGGCACTGGGGTCGTCGTTGACGTAGGTATCAGCGATGAACAGCGTGCGCTCGGGCGTCATGATGGCGTTGAGCGTGGCAAATCCCGGTGCGCCTGCTTCCACGCCAATGATGGTGCGGATGTGTTCCAGGTGGGTGTCAAACCGGCCCAGCGTGCCGCACAGCATGGCGTCGGCATCGCCCAGGCGCACCATCAGCGCGGCAATGGTGGTGGTGGAGCGGCGCACCATGGCCTTGGCGGCCTCGGCGCTGACGCCGTTGCGCGCCATCAGGCCGTGGTAGGTTTCCCAGTACTGGCGAAAGCGCGGATCGTCTTCGGGGTCAACGCACTGCACGTCCTGGCCCAGGCGCATGCGCAGCCCGGCTTTTTTGATGCGTGCCTCGATCACTGCGGGTCGACCAATCAGAATGGGCACAGCCAAACGCTCGTCGATGGCCACTTGCGCGGCGCGCAGCACGCGCTCGTTTTCGCCTTCGGCATAGGCCACGCGCTTGCGTTCGGGCGCAATGGCCTTGGCCGTGGCGTACACCGGGCGCATGACCATGCCGGTCTGGTAAACAAAGCGCTCCAGGCTGGCGCAGTAAGTATCCATGTCCTCGATGGGGCGGGTGGCCACGCCGGATTCAACCGCTGCGCGCGCCACGGCGGGGGCGATGCGCAAAATCAGGCGCGGGTCGAACGGTGTGGGGATGATGTATTCGGGGCCGAACTGCAAGTCTTGGCCCGCGTAGGCGGCGGCCACTTCGGCGCTGGTCTCGGCCTTGGCCAAGGCGGCGATTTCGCGCACGCAGGCCAGCTTCATCTCCTCGGTGATCTTGGTTGCCCCGCAATCCAGCGCGCCGCGGAAGATGTACGGAAAACACAGCACGTTGTTGACTTGGTTGGGATAGTCTGAGCGGCCAGTGGCGATGATGCAGTCGGGCCGGGCGGCCTTGGCGTCTTCGGGGCGGATTTCGGGGTCGGGGTTGGCCAGCGCCAGGATGACGGGCTGTTTGGCCATGGTTTTGACCATCTCGGGTGTGAGCACGCCCGCGGCCGAGCAGCCTAAAAATACGTCGGCACCATTGACCACATCGGCCAGGCTGCGCAAGCCCGTGTCGGGCTGGGCGAAGCGTGCCTTGCTGGCATCAAAGCCGCCCGCGCGGCCTTCATAAATCAGGCCCTTGGAGTCGCAGGCGAATACGTTCGCTGGTTGCACGCCCAGCGCCACCATCACGTCCAGGCAGGCAATGGCTGCTGCGCCCGCGCCGCTGACAGCGACTTTCACCTTGCCGATGTCTTTGCCCACCAGCTCCAGCCCGTTGAGCAAGGCGGCGGTGGAGATGATGGCAGTGCCGTGCTGATCGTCGTGGACCACCGGGATGTTCATGCGCTCGCGCAGTTTCTGCTCGATGTAAAAGCACTCGGGTGCCTTGATGTCTTCCAAGTTGATGCCGCCCAGCGTTGGCTCCAGCGCGGCAATCATGTCCACCAGCTTGTCGGGGTCGCGCTCGGCCAGTTCGATGTCGAACACGTCGATACCGGCAAACTTCTTGAACAGGCACCCTTTGCCCTCCATCACCGGCTTGCCAGCCAGTGGGCCAATGTCGCCCAGGCCCAGCACGGCGGTGCCATTGGTCACCACGCCGACCAGGTTGCCGCGCGAGGTGTATTCCACCGCCTTGGTCGGGTCGGCCTGGATGTCCAGGCACGGATAGGCCACGCCGGGCGAATAAGCCAGCGACAAATCGCGCTGGTTGGACAGCGGTTTGGTGGGCGTGACAGAAATTTTGCCGCGGGTGGGGGCGCGGTGGTATTCGCGTGCGGCGTCGCGCAGGGCGGCCTCAGCGGGCGACGGGTTCTTGGGCATGCCATGTCTCCTGGGGTTGTTTTTGGGTCAAGCTTGATGCGGCGGCGGCTGTGCGTGTTTGTGCGTTGCCTACAGCAGACTGGCAAGACTACCTCAAATTCAACCCGGATTCGGCAGTTGGATGCTGCGTGGCTTACAGCAGAAAATCCAGCCAGCTTGCCAGGGGCTGCACCAGCCGCATGCGCCAGATGCTGCCTGCGTCAGCGCCTTGCACCAGCGCCTGATAGCCGCCTGCCTGGGGCGTGCCAACCACCGGACGCGACTGGGCCAGGCGCGCTTGCAAGCTGGCACCGACAGCCTGGGCCAGTGCGGGGTTGTCGCGACAAATCACGATCAGCTCAGAGTTCAGGTTGGCCGAGCGCGGGTCGATGTTGTAGGTGCCGATGACCACGGTGTGGTCGTCAAACAGCGCACGCTTGGCGTGCACGCCCCAGCGGGCTGAAGCCGGTGGGCGGTCATCTTGCGGCAGCGGGCGACCGTCGTAGCCCCACACTTGCAGCCCCGGAAGTTGCAGTTGATCCAGCGAATCGGCCAGGCTGGCCACGGTGTAAAAAGCGTCGGTCGAATGCAGCGTGTTGGTCAAAAACTGCACTTGCACGCCGCGTTGCAGCACGCTGGCAGTCAACGCCAGCCCGTCGCCGCGCAGCACCAGATAAGGGCTTTCGACCACCACGCGCTGCTTGGCCTCGTGCACCAGCGCGGCAATGGCGGGGTAGACCTTGCGCCGCTCGACGCCAGAGCCGGGGTAGTCGGTGATGAACTGCATGTCGCCGCAAGTGCCTGTGGGTGGCGCGGGCGAGCGGCGTTGTAGATCGGCCAGCAGGGCGGTTTCAGTCGCGCTGGGCGCACTCAGCAGGTTGGCTACGGACTGCTCGTGTTGATCGGCGGCCACGGTTTGGGGGTCGGTCACCCAGTCTGACCCCCAATACAGCTCGAAGCTGTCCGCAATGGCGGCGGCGATGGGGCCGTGAATCAGCAAATCGCTGTCCAGAAAGTTGTAGTGGTCTGAAAGATCAAAGTAGTCGTTGCCGATGTTGCGCCCGCCGACGATGGCGCGCTGCCGGTCCACAACCAGCAGCTTGCGGTGGGTGCGGTGCTGCATGGCAAAAAAGCGCGCTATTCCTGAGGTGTTGTAGTAGCGCACTTGCACGCCCGCCGCTTCCAGCGTGCGCGCCACCTGCGGCGCGAGCTTGAACACGGGCAGCGCAAAGTCCACCAGAATGCGCACCTGCACGCCTTCTGTGGCCTTGCGTGCCAGCGCCTGGCTGATCAGGCGCGCGGCCTCGTCCAGCTCGTAGATAAAAAATTCCAGCTCAATCGTTTGCTGGGCCGATTCGATCAGCCGCAAGCGGGTGGCCAGCGAATCAAAGCCCACGTCCAGCAGCGTGATTGCATGCGGCTCGCGCAGGCGCACGTCAATGGCTTCGTGCTGTGGCGCTTTGCCCAGCCATTCACGCTCGCTGGCGTGCTGAATGCCCAGAAAAACGGCGGCAAACACCACCGGCACCACCACCAGCAGCACAAACAAAGAAAGGCCCAGCCAGCGCAGCACGCGCCGGAGAGGCCATTTCGGAACAAAAAGCATGGGGCAGGCCAGACGGTGACAACAAGCCCACCAGTGTACGGCGCAGAGCGCGTTCGTCCGGTACCCAGCCTGAACACAGCGGCTGGCTTGAGGCGACTGAACAGCTATCTATTACTATCTATTTGATAGCTTTATTCGCTTGCTGTTATGGCGCCAGAGACCAATTTGGCATGCCATCATGGAGTGCCCATCAGCATGCCATTCAGGCCGATACGCCCACCGTTAGCGTGGCGGTGTAACCGTCGGTCAGGTTGCCGGTGACGCTGGCCATCTGTGTGGCAGCACGGTCGTCGCTGAACACGTTGTCGGTGGACAGGGTGATGGCCGACAGGTTGCGGATGCTGGCGCTGTAGCGGCTGTCGCCGTTGTACACCGTCTCGCAGGTGGTTTGCGGCAGGGCCAGTTGCGAGGTGCGAATGTCGTTGTTGCCGCTGGTGGCCAGCGCCAGGCTGCGGTACACCTCGAAGTGAATGTGCGGCCAGCGCCCGCTGTAGCAGCCGGGGAAGATGGTGGTGAAGCTGAGTTCGCCATTGGCGTCTGAGACCTGCACGCCGCGCAGGTAGTTCTGGTTGGCGATGCTGCTGGAGTACAGCGAATAGTTGCCGTCGGCGGTGCAGTGCCACAGGTACACGGCCAGCCCTTCCAGGCTGGCGCAACTGCTGGCGGTGTTGACCAGCTTGAGCGTGACGGTCAGCGGCACGCCGCTGGCGGTGCCTGACATGCCGCCAAAGCTGGAACGAATATCGCTGCGCACCACGCCTGATTGCGTGAGCACGTTGACCACGCTGCCGTTGGCGGTGTTGGTGCCGTCGCCGGGGTAGGGGCCAGCGGTTTCTTCAGGAATGTTGGAGCAGGTGCTGGTGCCGGTGTCTGTTCCCGTGTCGGTGCCTGTATCTGTGCCTGTATCCGTGTTTGTGTCCGTTCCGGTGTCGGTGCTGGAGTCGTCGCTGTCGCTGCCGCCGCAGGCCGACAGCACCAGCGGCGTGCCCGCCGTCAGCGCTCCGGCACCTAGCCAGCGCAGCGCCTGGCGGCGGCCACTGGCCAGACGGTTTTGCAGGATGTGCAAGTCTTCGGCCAGACGGGTGGGGGATTGGGTGACGATGGGGTCGTGGCGCATGGTGGGGCTTTCTTTGTGAGGTGCGTGGTGTGAATACGTGGCAGCCGCCCGTTTTTCCTCCAAGGCGGGCAGCACGCTGAACGCCATGGCTGGCGCGACGTGAATTGTTCACCATCGTGGGAGCTTGGCCTATGCCGCCCGGGTAAAGCCACGCAAAGGTTTTGTAAAGGCGGTGTGCTGCCACTTTGGTGTGCGTTGCACGGCTGGCAATATGCAGGTCGATGCGCGCGACAAGGGAATGTCAGCAGTGTTGCGGTGCAGGCCCTCCGTTACCATTTGATGAATTTATCTGCTTGCCCGCGCGCCTTCAGCGGTGCGTGTGGCTCAAGCCATGCGCCATTCCTTGCCGATTGCCCCTTTTCGC
Source organism: Ottowia sp. (assembly GCF_047975795.1). GTDB lineage: Bacteria > Pseudomonadota > Gammaproteobacteria > Burkholderiales > Burkholderiaceae_C > Ottowia. The sequence goes on along the minus strand of NZ_JBKEEE010000023.1, from coordinate 7,148 downwards.
CCCCGCCTGATCCGCAGCTTGCAGGACTACAACCGCACGCGCCTGGTCAAGGACGTGGGTGCGGGGCTGACGGTGGGCGTGGTGGCGCTGCCGCTGGCGATGGCGTTTGCCATTGCCTCAGGGCTGAAGCCCGAGGCCGGGTTGTTCACCGCCATCATCGCGGGCTTTCTGATCTCGGCCCTGGGTGGCAGCCGGGTGCAGATTGGCGGGCCAGCGGGGGCCTTTATCGTCATCGTCTACGGCATTGTCGAGCGCTATGGCGTGGGCAACCTCATCATTGCCACGGCGCTGTCGGGGCTGCTGCTGTTCGTGATGGGTTTGTTCAAGCTGGGCACGCTGGTGCGCTTTATTCCGGTGGCGGTCATCATCGGTTTTACCAACGGCATTGCGGTGCTGGTGGCGCTGTCGCAAATCAAGGATTTTCTGGGCCTGCGGGTGACCAAGATGCCGGGTGACTTTTTCGGCATGCTGGGGGCGCTGTGGGCCAACGCCAGTTCGGTCAACGGCTGGGCGCTGGGGGTGGCGCTGGCGTCGCTGGTGATGGTGGTGGCCTGGCAGCGCTTTGCGCGGCGCGTGCCCGCCATTGGCCCAATCCTGCCGTTTGGCGACAAACTCTCCAGCGTGCCCGGCTCTATCGTGGCGCTGGTGGTGATGACCACCATCGTCAGCGCGTTGCACTTGCCGGTGGAAACCATAGGCAGCCGCTTTGGCGGTATTCCGGCGGCGCTGCCTGCCTTGCAGTGGCCGGATTTCAGTTGGGAATCGGCACGCAACCTGCTGGTGCCCACCGTCACGCTGGCGGTGCTGGGCGCGATTGAATCGCTGTTGTGCGCGCGCGTGGCCGACGGCATGATCGGCGACCGGCACGACCCCAATCAAGAGCTGATGGCCCAGGGCATTGCGAATTTCGTCACGCCGTTTTTTGGCGGGATGCCCGCTACCGGCACCATTGCGCGCACGGTCACCAACGTGAAAAGCGGGGCCAGCAGCCCGGTGGCGGGCATGGTGCATGCGGCGTCGCTGCTGGTGGTGATTTTGGTGGCCGCACCGCTGGCCGGGGCCATTCCGCTGGCCACGCTGGCCGCCATTTTGATGTTCGTGGCCTGGAACATGGGCGAATGGCGCGAGTTTGCGCGCCTCAAGAGCTACCGTCTGCCTTACCGCGTGACGCTGGTGGCGGTATTTTTGCTGACGGTGATTTTTGATTTGACGGTGGCGGTGCAGTTTGGCATTTTTGCCGCCTGCATCACCTTCATCTACCGCATCTCCAGCCTGTCGCGCTCTGAACGACTGACCGCTGCTGATTATTCCGAGCTGGCAGATTCGACGGGCGCTGCAGGCCAGTCCGTGCAAGCCTGGCGCATGTACGGCGCGCTGTTTTTTGGGGCCACCAAGCTGATCGAAGCGCTGGAAGATGACCTGCCCGCCCACACCCTGGTGCTGGACTTGAAAAATGTGATTTACGTCGATTCCAGCGGAGCCGAGGCGCTCGAAAACCTGGTGCACACCTGCCACCAGCACCGCGTGCGCCTGATCGTCAGCGGCTTGATGAATCAGCCGCTGGACATCGCCACCCGAACTGGTCTGGCCGCTCAGTTGACCGCGCAGTCCGCTGCCGATGTGCAGCCGGATGTGGCGCAAGCCATTCACGAGGCGGTGCGCGGCAGTGGCGCATCTCAAAGATGACTGACCCTGCCACGGCTTGGCCATCATGGGTTCAGATCACGGGTTGAGATCAAGGGCTGAAAGATGCATATCGACTTGAACAGCGACCTGGGCGAGGGCTACGGCGCGTGGCGCATGGGTGATGACATGGCCATGCTGGATGTGGTCAGCAGCGCCAACGTGGCCTGTGGTTTTCATGCGGGTGATCCGGCAGGTATCTTGCGCACTGCACGCGCGGCGGTCGAGCGCGGCGTGGTGCTGGGCGCGCACGTGGCCTATCCCGATCTGGCAGGCTTTGGCCGCCGCGAGATGGCCATGGCCAGCGCCGATTTGCGCGCGGCGGTGATTTATCAGATCGGCGCGCTGCAAGGGTTGGCGTGCACGGTGGGTGCACGGGTGCGCTACGTCAAGCCGCACGGCGCGCTGTACAACACCATCGCCCACGACGAGCGGCAGGCGCAGGACGTGATCGCCGCCGTGTGCGCCATCGACTCCAGCCTGACGTTGGTGGTGCTGGCAGGCTCACCCCTGGCGCAATGGGCGCACGTTGCGGGCCTGCGCACCGTGGCCGAGGCGTTTGCCGACCGTGCTTACCGTGCCGACGGCAGTCTGGTGCCGCGCAGTCAACCCGGTGCCGTGCTGCATGACCCCGATGCGGTGGCCGAGCGCATGGTGCAATGGGTGCGCACCGGCATGGTGACGGCCTGCGATGGCAGCGCTGTGCGCATCGCCGCTGAATCCATTTGCGTGCATGGCGACAGCCCTGGTGCGGTGGCGATGGCGCAGCGCGTGCGCGATCGCTTGCTGGCTGAAGGCGTGGGCATCCGTGCCTTTGTCGACGCGCCAGCACCCCAGGGCTGACGCGGTCAAGGTTGATGCTGATGCTGATGCGCGTGCTGCCTGCGGCCGACAACGCGGTGTTGGTGGAGCTGGCCGATTTGTCCCAAACCCTGAGTCTGCTGGCGTCCCTGCAAGCGAAGCCCATCGCTGGGGTGACTGAAGTGGTGCCCGGCGCGCGCACTTTGCTCGTCACCTTTGATGCATGGGCGTTGGATCGGTCGGCTTTGGTGGCCGAGCTGGGGCGCCGCCCGCTGAATCCGCACAGCGCCCAGTCTGGTGATGAGGTTGAAACCCCGGTGCATGACATCCCGGTGTTTTACGACGGCGAAGACTTGCCCGAAGTGGCGGCCCTGCTGGGCATCACGCCGCAAGACGTGGTGCGCCGCCATACGGGGTGCGAATGGCAGGTGGCCTTCACCGGCTTTGCCCCTGGCTTTGCCTACCTGAGCGGTGGTGATGAGTTGCTGCGCCAGGTGCCGCGCAAGCCGACGCCACGCACCCGCTTGCCTGCAGGCGCAGTGGCGGTGGCGGGGGGCTTCAGCGGCATTTATCCCAAGGCCAGCCCAGGCGGCTGGCAGGTGCTGGGCCAGACCCTGCTGTCCATGTGGGATCTGCAACGCGATCCGCCCGCCTTGCTGCAACCAGGCGCGCGCGTGCGTTTTGTGGATGCCGGGCCAAGACCTGCACAGGCGGCGAAAGTGACTGCTGTGGCTACCGCACCTGCTTCTTATGTTGCATCTGCTGCATCTGTTGCGGTGCCGCGTGTGTGCGCTCCGGCCATCGAAATCGTCCGCACCGGCTGGCAGGCGCTGTGGCAAGACCTGGGGCGTCCGGGGCTGGCCCATCTGGGCCTGGGGCCTGCGGGAGCGTTGGATCGCGGCGCGTTGCGCGCGGCCAACCGGCTGGTGGGCAACCCGATGGGTGCCGTCTGCATCGAAGCCGCATACGGTGGGCTGGAACTACTGAGTCACGGCCCCACCACCGTGGCGGTGACCGGTGCCGATGGGCCGCTGAGTTTGATCGCCCCAGACGGCAGGCGCTGTCTCGCGCCGCGCCATGCTCCCATCGTGCTGAAAGAGGGCGAGCGCCTGCACGTGGGCCAGCCGCGCGCGGGCGTGCGCAGCTATGTGGCCGTGCACGGCGGGTGGGACGTGGCCGCAGTGCTGGGCAGTTGCGCTTACGACAGCTTGGCGCAAATTGGCCCTGCACCGCTGGCGGTGGGCCAGCAGTGGGCAGTGCGCACGCCAGCTGTGGATGCTGTGGTGGGCCATGCCAGCGCGCCCTGTGGGGCCTGGCCTGCCCCAGGTGATGAGGTCACATTGAATGTGCGCCTTGGCCCGCGCGCCGACTGGTTCACCCCCGAGGCGCTGGCGCTGCTTGCCACGCAAACATGGACGGTGACGCCAGAATCCAACCGCATCGGCTTGCGTGTGCAGGGCGCGCAGGCGCTGACCCGTGCGGTGCGCGATGAACTGCCCAGCGAAGGCACGGCGCTGGGGGCCATACAGGTGCCCGCCAGCGGGCAGCCGGTGCTGTTTTTGGCCGATCATCCGTTGACGGGGGGCTACCCCGTCATCGGCTGCGTGGTGGCGGGGCAGCTTGATTTGCTGGGGCAGATACCGGCGGGCGTGCGGCTTCGCTTTCGGGTGGTGGCGGGGTTTGAGACGGTTCAAATTCCTCCCGTCAAACTTTGAGAGATATTGACAATGACGTGCATGAGAAATCCCTGATCGCCCACTGCCGCCCCTGCTCAATCAGATAATTCAGCCGATGACTTTGCCTTCTACACGGGCTGGAACTGCAACTGCAACTGCGACTGCGGACGCTGCCAGCCCGGCCCTGAACCCCTGGCGTTTGTCCGTCGCCCCGATGCTCGACTGGACGGACAAGCACTGCCGCTACTTCCACCGCCTGCTGACGCGGCGCACACGGCTGTACACCGAGATGGTGACCACCGGTGGCTTGCTGCACGGCGGCGAGCGGCGACACTTGCGCATGGACGCGGTGGAACACCCGGTGGCCCTGCAACTGGGCGGCAGCGATCCGGCGGATTTGGCGCGCTGCGCGCAGATTGGCCAGCGCTGGGGTTACGACGAAATCAACCTCAACTGCGGCTGCCCCAGCGACCGGGTGCAGCGCGGCGCGTTTGGCGCTTGCCTGATGGCTGCGCCGCCACTGGTGGCTGATGGCGTCAAGGCCATGCTGGACGTGGTGAGCGTGCCGGTCACGGTCAAGCACCGCATCGGCATTGACCGCGAAGAAAGCTACGGCTTTGTGCGCGACTTTGTGGGCACGGTGGCAGAAGCCGGTTGCCGCGTGTTCATCGTGCACGCACGCAATGCCTGGTTGCAGGGCTTAAACCCGAAAGAAAACCGCGAAGTGCCGCCGCTGCGCTATGAAGTGGTGTACCAGTTAAAACAAGACTTTCCGCACCTGACCGTGGTGCTCAACGGCGGCGTGACGACCCATGCGCAGATCGACGAGCACTTGCCCCACGTCGATGGGGTGATGCTGGGGCGCGAGGCTTATCACCACCCGTGGATGATGACCGACTGGGACGCGCGTTATCTCGGTGGTGATATCTGCGCAACGACGCCTGATGAGGTAGAGCAAACTATGGTGGCCTACATGGAGCGCGAGGCGCTGGAAGACGGCACCCCCTGGTCGGCCATTGCGCGTCACATGCTGGGCTTGCACCACGGGCGGCGCGGCGCGCGCCTGTGGCGTCAGGTGTGGAGCGACCACCGGCTCAAGCCACTACCGCCGCGCCAGGTGTGGGCGCAGGCCAGCGCACATGTGAATGCATATGTGAAGGCCAGCGCACCTGTGGTGTAAAGCCAGTTCAAACTTTTAACTACGGTGCAGCGCGGCCAAGGTTGTGACAAGTTGCGCAGCGCCAGCGATTGCGCGATCAGCGGTGCGGCTCTCATGCTGCATTGCAGTATGTTTGTGGCATGACATCCGACCACAAGATCGGCGAGCGCCTGATGGGATGGGGCTTTGTGCTGATGGGGCTGTGCCTGCTGGGCCTGGCCGTGTATTTTTTGAACCAGGGTTATGTGCCAGGGCGCGACGGCCTGCCGATTGACGCGGGCACGCTGCGTTTCATGATTTTGGAAACGGTGGTATTCACCGTGGGCCTGATGGGGGTACTGGCCGGTGGGCAGATGCTGCGGCGGCTGCGCCACGAGCAGGGTTGATGGCACATTGAGATGGCGCGTCAACCACCTCAGGCCAATGGAGCGGCAGCAGCCTGCGCTTGAGTGCTGCCGGAGCCTGGGGGCTTGGTGCCCCACTTATGGTGCCTTACGCGGCGCTGCTGACGGCCAGCAGAGCGGCGCGCTGCTGCTGCATGATCAGCGCCTGATCGCTCAACGAAGTGCTGGCAGCGGCTTGCTCAGGCGCAAAGCTGGCCATGGCCTGCACCAGTTGCTCCACGCTCGTGCCCAGGTCATTGGCGGGCACCTGGCCGCTCAATTGAAAGCCCTCCGATGGCAAGCCTGCCAATTCAAAGTACGGCTTGACACTGACCGCGCCCACCTCTTGCAGCCATTGCAGATCGGCAGGAGAGTGGGCCATCCAGTCCAGCCCACTGGCCATGGAAGCGCTCACCGCCAGGGGCTTGGTGGCCATCGTGTCCGCCGCGACTGCTGCGCTCTTTTGGGCATCCAAGGTTAGCACATCGACACGGCCGACCTTGATCACCGCCTGCGCCTGGATATCGGCGGCACTCAGGCTGACACCATCGCTGAAGCGAATCTGCTCAATGGCCGACGCCCCGGCGGCAAACTGATCGCGCACGACGATGCTGTCGCCCGCATCGCCGTAGGCAATGTGCAGGTCATCGCCCACACGGCTCAAGCTATAGCTGTCCCCTGAGGCAATGGATTGCAACTCAATGGTGTCAAAGGCGGCGGTATCGTCCAACTGCTCGTAAATGGTGTCGGTGCCGCCGCCTGCTTCAATGACATAGAAGTCACCGTCAGCGCCACCATAGAGGCTGTCATTGCCCGCGCCACCGGCGAGCACATCGCGGTCTTGCCCACCGTCCAGGCGATCCTCACCATCGCCGCCATGGAGGTAGTCGCTGTCAGCGCCGCCATAAAGCTGGTCGTTGCCCAGGCCACCATAGAGGTTGTCTTGCCCGTTGTCGGCATACAGCTGGTCATCGCCTGCGCCGCCAAACATCAGGTCATTGCCCTCGTAGCCGGCCAGGAAGTCGTTGCCATCGCCACCGGCCAGGCGATCATCGCCCCAGCCGCCGTAGAGCTGGTCATGACCGGCATCGCCGTACAGCTCGTCGTTGCCCTCGCCGCCGTCGAGCACGTCATCGCCTTCGTTGCCCACCACAAAGTCATGGCCTGCACCGCCTTGCACATTGTCGTGGCCTGCGCCTGCATACACCTGGTCATCGCCTGCCAGCGCATCGATGCTGTCGTCACCGGCCGTGCCGTTGAGGATGTCATCGCCTGGGGTGCCCAGGCTGCCGCTTGGCGTGGCCGGGGCAATGCCCAGCGTCAGGCTCTGGCTGGCTGTGGCCCCAGCCAGATCGGTGGCGGTGACGGTGATGGCCATATCAGCTGCTGAGCCTGTGGGCGGGGTGCCTGAGAAGGTGCCGGTGGCTGCATCAAAGCTCAGCCAGG
>NZ_JBKEEE010000056.1:0-25902 GCF_047975795.1 Ottowia sp. | reverse complement strand
TTAATTAATACAGTATAAAGATCATGAAGTGCTTCTTGCAACCGCCACCCGACACTTGCTGCGTATCATGGCGGTGTCGGGTTAACGGTTATCATGCGGTTATGCAAGATAAATCATGTTAGGTCTTACCCAACCAATATGGCTAACGCGGACAAATCTTGGGAGAAATTCCTAAACCCGGAGACGCTCAAGGGCAATTTAATCGCCATCTCGTTGTTCATCACGGCTTACGAGCAATTCAAATCAAGCGTGATCGAAAAACCAGAAACATTCTTCTGTAACGGCTTCGACCCGGCAGGCCTTCAACTGGACGACGCATATCAAAGTGAAGTCCTGTCAAAGAACAAGAGCAAGCTCTACGCTTCCCTGCTGTGGCTGAAGGAGCTTGGCGCAATTGAGCAAAGTGACGTTGATACATTCGACTCAGTACGGCGACATCGTAATGAGCTCGCGCACGAACCACTTGCGTTCATTTCTACTCATGGGAAAGATTTTGACGTTACCAAGTTCCAAGAATTGATTGATCTCCTCAGAAAAATTGAAAAGTGGTGGTTGATCAATTTCGAACTTGGAATCGACCCAGAAATGCTTCCAGAAGGAGCAAATCCAGATGACGTCGTCCCTGGCCCAATCTGGAGTCTTCAACTCCTACTGGACATTGCTCTTGGCAATGAACCAAGTGAAGGCTTCTACTATCAAGAGTTCATGAAACGTAAGACCTAACAATTCATTCAAGCCGAAGCCGCTTCGCGGCTCGGCTTAACTCAGGCGTTACTTCGCTGGCAAATCAGGTGCCGCAGTCGGCCTGGGCGGCTTGGGTCGCGGCGGCTTGTCGGTGTGGATGGTCAGCGTGGCGTGGTTCATCTCGCCCGCGGCCAGATCGTCAAAGGCTTTGACGCTGCGGTCGATGGCCTGCTCCAGCGCGATGCGCTCGTCCAGCGGTGGTTTGCGCAGCACCCAGCCAACGACTTCGGACTTCTGGCCCGGGTGGCCTATTCCTAAGCGCAGGCGCCAGTAGTCGCTGCTGCCCAGCTTGGCGTGGATGTCGCGCAGGCCGTTGTGGCCAGCGTGGCCGCCGCCTTGCTTGAGCTTGGCTTGACCGGCGGCTAGGTACAGCTCGTCGTGGGCGACCAGAATTTCTTCGGGCGCGATCTTGTAAAAGCGCGCCAGCGCGGCCACTGACTGGCCGGAGAGGTTCATGAAGGTCTGTGGCTGAAGCAGCCAGACGCTGTGGCCCTGCACGTTGGCGCGCGCCACCAGGCCGTGAAAGCCGCGTTCCAACGCCAGTGGCGCGCCCAGTTGGCGCGCCACGGCGTCGACCCAGGCAAAGCCGGCGTTGTGGCGGGTGTCTTCGTACTGCGGCCCCGGGTTGCCCAGGCCGACGAACAGTTTGATCATGGGGTGATTATCCGTGCCGCTGCCGGTAGGGGCGAGCAAAAAACAAACGGCCCGCTGACAAGCGGGCCGTAGCGAGGGTGATTGAACAAGGCACCACCAGGGTGCCGGGCATCACTTTTTGTCGTCTTCGGCGGCAGGCGCTGCGGCTGCCGGAGCATCGCCTTCGGCTGCGGCAGCTTCGTTGGCTGCAGAGGCTTCGCCTGCGGGCATGACCACGGTGAGCAACACCAGGTCAGCCGCATCATGGCCGTGCAGTACGGCTTCGACACCTTTGGGCAACTGGATGTCGGCCAGCGTCATGGTGGCCCCTTTTTCCAGTTTGGACAAATCGATGTTGATGGCCTCGGGCAGGTCGGCGGGCAGGCAGGACACTTCCAGCTCGTTGATGATGTGGTTGACCAGGGCCTTGTCCAGCTTGACGGCAGACGATTCTTCTGCGCCGCTGAAGTGCAGCGGAATCTTGACGTGAATTTTCTGCTTGGCCGACACGCGCTGAAAGTCGACGTGCAGCACCAATTGCTTGAATGGGTGAACCTGCAAATCGCGCAGTAGAACCTTGCTGGTTTTACCCGCCAGTTCCATGTCCAGCACGGACGAGTGGAAAGCTTCTTTCTTGATGGCTTGCCACAGGGCGTTGTGGTCCAGCTCGATCAGTTGAGGCTCGCCCTCACCGCCGTAGACAATGCCGGGCACTTTGCCCGCATTGCGCAGACGGCGGCTCGCACCCGTACCCTGCTTTGTGCGCTCAAAAGCGACGAATTTCATAGTTAGAACTCCTTGTGAGCCGACCGCGACCAGTGCGGCTCGGTTTGAAAAAGGCCATGCGCTTGTGCCCCCAAGGGATTATTGGCAAACGCACAGCCACTGAAGGTTCCGTTAAAACAGGTTTTCCTGCTCCTGGAACAAACTCATCACCGATTCGCCACGCGCGATGCGCTGGATGGTTTGCGCAATCAAGGGGGCAACGGACAATTGGCGAATCTTGCCGCTGTGCGACGCAGCGTCGCTGAGCGGAATGGTGTTGGTGACCACCACTTCGTCGAGCGCGCTGCCTTGGGCGATGCGTTCGATGGCGGGGCCAGAAAAAATGGGGTGCGTGCAGTAGGCGTAGACTTTTTTTGCACCGCGGTCTTTCAGTACCTCAGCGGCTTTCACCAAGGTGCCAGCGGTGTCGATCATGTCGTCCATGATGACGCAGTTGCGCCCTTCAATGTCACCAATGACATGCATCACTTCGCTGACGTTGGCCTTGGGGCGGCGCTTGTCGATGATGGCCAGATCGCACCCCAGTTGTTTGGCCAGCGCGCGCGCGCGCACCACGCCGCCCACGTCGGGGCTGACGACCAGCAGGTCCTTGTAATTTTTCTGGCGCAGATCGCCCAGCAGCACGGGCGAGGCGTAGATGTTGTCGACCGGGATGTCGAAAAACCCCTGAATCTGGTCAGCGTGCAAATCCATGGTCAGCACGCTGGCCACGCCCACGGCTTGCAGCATGTTGGCGACCACCTTGGCCGAGATGGGCACGCGGGTCGAGCGCGGGCGGCGGTCTTGCCGCGCATAACCAAAGTAGGGAATGACGGCGCTGATGCGCTCGGCCGAGGCGCGCTTGAGCGCGTCGACCATGATCAGCAGTTCCATCAAGTTTTCGTTGGTGGGCGCGCAGGTCGGCTGCACCACGAAAATGTCGCGCGCGCGCACGTTCTGCTTGATCTCGACCGTGACTTCGCCGTCAGAAAAACGTCCAACGTCCGCTGCACCCAGGGCGATATTCAGATTGCTGGCAATTTCAGCGGCCAGTGCAGGGTTGGCGTTGCCAGTGAATACCAGAAAATCAGGGGTGCTGGAGGTTTGCATACAGCTTTCCGGCAAGTCAAAGATACGGTGTGCTGGCTCAAACGAGGCAGGCTGACTGGCCGCACGCCCCGAAACAACTCAAACAATGGTTTGGCAGGGGAGGAAGGACTCGAACCCTCGCATGCCGGAATCAAAATCCGGTGCCTTGACCAACTTGGCGACTCCCCTACGCCGGTGATTGGCCTTGACTGCTGGTCAATCACCTTGACTGTTTGTCTGTGGCCCATCCGCAAAGCGGGTGAGCATTCAGACTGTTGCATAAACGTACTTGCCAGTCCGTTGGCCCTTGCACTTGACTTGCTTGTGCAAGCCGGGTGACTGGAACCTGGGCAAATACCGCGCTGCCTGAGCCGGTCATTCGCCCCCGAAAGCCGTGCTGTGCCAGCAACTCAAGCCCTTGGGTGACTGGCGGGCAAAGCCGCTCTGCAACCGGCTGCAGGTCGTTGCGGCCAAAGCCGTACGGGTCTGCAACAAAGCCTGAGATTCTAGCATGGGTGGAGTTACGTTGCAGGTCGTTGGCGCGAAAAATCGCCGCAGTTTCCAGCCCCTGCGGTGGTTTCACCACAAGAAAGTGCGTGCTGGGCAACGCCAGCGGCTGCACGCGCTCGCCCACGCCTTCCACCCAGCCGTGGTGGCCGTGCAAAAAAAAGGGCACGTCAGCGCCCAATCTCAGGCCGATGCGGGCCAGCTCGGCCAGCGAAAGCCGCAGCTTCCACAAACGGTTGAGGGCCAGCAAGGTGCTGGCTGCGTCGGACGAGCCGCCGCCCATGCCCGCTTGCGCTGGAATGCGTTTGTGCACGCTGATGTGCGCGCCCAAAGCTGTGTCTGCCGGGCCGCTGCTGGTATGTTGCTGCAAGGCGCGGGCGGCGCGCAGCGTCAGATCATCGGGGGGCAGGGGGCAGCCCAAGTCTTCGCGTGTGATGCGGCCATCGGGGCGGTATTCAAAATGCAGTGTGTCGCACCAGTCGATCAACACAAAGGCCGATTGCAGCAAGTGGTAGCCATCGTCGCGTTGGCCAGTGACGTGCAAAAACAGGTTTAACTTGGCCGGGGCGGCGATGTCGTAGAGGGCACGCATGGGGCGGTTTGCTGCGGTTTACGGCTGATCCAGCACCACGCGCAGCTCGGCGGTGGGCAGGGGCATCAGGCGCCGGGCGATCAGGCGGCCTTCAGGCAGGCGGCTCAAGTCGGCGCTCCAGCCGGCGGCGGCGTGCTGCTGGCCGTGCAGCCAATTGAACAAGGCGCTGATGGGCAGCGCCGCATCGCCTGTGTCACCCGTGGCGGCGCTGGTCATCTCGCTTAAGCTGGCATAGCGGTGCGTGGCATCGCCTTGGCGCAGCACGGCCTGGCCGGGCTGCCATTGCATGACGGCCAGCAAATTGCCCAGCGGGGCGTTCAAGCTCAACTCGCCTTGCTCGGCACTGCCTTGCAAGGTAAAGCCGGCGGAATAAGACTGCGGTGGATCGCTGTGCACCGTGAGGGCCAAGCGGCCACTCCATTCATTTTTTGAAGGGTCAAATTGGTATTTTTCGCTTGGTAGATTGGCGCATCCAGCTATCAATAGTGTAGTAATCAGGGCGATCAGGATGCCAGCCAAGTTGCCAGTCAGGTGCCACCAGGCGATGGCAGGCGCACGCGGCGCGTGCGGCACCAACACTTGCGGCGTCAGCGCAGGGCGCATCACGGACTGCCGACTTTCAGGCGTTTGAGCGTTTGGTTCAGTGTGTCGTTGTCGGGGTCGAGCCGCAGGCCGTTACGCCAGGCGGTGCGGGCGGCTTCGCGCTCGCCCATGAGCCACAGCACTTCGCCCAGGTGTGCGGCAATTTCGGCATCCGGGCGCTGGTTGTAAGCGCCTTCCAGCAGGGCTTTGGCCTGAGGCATGTTGCCTAGGCGAAACTCTACCCAGCCTAGGCTGTCCTGGATGTAATGGTCATCGGGAGCCAGTTGTACGGCTTTTTCGATCAGTTGTTTGGCTTCGGGCAGCCGCTCGCCGCGATCGGCCAGTGAATAGCCCAGCGCGTTGTAGGCGTTGGCCGAGCGCGGGTTCAGCTCGATCAGGCGGCGCAGCAGTTGCTCCATATCGCTCAAGCGCTCGGCGCTTTCGGCGGCCATGGCAGCGTCATAGAGCAGGGCTTCGTCGTCAGGGTCGGTTTTGAGTGCCTCAGTCAGTAGTTGATAAGCCTCAGTGGCCATACCGTGATCGCGCAATAACTGCGCTTCGGCCAGCAGCTTGGTGCGGGTGTCATCGGGTTGCAGCTCGGGCACGGAACGGATGGCCTGGCGCGCTTCGGCCATGCGGCCCTGACGTGCGAGCAAATTAGCGCGCCGCAGTTGCACGGCCATGGCCTGATCGGGCGATGTGATGGCGGCCAGCAGTTGCTCGGCCTCGTCATAGCGCTGGTGGCGCTCGGCAATGCGGGCCAGCATCAGCCGGGCCTGGTCGGCACCGCTTTGGCGGTCAAGCCGGGTGGGGCCGGTATCGGTTTCGACCAGTTGCAGGTAATGCCGCAAAGTTTGTTCGGCCTTGGCGTCCTGGCGCTCGTCGGCCAGCAAAGCGCCTTTGATCAGCCAGCCTTCGGGGTAATCGGGTTGCTGGGCAGTGAGCAAATCCATCTGCGCCATGGCTTCGGTGGGGCGGGCCAGATCAATCAGCGCGCGGGCGTAGCCAATGCGCACCTCGGGCTTGGGTTGACCGCTTTCCAGGTAGCGCAAAAGCAGTGGCTCGGCATCGGCCACCTGGGCACTGGCCAGCAGCTGCAAAGCCAGCAGGGCGGGCCACTCGGCTTGGAGCTGGCTCATTTGCCCCAGGCGTGCGGCTTGCAGGGCACCCACTTTGTCGCCAGTGGCCAGGCGCATGCGGCCTACGGTGGTCCAGGCTGCGGGGGCCAGCGCAGCGTCTTCAAGCGTGGGGCGCAGCGCGGCTTCGACGGTGCGTGTGGCTTCGGCGCGGTCAGGCGCGCGCTGGTAAAGCGCGGGCAGAGCCACGAGGAAGGCTTCTTTGTCCGTGACGGGCAGGCGTTTGACCAGTGCGCGCACCGGCTCTTCGGTTTCAGGTAGGCGGTTCAGAACGATCAGCACTTGCAGTTCATACCGTGCGGCCTCGATGGAATCGGGCTTTGCCTGTCGCCAGGCGCGTGCGGCCTGCAAGGCGGCGGGGCCGGAGCGTGAGCGGATGGCCATATCGGTGGCGCGTTGGTACAGCGCTTCGTCGCCGGTACGCTGGGCGGCGTCCAGCATGAAGGCGGCACCGGTAGCGGGTTCGCCCTCTTGGAAGGTGAACTCGCCCAGCAACAGCTCGTACATCAGCCGCGCGTCCATGCGCGACTGAAGCGGCGGGGCATCGAGGGCAGAAACCGATGCGGGGGGGGCAGGTGCAGGAGAAAAAGCAGGCGCAGAAACAGGCGCAGCCGCAGGGGTTTGGGACAGTGCCAGCGGGGCTGACAGGGCAAGCGCCAAGCCGGTCAGCGCGTAGGTAAATGACTTCATTGACTCATAATAATCCAAGCCCGTGTGCGTTATGGTCATTGGATTGCCATGCCATGGATTTGCCATGCCATGGATTTGCCATGCCTGAACTGCCTGAAGTTGAAGTCACCCGCCGCAGCTTTGTGGCGCGCATTCGCGGCGCACGTGTGTTGGGGGTGCGCCTGGGCAAGCCGCTGCGCTGGCCGCTGGGTATTGATCCGGCAGCGCTGGTGGGGCGCACGGTGCTGGACGTGCATCGGCGCGGCAAGTACCTCGTGCTGCAACTGGATGAGGGCGTGCTGCTGCTGCACCTGGGGATGTCGGGCAGCCTGAATTTTCAGCCTCGGCAACCGGCACCCGGCACGCACGACCACTTTGATTTGCTGACCAGCCAGGGCGTGCTGCGCTTGCATGACCCGCGCCGCTTTGGTGCGGCGGTGTGGTCGCCATCGGTTGACGACGATCCGGCGCATCGGCTGCTGTCTTCGCTGGGCATGGAGCCGCTGGATGAGGCGCAGTTTGACCCGGCGGCATTTCATGCAGGTCTGAAAGCCCGGCGCGCGCCCATCAAACAGGTGTTGCTGGCTGGTGACGTGGTGGTGGGCGTGGGCAATATTTATGCGTCTGAGGCGCTGTTCATGGCCGGTATACGGCCCACGGTGCGCGCCTGCCGCCTGTCGCGCGTGCGCTCAGACCGGCTTCATGCGGCGATTCGGGCCGTGCTGCTGCGGGCGGTGGCGCAAGGCGGCAGCACCTTGCGTGATTTTTCCAGCGCCACCGGAGATACCGGACACTTTCAACTGGAAATGGCGGTTTATGGCCGGGCTGGACAGCCGTGCGTGCAGTGTGGCAGCGCAGTCAAAAAGCTGGTTCAAGGCCAGCGCTCAACCTACTTTTGCCCAATGTGCCAGCGGGCCTGAAGCTGCGGGCCTGGGCCGTTTGTCGGTCAAAAGTGCGCCTTGTCTGGTGAGGGTACGGTACGGCCTGACTGCGTGTAATATGTTTCAGATTATGAAGGGATCCTTTGGTGACAGAAGGTTTTAACGAGCAATTGGGTCGGCACGATGCGTGGCGTCGTGACATGTCGGCGCGCCTGAAAACCTTGAGCGGCTGGCTCAAGGAAAGAGAGTTGCTGGACGACAGCGATGCGGAGCGGGTGCAGCGCCTGACTGAGCAGCTGCGCTCAGACAAAGTCACGGTGGCTTTTGTCGCCGAGTTTTCGCGGGGCAAGTCAGAGCTGATCAACGCGGTGTTTTTTGCCGGATACGGCCGCCGCATCATGCCGGCCAGTGCAGGGCGCACCACCATGTGCCCGACCGAGCTGGGCTACGACGCCGCCTTGCCGCCTTGCCTGCGCCTGTTGCCCATCGAGACGCGGCTGGAGCCGCAAGCGCTGCTGGAGTGGCGTTCGGTGCCCGAGCAATGGACGCGCGTCGATCTGGACGTGAACGATCCAGAGCAGTTGGCCGCTGCCATGGAAAAAGTGTCCGAAGTGCTGCATGTCAGCAAGGATGCGGCCCGCAAGCTGGGTTTTTGGCACGATGACCGGGTGGACGACAACCCGCCTGTCGATGCCAATGGCATGGTGGAGGTGCCGCGCTGGCGACATGCGCTGATCAACATGGCGCACCCATTGCTCAAGCAGGGCCTGGTGGTGCTGGATACACCGGGGTTGAACGCCATCGGGGCTGAACCTGAGCTGACCATCAACCTGATTCCGCAGGCGCAGGCCGTGGTGTTCATTTTGGGGGCGGATACGGGTGTTACAAAATCTGATCTGACCATCTGGCGCGAGCATCTGGCATCGACCGAGGACGGGACGGGCGTGCGCTTTGTGGTGCTGAACAAAATCGACACGCTGTGGGACGAGCTGAGCACCCAGGCGCAGATTGAGGCGCAAATCCAGCGCCAGTGCGTCGAAACCGCCAAGACGCTGGACTTGCCGCCAGAGCAGGTGATTGCCCTGTCAGCGCAAAAAGGCTTGCTGGCCAAGGTGCGCGGCGAAAGTTCGTTGTTGGAACAAAGCCGCTTGCCCAGTTTTGAGCATGTTCTGGGTGAACAGGTGCTGGGCACGCGCCAGTCCATGCTGGAAGAGGCGATTGCAACCAGTGCAAATCGTCTGCGTGCCGACGCCCTTCGCACGCTGGGCCTGCGCAAGCGCGAGATGACCGAGCAGGTGCTGGAACTCAAAGGCTTGCGCGGCAAAAACCATTCGGTGATCCGCCACATGCGCTCGCGCATCGAGCGTGAAAAGTCTGACTTTGACCGCAGCGCAGCCAGCGTACTGGCCGTGCGCTCAGTGCACATGAAGCTGCTGCGCGAGGTGTTCAAGCTGCTGGGCAACTCTTCCATCAAAACCCAATTGGCTGGGCTGGCAACCACGCTGCACGAATCGGGCGTCAAGCTGGGCGTCAAGCGTGCGTATGCACACAGCTTTGACAACCTGCGTGCGGTGGTGCACCAAGTGCAGCGGCTGGAAGCCGAAATCCACACCATGCTCACAGCATCGTTCAAGCAGCTCAACGCGGAATATGGGTTTTCGTTGCAAGCAGCCACGCCACCTGACATGGAGCGTTATCTGCACGACTTGGCTGCGGTCGAGCACAGCCATTTGCAGTACCTGGGCATGGGCAACATGATCCAGTTGGCGCGGCCTGAATTTTGCGAAAAACTGCTGCGCGCCCTGGTGGCGCGGGTACGCTCAATTTTTGAAACAGCGCTGGGCGAGATCGAATTGTGGAACAAATCCAGCGCCAGCCAGTTGGATGCGCAACTGCGCGAACGCCGCCGTGCGTTTGGACGCCGCATCGAGGCGATTCGGCGCATTCAGGATGCTGCGGGCGGGCTGGACACGCGCATTACCGAGATCAACGACCAGGAAAGCGAACTGGACGACGTGCTCAAGCGCCTGGATGCGTTGACGGCTGAGCTGAAAACACCAGCCAACGCAGGCGATTTTGCTTCAACACAAAGCTTGCGCGAGGCGGCATTGGCGTGACGCCCCAGCAAGGGGACAACGCATTTTCTGACCGCATCATCGACTGGCATTTGAGCCACGGCAGGCGTCACTTGCCGTGGCAGGGCACGCGCGATCCGTACCGTGTCTGGGTGTCGGAAATCATGCTCCAGCAAACGCAAGTGGCCACGGTGCAGGCGTATTACCTGCGCTTTATGGCGCGCTTTCCTGATGTTGCCAGTTTGGCGAATGCGTCGCAGGGCGATGTGCTGGGCTTATGGAGCGGGCTGGGTTACTACTCGCGAGCGAGAAATTTGCATGCTTGCGCCCACGAGGTGCTTGAATGCTGGGGTGGCCGCTTTCCCCAAACCAGCACTGAGCTGGCCACCTTGCCCGGTATTGGTAAATCCACTGCGGCGGCTATCGCCGCTTTTTGCTTTGGCGAGCGCGCGGCCATTTTGGATGGCAACGTCAAGCGCGTGTTGACACGCGCTTTTGGTGTGGCGGACGATCTCAGTCGCGCGCCGAATGAACGTGCGCTATGGCAGCATGCTGACAGGCTGCTGCCTCGCCGAGATCTGGCGCAGCGCATGCCCTGGTACACCCAGGGCATGATGGATTTGGGGGCCACGGTTTGCACTTTGCGCAAGCCGATGTGCGATGCCTGTCCGCTGAAAACGACGTGTGTGGCCGCCGCCCATGGCGACCCGCAGCGCTACCCGGTCAAGACACGGCGACTCAAACGCAGCCAGATCACACTTTGGTTATTGCATGCGAGGGACGAACGCGGGCGCACCTGGCTCCAGCCCAGACCAGCTACCGGCATCTGGGCGGGCCTGTATGGCTTGCTGCAATACGCGGCGCGGGAAGATCTGTGGCAAGACCTGCCGCCAGCAGTGCGCCCTACAGCGGTTGAGCACGAACCTTTCAAGCACGTGCTGACGCACCGTGATCTGGATATTCATGTGGTTAGCGCGCGCATGTCTTCTTTGACTTGGCACGCGTGCGAGGAGGGGCAAGAGGGGAAATGGTTCAGCGCAGCCGACTGGCCCGCGCTGGGTCTGCCTGCGCCCATACGGCGCTTTCTTGAGCAGCAACAAGCGCTTTGAACCTAGTGTCCTGAATTGCAAATTCGTTGATGCAAATGCGGTGATCAACCCATCATTTTGTGCATTGAATCGACATTTAACGCGCATCCAGCAAGCACAAGCCGCTATAAAAACTAAAGTTTTGACGGCTTGATCATCAAGCCCGTTTATTGGTCGACAAACGCGCGTTCCACCACAAAGTCGCCCGGTGTGGTGGTGTTGCCTTCGTTGAAGCCATGCTTTTCCAGCACTTCCTTGATGGACTTGAGCATTTGCGGACTGCCACACAGCATCACGCGGTCGGCCTCGCGGTTTAGATCAGGCAGGCCCAGATCGCGCGCCATTTGGCCGCTTTCAATCAGGTCAGGAATGCGGCCCTGGGTTTGGAACGGCTCGCGCGTGACGGTGGGGTAGTACTTGAGCTGCTGGCGCACCATCTCGCCCAGAAATTCGTGCTGGGGCAACTCTTCGGTGATGAATTCGCGGTAGGCCAGTTCGCTGACCAGGCGGCAGCCGTGCACAAGAATCACTTCTTCAAATTTTTCATAGGTGTCTGGGTCACGAATGATGCTCATGAACGGGGCCAGTCCGGTGCCGGTGCTGAACAGGTACAGGCGCTTGCCGGGCAGCAAATAGTCAATCAGCAGGGTGCCGGTGGGCTTGTGGCCGACGATCACGCTGTCGCCGGGCTGAATGTGTTGCAGGCGGCTGGTCAGCGGGCCGTCTTGCACCTTGATGCTTAAAAATTCCAGCGTTTCCTGGTAGTTGGGGCTGACGATGGAATAGGCCCGCAGCAGTGGCTTGCCCTCCACCTTCAGGCCGATCATGGTGAAGTGGCCGTTGGAAAAGCGCAAGCTGGTGCTGCGCGTGGTGGTGAAAGAGAACAGGCGATCCGTCCAGTGGTGGACTGAGAGAACTTTTTCTTCGTCAAATGCGGCCATGATCAGGGGGCGGCGCGCACCAAACGCGCCATAGAAAGTCAGCGGGAAAACGCGTATTGTCGCACCGCAGCAAAAACCGTGGTTGAGCTGCGTCAGGCCATATCAGCTTGCATCGGCATGGCCTTCGACCAGCAAGCGAACGCGCCGCACGCCCTGCCATTCGTCGGCTTCCAGCCGAAAGGCCAGGTGGGCGCGAGGTGGCAGCGATTCGGTGTGGCCAAACCAGATGCCGTCGATGGGCTGACCCTGGTGGCGCAGTTTCAGCGCCAGGTGCTTTTCGCCCACCAGGCGCTGGCTGATCACCTCTAACTCTTCGCTGAACACGGGCGGTGCAAAGCCTTGCCCCCAGACGGCGGCGTGCAGGGTGTCGACCACGTCGGTGCGGCGGTATTCGGGCGGCAGCGGGCCGTCGGTTTCCAACTGATGTGTCAGGGCGGCCTGGTCCAGCCATTCGGTGGCGACCTGTTGAAGGGCCTGATCGAAGGTGTCGAAATGTTCTTCGGCAATGGTGCAACCGGCCGCCATGGCGTGGCCGCCAAAGCGCAGCAGCACGCCGGGGTGGCGTTTGGCCACCAGATCCAGCGCGTCGCGCAGGTGAAAGCCAGCAATCGACCGGCCTGAGCCTTTCAGCTCGTGTTCATGGCCCGGCGCTGAACTGGCAGCAAACACAAAGCTGGGGCGGTGCAGCCGGTCTTTCAGCCGCGCGGCGACGATGCCGACCACGCCTTCGTGAAAGTCGGGATCGAACACGCTGAGGGCGCTGGGCGGTGGTTGCTCGGGGTCGAACAGCCCTTCAACAATCTGCATGGCTTGCTCGCGCATGCCGCCTTCGATCTCGCGCCGCTCGCGGTTGATGCCGTCCAGCGTGCGCGCCAGTTCGTCGGCGCGGGCATCGTCGTCGGTCAGCAGCAGCTCGATGCCCAGCGTCATGTCGGCCAGGCGGCCCGCCGCGTTCAGGCGCGGGCCGAGTGCAAAACCAAAATCGAAGGTGCTGGCCTTACGGCTGTCGCGCCCGGCCACGGTAAACAGAGCGCGCAGGCCCGGCGGCATGTGCCCGGTGCGGATGCGTTTGAGGCCCTGCGCCACCAGGCGACGGTTGTTGGCGTCCAGCCGCACCACGTCGGCCACTGTGCCCAGGGCGACCAGGGGCAGCAAGTTGTCTAGTTTTGGCTGTGTGGCCTGGCTGAAAGCTGCGCGCGTGCGCAGCTCGGCGCGCAAGGCCAGCAGCACGTAGAACATCACGCCCACGCCTGCGGCAGCTTTGCTTTCAAACGTGCAGCCGGGCTGGTTGGGGTTGACCAGCACGTCAGCGGCAGGCAGTGCGGCACCAGGCAGGTGGTGATCGGTCACCAGTACCTTAAGCCCCAATGCGCGCGCGCGTGCCACACCTTCGACGCTGGCGATGCCGTTGTCCACCGTGATCAGTACCTGCGCGCCGCGTGCGGCCACGCGCTCGGCAATGGGCGGAGTCAGGCCATAGCCATCGACCACGCGGTCGGGCACCACATAGTCCACCTGCGTGGCCCCCAGCAGGTGCAGCCCGCGCATGCCGACGGCGCAGGCGGTGGCACCGTCGCAGTCGTAATCGGCGACGAAGCAGATCTTGCCGTTGGTGGCGATGGCGTCGGCCAGCAGCGTGGCGGCTTCGTGCGCTCCCAGCAATTGGCTGGGCGGTAGCAGGCGGGCCAGGGCGTCGTCCAGCTCGTCGGCGCTGCGCACACCGCGTGCGGCATACAGACGCGCCAGCAGGGGGTGGATACCGGCTTGCTCCAGCGCCCAGGTGGTGCGGGGTGGGGCATCTCTAACTATTATTTTCATAGCTGTTTATGCAATTCAGACCAGCGCTGCGGCCTGAAAAGGCTTGTGATTTTTGCGGTCAAACCCAGCCCGCTTTGTAAGGTGATGGCGCGGCGCGGGCCGCACAGGGTGAGCTGCACGCGCTGGCCGGCGTCCAGTGCCTGGCGCAGCCGGGCCAATGCGCTGCGCGCAATGGTTTGCCAGGCCGATAGGCGCTGCGCTGGATCAGCATTGAGCGGCAAATCGGCCAGATGGTGGTCAACCAGCACGTGCGGCGATGGCGGCAGCGCAGCGGTCAGCACGCCTGCGCCGTCAATCCACAAGGCGTTGACGGGCCAGCCGCGTTGTTGCTCGCGTGCTTCGTTCACGGGGTGGGGGTACAGCAGCATTTGCAGCTCGGTTTGCAGGCGGCGCACATGTGCGCTTTGTGCGTTGGTAGGCGCTTGCGCCAGCGCCTCGCGCGTCACAGGGCGTTGCAGCGCGCGCGCCATGGAGCAGGTGCTCAAGTTCCGAAACAGCTCGCCGCGGGCCAGCCAGGCGTCGGGGTGGTGGTAGGTGAGGGCGATGCCATCTTCGGCCAGCAGCGGTTGCACGGCGGCCAGCAGGGCGCGCGATTCGCTCTCGGTCAGCGCCAGTGCGGCAGGGTCAAGCAAGGTGACGTGATCCAGCCCCAGTTGCCAGTGGCAGGGCCGCAGCCAGGCGCAGGGGGTGCCCACGGTGTGGGTGTCGGCCGCCGCCCAGGGCCATTGTCCCGGCTGACCCTGCAAGTGCAGGGCGCGGGCCAGCGCGTGCTCAAAAGGGGTGGCGGGGCTGTCTTCGGCCACTTCGAGGGTGTCGGTTCTTTGCATGCGGGCCAGCAGCGCTTCCAGCTCAGGCGGGACGGGCCAGTCGGGCGGCGCAGTGCCTTCGGGCAGGGCGGGTACGGCGTGGGGGATGAACAGATGAAACGGCTGGGCAGCGGCAGACATGGCGCGATTGTGGGGGATGCGAGAATGCCTGCTTTTGCGCCACGCCTTTTTGGCGAACGCAAACTTGTCGGCGCAAACCCGCGCTACCGTTGCTGGTGCTGATCTCCTGATGTCATTGATCCAACGACTGCCTTACGAAATGCGGCTGGGCTGGCGCTACACGCGCGCGGGCCGGGCCACACGGCGCAACGGCTTCATCAGCTTCATCTCCGGCGCGTCGATGCTGGGCATTGCACTGGGCGTGGCCACCTTGATCGTGGTGCTGAGCGTGATGAACGGCTTTCAAAAAGACGTGACCGGCCGCATGCTGAGCGTGATTGCGCACATCGAAATCTTTACCCCCGATGGCGGTGCGCTGCCCGATGTGCAGCGCACCCTGTCCGAGGCACGCGCCCACCCCGAAGTGATTGGCGCAGCCCCTTTCATCGGCGCACAGGCGCTGCTGGCGCGGGGCGAGACCATGCAAGGCACCATCGTGCGCGGTATTGATCCGGTGCTGGAGCCGGGCGTGACCGACATCGCCGCGCAGATGAAAGACACCTTGCTGCCGCGCCTGACGCCGGGCGCGTTCGGCATCTTGCTGGGCAACGACCTGGCGCGCAAACTGGGCGTGCGCGAAGGCGACACCGTCACGCTGATTGCCCCCAGCGGCCAGGTCACCCCGGCGGGCGTGGTGCCGCGCCTCAAGCAAATGCAGGTGGTGGGCACCTTCAGCTCCGGCCACCACGATTACGACTCAGCTTTGGCCCTGCTGCACATGGATGACGCTGCCCGTATCTTCCGTCTGCAAGGGGCCACCGGCATCCGCCTGAAACTGCGTGACATGCACCAGGCGCGCGAAGTGGCTGAGCAACTGTCCAAACAATTGTCAGGCTACCTGCACATCCTGGACTGGACGCGCCAAAACCGCACCTGGTTTGCCGCCGTGCAGCTTGAAAAACGCATGATGTTCATCATCCTGACCATGATCGTCGCCGTAGCCACCTTCAACCTGGTCAGCACCCTGGTGATGACCGTGCAAGACAAGCGCGCAGACATTGCCATCTTGCGCACCCTGGGCACCAGCCCCGGCAGCATCATGAAAATCTTTATCGTGCAAGGTGCGCTGGTCGGCGTGATAGGCACCCTGGGCGGGCTGCTGCTGGGGTTATCGATAGCTTTCAACATCGACGTCATCGTGCCGTTTTTAGAGCGCGTGCTGCACGCCAGCTTCTTGCCCAAAGAGGTCTACCTGATCAGCCAGATGCCCAGCGACCCACGCGCCGCCGACATCGTGCCCGTCACCCTGATCTCGCTGCTGCTGGCCTTTGTTGCCACCATCTACCCCAGCTGGCGCGCCAGCCGGGTCAATCCGGCCGAGGCGTTGAGGTATGAGTAACCCCCTTGAGTCGCTGCACTGGCATCGCCTGCGCCGCGGCGGTTGGGGTAGCCTGCTGCGCGGCCTGGGTGTGAGAGTACTATGAATTCAATAGCTGATTGCGCTTGACAGGCGGGCGCTGGAGGTCGATTTGATCATGAAATCCAAGATCATTGGAAGCGGTGGCTTATGCAAAGCGGCGTGAGGCAAAAGGCAAGACCTTATCCTGGAGCTCTGACCCTGGAGCTCTGCATTTGGCTGGGAAAGTGTGATTGGACATGGCAGAGTGCGAAGCTTCCCACGTTCATATGGCAAGGCCAATGGCACCGATCAACGCTTCAAATCCAATAGCTGCTTACGCTTGATGGACAAGTGCTGCAGGTCAGTTTGATCATGCAAAAAGTGACTACCGAAAGCGACCGACCATGTCAATTTCTTTGGCAACAGGCAAGACCCCAAAATCACATCTATCCGACGAGGCGATGCAGAAGAAGGCGCTGGAGGAAATGCGCCTGCCCGCCATCGGCTGCTTCGTGGCGGGCACGCTGGTGCATACCAAGGAAGGCCTCAAGCCCATCGAGCAGATCAAGGTCGGCGACTGGGTGCTGTCGCGGCCCGAGAACCCCGAGCAGGGCACGGAGACCGGCTACAAGCGGGTGACCAAGACCTTCCGGTTTGAGGATAAGGAGGTGGTGCGGTTCAGTTGGGTTCGCCATTCAGGCGATGGCGAGTTCGATGGTGTTTATGTGACACCCAACCACCCAGTGTGGAGCTATCCACATGGGTGGGTGGCTATGGGCCGCATGTACATGGTTGGCCGAGGGATCCCAGGCACCATCCCTCTAAGTAATGAAGAATGGTTTGGTCGTGACCTAGTGTTGGCCGATGGCAGCCAAGCCGAAAGATACGACGTGTATCACTTGTACCGAACCGACAGGCCCGGCGTCGCATTTCTTGCTGATGAGGAAGACGGTTGGGGCCTTGGATCGCTTCTTGATTTTTCGACGACACCGCCGCTGGTGGGGGAGGAAATGCCCTACAACTATGAGCAGTGGGGCGATTCAGGCAATGGAACCCGAGAGAATTACACCACCATGGTCTATAACTTTGAGGTGGAGGACTGGCACACCTACTTTGTTGGCAAAACGGGGCTGTGGGTGCACAACACCAATTGCCTGGAGGCCACATTGGCGGTGGCGCCGGGCAAGGGCGATGAGGAGCCGAGGGTCTCCCATTTCCCCTTTGAGCCCCTGATTTACTATGACTTCAATAGCTGACACCACCCATGCCACAAGCGCTAAAGCCGTTTTGGAAGCCCAAAACCTGAGCAAGCGCTTCCAGGAAGGCCCACTCGATGTCACCGTGCTGCAAGGCGTGGATCTGCGCGTGCAGGCGGGCGAGACGCTGGCCATCGTGGGTCAGTCGGGCTCGGGCAAGAGCACCTTGCTGCACCTGCTGGGCGGGCTGGATGCGCCGACCAGCGGCAGCGTGCGGCTGGCGGGGCAGGACTTTGCGGGGCTGTCTGCGGCGGCGCAGGGCGACTTGCGCAACCGGCACCTGGGCTTTGTGTACCAGTTTCATCATTTGTTGCCGGAATTCAGCGCGCTGGAAAATGTGGCCATGCCTTTGTGGGTGCGCCGTCAGTCGTATGCGCAGGCGGCTGAGACGGCGGCGCGTATCTTGACGCAGGTGGGGTTGGATCAGCGCATACACCACCGCCCGGCCGAGTTGTCGGGCGGCGAGCGCCAGCGTGTGGCGATCGCCCGCGCGCTGGTCACGCAACCGGCCTGTGTGTTGGCCGATGAACCGACGGGCAATCTGGATCGCGCCACCGCCGATGGGGTGTTCGGTTTGATGATGGATTTGGCGCGCGGGCACGGCACGGCGTTTGTGCTGGTCACGCACGACAGCCAGTTGGCGGCGCGCTGTGGGCGGGCGCTGCGGCTGGAGCGCGGTGTGTTGCAAGGCTTTGCCGCATCGTGACGTGAAGGCCGCGCCGCAGCCCAATGGTCATTGGGCGATTTGACAGGTGTGATGATGAACACCCCTGATTAGGGGTAAAAATGTTGAAGCAAAGCGTCAAAAAATCTGGAGATCAGGGCTGACCCGCCCGCGCGGTTTGCGACAATACGCGCCACCCATGGCCCGCCCCAACGATTCATCCCGCCGCGACCAACCCGACACGCAGTGGCTGGAACGCATGTACCACAACCGCATGCGGGTGCCCGACTTCGGTGATTACCTGGCGCGCTGGGCGGCTGAGTCGGCACTGGCACGGCGCAGCGGGCCGTGCGAGCTGAATGTGGCCTATGGCCCCGCGTCCGACGAGGTGCTGGACGTGTTTCCCGCCCCGGCTTCTGCACCACGCACCGGCGCGCCGGTGGTGGTGTTCATCCACGGCGGCTACTGGAAGTCGCTGGACAAATCGCAGCACAGCTTTGTGGCCGCTGCGCTGCGCGATCAGGGCGCAGCCGTGGTGGTGCCCAACTACACGCTGTGTCCACGGGCCAGCATTGCCGACATCACCGTACAAATGGTGCAAGCGGTGGCCTGGGCATGGCGACATGCGCATCGGTTCAATGGCGATCCACGCCGTCTGGTGGTGGTGGGCCATTCCGCTGGCGCGCAATTGGCGGCCATGATGCTGGTCTGCACTTGGCCCGCCGTTGACGCGGCGCTGCCGCGCGACGTGGTGAAAGCGGCGCTGGGCATTTCAGGCATTTACGAGCTTGAGCCGCTGATGCACACCCCCAGTTTGCAAGAGGTGCTGCGCCTGACCCCGGCGCAGGTCAGCCAGGCCAGCCCTGCGCGCTTGCCTGCACCGGCACGCGGGCGTTTTTGGGGCGTGGTGGGTGGTGATGAGAGCGGCGAATTCCTGCGTCAGACCCGCCTGCTTCAAATCGCTTGGGGGCGCGAGCGTGTGCCGCTGGCGACGGCGCTGCCGGGGCTGCACCATTTCAGCGTGCTGGATGCGCTGGTGCAGCCGGGCACGCGGCTGCATCGGCTGGCGTCTCAGTTGCTGCGCTGAATCGGCGCCAATGCCCAAGCGGCCAGGAGGCGTGACGCGGGTAGCCGTTGAGCCCACCGCCTTGTTAGCCTTCTGTTGTTTCGTTGCGAAATGCGGCTTCGAGTCTGGCGATATCAATCTTTTTCATCGTCATCATCGCTTTCAAGGCCCTGTCAGCAGCATCTCTATCCGGCGAGCCGAGCAGTCGTGGAAGCGCTTTGGGAACAATTTGCCATGAAAGCCCAAACCGCTCCTTGAGCCAGGCACATTGACCTTCACTTCCTCCGTCTTTGATGAGGGCATCCCACAATCGGTCTGTTTCCTCTTGGTCTTCCGTCGCTATAGAAATTGAAGCGGCTTCATTGAACTTAAATTGAAGACCTCCATTTAGCGCCTGAAATGGAACGCCATCCAAAGTAAATGTCACCATAACTGGCGATGTGCTTGTGACTTCAGAGTTTGGAATCACCGATGTGTAAAAATGTGCGGCTTCTTCGGCTTGGCCATCAAACCAAAGGCATATTGTTGTTTTGGTTATCATATTTTTTCTTGGCTAACGCTAACGTGATTTATCTTGCATAACCGCATCATAACGGTTAACCCGACACTGGGCCGATGCGCGTGATAGCCTCCAATTCCGTTGCCACTCAGCATACAATGTGTTTATACTGTTTCTATAAACAGTTTGACGCCCCTCACCTGCTCTCAAGCTGCTCGATCAGTTGCGCGCGGCGGTGCGTTACCGGCATCTGGCGCTGTCGACCGAGAAGGCTTATGTGCACTGGGTGCGGGCGTTGGCGCGCTTTCATCGGCTTGCGGCACCTGCCCCAGATGGCGGTGGCGAGAGTGCCCGCGCAGACTTCAGGCAAACTACGCCGTTTCTTGTCATGCACGGCTGCCACCACCATGGCTTACTGCTGCGCCATCAAAGTCCACGCTGGGCACAGGCCGTGCAAGTGCATGTGCTTCAAGACGCTTTTGGCAGCGCACAGTGCGCCGCATCGGCAGCAGCGCCATTGCTGCTGCCGTGCTGGGCGGCGCGCTTAAAAAAACGCTGGCGCAACGCCACCAGCAAATCGTCCACATAGGTGAACACCACCGGCACCACCAGCAAGCTGAGGACGGTGGAGGTCAGCAGACCGCCGATGACGACGATGGCCATGGGCTGGCGAAAGCTGGGTTCTGCGCCCAGACCCAGCGCGTTGGGCAACATGCCTGCGCCCATGGCGATGGTGGTCATGACGATGGGGCGCGCGCGCTTGTGGCAGGCGTCGATCACGGCATCCAGGCGCGACAGGCCGTGTTCACGCCGTGCCACGATGGCGTATTCCACCAGCAGGATGGAATTTTTGGTGACGATGCCCATCAGCATCAGCACGCCAATGACGACCGGCATTGAAAACGGCTGGCCGGTCATCCACAGCGCAAACAAAGCACCGCCCAGCGCCAGCGGCAGGGCGCACAAAATGGTGCCGGGCTGCAAAAAGTCGTGAAACAGCAGCACCAGCACGGCGTAGATGCAAAAAATGCCGATCGCCATGGCCATGCCAAAGCTCTCGAACAGCTCGGTCATGTGCTGCAACTCGCCTTGTTCGACATGGTGTACACCGGCAGGCAAGGATTGCAGCGCGGGCAAGGCCATGGCTTCTTTTTGCACTTCGCCCAGCGTGCGGCCATTGAGTTCCACCGACAGCGTGACGTTGCGAGAACGGTCGATACGGTCGATTTGCGATGGCCCGCTGCCCATGGCAATGTCGGCCACCGAGGCCAGGCTGACCGTGCCGTTGGCACCGTTGACACGCAACTGGCCCAGAGCGTCCAGGTCGTTGCGTGCGCTGGGATCCAGCCGCGCGCGGATGTTGATTTGCCGTTGCGGCAGATTCAGCTTGGGCAAATCGGTCGAGTAATCGCCGTAGGTGGCCAGGCGCACGGCGGTGGCCAGCGCGTCAGACGTCACGCCCAGCGCCGCTGCCTGGGCGCTGTCGGGACGGATCTGAATTTCCGGGCGCTGCAAGGCAGCGCTGGACGTGACGTTGCCAATGCCTTTGAGCGTGCGCAACTGGTTTTCAGCCTGCGCGGCGGCGCGCGCCAGGGCCTGTGGGTCGTCGCTGGACAGCGTTAAATCCAGCGCTTCGCCGCTGTTGCCGCCGCCCACCGAAATGCGGACACCGGGCAGGGCGCGCAGGGCGTTGCGCATTTGGGCTTCGACTTGCGACTGCTTGCGAGTGCGCTCGCCGCGCGGCACCAAATCGACCGTGAGTGTGGCGCTGGTTAAATCGGCCGATGTGCTGGCGTCCATGCCGCCGCCGGTGGAGGCGCTGCCCACCGACACAAGAACGCTTTTGATTTCGGGAATGGCTTTCAGTAATTCAGCCGCGCGCAAGCTGGCTTGCGCCGTGTCGTCCAGCGTGTGGCCGGGGGCCAGCTTGATGCTGACCGCGCTTTGCGCCTTGTCTTGCGCGGGCATGAAGGCCGTGGGAATAAAGGCGATGATGAACAACGCCGCGACAAAAAACGCCAAAGCTGCGGCAACCGTGGTTTTACGCCGACGCAAGCTGGCGTGCACCCAGCGCAGATAGCGGCTCATCAGTGGCCCGTCGGTGTTCGCGCCGTGGTCTGCGGCGGACTTGGGGCGCAGCAGGTAGGCGGCCATCATGGGCGTGAGCAGGCGCGCCACCAGCAGCGAGGCCAGCACCGCCACCGAGGCCGTGATGCCAAACTGCTTGAAAAACTTGCCCGGAATGCCACCCATGAACGCCGTGGGCAAAAACACCGCCACCAGCGCAAAGGTGGTGGCAATGACGGCCAGACCGATTTCGTCCGCCGCTTCCATGGCGGCCTGAAAGGGTGTTTTGCCCATCAACAGATGGCGTTCGATGTTTTCGATTTCGACAATCGCATCGTCCACCAACACACCCACCACCAGCGACAGCGACAGCAAGGTGATGGTGTTGAGCGAGTAGCCCAGCAGCCACATCACCAAAAACGCTGGAATGATGGACAAAGGCAGGGCAGCGGCCGAAACCAGCGTGGCGCGCCAATCGCGCAAAAACCACCACACCACCAGCACCGCCAGTGCCGCGCCTTCGAGCAGCAGGTGCATGGAGCCGTCGTAGTTGTCCTGGATCGGGTCGACGGTGTTCGATGCCTCGTTGATCGTCACGCCGGGGTGCGCCTGCGCAAACGCTGCCAGCGCCTGCCGCACCGCATCGGCCACGCCTGTGTCTGAAAACCCGCGCGAGCGCGTGACCTCAAAGCCAATCACCTGCTGGCCATCGCGAAACGCCAGTGTGGAGCGCTCGGCATGCCCGTCGGACACGGTGGCGATTTGATTCAGTCGCACGAAGCGCCCGTCGGACAAGGGGATGGAGATCGCGGCCACCTCGGCGGGCGTGCCCACTGTGGCGATGGTGCGCACCGACTGGCGCTGCCCGCCCAAATCGCCCTGGCCACCCGAGCTTTCTTTTTGCACGGCTTTGAGCTGGGTGGATATGTCCGACGCCGTCACACCCAGGCTGGCCATTTGCATAGGGTTGAGTGTGACCAGCACTTCCCTGTCCAGGCCACCAATGCGCGCTACCGATCCCACGCCCTTGACGGCCAGCAGGGCCTTGGCCACGTCGTTGTCGACAAACCAGGACAGGTCTTGCTCGTCCATGCGGCTGGACGCGATGGTGTAGGTCATCAACGCCGAGGAGGCAGTGGTAATTTTGGACACCGTGGGCGCGTTCATGCTGGCGGGCAAATCGGCGCGCGCGCCATCAACCGCATTGCGCACTTCGTTCAGCGCTTCTTCGGAATTTTTGTCAATTTCGAAGCTGGCGCTGATGGCCACCGAACCATCGGTGATGGTGGTGTTGATGTGATCCAGCCCCGTCAGGGACACCAGTTGGTCCTCGATCTTGCGGGCCACTTCGGTCTCGAGCTGCGAGGGCGCTGCGCCTTCCAGCGATGCCGAGATCTGGATGGTGGGCAAATCCATGTCAGGAAAGTCCTGCACGGGCAGCTTGCCAAAGCCAAACAGGCCAATCACCGTCAGCAGGGTGAACAGCAGCAGCACCGGCACCGGGTTGCGGATGGACCAGGAGGAGAAGTTCATGCTCAGGCCCTTTACTGGCTGGCGCTGGATGCGGCTTTGGTGGCGTGCGCGACGGTGACTTTCACGCCGTCGGACAAAAACGCACCGCCACTGGCCACCACCTGCGCATTGGCCGCCAGGCCGCCCAGCAACTCGACCCGGCCTTGCTGGCGCCGCCCCACCGTTACCGGGGCGCTTTGCACGGAGTGGTCATCGCCCAGCAGATAAACGTAATCGCGCCCATCGCGCGCCACCAGAGCGCTTTGCGGCAAGCTCAGGGCTGGTTGCACGCCCAGCGCCAGGGTGCCGCTGACGAACATGCCCACCCGCGCCGGGCTGTCGGCAGACAGGCTGACGTACACCGTGGCGCGGCCCGTATCGGTGCTCAGCACCGGGCCAATCAGGCGGACTTGGCCGGACGTGGTGCCGCCGCCAGGCAGGGTGACGGTGGCGGGCTGGCCGACTTCGATGCGGCCCAGTTGCTTGGCATCCACCTCGGCCTGCCATTCCACGCGCGACTGACGCACCATGCGGAACATCTCGGTGCCCGCTGCGATGACGTTGCCCAGTGCGGCGGTTTTCGATGAGACGGTGCCATCGTCCGGAGCCACGATGCGCGTTTGGCGCAATTGCAGCTCCACGGCTGCCAGGTCGGCCTTGGCCGATGCCAGGCTGGCGCGTGAGGTGGCCTCGCTGATGCGGTATTGCTCGATGCTTTGTGCCGACAGACCGCCCGTGGTTTCCACCATCTTGGCGCGCCGCACGTTGGAGACAGCTTGCTCCAGGTTGGCCTCAGCCTCGGCCACCAGGGCCTGCTGCTTGCGGCGGCTGTTGCGCAAACTGTCGTCGGCCAGGCGCGCCAGCAACTGCCTGCGCTTGACGCGCGCGCCCACGTCCACCAGCAGCTCGGCAATGCGCAGGCCGCCCGTTTCAGGGGCGACGATGATTTCCTGCCACGGGGCCAGATTGCCGTTGGCCTGAATGGCTTGCGGCCATGGCTCGGTGGTGGGCGTGACCACGTTCACGGTGAGCACGCTGGGCGATGACGCTTGTGATTGAGCGGCCGCTGTCGTGCTGGCTGCACCTTCGGCTGGCGAAGCAGGGGGGTTGCACGCGGTAAGGCTCAAACTCAGTGCGGCCAGCGTGATGGCGGTTGAAGGCGTGCGCAGGGGTGAAGAACGGCTCATGGATTTTGGGTGTTTGGGGTGTGGGTGTCGGTACTTGTGTTGATGCTGGACGCGGCCAGATCGTCTGGCGAAGTGGCGGGTGTGTCGGCTGTCCAGCCGCCGCCCAGCGCCTTGTACAGGGCGATCCAGTACAGCACCTGGTTTTGTTGCAGGCTGATGTCTTCCAGCTCGGCCGACAGCGCGGCGCGGCGCGCTTCTTCCAGGTTCAGCAAACTGATGGTGCCCGCGCGCCAGTTGGCCGCTGAGGCGCTGAGGTAACGCTGGTACTGCTCGTGGGCGCGGCGTGCGGCCTGGCTGCGCTGTACGGCGCTGTCCAGATACACCAGGGCTTGCTCTACCTCTTTGACGGCGCTGCGAACGCCTTGGCGGTAGCTGGCCAGCGCGCTGGTGTAGCTGGCCTGGGCGGTGTCGATCTGGGCGCGCCTTTGGCCGCCGTCCAGAATGGGCAAAGACAGCTGAGGCCCGAACGACCAGGACGTGAGTGCGCTGCCGCCGCGCGTGAACGACCGACTGATCGAGCCTGCCAGCGACAGGCTGGGGTACAGGTCAGCCTCGGCCGCGCCAATGTCGGCACTCGCCGCGGCCAGTTCACGCTCCAGCGCGGCCAGATCGGGCCGCTGGCGCAGCACCTGAGCGGGCACGCTGTCCACGGCCAGACCATGATGCGGATCAGGAATGTGGGCTTGACCTTGGTCGAGCGCTGTGCGCAGTTCAGGCTCGGGCTGGCCGGTCAGGTCAACCAACGATTTCACCAGCAGATCGCACTGCGCCTTCTGGTTCAGCCACGACGAGCGCGTGCCCGCCAAGCTGGCTTGCGCCAGCGCGTCGTCGGATGGCGCGCTCAGTCCGGCATTGACCATCGATGCGGTGGCTTTCTGGGTGGCGGTGATGGAATTCAATTCATCGGTGTAAGCCTTGACCAGCAAACCGCAGGTGCGGTACTGCACGTAGGTGTCGGCCACTTCGGCGGCCAGCGAGATGCGCGCGTCGTGCCAGTCGGCCTGGCGCGCCTCGATGCGGGCGCTGGCCGCTTCGGCGCTGCGCTGAATGCGGCCAAACAAGTCGATCTCCCACGAAACGTCCAGCCCCAGGCTGCGCGTGCTGACGATGGACGATTGCGTGCCGCTGGCCTGCTGACTGCGGCTGGCGCCGGCTGAGCTGCCCAACTGCGGGCGGCCACCGGCTTGCGCCGTGACCAGCGTGGCGCGGGCCTGCTCGATGCGTGCCCAGGCCTGGGTCAGCGTGGGGCTGTCGGCCTCGGCCCAGGTGATGAGCTGCACCAGCGTGGGGTCGTCAAACTGCGCCCACCATTGCGACAAATCGGCCTGTTGGCCGCCGTGCGGCACGGGTGCCTGCCAGGTGAGGGTGACGGTCGGGGCAGGGGCTTCATACGTGGGGCCGACGGCGCAACCGCCCAGCCACAGGCTGGTGGTAACAAGGATGGCAAGGGGCAGGGTGCGGAAAGTGGGTGTGACAGGCATGGCGGAATCTGGTCAGCCCGGATGTTGCCGGGCCATCGTGTCAGGCGGGTGCACTGAAAGGTGAAGCTGGGTAAAGATGGTCTGACAGGTAGGCGCTGCAAGGCGGTGCTGGTGGGCTGCGATGGATGTGGCTTTGCCGCCTTTGTGCATTCGCCGTGGCGGTTGGCCCCGGCAGGGCGCAAGCGCTTTGATGCTTCAAAAAAATAGCTGTTGACGCAAGTGCAGCAAGCGCCAGAGGCTGTTTTCTTATATAAAATACTTACATCAACAAATGCTCGCCCGCGTTGTCGCCGCCCAGAATGACGTAGTTCACGCGGCGGATGTC
>NZ_JBKEEE010000006.1:0-4809 GCF_047975795.1 Ottowia sp. | reverse complement strand
ATCAGGGTCAAGCGAACCAAAAACAGCGCAAAACGATGAGAAATTCAACGCTCGTTTCGCCATGTGAACATTCACGCGTCACCTCGCCCTGCAGCGGGGGTTGTGCAGACCTTCCCTAACTATCAGAAGTTGGCACAACACCTGGCTACCGTACCTTCAGAGCGTGCACACGAAGCCGCATTGAACGGGCATGCACAAGGCACCCGAATGAGCGTGGCCGATTTGGTGGCCTACCTGATCGGCTGGCATTTGCTGGTGCTGAAATGGCACGAGAGAACAACGAGCGGTCTGCCTGTCGACTTTCCGGAAACAGGCTACAAGTGGAACGATCTGGGTCGTCTGGCCCAGAAGTTCTATGCCGATCACGCGGCGCAAGACCACTTGGTCTTGCTGCAACAACTGGCCGACGTTCACGCCCGCATCGTGACCCTGGTGGAGCAAGAAACCGACGCTGCGCTGTACAGCGCACCCTGGTACAAGCAACATACGCTGGGGCGGATGATCCAGCTCAACACTGCATCGCCCTATGCCAACGCTTTGGCGCGGCTGCGCAAGTGGCAAAAGGCTGATGGGCACCCTTGAAGCCCCACAGTGCCTGAAAAACTGTCACAACACCCTACCCGCGCAGCCCCCCACTGCCATCAGCGTCCCTATCAACACCGGCTGGTGCAGCATGTAGTAGCTCAAACTCCAACGACCCAACCACCTCAAGGCACCCCCGACTGGCCCCAACGGGTGGCGCTGTGCCACCTGATCACGCCAGCGCCCACGCCGCCCATTCAACAACGCCTGCCCCAGGCCCACGCCCCACAGCATCACGCCCAGCCACGGCAGCACAGGCACGTAATCCTCCGTCATCGGTTTGGCCATCACCACGCCCAAGCCGTTCAGCCAGCGGCTATTGAGCGCCATCTGCCACGTGGCCGAGCCATATTGCGTCAGCGCATCGCCCAGCCACGGCGTGGCCACTATCAGTACCGCGCCTGCCACCCAGCAACGCGCGCCGTCCAGCCAGCCACGCGCCAGCGCCCAACGCACCACCAGCAGCATCACCGCCATGCCGTGCAGCACGCCAAAGCTGATCCAGCTGCGCGGAAACATCCACCACGAGGCCAGCGACACCAGCGTGGCACAACCGACCACCTGCGCCCAGCGCCGCCAAAACCGCGGCCAGCTTTGCCCCTGCTGCACCGCCAGCGCCTGCCCCATGCCCGCGCACAATAAAAACAGACTGACGATGCCGGTGCGCTGCCAAGTCCACAGCGGATCGGCATAAAAGTTCTGCCGGATATAACCAAAGTGGTTCAGGTCAAAACAAAAGTGATACACCGTCATCCACAGCATGGCCAGCCCGCGCAGGGCGTCGATGCGGTCAAAGCGGGACGCGGCCGTGCGCAGCGGCTCTGTGGTTGGGGTGATGGCTGGAGTGGTGTCCGGGGCAGCAGGCATGGCAAGCGCCGATCCTATCTGAGCCTGCAAGGAGTGCCCGGATAATCTCCCCCATGCCCCACCCGCACCCGCTTGAACTGCTTGCCCCCGCACGCGATGCCGACATTGGCATCGAAGCCATCAACCACGGTGCCGACGCGGTGTACATCGGCGGCCCCGGTTTTGGCGCACGCGCCGGTGCGGGAAATACGGTGGCCGACATCGAGCGGCTGGCGCAGCACGCGCACCGCTTCAATGCGCGCGTGTTCGTCACCCTGAACACCATCTTGCGCGATGACGAGCTGGAACCCGCGCGCAGCCTGACCTGGCAGTTGCACGAAGCGGGAGTTGACGCACTCATCATCCAGGACATGGGCCTGCTGATGCTGGATTTGCCCCCGATTCAGTTGCACGCCAGCACACAAACCGACATCCGCACCCCCGCCAAAGCGCGCTTTTTGCAAGACGCCGGTCTGTCGCAAATCGTGCTCGCGCGCGAACTGACGCTGGCGCAGATTGCCGCCATCCGCGACGTGCTTGACCCGGTGCGCTGCAACATTGAATTTTTCGTCCACGGTGCGCTGTGCGTGGCCTACAGCGGCCAGTGCTATATCAGCCACGCCCACACTGGCCGCAGCGCCAACCGGGGGGACTGCTCGCAAGCTTGCCGCCTGCCCTATCAGGTCAAAGACGCGCAAGGACGCATCATTGCGCACGACGCGCATGTGCTGTCGATGAAAGACAACAACCAAAGCCTGAACCTCGCACCGCTGATCGATGCGGGCGTGCGCAGCTTCAAGATCGAAGGGCGCTACAAGGACATGGGCTATGTCAAAAACATCACCGCCCATTACCGGCGCTTGCTCGACGACATTTTGAACACGCGCCCCGATCTGACCCGCACCAGCGACGGGCGCTGCACCTTCAGCTTTACGCCCGACCCTGAACAAAACTTCAACCGCGCGTTCACCGATTACTTCGTCCACGGTCGCCAGATCGACATTGGCGCGTTTGATTCACCCAAAAATCCCGGCCAACCCATAGGCCACGTCACCCGCGTCGATGCCGACCACTTCGACCTGCTGGCCGACGCGCCCAAAGCCCCGTCGCCCGCGCTGCACCTTTCTAACGGCGACGGTCTGTGCTACTACGATCTGCAAAAAAACCTGATCGGCGCGCAAACCAACCGCGTGCAGGCGTTAGGCGGCGGCGTGTGGCGCATCTACCCCAAAGACGCTTTGCACACGCTGCACGATTTGCGCAAAGGCACCATCATCAACCGCAACCGCAGCATGGACTGGGCGCGCACGCTGGAGAAAAAATCCGCCGAACGCCGCATCGGCGTATGGCTGCGTTTGACCGAAACTGATGACGGCCTGCAACTGATCGCCACCGACGAACAAGGACACACCGCTTCAGCGCACATGGTGATGGCGCATACAGCACCTCACAACGAAGCAGATGCCCTGGAAAAGCTGCGCCATGCCTTGGCCCGCCTGGGCGACACCCTCTTTGTAGCCATCGACATCGGCATCGACCTGCCGCGCCCCTGGTTCGTGCCCGCCAGCCAAGCCAATGCGCTGCGACGAGCCGCCGTGGCCGCGCTCGAATCAGCCCGCGCCGCCGCCTGGCAGCGCCTGCCGCGCGCTGCCCCCATTGAACCGCCCACACCTTACCCCGACGATGCGCTGACCTATCTGGCCAACGTGTTCAACCACGCCGCGCGCGACTTCTACGCCCGCCACGGCGTCAAGGTGATTGACGCCGCCTACGAAAGCCATGAAAAAACCGACGAAGCCAGCCTGATGATCACCAAGCACTGCGTGCGCTACGCGCTCAGCCTGTGCCCCAAGCAGGCCAAAGGCATCACCGGCGTACAAGGCACCGTGCGCGCCGAACCACTGCACCTCATCAACGGCAAAGAAAAACTCACCCTGCGCTTTGACTGCAAGCCGTACGAAATGCACGTGGTGGGCAAAATCAAACCCGGCGTGCTGCAACGCGGCACACGCGAAGCGGCCGAACACGCGCTGCGCTTTTACCGCACCGCACCAGCAACGCCAAAAATGAATAATGAAGTTGGCCTGTAGCGCTTGATAGATAAGCGCTATCAGCTCTTGTTTTTATAGTTTTAAGGACTTTAACCATGAAAATTCTGCTCCCCGTCGACGGCACCGATCTGTCCCTGCACGAAACCCGCTTTGCACTGCAACTGGTACGCGAAGGACTGCAAGCCAGCTTTGTGCTGGTCAACGTGCAGGCCCCCGCCAGTTTTTACGAAATCGTCACCGCGCACGACCCGGCGCTGATCGAAGACGCCGCGCTGGAAGCGGGCGAAGACCTGATCGAGCCATCTGCTGCGCTGCTGCGCGAAGCGGGCGTCACGTTTGAACCGGCCATCGTCTCTGGCGATCCGGCACATGCCATGCTCGATCTGATCGAAATCCACCGCTGCGACATGGTGCTGATGGGCGAGCGCGCCCTGGGGCCGATTCAGCGCATGATCGAAGGCGAATCCGTCTCGCGCCGTCTGGTGCACGACTCGCCCGTGCCGGTGCTGCTGGTCAAGCCGCCAGTAGAAGATTGAAAAACCAATCGGCACCCACGCACCTATGGCAGAAGGAGACCCTGGCCGCCCTGACTCCGTTGGCAGTGCCAGCGGCACTTTAAGGAACCGCTGATTTATTCCAGTCTCCAACCGCCATGAGCAGCCAACTGCCGAAACAATTGAGCTTTGCCAGTGCCGAATACGCAGACAAGAAACGCCGCACCCGTTGCGAGAAGTTCCTGAGCGAGATGGAACAAGAGTCGTGCCCTGGTCACGCATTGAAGCCGTCATCGAGCCGTACTACCCTCCCAAAGCGGCCGTGTTGGTCG
Source organism: Ottowia sp. (assembly GCF_047975795.1). Lineage (GTDB taxonomy): Bacteria > Pseudomonadota > Gammaproteobacteria > Burkholderiales > Burkholderiaceae_C > Ottowia. Next base: position 504 of record NZ_JBKEEE010000006.1, on the reverse strand, counting down.
GCACAACAAACCGATGCGATCAACAAGGACATGACTTGGCACGTGGCGGCCAAGCGGGACAAGATCAAGGCCATGCCCGAGGGGCACCTGAAAGATTTGATGCAAGCGCTGGAGAAAACCAAAGCGCAGATCAGAGCCAAGGTGGAACACCCGTTTGGTGTGCTCAAGAACATCTTCGGATACAAGAATGTGCGATACAAGGGCTTGGCCAAGAATGCGGCGCAGTTGATGACTTTGTTCGGGCTGGTCAAGTCTGGTGCGTGCGAAGAAGAAATTGATGGACATGCGGGAACCTCTAAAAACCCTCCGCCATCCAACCGCAGTCCAAGACTGCCCCTACCCGCATCATGCCCCAACCGCGCAGTGCCCTGAAGTCTGACCTATTCGCCGACGACGCCCACAAGCGCAAGATTGATGTACTGGGCGATCCCCTGGAGCTGATCGCGCGGCACATCGACTTTGAGCATCTGGCGGGCCTGATCGATGGTTTGTATCCCCGCACCG
>NZ_JBKEEE010000005.1:0-11367 GCF_047975795.1 Ottowia sp. | reverse complement strand
GTGCGCTTGCCCGCTTGTGCCATCATGGCGTGCTAGTGTCCTGGGTTGTAAGTTCGTTGAAATGAGAAATCTGCCGAAATCGGTACTAGGCAAGGCGCAAAACGCAGCGATACCGGGCGGTATCGCGAGGCTTTGCAACGCCGCATGGTGTCCGATTCTCGGCGGATTTGTTCAACGAATTTGCAATTCAGGACACTGGGTCTTGATCTGGCAGGCATGGCCCTGCCCCACCTCGCTTTCACTTTCAATTTTGTTTCGGAGATTTTCATGAGCATCACCACTGTGGGTATCGTTGGCGCAGGCACCATGGGCAATGGCATTGCCCAGGCCTGCGCAGTGTCGGGTTTGCAGGTGGTGATGGTCGACATCGCACAAGCTGCGGTAGACAAAGGCTTGGCCACGGTCGGCAAAAGCCTCGATCGTCTGATGGCCAAAGACAAAATGACGGAAAACCAAAAAACCGAGGCCCTGGCGCACATCAAAGGCAGCACCAACTACGACGATCTGAAAGGCGTGCAACTGGTGATTGAAGCGGCCACCGAAAACCATGAGCTGAAAAACAAAATCCTCAAACAGCTCGATGACCTGCTGGCCCCCGAGGTCATCCTGGCCACCAACACCTCATCCATCTCCATCACCCAGTTGGCCGCCGTGACGCAGCGCCCGGATCGTTTTGTGGGCATGCATTTTTTCAACCCAGTACCGATGATGGCGCTGGTGGAAATCATTCGTGGTCTGCAAACGTCAGATGCCACGCACGACGCAGTCAAAGCCCTGGCCGAACAACTCGGCAAAACCCCCATCACGGTGAAAAACGCGCCTGGCTTCGTGGTCAACCGCATTCTGGTGCCCATGATCAACGAGGCGTTTTTTGTGCTGGCCGAAGGCTTGGCCACGCCCGAAGACATCGACGCCGGGATGCGCCTGGGCTGCAATCAGCCCATTGGTCCACTGGCACTGGCCGACATGGTGGGCATTGACGTCTGCCTGGCTGTGATGGAGGTGTATCTGGAGCAGTTTGGCGACAGCAAATACCGCCCTTGTCCACTGATGCGCGAATACGTCGCCGCGGGCCGCCTGGGCCGCAAGACCGGCACGGGCGTTTACAGCTACGCCTGAACGTCGGGCGGCGTGACCAAAGCACTAGTGTAGTGTTCGACGCTATCTGGTACATAAAAACGCGTCTTTGCCGCCATGGCGACGTTGCAAATCCTCGCGGTAGCTACGGCTATCGCTGCGGTTTGCGCCTTGCCATGACAAAAAATCCATCATTTTTATAAGTGCCATCAAGCATCGACCACTACACTAGCCGGGTCGCTCGTGCACGGCGCTGAGGCGCTCGACGGCCACCTGAAGCGCCGCCACCTGCGCGCGCAATTGCTGTAATTCGGCCAGCATGGCGTGCTCCAGTCTGGCATCTGCGGCCATCTGCTGCGCCAAAAGATCATCGTCCGCGTGCTTTTGGATAAAGATGGTCGACAGCGATGCCGTCACCAGCGACAGCACCGCCAACCCGACCAGCACCACCACCATGGCAAAAAAGCGGGCGGCCCCATTCGAGGGCACCACATCGCCATAGCCCACCGTGGCGGCTGTCACAAAGGCCAGCCACATGCCTTCGCCGATGGAATGCACTTTTGGGTCAACCAGCCAAAAGCCCACACCGCCCAGCGGCAGCATGGTCGCCACCAGCAGCAGCGACGACCACAGCCCACGCCGGGCCAGCTTCAGGCGCGCCTGGCGCGCAGCACTCAGAGTCATTGGGCGTTTTTCCATGCACACATTGTGACTTTGTCGGCCAAGGCCGACCACCCTGTTCGCTGCCGGTGTGCGTGCGCAAATCCGTCCCGGCGCTCACAGTCTGGCCAAAGCGGCTTTCACATCGCCCACACTCAGTATCTCGCTCAGCACGATGGGCGCTTTGCCCGGCGCTTGCAGCACATACACCGGCACACCACTGCGCCCCAGTTTTTGCAGCTCGGCCGTGATCGCCGCATCACGCCGCGTCCAGTCGGCGCGGAAGGTTTGCACACGCGCTGCGTCCAACGCGGTCAACACCTCAGCGCTGGCCAGCGTGGTGCTCTTGTTGTACTGGCAGGTCACGCACCAGGCGGCGGTGAAGTCAATAAACACCGGTCGCCCAGCAGCCAAGGTGGCGTTTACCCGCTCTGCCGTCCAGGGCTGCCAGCGGCCTTCAGCGCGGTTGGCAGTGGCAGACACCGGCACCGCATCTGGCTCTTGAACCACCCACGGCCCCAGCCATACCAGCAGTGCGCCGCCCAGCACCAGCGCCACGCCACCCAGCCACAGGCGACCTTGCAAACCCCAGGCCCACAGCAACCAGGCCAGCGCTACCAGCAGCAGCAGCAAGGCCGCCGCGCCATTGATGCCGCTTTGCTGCCCCAGCACCCATACCAGCCAGGCCACGGTGGCAAACATGGGGAACGCCAGCGCCTTGCGCAGCACGTCCATCCACGCGCCGGGCCGGGGCAGCAGGCGGGCCACGGCGGGCCACCAACTGGCGGCCAGATAAGGCAAGGCCATGCCCAAACCAATGGCGGCAAACACCAGCAAGGCTTGCACAGCGGGCAAGCCCACCGCCAGCCCCAGCGAGGCCCCCATGAACGGCGCGGTGCAGGGCGACGCCACCGCCACCGCCAGCACGCCCGACAAAAAGGCGTTGACCACTGGGTGCCGCGCCTGCAACGTGGCGACGCTGCTGGGCAGCATGTAGCCAAACTCAAACACGCCCGCTAAATTCAGGCCGATCACGGTAAACAGCGTCGCCAGCGCCGCCACCACCGCAGGCGACTGCAGCTGAAAGCCCCAACCCACCGCCTCGCCCGCTGCACGCAACGCCAGCAGCAGCGCACCCAGCGCCAGAAAAGACAGCACCACGCCAGCGCTGTAAGCCAGCCCGCCGATACGGTGCGCACGCCGGTCGTCTGCATGCCCGGCAAAGCCCAGCACCTTGATGGCCAGCACCGGAAACACGCAAGGCATCAGATTCAGCAGCATACCCCCCAGCGCAGCCCCCATCAGCGTCAACGCCAGGGCGCTGCTGGCCATGGACGTGGTGGTGCTCGGCATGGCCGAATTGTCAGCCTGCTGGGCATTGGCCTTCAGCGCAGCCTCCAGCGCGGGTGACAGCCCCGGCAACGGGGCCAGCGCAGGCCAGTCGCTGCTGACGGGCACCTCGACGCGCCAGCCTTGCCCGCCCACCGTCAGCACCAGCGGCATGGTGGCTGGGCTTTCGCTGCGCTCAGGCGCTACCGGCACGTCGGCCGTCCACACCGCGCCGTCCCAGCGCTGGCTCCAGGTCTTAGGGCCTACAGCCTGATCGGGCAGCGCCTGCGTGGCGGCGGTGACGATCACGCCCGGCGTCTCGGCCAACAGCTCCAACGTTTGGCCTTGCGCACTGGCTGGCAAACCCGCCACACGCACCGCCAGGCGCTGCCCATCCTGGGTGAGCGTGATGCGGTGCTCGCCCTGCACATCGGTGGGCTGAGACGCCAACGCCGCATCAAACGCCGCACCGTGCAATGCGGTCGAGCTGCGCAGCGGCAGCCTGAGGGCAAATTCCCCCTCTTGCGGAATGCACTCTTGCCGACATACCAACCAACTGGCCTTCAGCTGCACCGGCATTCCGCTGGTCAGCTCGGCCAGCGAGGGCTTGTATTGCGGCGTGATGACCAAAGGCACCGGCAGCAGCACCGTGCCGTCATAGCCATAGTTGGCCAAATGACCCACCGGAATCTTCTGCGGCAGCGGCCAGGCAATGTCACCCGCCATTACGCCCGGCGGCAACGTCCACTGCAAATCGGTGGGCAGACCCGAATCGCCCGGATTCTTCCAGTAAGTGTGCCAATCGGGCGCGTGCTGAATTTGCAGCCCCACCCACACCGGCTGGCCTTGGGCTGCCTCAGGCACCAACCCCACAGGCACGCCCTGCGGCGCATGCGCCAGCAACGTCGCCTGCACCTGCTCGGTGCGCACCTCGATTGCTTGGCTGTTTTGCGCTTTTGCGCCGGTGTGCAAAACACCAACAGCTATCAAAACAAAAGCAAAATGACTGAAAAACAATCGCCGTAAAAACATGTTCAACCAAGCCATGGCACGAATCTTATGGGACGCGCACGCAACTGGTTTGGTTCCAACCCGATAAGCCCTGCGGACGATGCGCCTGAAGCACCGCAAAAGCCAAGCCAAGATTCATGAAAAGACTGCGCAGCACCCACCTGTGACCGCACAGCGGATAAATTGAGCCTAGATCCGGCAGTTGGACGCATCCGATGTGCTGTGATCGGCGTGCCAGGCAAGACGCGAGGACGCTGCGGGCTTTGCTGCCCGCAAGGACGAGCAACGCCGCATGGCGCGGCGAGCGCAGTGCCAGTGGGTGCGGTGCGCCTTGACCTCCAGGGTGAGCTTGGGGAAAGGGCAGAAAGTTGTGTATTCATGCGGCTTTCAAGAAGAACTCCAGCGGTCAACCGCTGGATCTCGGTTGAATTTCAGACCACGAAATTCACAATGTGGTTGAGCTTATGAACAGGCTGCTGAAATACAGCCCCCATTGCGAGCGCCATTTCATGTTAGTGGCAGAGCATCCGAGCATCACACTGGCGCAGATCACGCAAAGCTGCCTTTATCAACCCCCCACACCAGCTCAGCCGTGATGTCTGCCGCAGGCGCGTTGCGGCAGCCGCTGGCGTTTTGCCCGCTCCACAACGAGGTGAAATCGCTGCATCCGGCTTTTTCAGCGGCCGCACGCAGTGGCCCGATGGCAGGGTTGGCCAGCGGAAAGGGCGGCGCAGCGGGGTTCAAAGGCCCCAACTCGCGCATCACCCGGTTGACGATGCCACGCGCTGCACCGCCTGTGAACAGCGTGGTCAATTGCGTGTGGTGCGCCGCTTCGCTTTGCAATGCGGCGCGGTGCAGCGGGCCGGTCAGCGCCTCATTCGCGCACAAATAGGCCGTGCCCACTTGCACGCCCGCCGCACCCAGCACCATGGCCGCGCGCACGCCTGCGGCATCGGCTATACCGCCTGCGGCGAGCACCGGAACTTTGAGGGCGCGCACCACCTGCGGCAGCAAGGCGAAGGTACCCATTTGCTCAGTCAAGTCTTTATTCAGAAAGTGCCCGCGGTGTCCGCCCGCTTCCAGCCCCTGGGCAATCACCGCGTCTGCGCCATGCTCTTCAAGCCATAGCGCCTCGCGCACTGTAGTAGCCGATGAAAGGACAAATGCGCCCCATGACTTCACTTTTGCCAGCAGCTCCGGCGCGGGCAAACCAAAGTGAAAGCTGACCACCGGCGGTGCAAACTCCGCCAGCAAATCTGCCGTCTCGGTGCTGAACGGCTGGCGCGCCGGGCCACCGCCCGCTTGCGCCGCATCCAGCCCCAGTTCATCGTAATAAGGTTTCAGCGCGGCCAGCCACGCCGCTTGCTGCCCCGCATCCGGCGTGGGCGGTGTATGGCAGAAAAAATTGACGTTGTACGGCAAGCCACTGGCTCGCAACGTGGTCAATTCGGCATGCAGTGCCTCAGGTGTGAGCATGGCCGCAGGCAGCGAACCGAGGCCACCAGCGCCACTGACGGCCAACGCCAGTGCACTGCCTTGCGCCCCGGCCATGGGGGCTTGAATGAGGGGATGGCGCAGGTTTAGGCGCTGTGCAAAGGCAGACATGATGGTGTGACCTCGTGGTGCGTGGTTCGATCATGGCATTATGAGATGCGTTGCCGCGCAAATTTGCGTGTCATCACCACGCCTCGCAGAAAGCCCTGGATGAAAGTTCCTACCAATCCCTTCAAACAAGCCCTGGCCGAAGGCCGCACCCAGCTTGGCCTGTGGGTGGCGCTGGCCAATGGCTACAGCACTGAGCTGATCGCTGATATCGGCTTTGACTGGCTACTACTGGACGGCGAGCACGCGCCCAATGACGTGCGCAGCGTGCTGGCGCAGTTGCAGGCAGTGGCCAGCGCACAGCAAGCGTTTGGCGATGCGCGTTCGCACCCCGTGGCGCGCGTGCCGCTGGGCACGGGCGAGGCGGGTACGGCCATCATCAAGCAGTTTCTCGACACCGGCGTGCAGACGCTGCTGGTACCTATGGTGGATACGCCTGAGCAGGCTGCGCAGGTGGTGGCTGCGGCCAAGTATCCGCCGGATGGTGTGCGCGGCATGGGCAGTGCGCTGTCACGCGCCTCGCGCTGGCAGGCGCATGAACGCTATGTGCACGAAGCCAATGACCAGATTTGCGTGCTGGTGCAGGCCGAGACGGCAACCGCCATGCAGCACCTGGACGCCATTGCCGCCACACCAGGCGTAGACGGCGTGTTCATCGGCCCGGCGGATTTGAGCGCCAGCATGGGCCACCCCGGCCACCCCGGTCACCCCGAGGTGCAGACCATGATCGAGCAGGCCATCATCCGCATTTTGAAGGCAGGCAAAGCGCCCGGCATTTTGTCCACCACCGAGACGCAGGCACGCAAGTGGCTGGCTGCCGGTGCGCGCTTTGTGGCCGTGGGGGCCGACACCATCGTCTTGGTCAACGGTGCCACGCAGCTGCTCAAAACCTACCGCAGCGAAGCGCCCGAACAAGGGCCGTTGGGTTATTGAACGCACACGCAGGCTGTGCCTTGAGGTGCTGCCACGTGAATGACCAGATCACCACAAATTTGCTACAAATACAGAAGCTGCCTATGCCTTCTGTATAAGCGACAAAGGCCAAAATGTTCAACAAAATTTGCATCTATGGCGCAGGGGCCATTGGCGGCTGGATCGGGGCGCGACTGGCAGCGCAAGGGCACCCCATCAACGTGGTGGCACGCGGTGCCACGCTGCAAGCGCTGCGCACACACGGCCTGCGCTTGCGCGAAGGGCAAGGCGAAGCCGAACATGAACGCGAACGCGAGCAGGCGTTTGATGTGCATGCCGTGGAGCACCCTGCCGATCTGGGCGCACAAGACCTGGTGATCGTGGCCGTCAAGGCCCCCGCCATGGCCGATGTGGCGCGCGCCATCAGCCCACTGATTGGCCCGCAGACGGTGGTGCTGACGGCCATGAATGGCGTACCCTGGTGGTTTTTGCAAGGCTTTGGCGGCGCGCTGCAAGGGCGGGTGCTGGAGTCGGTGGATGCAGGCGGTGCGATTGCGCAGGCCATTCCGGCCGCCCATGTGATCGGCTGCGTGGTGCACGCCAGTTGCTCGGTGGATGCGCCGGGGGTGATTCGCCATCGCAACGGTGCCGGACTGATTGTGGGCGAGCCGGGCGGCGGCACCAGCGCACGCGCGCAAGCGCTGCTGGCCTTGCTGGAAAAAGCGGGTTTTGAGGCCACGTTGTCCGCACAAATTCAGCGCGACGTTTGGTACAAGCTGTGGGGCAACATGACGATCAACCCGGTGTGCGGGCTAACCGGCGCGCCGTCCGATCGCGTGCTGGACGACGATCTGGTGCGCGGCTTTGTCAGCGCGGTGATGCTGGAAGCGCGCGAAATCGGCGCGCGCATCGGCATCCCGATCGACCAGACGCCGCAAGACCGCCACGCCGTCACGCGCAAGCTGGGTTCATTCAGGCCCTCGATGCTGCAAGACGTGGACGCAGGCCGTGCAGTAGAAATTGACGCGCTGGTGGGTGCTGTGCGCGAGCTGGGCCAGTTGACCGACGTGCCAACACCGTTTACCGACGCGCTGCTGGGGCTGTCGCGCCTGCACGCACAAATACGCGGCCTGTATTGACGCTCAAGCACCTGCTGATTGACCAGGCCTTCGCCACTCATTCAAAAACATGAAAAAACACCGTCACCCGATGGTCACAGGCGGCGGCGCACAAAAAAACGAAGCTTTAGAGCGTGTTCAACGTCTCTGCGCGGGTGTGTGGGCGCGGCCCCGGGCGGCCTGCTGCGTTGCAAATCCTCGCGATACCGCCAGGTATCGCTGCGGTTTACGCCTTGCAGCCCATCCAGATCCGCATCCCACACCCCTCACGCTGAGACTTTGAACAGGTTCTTAGAAAAAGCCCAGCTTGTTGGCGCTGTAGCTGACCAGCAGACACTTGGTTTGCTGGTAATTGGCCAGCGCTGCCTTATGGGTTTCACGCCCAATGCCCGAGCGTTTGTAGCCGCCAAACGTGGCATGCGCCGGATAGGCGTGGTAGCAGTTGGTCCAGACCCGGCCCGCCTCGATCGCACGGCCCATCTTGTAGGCGGTGGTGCCGTCGCGGCTCCACACACCAGCGCCCAGGCCGTACATCGAGTCATTGGCAATGGCGATGGCTTCGTCCATGTCCTTGAAGGTGGTCAGCGCCGCCACGGGGCCGAAAATTTCTTCCTGAAAAATGCGCATGCTGTTGTTGCCCTGCAAGATGGTCGGCTTGATGTAAAAGCCGTTGTCCAGGTTTTGACCAAGCAGGTTGCGCTGGCCGCCAATCAGCGTTTTGGCCCCTTCCTTGGTGCCGATGTCGATGTAGTTCAGAATTTTGTCCATCTGCAATTGCGACACCTGCGCGCCCACCATGGTGTCCAGCGCCAGCGGGTGACCGGTCTTGATGTTGGCCACGCGCTGGGTAGCGCGTTCGATAAAGCGCTCGGCAATCGATTCTTGCACCAGAATGCGCGACGGGCAGGTGCACACCTCGCCCTGGTTGAGCGCAAACATGGCCAGCCCTTCCATGGCCTTGTCCAAAAACGCGTCGTCCTTGTCCATCACGTCAGCAAAGAAGATGTTGGGGCTTTTGCCGCCCAACTCCACGGTGGACGGAATCAGGCTGTCGGCCGCCGCACGCAAAATACGCTGGCCCACGGGGGTCGATCCGGTGAAGGCAATCTTGGCAATGCGTGGGCTGGTGGCCAATGCCTCGCCCGCCTCTTTGCCAAAGCCGTTGACGATGTTCACCACACCCGGCGGCAACAAATCACCAATGGTTTCCATCAGCACCATGATGGACGCGGGCGTTTGTTCGGCCGGCTTCATCACCACCGAGCAGCCCGCAGCCAGCGCGGGGGCCAACTTCCAGGTCGCCATCAACAGCGGAAAATTCCACGGAATGATCTGGCCCACCACGCCAATCGGCTCCTGAAAGTGGTAGGCCACAGTGTTTTCGTCAATCTCGGAAATGGCCCCTTCTTCAGCGCGCAAACAACCGGCAAAGTAGCGAAAGTGATCGACGGCCAGCGGCAAATCGGCGGCCATGGTCTCGCGCAGCGGCTTGCCGTTGTCGATGGTCTCGGCCACGGCCAGCTTTTGCAAGTTGGCCTCGATGCGGTCGGCAATCTTCAGCAGCAGGTTGGATCGGTCAGCCGCCGCCGTCTTGCCCCACGTGGCCTGCGCAGCGTGGGCCGCGTCCAGCGCGCGGTTGACGTCATCAGCATCGGACTGTGCCACCTTGCAAAACGGCGCGCCGGTGATGGGCGACACGTTTTCAAAGTAGCGCCCTGCGCTAGGGGCCACCCACTTGCCGCCAATGTAGTTGTTGTACTGCGGCTTGAACGGGTGCGCCAGATCAAGGTTGAATTTTTTAAGCTCAAACGGGTCCATATGAAGTCTCCTGGTTTTTTAAATCAAAGAAAGCGGCATCACGTGGGCAGTGGCCTGAACTTCTGAACTTTTGAATAAGCGCGCTGCCGACAACACAACCTGCCATGCCGCTTGCAAACTGTACACCCCAAACACTGGGGTTGGCGCAACCTGCATCGCTGCCATACAAGCCACCCGCATACCCAAAGGGCTGAAAGCCGGGGTTGGTGTCCAGCGTCACATTGCCCCACACGTCGTAGCTCATTTGCTGGGCCACTTCTCCGGTGTCGCTGTCAATGACCAATCTGACGCTGCCCAATTGGTCTGTGACGATGCGGTACGTCTTACCGTCCTTGAGCATGGCATCAGGTACGTTGGGTTTGTCGCCGTAGTAGTAGGTGGCTTCCAGGGTGTTGTCTGCCTTCAAACGGGCAATGGGCCTGAGCTGGCTTTGCCACACCAGTTGCCACACCAGTTGCCATTGCAGTTGGCCATTCACTGTTTTGCCGGTCCGGCGGTTGGCCGGGTCGATGGCGTAGGTGATGACTTTGCCGTCTTTGAGGTTGACTTGGCGCAGGTTGCCCTAAACTCACTCATTTAAATATTGAAGTGAAATTAGCTTCCTTGGCAAATCATGATTTAAGTAATCCGATCCTTGTTTCAATTTTAATTGAAACGATCAAATGCATTCGGCACATCAATGATCCGTTCATCTTTTGGGTTTTTAACAGCAATTATCGCCCCACGCAAAATAACAGACAAGTAGCGAGGGAAGTTAAATATTTTTCGAAAAATTCCACCTCTTTTGTTTTCTACGCTAATTAACCATCTTTGCGATATTAGATAGCCCGCATCCGCACCCAAACAAAGAAAATAAACAGCCTTCCAATATTTCATTGGAACTCCTATTCCATTCATATACATGCCTCCAACCCAATGATAGGCTCGGCCATATCCAAGCTCAGCAGCTCGACTGAACGAATCTATCGCCATCATATAGTCCCCCAATGCATAGCAAGCACATCCAATACCAAAATGAGATTCAATATCTCCTTTGGCGGCAGCAATTTTAAAATAATGCATTGCCATGTCATACAAATTTTTACTATAAAATGCCCACGCAGCAAGCCTCTGACAATCTGAAGATTCTGAGCACTCTTTGGATATGCAAATCTCAATTGCACCATCCAAATCCCCATCAATATATCGCTTATGTGCTTTCGACCAGCAGTCAGACTCAAAATATTCCATGTATTTCTATTTAATCGCAATACAGCTGGCCGCATTCACATGGATTTGCACATTGACCGGCATTACTTGGCGTCAGCAAGAAAGCAGCCGCACCCATGCACTTTAATGCTATTGGCCAAAGAGGTGGAGGTGCCAAGTTTGGGGCAGGCGTAAATGGTCCAGATGGTGGTGGCGAAATAGGGGCAGTCGGCCGAGTTAATTCTGGTAGCGGGTTTGGATTGGTTGCAGGATTGGGTAACGGCCTACCAGGCACTTGCCCCGGCTTTACTGGTGCTTGTTGCGATGGGGGTTCAGGTGGATTATTGGGAGCATTTGGATTAATTCCCGGCGATCCAGAAAACCCGATTGCTATTCCGATACCTTGAAGCCAGGTTCTCCAGTCTTCTCCATCAGGATCAATTCCATTCACCGGATCCTGAGTCACATAACCATAAAGGTTGGAATCCCCCCCATTGAACAAGATCGGATCATTGACCGTCCACCTTCCGGCCTCGGCATCGTAGTCTCTTGCGCCGAACCTCGTCAATCGGGTATCGCTGTCGTACAAGCCACCCGCATACCCAAAGGGCTGGAAGCCGGGGTTGGTGTCCAGCGTGACATTACCCCACAC